>CAXYYB010000037.1:0-45184 GCA_964293225.1 uncultured Symbiopectobacterium sp. | reverse complement strand
GCACACGGGGAGGAGATGGCAGGATCAACCAGACGCCGCCACCAGAAGACAAAATCCTGTGCGGTCACCGGATCGCCATTTGACCAGCGCGCATCATCACGCAGCGTAAACAGAAAGGTTCGGTTGTCATTGGTTTGCCAGCGCAACGCCACGCCGGGGATAGCCCGCCCTTGTGCGTCCTGATTCAACAGCCCCTCAAACAGATCGCGCGACACCTGAGCCTCTGGCAAACCAACCGCTTTAATCGGGTCCAGCGAAGCAGGTTCATCCTTAATATGGCGGACAATTTCCTGTTTATCCGCCAATACGGCATCGGCAGGCACGTTGGCCGCCACAGCACTGCCCGCTATCGAGCCCAAAATGACCGCCAGCAGGCCCCGTTTCAGCCCTGTATTATTATGGTATTGCATAGCCATTCACCTCATCCATCATCAGGTTACGGTATCTGTCACAGTGTATTGCAACCATGATAGCGGGAAATGGGCTATATCGCCTTATTGCGTTGGCGCTCTGTATGTATCAATGCGAAACGGGGCACGAATAAGGCTTTTTTCATCTCACCTTTTATGGTGAAGTAGTCGGATGAATGACCACCATGAGGCTCTGGCATCATCATGACGGGCACGTGTTTGCTGACACCACGCCACCAGCGTGGCCCCCTTAAGGTATCCGGTGAACGCTATGGTTCATCCGCATTAGGCGCACCGTTACTCTATTTTCCTGCTGAGCACACCAGCAGCGACACGGGTCTGATTCTCGCCGGCACGCACGGAGATGAAGCCGCGTCAATTGCCGTTCTCTCCTGCGCCCTGCGAACACTGTTACCCGGACAACGCCATCAGCATTTGGTGCTATGCGTCAATCCGGATGGCTGCCAACTTGGTCTGCGCGCCAATGCCAATGGCGTTGATCTGAACCGTAATTTTCCCACCGCCAACTGGCAGGACGCCAATACAGTCTACCGCTGGAACAGCGCCACGCCTGAACGCGACGTACAGCTTTCCACCGGTAAGTATCCCGGCTCCGAGCCTGAAACCCAGGCATTGTGCTCGCTGATTGAACGTCTCGATCCAGCCTGGGTTGTCACCTTTCACGAACCGCTCGCCTGCGTCGACGATCCAGACCGCTCTTCGCTGGCAGGATGGCTTTCACAGGCCTTCACGTTGCCGCAGGTTGAGCATATTGGTTACCCCACGCCGGGTTCTTTTGGCAGTTGGTGCGCAGAACGTCAGCTACCGTGCATCACGTTAGAGCTGCCTGCGGTTTCCGCCGACGACGCCAGCGAACGCTATCTGTCTCCGTGTGTCACCTTGTTGCAACAAAAGTTTTTATATCAATGTTGCTAATGTTGCCCTACACTGATGTCCGTGTTAACCACCTGTAATTGAAGGACAAAGAAATGTCAAAAACTGTACATTTTCAAGGCAATCCTGTCGCTGTAGCCGGAAACTTTCCAGAGAAAGGCGCGAAGGCTCCCGCTTTCACACTGGTTGCCAAGGACCTTTCCGATGTCGAGCTGACCCAGTTCGCCGGTAAGCGTAAAATCCTGAATATTTTCCCAAGTATTGATACGGGTGTCTGCGCCGCTTCCGTGCGTAAATTTAACCAACTGGCTTCTGAACTGGATAACACCGTGGTGCTCTGTATCTCCGCCGATCTGCCGTTTGCACAATCGCGTTTCTGCGGTGCCGAAGGTCTGAACAACGTGGTGGTACTCTCTTTGCTACGCGGTGCGGAATTCAAGGACAACTACGGTGTTGCTATCGCCGCTGGCCCGCTGCACGGACTGACTGCGCGCGCTGTGGTGGTGCTGGATGAGCAAGACAACGTGCTGTACAGCGAGTTGGTGAACGAGATCACCACCGAACCTGATTATGATGCCGCGCTGGCTGCACTGAAATAAGTCTCAACAGATAAAAACACGGCTGCCTCGGCAGCCGTTTTTGTTGGGTTACTCCTCCGCCTCATCGGCGGCTTTACGCTGGCTCAGTCCGTATTCTCGCAATTTGTTGGCGATGGCCGTATGGGAAACGCCCAGACGTTTTGCCAGTTTACGCGTGCTGGGATAAGCCTGATAAAGGCGGGTCAGCACCGAACGTTCAAAGCGCTTGCTGATATCGTCCAGTGAACCTTCAAGCAAGTCATCACTTTGTACGGTATCAAGGGTGAATGAGGGTAGATCGATATCCTGCACGCGCAGTTCGCGCCCTTCCAACTGGGTCAACGCACGATAAACGGTGTTTTTCAACTGACGGACATTACCCGGCCATCCGTACTGTGGCAGCAGATGATACAACTCCGGCGCAATGCGGGGTCTGGCAATACCCTGCTCGTCGGCAAAACGCGCCACGAACAGTTCGGTGAGCGCCATGATATCCGCCGGACGTTCGCGCAGCGGCGGCAGGGTAAGCATTAACACATTAAGTCGGTAATAGAGATCTTCACGGAATTCACCACGCTGCACCAGTTCCAGCAGATTTTTTTGCGTGGCGCAAATCACCCGTACATCAACGTGCACCTCGTGCTCTTCCCCTACCCGACGGAAGGTGCCGTCATTGAGAAAACGCAGCAGTTTGGTTTGCATCTGCGGTGACATTTCGCCCACCTGATCCAGCAATACGGAACCGCCATTGGCCTGCTCAAAGAAGCCTTTTTTACCTTCCAGCGCATTGGGATACGCACCCGGCGCGTGGCCGTACAGTTCACTTTCCATCACATCGTCAGGCAGTGATGCGCAATTGAGTGCCAGGAAAGGCTTTTTGCCGCGAGAACTGCGCAGATGGCAGGCACGGGCCAGCATATCTTTACCGGTGCCGGTATCGCCCACGATCAGCAGTGGCGCATCGAGCATGGCCAGCTTTTTACCTTGCTCAACCACCTGACGCATTTTCGGGCTGACGGCGACGATGTGATTAAATTCATTCTCATCGTTAACCGCCAGATCTTGTAACTGGCGGCCCATACGCACCGCCGATTTCAGCATGACCAACGCGCCCGCAATCACGCTTTCGCCCGCATCATTATCCAAATACACTGGGGTGATTTCCAACAGGAAGTCTTGCCCGCGAATCATCACGCGCTCCGACTCCAGCCTGCGATCGTCACGCTCCAGCCAGCGTGTAAAGTTGTAATTGGGGATCAACTGGTTAATGGTGACAGCACCGATGCTGTCAGCCGATTGTTCGAACAGCGCCAACATCGCCGGATTGAACAATTCAATATTGCCTTTCAGATCGAGGGAGAAAACGGGCTCGGGCATCGATTCCAAAACGGCATTCATCGCGCGCTGCTCTCGCTCTGAAGGCATGAACGCCACGGTGCGCACATCGCGCACGCTTTCGATACGCCGGATCTCCGCCATCAGTACACGGAAATCGTCAAATCCAAGCGTGGCAAAATTCAGGTAAATCCGTCCGGCGGGGTCAATTTCAATGCCCCGCAAATCAATAGCGCGCGAGGCCAGCAAATCTAACAACTCGCGCGTCAGGCCAATTCGATCTTCACAAAAGACTTCCAGACGCATTAACAGCTACCTTCTTCCAGGGGAATGGATATCACCGGCATCATACCGCGTCCCCTCTCACGGATGAAGCCACCTGTCAGCAAAAGTTGACAGGTGGCAACATCTTTTTTCCCGTTGTCGGTATTTCGCGCGTTAATGGCGCTTACGGCGGTGTGGGTGTGTTTTTTTTCTGTACCACGGTCTTGATTTGCCCGACCAACTCACGCCGGAAATCACCGAGTTGAGGCTTATCGTCGAGCCAGGGTAAGGGACGACAAAGCTCCATCGCCTTGATACCGAGTCGTGCAGTCAGCAATCCCGCACCAATGCCTTGCGCCGCGCGGGCCGAAAGGCGCGCAGCCAGATCCTGCGACATCCAATCCATACCGATTTCACGCACCATCTCTGAGGCACCGGCGAAAGCGATATTCAACAACACCAGTTTAAACAGGCGAATGCGGCTGAAATAGCCCAACTCAATACCGTAAAGCGCGGCGATACGATTGATCAGACGCAGATTGCGCCAGGCAATAAAAGCCATGTCCACCAGTGCCAGCGGGCTGACCGCAATCATCAACGTGGATTCAGCGGCCGAACGGCTGATCTCGCGACGGGCGCGGTTATCCAGCACCGGTTGCACCAGATTGGCATAAAGCACCAGCACTTCTTTATCGTTATGCGTCTCATGCAGTGAAGCACGCCAACGCTGGAGTGCTGGATGCCCATCCTCCAACCCGGCCTGCTGCGCCAGCTTTTCACAAAAATCGCGCCCTTGCCCAATACCGTGACTGCCGAGCAACTCTCGGGCTTTATCGCGCGCTTCGGCACGGGCCCGCAACCGGTACAAACGCCGCCACTCGGCAATCAGCGAGCCCGCACCAGCGACCACTATCATACCGCCCGCCGCCAACCCACCCAGCGCGATCCACTGTTGTTCTAGCCAGGCGGTATGTACTGATTGGATGCCCTGTGCAACCGCGCTGGCACCAAATAAGGTGATACCCGCCATTACCAGCTTGCGCCACAGGCTGCGGCGTGGTCGCAATGCTGCCTCAACGGCGGCTTCAGCTTCCCCCTCGCTGCTTAACGCGGCTTCGGGCAGCGTTGGTGAAAAGTGACGCGACGCCTCATCATCAAAGGCGACAGTACTGCGTAACGTGGGTGCGGTTTCCGAGGGTGCCTCATCATCAAAGGTGATGCGCGGCTTTAGCGGTTCACTCATCGCAATTTATCCCCCAATAAAAATTCCATGACGCTGTCCAGCCGAATGTGCGGCAGCGGCGTATCAACGCTCATCGCTTGAGGGCGAAAATCTTCAAAATGGAAGCCCTGCTGCTGCCAAAAAGCAGCGCCGGGCAAACGCGCGGGCACTTCACCGGGATAGAGCGTCAACGGTTCGCCGTCGCTAAGACGATGTCCGCGCAACGCGGGCAGGTTCTGCCCGTGATATTCCACGACACCACTTTGGGTTGACTGCACGGACGCAATGCCGGCGCAATCCATGGTAATACCTTCACACGCCGCATTCTGCCAGGCTTCCTGTACCAGCTGCTGCAAGAGCGACACCAGATTCGCATGCTGATCCGCGGTGATATGGTCCGCTTTACTGGCCGCAAACATCAGTTTATCGATGCACGGCGAAAATAAACGGCGCAGCAAGGTACGTTTGCCGTAATGGAAACTTTGCATCAGTTGTGTGAGCGCCAGACGCATATCGGTGAAAGCGTGCAGCCCGCGATTGAGCGGTTGCAGGCAATCCACCAGCACAATCTGACGATCAAAACGCGAAAAGTAGTGCTTGTAAAACCCTTTGACGACGCTCTGGCAGTAATAGTCATAGCGACGGCGCAACATGCCGAGCGTGCTTTTTGCATCCGCCTGCGCCAGCGCGACGTCTCCCAGTTGTTGTGCCTGCGGCCACGGGAAAAATTGCAGAACCGGTGCACCGGCCAATTCCCCCGGCAGCACAAAGCGCCCCGGCTGAATAAAATGCAGCCCTTCCTGCTTGCAGTGCAGCAGGTAATCGGTGTAGCGCTGCGCAATCTCGGCCAGCAGATTTTCATCGGCAGGGGCTTGCGGATCGAGTTTGTCACACAACGCTAACCATGGCTTGGCCCACAGGGCGCGCTCGCCTTGCAACAACCCGAGCATTTGCCGCGACCAGGCGAGGTAATTTTGCTCCAGCAACGGCAGATCCAGCAGCCATTCACCGGGATAATCGACAATCTCCAGATAGAGCGTGGAGGTATCCTTAAAGTGACGCAGCAGCGAATCGTTGGAGCGGTAACGCAGCGCCAGACAAATTTCACTGACGCCGCGTGTCGGCGTCGGCCACTGCGGCGGATCGCCAAACAGCGACATCATGCCTTCGTCATAGGCAAAGCGTGGCACCGCCAGATTTCGTTGAGGAACCCGTTTTGCACCGAGCAATCTCCCTTCCCGCACCGCGGAAAAAAGCGGCAACTGCGCGCCGTTATGCACGTTGAGCAGTTGGTTGACAAATCCGGTGATGAATGCGGTTTTACCGCTGCGGCTCAGCCCGGTAACGGCCAACCGCAGTTGGCGATCGACACTGCGGTTAACCAGGGCTTCAAATTCATGCTGTAAATGATGCAAAGGTTGCTGTAAGGGCAATCCGTCACTCCTTGTTCTATACCTCATGATTCATACGCCAGTTGATGACATCACAGTTGACGAAAACGGCTTTGTACCGCAAAGGTTTCCGAGGTGACATAGCGCTCCATGTCACGCAAACGCGCCTCACTGTCACGCAGTACCGCATCAGCCTCGTTCAGCGTTTGACTGGGGCGCACGGCATCATCATCGTGCTCATAAGCGCCCGCCGGTGCCGGATCGAGCAC
This sequence comes from uncultured Symbiopectobacterium sp., assembly GCA_964293225.1. Taxonomy (GTDB): domain Bacteria; phylum Pseudomonadota; class Gammaproteobacteria; order Enterobacterales; family Enterobacteriaceae; genus Symbiopectobacterium. The sequence continues at coordinate 38,821 of CAXYYB010000037.1, read as the reverse complement.
AAAGGTCAGCACGATATACGCCACCAGCGTAAAGAAAAACAGGCCAAAGAACAGCGACAGTACCACAATGACACGCAGCAGTTTCACCGGCACATCCAGATAGCGCGCCAGTCCAGCGCACACGCCCTTGACCATACCCTCTTGCGGTAACCGGTACAGCGTGCGACCCTGCGAATTCATCATCGCGTTCAATTTTCCTTTTATCATGATTGCCTCCAGTGGGGGTGTTCTGCATCCAGAATCTCTTCCAGTGCCTGGATCCGCTCGCGCATCTGCTTCGCCTCTTGAGACAGCGTGGTCAAACGCTGGAGATCGCCTTGCCCCCAGGATGCCCCCCCTTGCGCTGCATCACGTTGCTTGCGCTGACTGTAGTGCAGCCAAAGCCATACCGGGGCCACAAACAACATAAAAATGGTCAATGGGATGGCAAGAAACAAAGCGCTCATTATATCTCCTTGATAGGCGTGTTAGTGTAGTGCGAGCGGCCCAACAGACTGGCCGCCATCAGGCTTCCGGTTTGATTTTTGCTTTTAACGCGGCCAACTGAGCGCTGATTTCATCATCAGCCTGCAACTCAGCAAATTGCTGATCCAGCGATTTCTGCTTACCGAAACCGACGCTTTCTGCTTCCGCTTCCATCGAATCGATGCGACGTTCAAACTGTTCAAAACGGGCCATTGCTTCATCCAGTTTACCGCTGTCGAGTTGACGGCGCACATCGCGAGAGGAAGACGCCGCCTGATGACGCAGCGAAAGCGCCTGCTGGCGAGCGCGAGTTTCCGTGAGTTTGTTTTCCAACTCACCAATTTCACGTTTCATGCGCGTCAGCGTTTCATCCACATTTTCCGCTTCGCGGGTCAGCACGGCAATGACATCGGCCAGTTTCTGCTTTTCAAGCAGCGCCGCGCGCGCCAGATCGTCTTTGTCTTTGCGCAACGCCAGTTCGGCTTTTTCCTGCCATTGTCCCTGTTGGGATTCTGCCTGCTCGACACGACGCGCAATCTGTTTCTTCTCCGCCAGCGCCCGTGCCGACGTAGAGCGTACTTCTACCAGTGTGTCTTCCATTTCCTGGATCATCAAGCGCACCAGCTTTTGCGGATCTTCCGCTTTGTCCAGTAACGAATTGATATTCGCGTTCACGATATCGGCAAAACGAGAAAAAATACCCATTACAGTGTCCTCTTGGTGATATCACAGTGCGCATGCACTGGGTGGTGATGTTGATTCGTCATACTGGATGTCGACCAACCTTAGCGTTCCCGTTTGCTATTACAAGATGCATGCCAACATGGCGTTAAATTTATCCTACTGAAATTATTGATTATTATTTTTTTGACAAATAAGCCACATCAGATAGATTAGTTAAATACACCAATAATTAGCAAAATTAACCGCAACAAAAGGTGATATCTGATGGGAAAAGGTCAGGATAATCTCCTGGGTGAGGCCAACAGCTTTGTTGAGATGCTGGAGCAGGTTTCACAATTAGCGCAGCTCACCAAACCGGTGCTGGTATTAGGCGAGCGCGGCACCGGCAAGGAGTTGATTGCCAGCCGACTGCACTATCTGTCACCACGTTGGCAAGGCCCATTTATCTCCCTGAACTGCGCAGCGCTTAATGAGAATCTGCTTGATTCTGAGCTGTTTGGTCATGAAGCCGGCGCATTTACCGGCGCGCAACGCCGTCATCTGGGACGTTTTGAGCGTGCCGACGGCGGCACGCTGTTTCTCGATGAGCTGGCAACAGCGCCAATGCTGGTGCAGGAGAAATTGCTGCGCGTCATCGAATATGGCGTTTTGGAACGCGTGGGAGGCAGCCAGCCGCTTCAGGTTGATGTACGTCTGGTGTGTGCTACCAATGAAGACCTGCCCGCACTCGCTGCGGCTGGCAAGTTTCGCGCCGATCTGCTCGATAGACTGGCCTTCGATGTGGTGCAACTGCCCCCGCTGCGCGAACGCCAGCAGGATATCATGCTTCTGGCAGAACACTTCGCTATCCACATGTGCCGGGAATTGCATTTGCCGTTGTTCACTGGGTTTTCTGCACGCGCGCGTCATGCCCTATTGAATTACGCCTGGCCCGGCAACGTGCGAGAATTGAAAAACGTAGTGGAGCGTTCGGTCTATCGACACGGGGCAATGGCCGAACCGCTGGATACCATTATCATTAACCCGTTTCAACGCCCGGTTGAAACGCCCCTTGCCGAACCGTCTGAGGACACCACACTACCGTCTCTGCCGTTAGCCTTGCGAGAATGGCAGCAGGTGCAAGAAAAAGCCCTGATCGTGCAGGCGCTGTCTCAAGCGCGTTTTAATCAGCGCAAAGCGGCTTCATTACTCGGGCTAACCTACCATCAGTTACGCGGTCTGCTGAAAAAACATGACATTACCAGCGCTGAGGCATAAACCGCAGACAAAAAAAGCCAGCAAACGCTGGCTAAAATAATACTGGAAGCAATGTGAGCAATGTCGTGCTCCCCTTGCGCGCTTACAAGAAGCCGTTTGGAGTGCGAGATGAATGATAATGGTTATCAGTATCAGCTGTAAAGCAATTTGTTGAGAATTTTTCTCATTTCCGTAGTAACGGTAGGGTTCTTTGATTTACCCACGCGACCCGATACGCTCGATGAGCTAGCGGTGTACCTTGTTCCTGTTTTTTCGAATTTGGTGGAAAATACAGCAGGTGAGCATCTACAGAGTGGGGCGCTTTAGCAGAGTGCGGTACACTCTTATCATGACAACTCTGATTTTTAGCCAACGTAAGCGCATCGTATGTCTGGATACACCTCCTGCCTGATAAAAATAGGCGCGCTGTTCTCCGCCTGCCTGATAGGGTCTGCGTTCGCCGCAGCCCCCGTACAGGCGCAGCGGGAAGATATCCGCCACAGCGGTTTCGTATACTGCGTCAACGGCGTGGTCAATACCTTCAACCCGCAGATGGCGCGCAGCGGCGTGATCATCGATACGCTGGCAGCACAGCTTTACGACCGGTTGCTGGATGTGGATCCTTACACCTACCGTTTGATGCCAGAACTGGCGCAGCGTTGGGAAGTTCTGGATAACGGTGCGACCTACCGTTTATACCTGCGCCACGACGTAGCGTTTCAAACCACCGACTGGTTTACACCCACTCGTCCACTCAACGCCGATGACGTGATTTTCAGCCTGCAACGGATGCTGGATAAAAACCACCCGTATCATGACGTTAACGGCGGTGAATACCCCTATTTCACCAGTTTGCAGTTTGCTGATGTGGTGCAAAGCATCCGCAAGCTGGGCGATTATGCGCTGGAAATCCGCCTTAACAGCCCCGATGCCTCTTTTTTGTGGCACCTGGCGACTCACTACGCACCGGTGCTTTCTGCCGAGTATGGTCGGCAGTTGATCAAACAGGACAGAAAAGAGCTGTTAGATCGTGAGCCTGTCGGTACCGGACCTTATCGTTTGGAAGAGTATCGCAGCGGTCAGTATCTGCGCTTAATGCGCAACGATCGCTACTGGCGTGGAAAACCGCGAATGCAGCAGGTGGTCGTCGATTTGGGTGTCGGTGGCACGGGCCGACTCTCTAAATTACTGACCGGCGAGTGCGATGTGTTGGCTTACCCTGCCGCCAACCAGTTGCCTATTTTGCGCAACGATCCACGGCTACGGCTCTCGCTGCGTCCCGGAATGAACATTGCCTATCTCGCCTTCAATGTGCGTAAACCGCCGTTAGACGACATGCGCATTCGCCGCGCCATCGCGCTGGCAATCAACAATGACCGTTTGATGCAGTCTATCTATTACGGCACGGCAGAAACGGCAGCGTCTCTGCTGCCTCGCGCTTCCTGGGCCTATGACAACGAATCACGCATTACCGAATACAACCCGGAAGAAGCCCGCCGCTTGCTCACAACCCTGGGAGCAACTGACATTAATCTTAAGTTGTGGGTACCGGTTGCATCGCAATCCTATAATCCCAGCCCGTTAAAAACCGCAGAGCTGATTCAGGCAGATTTGGCGCAAGTTGGCGTGAAAGTGACCATTGTCCCCGTTGAAGGCCGTTTTCAGGAGGCGCGCCTGATGGAGATGAGCCATGACCTGACGCTCTCCGGTTGGACCACCGACAGTAACGACCCTGACAGTTTTTTCCGCCCGTTGCTCAGTTGCGCTGCGATTCACTCACAAACCAATTACACCCATTGGTGCGATCCCACGTTCGACAGCGTGTTGCAAAGCGCCCTCACCTCACAGCAGTTATCCAAACGCATTGAGTACTACCAGCAAGCCCAGCAGATACTGGCGCAGCAGTTACCGGTGCTGCCGTTGGCCTCTTCGCTGCGTATGCTGGCTTACCGCTATGACATGAAAGGGCTGATATTAAGCCCGTTTGGCAATGCCTCTTTCGCCGGGGTATATCGCGAGTTTGGTGAGACCCCGACGCCCGAAGCACCACTACAGGTGGGTAAAGAGGGAGAACAGCCGTGATCATTTTTACGCTGCGTCGTCTGTTGCTGTTGCTGATAACTCTGCTGCTGCTCACGCTGGTGGGCTTCAGCCTGTGCTATTACACCCCCAATGCCCCGCTCAGTGGTGCGACGCTGTTTGACGCCTACCGTTTCTTTATGCGCAGCCTGATGCGCGGTGATTTTGGCATTTCATCGATTAACGGCGAATCGATCAGTGTGCAATTGAAGGAAGTGCTTCCCGCCACCATTGAACTGTGCGTATTGGCATTCTCACTCTCTTTGTTGGTAGGAATCCCGCTCGGTGTGACCGCAGGTGTGATGCGCAATAAAACGCCCGATATCATCATCAGCGCCATCGCGTTGGTGGGCTTTTCTATTCCGGTATTTTGGCTGGCGCTCTTGCTCACGCTGCTGTTCTCGCTGCAACTCGGCTGGTTGCCCGTCTCCGGCCGTTTTGATCTGCTCTATCAGGTTGAACCTGTGACCGGATTTGCGCTTATTGACGCCTGGTTATCCGATTCCCCTTACCGCGATGAAATGCTGATCAGCGCCGTGCGCCATCTGATTTTGCCCATTATTGTGCTGGCTGTCGGCCCCACGATGGAAGTCATCCGCCTGATGCGCATCAGCACGACGGACGTGTTCAGTAAGAATTATGTCAAAGCTGCCGCTACCCGTGGCCTTTCGCGCCTGACCATTATCCGCCGTCATGTGCTGCGTAATGCGCTGCCGCCGATCGCGCCGCAATTGGGGCTTCAGTTTTCCACCATGTTAACGCTGGCGATCATTACCGAAGTGGTGTTCAGTTGGCCCGGTTTAGGGCGCTGGCTGGTGGGTGCGATTCGCCAGCAGGACTATGCCGCTATCTCCGCCGGGGTTATGGTTGTCGGCGCGATGGTGATTACCGTCAATGTCCTGTCCGATATTTGGGGCGCAATGGCAAACTCGCTGAAACACAAGGAATGGTATGCCCTACGATAACGTTTACAGTGAAAAGCGCCTGCCCAGCCGCGTGCGGGATATCTGGCAATTCTTCCATCGCGATACGCTGGCGATGATTGGGCTGTACGGTTTTTTGGCGTTGCTGTTTCTGTGTCTGTTTGGCGCTGCCATCGCCCCTTATGCCGTCGATCAGCAATTTCTGGGCTATCAGCTGTTGCCCCCTTCCTGGTCACATTACGGTGAAGTGTCCTTTTTTCTCGGCACAGACGATCTGGGGCGCGACCTACTGAGCCGGTTATTGGCCGGTACGGCGGCGACTGTCGGTTCAGCGCTGATCGTCACCTATGCGGCGGCATTCTGCGGCATTGTGCTTGGCACATTGGCTGGCGTAACGCACGGCCTGCGCTCCGCCTTATTGAACCATATCCTTGATACATTGCTGTCAATACCGTCATTGCTGCTGGCTATTGTGGTGATCGCCTTCATTGGCCCGGATTTGACGCATGCTATGCTGGCCGTTTGGCTGGCGCTGCTGCCGCGCATGGTGAGAACGCTCTACACCGCCGTGCACGATGAGATGGATAAGGAATATGTGATCGCCGCCCGGTTAGACGGCGCATCAACCCGCTATATCATTGGGTATGTGGTGTTACCCAATATCGGACCGGTGCTGGTGTCCGAGTTTACCCGTGCGCTCTCTATCGCCATTCTGGACATTTCAGCGCTGGGCTTTCTCGATCTGGGTGCTCAAATGCCAACGCCCGAATGGGGGGCCATGTTAGGCAATTCGCTGGAACTGGTGTATGCCGCGCCCTGGACGGTGATGTTGCCGGGTGTCGCCATTACCCTCAGCGTACTGATTGTGAATCTGCTGGGCGACGGCATCCGCCGTTCCCTGCTGTCACAAATGGATTAATGGCGGAGACGAACCATGGCACTACTTGATATTCGTAATCTGACCATTGAATTCCTGACACCTGACGGCCCGGTCAAGGCCGTCGATCGCGTCAGCATTACCCTGACCGAAGGGGAAATCCGCGGCCTGGTGGGTGAATCAGGATCGGGCAAGAGCCTTATCGCGAAAGCCATCTGTGGCGTAACCAAAGATAACTGGCGGGTGACGGCTGACCGCTTCCGTTTTGATGATATCGACTTGCTGCAACTCTCGCCCCGCGCACGACGTAAGCTGGTGGGTCACAACGTGTCGATGATTTTTCAGGAGCCGCAATCCTGTCTCGATCCCTCCGAGCACATAGGCAAACAGCTGATGCTTGCCATTCCCGGCTGGACCTACAAAGGGCGTTGGTGGCAACGCTTTCAGTGGCGCAAACGTCGTGCCATCGAACTGTTGCACCGGGTCGGCATTAAAGATCACAAAGATATCATGCGCAGCTACCCCTATGAATTGACAGAGGGGGAATGCCAGAAGGTCATGATTGCCATCGCCCTCGCGAACCAACCGCGTCTGCTGATCGCCGATGAACCCACCAATGCGATGGAATCGACCACGCAGGCGCAGATTTTCCGGCTACTGTCGCGGCTGAACCAGAACAATAACACCACCATTTTGTTGATCAGTCATGACCTGCAAACCATGAGTAAGTGGGCCGATCGCATCAACGTGCTGTACTGCGGACAAACGGTGGAAAGCGCGCCAAGCGAAGAGTTGATCACCGCGCCGCACCACCCTTACACCCAGGCGTTAATCCGCGCTATGCCCGATTTTGGCCGTTCGTTGCCGCACAAAAGCAGACTCAACACGTTGCCGGGTGCAATTCCGTCTTTGGAGTATCTGCCGGTAGGCTGTCGTTTGGGTCCACGTTGCCCCTATTCGCAGAAAAAATGCATGCAAACACCGCTGTTGGTATCGACCAAAAATCACTGGTTTGCCTGCCATTTCCCGCTTAATACGGAGGAGCAATGATGGATGACATTCTGCTCGAAGCGCGCAACCTGACCAAAACGTTCCGCTACCGCACCGGGTTATTTCATCGCCAACACGTTGAAGCCGTGAAATCCGTGAGTTTTACGCTGCGCGAGCGGCAGACGCTGGCGATTATCGGCGAGAACGGCTCCGGCAAATCGACCCTGGCAAAAATGCTAGCGGGGGTTATTCCACCGACCTCCGGTGAACTGCTGATTAACGATCATCCTCTATGCTACGGCGATTATCGCTTCCGCTGTCAGCAGGTGCGCATGATTTTTCAGGATGCAGGCAATGCGCTCAACCCACGCCAGCGTATTGGCCAACTGCTTGATATGCCGCTGCGGTTAAATACCACCTTGAACGGTCACGAGCGGGAAAAAATGATCAACCAGACGCTGCAACAGGTAGGCCTTCGCCCGGACCACGCCTACTACTACCCACAGGCGTTGGCCCCCGGCCAAAAGCAGCGCGTAGGGCTGGCACGGGCGTTGATCTTGCAACCCAAGGTGATCGTGGCTGACGAAGCACTGGCGTCGTTAGATATGTCGATGCGCTCGCAAATCATTAATTTGATGCTGGAACTTCAGGAAGAACATGGGATCTCCTATATTTATGTCACTCAGCATCTAGGCATGATGAAGCACATCAGCGATCAGATCGTGGTGATGCACGACGGAGAGGTGGTTGAGCGAGGCAGCACCGCAGACGTATTGGCAGCGCCGCTACACGATTTGACCAAACGCCTGATTGCCAGCCACTTTGGTGAAGCGCTCAGTGCCGATGCCTGGCGCCGTGACGGCACACAGTTTTAGCCGGATTCGCCAGCGCGACATCGCGGCAAACGCACGGGCGATACTGCTCGGAGTACCCCACTGGGGGCAACCATGCTAGAATCGCCCGGTTTACTCACTTCGAACGCCCTGATGAATGCATTCTGTGCAGGCGTTCGCAGCAACTATAATCACAAGGATTACTGCTATGGGTTTTCTAACCGGTAAGCGCATTTTGGTAACGGGTGTTGCCAGTAACCGCTCAATTGCATTCGGTATCGCACAGGCGATGCAACGCGAAGGCGCTGAACTGGCGTTTACGTACCAGAACGACAAGCTGAAATCACGTGTTGAAGGCTTCGCGCAAGAGCTGGGTTCCAACATCGTGCTGCCGTGCGACGTTGCGGAAGATGCCAGCATTGAAGCCCTGTTTGCCGAACTGGCTAACGTATGGCCGACCTTTGACGGTTTTGTCCACTCCATCGCGTTCGCCCCGGGCGATCAGTTGGATGGTGATTACGTCGACGCCGTGACCCGCGAGGGGTTCAGCGTTGCGCACGATATCAGTTCCTACAGCTTCGTGGCGATGGCAAAAGCCTGCCGTGCCATGCTGAACCCGAACTCCGCGCTGGTCACGCTCTCCTACCTCGGTGCCGAGCGCGCTATCCCGAACTACAACGTGATGGGTCTGGCCAAAGCCTCTCTGGAAGCCAACGTTCGTTACATGGCTAACGCCATGGGCGCACAAGGTGTGCGTGTTAACGCCATTTCCGCAGGCCCGATCCGCACACTGGCCGCCTCTGGCATCAAGAACTTCAAGAAAATGCTCTCCCACTGCGAGGCCGTGACGCCAATCCGCCGTGTGGTCACCATTGAAGACGTGGGCAACACGGCTGCGTTCTTGTGCTCGAATCTGGCTGCTGGCATCTCCGGTGAAGTCCTGCACGTGGATGGCGGTTTCAACATCGCTGCCATGAATGAGCTGGAACTGGATTAATTTCCGACGCTATCGACAAAAACCACCGACATCCGGTGGTTTTTTTTCGTCTCGACTCAATCCGTGTTTTCTGCCAGCCACGTCTGCGCAAAAACAAAGAAATTTTGCGCCAGAGCCGTCACCTTGCCAACCGGTGCCACAACCAGTGCCGCCTGACGCTGCATCGGTGGCAACGTGAGTGAGCGAAAGCGCAGCGCAGGCGTCATTTCCGGCAACAGGCTTCCCTGAGGCACAACGGCGCAGCCTAACCCTAAAAATACACTTTGCATCAGTTGCATCACCGAGGCACTTTCCACTTTCACCCTCGGCGTCACGCCCGACTCGCGAAAGTGCCCATCAAGATAACGGCGGAAATAGCGGCTGGGCTCAGCCAGACACAGCGGCACATCCGCCAAATCCGCTAATGCCAGCGGCGTCTCACCAACCATCTGCGGGAATGCCTGTGGGTGGTAAACCAGCGAAATTTCACTGCGGTGCACGGGCGCCGCCTGAAAAGCCAGCTCTTTGAGCGTGGCAAGCTCGAAAAATCCCAGGCCGATATCCACCGTATGGGCATTGAGCGCCTCCAGAAGCTGATCGGCCCTGAACAAGGAGACCTGATAGTCGAGCTGTGGGTAGATTTCATTGGCAGCAGCCAGCAGTTGCGACAGCACCATCCCCGACTGCGGCACCGCGCCGATGCGCAATACGCCGCTCACGCCGCGCTTGAGCGACGCTACTTCCAGCTTCAATCCCTGATAAATCGACACGATTTCACGCGCCCAGGCCAAAACGCGCTCACCCTCTGCCGTAAACCCTTCAAAATTGTTACCGCGATTAATCAGCGCCAAATCAAGCTCGCGCTCCAGATTTTTCAGCCGCATCGAGAGCGTGGGCTGGCTGACGAAACTGGCCTCCGCCGCTCGGCCAAAATGGCGCTCTTTCTCAAGATTGCACAAGTAAATGAGCTGTTTGATGTCGATGATGTCGCTTCCTGTCTGGCATAAACATTAAGGGGACACCCCACGGAAATGACAGTGAAACCAATTTCTTCGTACACCGCAAGTCATTCGCCGATAAGCAATTATAAAATGTGATATATACCAATCACATAAACCCAATAGCCCTGACCAATCGCGCCATAGCCACAGTCGATTAGACGCCCGGTGCCCTCACTCTTAGACTGACCACACATCGCAAATATTTAATATAAAATTTACATAACAAATACATCCAACACCTGCGGATAACACCATGAAATTTAAACCCGCCATCAAGCCATACCAGAGCGCAGCGGGTGGTTGGGGCTCTTTAGAAGCCACAACCCGCTTTGTGCTCGACAGCAAGCAAGCGCTGAAAAATATTCGAAACTTGCTCCGTGTCAATAAATCAAAAGGATTTGATTGTCCCGGCTGCGCCTGGGGTGACGATAACAGCAGTACCTTCAGTTTTTGCGAAAACGGCGCCAAGGCAGTGAGTTGGGAAGCCACACGCAAGGCCATCGATCCGGCGTTCTTTGCCGCCCACAGCGTGAGCCGTCTGCGCCAGCAGAGCGACTATTTTCTCGAGTATCAGGGGCGGTTGACCCACCCGATGCGCTATGACCGCGCCAGCGATCGCTACGTACCGATTGCGTGGCAGGACGCCTTTGCGCTGATCGCCCGCCACCTCAATGCGCTGGAACACCCCAATCAGTTGGAGTTGTACACGTCGGGACGGGCCAGCAACGAGGCCTCTTACCTGTATCAATTGTTTGGTCGCCTGTTTGGCACCAATAATTTTCCCGACTGTTCCAATATGTGTCACGAGGCCAGCGGTACCGGTTTGAAGCAAAGCATTGGCGTCGGTAAAGGCACCATCCGCCTTGAAGATTTTGAACATGCCGATGCCATTTTCGTCTTCGGACAAAATCCCGGCACCAACCATCCACGTATGCTCCACAGCCTGCGTCATGCCGCCGATCGTGGCGCCCATATCGTGTCATTCAATACGCTGCGCGAGCGCGGTCTGGAACGCTTTGCCAACCCGCAAAACCCACTTGAACTATTAACACCGCTGTCCGGCACCATCAGCGAAACCTACCTGCAACCCCACCTCGGAGGCGATATGGCCGCCGTGCGCGGCATGGTTAAAGCGCTGCTGGAAACCCACCGTCAGCGTTTGGCACAGCAGCAACCGGGGCTGTTTGACAGTGCGTTTATCGCCCGCCATACCGCCAATGTAGACGCATATCTGGCGGTGGTTGATGCTACCACCTGGGGCGAGATTGAACAGCAATCCGGTTTACGCGAAGCGCAACTGCGCGCCGTGGCCGATATCTATCAGCGCTCGCCGCGCGTCATTTGTACCTGGGCCATGGGGGTGACACAGCATAAACACTCCGTTGCCACGGTGCGTGAAATTACCAATCTGCAACTGCTGTTTGGTCAGTTAGGTAAGCCTGGCGCAGGGTTATGCCCAGTACGCGGACACAGCAACGTGCAGGGTAACCGCACCATGGGCATTGATGAGAAGCCGAGTCAGGCGTTTCTCGACAGCCTCGGTGCGCACTTTGGTTTCACACCCCCGCGCCAACCCGGTCATAATACCGTGGAAGCGCTGGAAGCCATGCTGCGCGATGAGGTTCGCGTATTGATCGCATTGGGCGGTAACCTTGCTGCCGCTGCGCCGGACTCGCCGCGCACTGAAGCCGCTTTGCAGCGCTGCCAACTCACGGTGCACATCAGTACCAAACTTAACCGCAGCCACCTGATTATCGGTAAGCAAGATGCACTTATCCTGCCGACGCTGGGGCGCACTGAGCGGGATATCCAAGCCAGCGGCCCGCAGTTTGTCACCGTCGAGGATTCCTTTAGCATGGTGCACGCCTCGGAGGGCGTGGGCTATCCTCTTTCAGAACAGCAGCGATCTGAGACCGCTATCGTCGCCGGCATTGCCGATGCCACGTTGGGCAACCAACCGGTGGATTGGCTGGCACTCGCGGGGGATTATTCACTGATCCGCGACCATATCGCCGCTACCCTGCCCGGCTTTGACGATTTCAATGCCCGTTGCGAACAGCCCGGCGGGTTCTATCTGGGCAATGCGGCGGCTGAGTTACGCTTCAATACCCCGAACCAAAAGGCCAACTTTTGTGCCGCCGCACTGCCAAAAACGCTGTTCCCGCAGCTTGGCGCACAGCAGGCCCCTTTTACGCTGCAAACCCTGCGCTCACACGATCAGTACAACACCACCATTTATGGCCTTGATGACCGCTATCGCGGCGTTTACGGGCAACGCGAGGTGTTGTTTATCAATCCACAGGATATCGCAGCATTGGGATTGGCTGACGGCGACCAGGTGGATATCGAGACGCTGTGGCACGATGGCATTACACGCAAAGTGAGTGGATTTCGACTGGTCAGCTACAACATTCCGCGCGGTAATCTGGCCGCCTATTACCCGGAGACCAATCCGTTGGTGCCGCTCTCAAGCGTCGGTGATGAAACCTTTACGCCGACGTCAAAATCAGTGCCCGTGGCCATAACCCGCAGCCAACGCGATACTGAAACTGAGCGACGTATCGCTTAATCCACTGGCGTCTCAGCACTGGCTGAGACGCCAGCGTTCCACACCCGTTACGCAATGCATTAACTGTTATTCTCAAAACGCGAAGATTGCCCTTATTGATAGATATCACGCTTGCCGCCAGCACGGGTTTCGCGTAAAACTGTCTGCCATTCATTAGTGTCGTTAATAACCGCATCTGGACATCTCTTTTACTCATTATGTTTCAAGATAATCCGCTGCTTGCCCAGCTAAAACAGCAACTTCACTCCCAAACTCCGCGTGCTGAAGGCGTGGTAAAAGGCACTGATAAAGGGTTCGGCTTTTTGGAAGTCGACGCACAAAAAAGCTACTTTATTCCACCGCCGCAGATGAAGAAGGTGATGCACGGCGATCGCATCGTTGCGACGCTGCACACCGATAAAGATCGCGAAATCGCAGAGCCGGAATCCTTGATTGAACCCTTTTTAACGCGTTTTGTTGGCCGCGTGCAGAAAAAGGACGACCGCTTTGCCATCCTGCCCGACCATCCGCTGTTGAAAGACGCGATCCCCTGCCGTACCGGGCGTGACGTAAACCACACCTTTCAGGATGGTGATTGGGCTGTGGCGGAAATGCGTCGCCATCCGCTCAAAGGCGATCGCAGCTTTCATGCTGAATTAACGCAATACATCACGACCGGCGACGATCCGTTGGCACCGTGGTGGGTGACACTGTCACGTCATAATCTCGAGCGCACTGCACCAGAAATGGACAGTGAATTGACGCTCAACGACGGTAATCTGACGCGCGAAGATTTGACCGCCCTGACCTTTGTGACCATCGACAGCGCCAGCACCGAAGACATGGACGATGCGCTCTATGCCAAGGACAACGGTGACGGCACGCTGGAACTGACTATCGCCATTGCCGACCCGACAGCCTACGTGGAAGCGGGCAGTACGCTGGACACGCTGGCGCGTCAACGCGCGTTTACCAATTATCTGCCGGGATTCAATATTCCGATGCTGCCGCGCGTGCTTTCCGACGATCTCTGCTCCCTGCGTGCGCAAGCGCGCCGTCCAGCCGTGGTGTGCCGCGTCACCGTTGCAGCCGACGGCACGCTGGGCGACGATGTGCAGTTCTTCGCCGCCTGGGTAGAATCCAAGGCCAAGCTGGTTTACGACAACGTTTCAGACTGGCTGGAGCAACAGGGTGAATGGCAGCCTGAAAACGACGCCATCGCTGAACAGATTCGCTTGCTGCACCGTATCGGTCTGGCACGCAGCGCCTGGCGTGCCACCCATGCCCTGGTGTTTAAAGATCGTCCCGATTACCGTTTCCTGCTCGGCGAGCAGGGCGACGTGCTGGATATCGTGGTGGAGCAACGCCGCATTGCGAACCGCATCGTCGAAGAAACCATGATCACCGCCAACATCTGCGCCGCACGCATGCTTAAAGAGAAACTGGGCTTCGGCATTTACAACGTGCATAACGGCTTCGAACCGACGCAGGTCGATCAGGCCGTAACGGTGTTGAGCAACAACGGTATTGAAGCAGATGCGGCCGCGCTGTTGACGCTGGACGGTTTTTGCAAACTGCGTCGTGAGCTGGATGCACTTCCGACGTCCTTCTTGGACAGCCGCATTCGCCGTTTCCAAACCTTCGCCGAAGTCTCCACTACACCGGGGCCGCATTTTGGTTTGGGACTGGACGCGTATGCTACCTGGACCTCCCCCATCCGTAAGTTCGGCGACATGATCAACCATCGCCTGCTCAAAGCGATTATTTGCCAGCAGCCTGCCGAGAAACCACAGGATGACATCACGCAACAAATGGCCGAGCGCCGCCGTTTGAACCGAATGGCAGAGCGTGACGTCGGCGACTGGCTGTATGCGCGTTTCCTGAAACCAAAAGCAGGGACCGGTACCCGCTTCCACGCCGAGATCATTGATGTGACGCGCGGTGGCCTGCGTATACGTTTGCTGGATAACGGTGCCGTTGCCTTTATTCCGGCCTCGTTTATTCACGCGGTGCGCGATGAACTGGTCAGCAGCCAGGAAACCGGCACCGTCTCTGTCAAAGGTGAAGTGGTCTATCGCCAAAGCGATACGCTGGACGTGGTATTGACTGACGTTCGTCTGGAAACACGCAGTATCATTGCCAAACCCGCCGCATAAGCTTCTGGTGTCGCCAGCCAGGGGGTTGGCGACACGTTTTTCCCGCATCAGACGCGCTATCTCCGCGCACCGTCATTAGCCAAAATTGAATTTAATTTACAAAAATTCACTCTTGCTCACATTTTCTCATCCGCACCCACCGCGCATCACGCTGAAATACACTATGTTTTTAGGGGGTGCGCCGTTTGCCAAGGCGTCACTCCCTAAAAGCCAGCAAAACTCTCGCCCCATTAGTTGGGTAACGAAGGAGCCGTTGTCATGAATAATGTCAAGAGCATAGTGATCTGGCTGTTGGTCGCATTAGCGGGGGCTATCGCCTTCGCTATGCTGGCCTTAAGCCGCGGAGAGCACGTTAATGCCGTGTGGTTGGTCATTGCCGCCGTATCCTGCTATAGCATTGCCTACCGCTTTTACAGTCTGTTTATTGCTAAAAAAGTGTTTGAACTGGACGACCGCCGTGTCACGCCGGCCGAACGTCACAATGACGGGTTGGATTATGTTCCCACCAACAAGTGGGTGCTGTTTGGTCACCACTTTGCCGCTATCGCCGGGGCGGGTCCGTTGGTTGGGCCGATTCTCGCGGCACAGATGGGTTTTCTGCCGGGCACCATCTGGATTTTGGTCGGCGTGATGTTCGCCGGTGCGGTACAGGATTTTCTGGTCCTGTTTATTTCAACGCGCCGCGATGGCCGTTCGCTCGGGGAAATGGCAAAACAAGAGTTAGGCACCTTTGCCGGTGTGGTGACCATGCTGGGGGCACTGGGTGTGATGATAATCATCCTTTCCGCACTGGCACTGGTGGTCGTCAAGGCGCTGGCACACAGTCCTTGGGGGGTGTTTACCATTGCAGCGACCATCCCGATTGCGCTGTTTATGGGCGTTTATATGCGCTTTTTGCGCCCCGGGAAAATTGCTGAAGTCTCATTGATCGGTTTTGTGCTGATGATGATGGCTATCGTGTACGGCGGCGACATCTCTGTCCATCCGTACTGGGGCCCGTTCTTCACGCTGCAAGGCACCACGTTGACCTGGGCGCTGGTGATCTACGGCTTTATCGCGTCGGTGCTGCCGGTATGGCTGCTGTTAGCCCCACGCGATTATCTCTCTACGTTCTTAAAAATCGGTGTAATTGTCGGTTTGGCCGTGGGCATTGTGTTTGCCACGCCAGAACTGAAAATGCCGTCAGTGACACGCTTTATTGACGGCAGCGGCCCGGTGTTCTCAGGCAGTCTGTTCCCCTTCTTGTTTATCACCATCGCCTGCGGTGCCATCTCCGGGTTCCATGCGTTGGTTTCCAGTGGTACCACGCCTAAGCTGATTGAGCGCGAAAGCCACATTCGCATGATTGGCTATGGTGCGATGCTGATGGAATCGTTTGTGGCGATCATGGCGCTGATTTGTGCGTCGGTTATCGATCCGGGCGTCTATTTCGCCATGAACTCCCCGTCTGCACTGATCGGTACCACCGTTGAACAAGCCTCACAGGTGATCAACGGCTGGGGCTTTATGATCACACCGGAAGCCTTGAGTGAAATTGCCAAAGACGTGGGCGAAACCTCTATTCTGTCACGTGCCGGGGGCGCACCAACCTTCGCTGTGGGTATGGCGCATATCATCACCGAAATCTTTAACAGTCGGGCGATGATGGCATTCTGGTATCACTTCGCCATCCTGTTTGAAGCGCTGTTCATTTTGACCGCCGTCGATGCCGGTACCCGCGCCTGCCGTTTCATGGTGCAGGATCTGGTTGGCCTCGCCATTCCTGGCATGGGTAAGAGCCACTCCTGGCTGGGTAACATGGCGGGCACCTCAGTGGCGGTTGCCGGTTGGGGCTTCTTTGTCTATCAGGGCGTTATCGATCCCCTCGGTGGGATTAACACCCTGTGGCCGCTGTTTGGTATCGGCAACCAGATGCTGGCATCCATGGCACTGATTCTTGGCACCGTAGTGCTGTTCAAAATGAAGAAACAGCGCTACGCCTGGGTGACCATACTGCCCACCATTTGGCTGTTTATCACATCGATGACAGCAGGCTGGCAGAAAATTTTCCATGAAAAAGCCAGCATCGGTTTTCTGGCTCAGGCTAAACGCTTCTCGCAGGGCATTGAGCAAGGCACCCTGATCGCTCCGGCCAAGACCATTAAAGATATGGAAACCATTGTGTTCAGCAACCAGATCAACGCCGCTCTGTGCGGGTTCTTTATGCTGGTAGCGGTTACCATGCTGATTTCTGCCTTTTTCGTGATTCGCCGTGCACTGGCAAGCGAAACGCCGACGGCAAAAGAAGTGGCTGTTATCTTACGTGAAGAAATGCCGCACCGTTAACCGCCTCATTAACGGTGCTGTTTGCCATGCCCGTCAGCAATGACGGGCATTTTTTTCCATTAGGGTTCTAGGATGAGGCCTTCGGTTGCAGAGCACGTTCGCGCGACTGCCCGACAAAATAGGGTAGAAACAGTTGGATCAGCGGGCCAATCGCAAAGGCATACACCACCGTACCCAAGCCGACCGTACCACCGAGTATCCATCCCACCACCAACACTGTCAGCTCAATGCCGGTTCGCACATAGCGAATCTGCCATCCGGTGCGCGCCACAATGCCGGTCATCAAACCATCACGAGGACCAGGGCCAAAACCGGCACCGATATACATGCCCGTGGCTAGCCCATTAGTGATAACCCCCCCGATTAACAGCGCCGTACGCGCCCCGAGGTGTTCGATTTCTGGCAGTAAATCCAATCCCACATTGGTTGCCAGCCCAATCACGATAACGTTACTGATGGTCCCCAATCCCGGTCGCTGGCGCAACGGGATCCACAGCAGCAGCACCAACGCGCCCATCAGGATGATGATGGTGCCCACACTCAGTGGCAAATGTTGTGCTAACCCGAGGTGAAACACGTCCCAGGGGTCCACCCCTAAATTTCCCCGGATCATCATGGCGATTGCCATGCCGTACAGCGCCAATCCCACATACAGTAACCCAAGCCGATACGCCATAGTACTCTCCACTCCACCCTAAGCCCTTCGTCACCAACAGGGTGACGTCATCAAGGAAGTTGTGATACCTTGACGCAAAATGGACTTTATTTTAAGGTCCAGTTTATCGAAAGTGGCTTTTTAATCCGTCTGGGAGTTTACCATGGCAGCACGGCGAATCGGCTCGGCCTCATTACAGCGTCTGCTGGGTAACTGGCAGCAACCCGAATCACGCACTCCCGCTTATCGCCAGTTGGCAGATGGCCTGCGGTTGTTGATCCTGGATGGACGTTTACCGCTGGATACCCGCCTGCCAGGCGAACGCGACGTAGCGGAGATATTGCACATCAGCCGCACCACCGTGACCGGTGCGTTAGCCGAGTTGCGCAGTGAGGGCTATCTTGCCAGCCGACAAGGCTCCGGCTCCCTCACGACGCTGCCCATCGCACGCACTGAGCCGGATTTGGCCCGTCTGCCCTTGCCTGCGGTCGATCTCTCCTGCGCCGCCTTACCGGCAGGGCCGGAGATCCATCAGGCCTATACCCGCGCCCTGTCTCAGTTACCCGAGTACCTTGAACACAGCGGCTATGACGCGGCCGGGCTGCCACGACTGCGCACCGCGATTGCGCAACGCTACAACGAGCGCGGCCTGCCCACCACGGCGGATCAAATCATGGTGGTGAACGGCGCGGTCAGCGGATTTACCCTGCTGCTGCGGCTGCTGACCGGTCCGGGCGACCGTGTAATTATTGAACACCCAACCTATCCTCATGCGATTGGTGCGATAAAAGGCGCGGCCTGTCGCCCGATTCCCGTGGCACTGCCCGATCACGGATGGGACACCGACGGCCTTGCTATCACGATTGCTCAGGCGGCTCCGCGTCTTGCCTACCTGATCGCCGATTATCACAACCCCACCGGTCGCTGCATGGACAGCGCCACGCGCCAGGTTGTGGCGGAGATCGCTGCCCGCACGCGCACGCCGATGGTGGTGGATGAAACCATGTCAGAGCTGTGGTACGACGTACCACCACCACCGCCATTGGCCGCCTTTGATAACAGCGGACATGTCATCATGTTAGGGTCGGCGGGCAAAAGCTTTTGGGGCGGGCTGCGCCTTGGTTGGATTCGAGCCAGTGCGCGCACCATCGCCGCACTGATACAGATGCGCGATACCATGGATTTGGGCTCTCCGTTATTGGAACAGCTCGCCTGTGCAGAACTATTGCAGGATGCAGAACAGATTTTGCCTGCACGTCGTGCCGGATTGCGCCAGCAACGAGATGACACCGGTGCCGCTATCGCGCGCCAGTTTCCTGAATGGCAGTTGAATACGCCCAGTGGCGGCCTCTGTTGGTGGGCAGAGCTGCCACAGCCCGTTTCCACCATGTTGGCGGCCAATGCGGAAACTTTGGGGATACGGATTGGCGCAGGGCCACGTTTTGGGGTTGAAGGGGCTTTTGAACGCTTTTTGCGCGTGCCTTTTACGCTGCCAGTCAGTCAAATTGAAGATGCACTGATACGCATCAGACCGGTGTGGGATCGCATAGCAGCCCACCGCGTCAGTTATCCGCGCGGTGGATTGATTTAAGCTTATTGCCCGTAATAGGCGTTTTTACCGTGCTTACGCAGATAGTGTTTATCCAGCAGTTGCTGCTGCATCGGACCAACGTCCGGTGTCAACTGGCGGGTAAAGATGCCCATGTAGGCGATCTCTTCCAGCACCACCGCGTTGTGCACCGCGGTATCGGCATCTTTTCCCCACGCGAAGGGGCCGTGCGCGTTGACGAGTACTGCGGGGATATCCAAGGGGGAAAGCTGGCGTTGATGAAACGTCTCTACAATCACATTCCCCGTTTCCCATTCATAGCGGCCGTCAATCTCGGTGTCTGTCATCAGACGGGTACACGGGATTGCGCCATAAAAGTAATCGGCATGGGTGGTGCCAAAGGCCGGTAAATCTTTGCCCGCCTGCGCCCAGATCGTCGCATGGCGTGAGTGCGTATGCACGATACCGCCAATCTGCTCAAACGCCAGATAGAGCACGCGATGTGTGTCTGAATCCGATGAGGGTTTCTTGCTCCCTTCAACCACGCGCCCGGTTGCCAGTTCCACCACCACCATATCGTCGGCGGTCATCACCGGATAAGCCACGCCCGAGGGTTTGATCACCATCAGCCCCTGTTGGCGATCGACTGCACTGACATTTCCCCAGGTAAAGGTCACCAGGTGATGCGCTGGCAACGCCAGATTCGCCTCCAGCACCTGCTGTTTGAGTTCTTCTAACATCATTCGCCCCCTTTCATCCGATAGGATATTGTCGGGGAGTCCGAGGGCGGCACCTATGGGCTAACTGGCTAAAAACCCTGCTAGGTTCTGCTGCGCATTACCCTTTATGACCGGGAAGTCATTTATTACGTACTGACCGTTATGACACGAATAGCCTTTGCGGCAAATCTTGGGGGAAGCAATTCGGATTTTTCCACCTGCCCAGAGTACTTCCGACGATTATACTAAGTGAAAGAGAGAGATGACCGACAAGGTCAAATTAAATAGTGCAAATATCGTGCTATGCGATATTTCCCGCTAGCGCGGGCGAAAACATCAGGAGATCACCATGGTTGTGAAAAAAGGTTTCGTCGTTACTGCCCTTGCCGTTGCAGTAGTCATGACACTTAGCGGCTGTTCCAACATGTCCAAACGCGATCGTAATACCGCCATTGGCGCTGGGGCTGGCGCAGTCGGCGGGGCAATCCTGACCGGTGGCGGCACGCTGGGCACACTGGGCGGTGCTGCCATTGGCGGCATTATTGGGCATCAGGTCGATTAATTGTGAGTGGCAGCAGGGGCAATCCTGTTGCCACGTTTCGTGTTAGCCGCCTGCCAGCTTGACCATCAACCCCTTCGCTTCCAATAGCTGTTTTAACAGATCGCGCTTATCGCCCTGAATCTCAATGGTACCGTCTTTAACCGCGCCGCCACAGCCACATTTCTTCTTCAGTTCTGCAGCCAACGCGGTAAGCGCAGCATCATCCAGATCGAGCCCTGTGATAATACACACGCCCTTGCCTTTGCGACCGCTGGTTTGCCGTTGAATGCGCACAACACCGTCGCCTTTGGCACGCGTTACTGGCGTAGGCTCTTCCTTAATGCGCCCGGCGTCGGTGGAATAGACCAACCGGCTGTTACTCTCACTCATGCCTGCCCTCCCGCCAACAACGAATGCCGAATCTGCGCCAGCGTCTGCGCCGGATCGGCAGATTGGGTGATCGGACGCCCAATGACCATATAATCAACCCCAGCCGCCTGCGCTTGCTCCGGCGTCATAATACGACGCTGATCGCCACTGGCGCTGCCCACTGGGCGGATCCCCGGCGTGACCAGCTTGAACGCGCTACCACACACCTGCTTCAATCGCAGCGCTTCCTGTGCCGAACACACCACGCCATCCAATCCACAATCACGGGTCAGCAGCGCAAGGCGCTCAGCCTGCTGCGCCGGTGTCGCCGTGATGCCTAACGCTAGCAGATCTTCAGCCTCCATGCTGGTCAACACGGTAACGGCAATCAGCAACGGCGCATCGGCACCAAAGGGCTGCAATGCCGCTTTGGCCGCTTCCATCATCCGACGCCCCCCGCTGGCATGGACGTTAACCATCCACACCCCTAATTCTGCTGCTGCCGCCACTGCATGCGCAGCCGTGTTAGGGATATCGTGAAACTTGAGGTCCAGAAAAACGTCAAAACCACGCTGCTGTAATGCCTGAACAAATTGCGGACCGAAAAGGGTAAACATCTCTTTGCCCACTTTCAGTCGACAATCCTGCGGATTGATGCGATCGACAAACGCCAACGCCTGATTCTGGTCAGCATAGTCCAATGCGACAACGATCGGCGACGTAACGGCATGCGGTGGGGTGATGTGTTCGCTCATGTGGCCCTCAGTTTTGCTTGGCGATTAAATCCGTGGAGTGAGATTGGTCCGCGTATGAAAATTTTCCGCCGCATTCTACCCTGCTATCCTGCGAAAGCCCAGCGGCCCTGCTGGGCTATGCTGCATTTCGCGCGGTGTTCACCACGAATGTGTTCCCAGTAACAAGCATGTTGTAACTAAATAGACGTTTTACAAAAAAACAATGGCATAAGGCACGCCTCAGGCTATTGTCCGTCCAGACCACGAATCGGTTTGATGCTGGCCCAGGAACGGCATGAAGGACAGTGCCAGTAGAGAGATTGCGAGGTGAAGCCACACTTCTGGCAACTGTAACGCGGTTTGGTGCGTATCTGTTCTCCCACCATATCGCGCAGCACCAACAAGCTCTCTTTGGCGCGACCGTCTTCGGCTTCACTCAGGTGGAAATCCATCAGACGATGGAAAACACGCATTGTCGGGTGGCGCTGTAACTGGCGGTTGATGTAGACCTGCGCCACTTCAGCCCCTTCTTTGCGCTCGAGGATATCCGCCAACATCAGATCGGCGCTGGCACCGGTGTTCTCTTCAACACAGCGTTTGAGAAAATCTTCCCAAGCCTGCGACGCAGGCAAGTGCTGGTAACAGGTTTCCAACATCGGCAGGGTTTCACTGACAAAGGCTTTATCTTGTTTCAACACCTGTTGGAGCACCTCTACCGCAGGTGCATAGCGTTCCTGAGCGATATGAATGCGCCCCATCATGATCGACGCCCGTGCGCACGCTTTATCCGTTGCGGCACCTTTTTTCAGTAGCGTCAGGGCTTTATCCAGATCGTCACTGCTCATCGCTTGCAACGCCAGTTCGCAATAGAAATGGGCAATTTCGGTATTCAACTGTGACTGGCCAAGCTTGACCAGTTTTTCCGCAATATCGATCGCCTTCTGCCAGTCGCTGGTAGCCTGATAGATCTGCAACAGTTGTTGAAGCGCACTGCGACGAAAATCCTCTTCATCCACCAGTTGGGTGAAGATCTCTTCAGCGCGGTCATACAACCCGGCGGCCATATAATCACGCCCCAGTTGCTGCACGGCCAACAGTCGCTGTTCAAAGGATAACGATGCGCTTTCCGTCAATGCCTGATGAATACGAATGGCGCGGTCGACCTCACCGCGTGAGCGAAACAGGTTACCCAGCGTCAAGTGTGCCTCGAAGGTGTTACTTTCGTCCTTGATCATGTCAAGGAACAGTTCCACTGCTTTATCCTGCTGATTAGAAAGCAAAAAATTCACGCCTGTCACATACTCTCGCGACAAGCGGTTGGCTTCCTGATCTTTGTCCTGCTGCGCGCTTCTGCGGCCCATGTACCACCCGTATGCGGCGGCCACCGGCAATAACAGAAACAGCAGTTCTAACATAGAGGAGGATCCTTAGTGGGAAACAGAGGGCGCAGAGGGCGATGGTTCGCTCTCTGTTACAGACTGCTGCTGTTCCAAGCGTTTGATTTTACGCTGCGCACGACCCAGTGTGATGCGTAATCGCAGGTAGAATAAACCGCAGATCACCCACCCCAGCACAAACCCCACGGCAAACAGCGTCGCAAGTAGCGTGGAAACACGATATTCGCCCTGCGCCAGCAGATAGTTGAAGGTAACAACCTGCTCGTTGTGTGCCCCCAACGTAATGGAAATGATGAATATCGCCAGTACCAATAAGAAGATCAGCAAGTATTTCACGTTCTTGTTCCTGTGATATCGCCTTAACCTGATGATTATGCCAAATGTTGGCGCTAAACCCCATAGAATTATCCATTATAGCCGGAGAAAGGGCATGGCTAACGGAGGTAGCATCAGACAGGAGCAGCAGCGCTGCCTGTTTTTGTACCGTCTGTTTTTGAACAACCCGCTAGCAAAAAGCGATGATCGACAAAATGCGATTCAGGCAAAAGCAATTTTATATAGGGCAAGAGTGCGTGGCGGGTTTCAGCCGGAGGCATGAAGTGGCCGCTAGCATTACTCCAAAAAGCCAACTGCTGTTGAGCGAATTTTAGCACTCCGGCGAAATGCACGTTGGTGGCGTTGGCAAAAGAAGAGTGTCCTTTGAAGGAGAATCTGCTTATCGGTTCTTCTGGGCAGGTCAGCGCTGCGCCTTGGATCTTATACGGTGCGTCGACAGGGATGATGAAAATATAATAACCGTCAGTGCATGAGGCTACCCCCTCGTTCGCATTGACCATACGGTACTCCGTCCCCCACTTTTCCAACGTGAAAATTTCGCTAGGGCTGTAAGGCAATTGCACCGTTTTACCGTTGACGATGGTGTGCTTCGACGCCAGTGTGACATTCAATCTCAGATATAAACTCTCTAGCGCATCTTGTAATGTGGTTCCATCATTAGCAATCGTTTGAGTTAACCTTGCCTGTATCGTCGCTTTTATACGCCTTGGGGAACTCAAGGCCGTAGGGATCCGCTTTCGTTTACGGTAATCAGTATTGGTGACAGAGACGATTTTACGTATCAACCCATACAAGGAAATGCGCCGCAAGTAACGATCGTTGACGACTGCCCATTCCCCGGGAATACCACAAATGCCCTGAGTCTGAGCAGCAATACCTGAGATCATGGGAGGGGCCCCTTGTGCCCCTGATTCGCGTCATCATCATCGCTTTTCGTTTCCTGCCGTAACAGCGTTAATGGGCCGCACCAGCGCTGTGCCACCGTACAAGCCAGCACCACCAGCACCCAGCTCATCAGGGTCGCCGCGATCAAATCCTGCGGCCAGTGCATGCCCAACGCCAAACGACTGGCCATCACCCCCGACGCCCACACCATCAATACCACCACGGTTTTATAGTGCCGCCGCGCCCACAGCAACCCTACCGCGAGTAACGCCCAGGTTGCCGCAAACAGCGTATGCCCCGACGGGAAGGCAAAGCCCGTTTCAAATTGCCAATGGGCGCGCAGCCATTCAGGTATCTGCGTTTGTGCGCTCAGTTGTTCCGCCACCAGGCGCGCGCGTTCAGGGCGTGGTAAAGAATAGAAGTAGCGTTCATCAACCTGATACGTTTTTTCCAACCAGACCACAAAGGGACGCGGCTCCTGAAGCCGCTCTTTAATGAACGACTTCATGCCTTGGCCTACCAGTACCGTCAGCGCCATGATGACCAGCACGCCCAGTGCCGGTTTGAAACGGAAACGAAAGCACCACAGAAACCAGAACGCCAACAACGCGCTGGTCACTATCCCCCAGGGACGCGTCACCGTTTCCGTGACCCAGAACAATCCGCGTAGCCAAAACCCTTGAGTTTCGGGCTGCCATTGCCAACCGCTCAGCCCTACGGCGACAGGCAATATCAGCAGAATCCCCGCACCGAAGGCAGTGCGTTTGGCAATGTCGTACATAACTTCCCCTATTTCACCTTTCACTCACAAACGCAAAAACACACGGTTAAAGAGTGGGTGTAAATCGCAATTTTTTCATAAATTTATCACGAAATCGCCCTGTCTTCGTCAATGGAACGTAAACTACTCCATCGTTATGTCAGTGCCTGTGCTGCTGTACACACATCGAGCTGTGGCACAAACCTGATGAATACATGCAGAGCACCTGCACGGTTTGCGTTTGGTTTTATTGCACAATGGCGTTTTTACTGGTTAATTGCGTTATCCGGCAGTAGGATATGCGCAATCTTTTTGTGTTGGAGATGTAAAATGCAGCTTAAACGGGTGGCCGAAGCAAAATTACCCACCCCCTGGGGCGATTTCCTCATGGTAGGATTCGAAGAGTTAGCCACAGGGCACGATCACCTCGCGCTGGTTTTCGGTGATATCTCCGGTCCAGCGCCTGTTTTGGCACGTGTCCATTCCGAATGTTTAACCGGTGATGCATTGTTCAGCTTGCGCTGCGATTGCGGATTCCAACTGGAAGCCGCATTGGGCCATATTGCTGAAGAGGGCCGTGGTGTGCTGCTCTATCACCGACAAGAAGGGCGTAATATCGGCTTGTTGAACAAGATTCGTGCCTATGCGTTACAAGACCTAGGGGCCGATACCGTTGAAGCAAACCATCAGCTCGGGTTTGCAGCTGATGAGCGCGATTTCACGCTGTGTGCGGACATGTTCAAGCTGTTGGGCGTGAACGAAGTTCGTTTGCTAACCAACAATCCGCAAAAAGTAAAAATCCTCAATGATGCAGGCATCAACATTGTGGAACGCGTGCCGTTAGTCGTGGGACGCAACCCTAAAAATGAGCGCTATCTGGCAACCAAAGCCGCCAAAATGGGCCATATGTTGGATCTCCCCCCGCGTTAATGTGCGTTGATAGCGACGACCGCTATCAACAGCACGCTGGCGTTGCTATCGGGGCCTTCAGGCCCCAATATTTTTACCACAGCCCCTCACAACACCTTGCGAATGACGTAGTGTAAAATACCGCCGTGTTGATAATAGGTCAGCTCATTGCGGGTATCGATACGGCATCGCGTTTGAATAACCTGCGTGTGTCCCCGACTGTCCGTGAGGGTGACATCCACCGTCACCCCCGGCGTCAACGCTTGCAGACCAGATATCGAGATGCGTTCTTCTCCCGTCAGCCCTAAGGTTTTACGCGTCACGCCGGGGGCAAATTCCAGCGGTAAAATCCCCATGCCAATCAAGTTGGAGCGGTGGATACGCTCAAATGACTCCGCAATCACCACTCTGACCCCCAGTAACCTCGGCCCTTTTGCTGCCCAGTCTCGGCTGGAACCCGACCCGTACTCTTTTCCGGCAACCAACGCCAACGGTACCTGTTCATCCTGGTAGCGCATTGCCGCATCGTAAATGGCCATAACGCTTTGCGAGGGAATATGCCGTGTGTATCCCCCTTCCGTGCCCGGCACCATCTCATTGCGGATGCGTACATTGGCGAACGTGCCGCGCATCATCACCTCATGGTTACCCCGGCGTGAGCCGTAGGAGTTAAAATCCTCCACGCTGACCCCGCGTTCGAGCAGGTAAAGGCCCGCCGGGCTCTCTTTTTTGATGCTGCCCGCAGGAGAGATATGGTCGGTAGTGACCGAATCCCCCAACAGCGCAAGAATTCGCGCTCCGCGGATATCCTTTATCGGATCGGGATCTTTGCCCATGGTGGTGAAAAACGGGGTTTCGCGGATATAGGTGGAATCTTGTGGCCATTCGTAGGTCGGGTTATCCCCCACGGCTATCGATTGCCACTCAGGTGTACCTTCAAAAACAGCGGCGTACTCTTTATGAAACAGGTCAACGCTGACGTGCTGCACTGCGTCGGAAACTTCTTTCGCCGAGGGCCAGATATCTTTCAAGAACACCGGCTCTCCGTTATGTCCTACGCCCAGTGGGTCGCGGGTCAAATCGAGCGTCATATTGCCCGCCAGCGCGTAGGCCACGACCAGCGGCGGTGATGCCAGCCAGTTAGTTTTCACCAGCGGGTGAATACGCCCCTCAAAGTTACGGTTGCCCGAGAGAACCGCCCCCACCGTCAAGTCGGCGGATTTAATCGCCTGTTCTATTGGCTCCGGCAACGGCCCTGAGTTACCAATACAGGTGGTACAGCCATACCCGACCAGTTGAAAACCTAGCGCATCGAGATAAGGCATTAATCCCGCTTTAGCGAAGTAATCGGGAACCACTTTGGAACCGGGTGCCAGCGAGGTCTTCACCCACGGTTTACACCGCAAACCGCGCTCAACCGCGTGCTTTGCCAACAGCCCCGCCGCCATCAACACGCTGGGATTGGATGTGTTAGTGCACGAGGTGATCGCTGCAATCACCACAGCCCCCTGCCGTAGCGAGAAGGTTTCATCCGCCCATGTCACGTCAACCGCTTCGGTCCCCGCATTGCCACTGCTAACCTCCAGTTCACGACTGGCAGTAAACGCTGCAGGCACCTGTGCTAATGCAACGCGATCCTGTGGGCGTTTTGGCCCCGCCAGACTGGTTTCCACCGTCCCCATGTCCAATGCCAACTGACTGGTAAAACGCGGCTCGTCCCCGGGATGCCGCCACAGCCCTTGCGCTTTGCTGTAAGCCTCTACCAGCGCTATCTGTTCGTCGCTACGGTTGGTTAAGCGCATATACGCCAGAGTGACATCATCGATAGGGAAAAAGCCGCAGGTGGCACCATATTCGGGTGCCATATTGGCAATGGTTGCCCGGTCCGCCAAGGCCAGGTTATCCAGCCCATCGCCGTAGAATTCAACAAATTTCCCGACAACGCCGTGCTTACGCAGCATTTGCGTAACCGTAAGCACCAGGTCAGTTGCCGTGATCCCCTCCCTCAGTTTTCCACTGAGTTTGAAACCGACCACATCCGGCAACAACATCGACACCGGCTGTCCTAACATGGCGGCCTCGGCTTCAATTCCCCCAACGCCCCACCCCAACACGCCTAACCCGTTGATCATGGTGGTGTGTGAATCGGTGCCGACCAGTGTGTCAGGATAAGCGATGGTTTTATCCTCCACGGTTTCACACCACACGGCGTTAGCCAAATACTCCAGATTGACCTGATGACAAATGCCGGTGCCCGGTGGTACCACGCGGAAATGACGGAACGCTTTTTGCCCCCAGCGTAAAAACTGGTAACGCTCATGGTTACGCGTCATCTCGAGCCGCGTGTTTTCCACCAGCGCCTGAGAATTGCCAAAATGGTCAACCGTCACCGAGTGGTCTATCACCAAATCGACCGGTGAGAGCGGATTCACCCTGTTGACCTCTCCTCCCAGACGGTGTACCGCGTTGCGCATTGCCGCCAAATCCACTACGGCTGGTACGCCGGTAAAATCTTGCATCAATACGCGCGCAGGACGGTACGCAATTTCGCGATCCGAATGACCGTGTTCCAGCCACGCGGATACCGCGTCGAGATCCGCTTGTTGCACCGTTTCGCCATCGAGATGACGCAGCAAGTTCTCCAGCAGTACGGCTAGAGACTTCGGTAATTTTTTTAATGAGCCTAACGATTTTTCTGCCTGTGACAGGCTGTAGTAGTGATAAGTCTGTTGCCGGACATTGAGCCTATCCAGATATGCATGGTGTAGCGCCTGTGACATGCTGCCTCCCAATGGCTTGACAGGTTATCGGTATTATCGTGCCGCCATGTCACAGCAGAAAGATATCCCGCTGCTTCATGCGGCCTTATTTAAAGATAACACAAACAAAAAATAACGTTTTGGTAACAAGGGGATTATTCAGCTATCACTGCAATCATCGTTATAAATCGGGCGTTTCTGACACATTCAGGGGAAAATGGGTACAAAAGTGTAAAAACATCGTTTAGTTATTGTCAGGAATATGAATTTTTTATCTCAGGATCTAATTGCGAGTGATCGCACACCTTGTTGAAGTGATTTCGGGCATGATAGAGGGTGGTTGGGGCGTTTGAAACACACCACGGTCTGGCGCATTACGTTGTGGAAAGGGTCTTCCGCTCTCCATGTCCTAATCTAATGATAAGAAGGAGCTGTTCATGAAGTTGTATTATACAGCAGGAAGTTGTTCTCTTTTCCCCCACATTGTTTTACGCGAGGCCGGTCAAGATTTCACGTTAGAAAGCGTCGATATTAAAAGGAAAAAAACGGCTGGCGGTAAGGATTTTATGGCCATCAACCCGAAAGGGATGGTGCCGGTACTTCAACTGGATGATGGTACGGTGCTCACGGAAGGCGTCGCCATCGCGCAATACATTGCGGATAAAGTACCCGAATCTAACCTGATGGCGCCGATAGGCACCATGGCGCGTTATCACTGTGTTGAGTGGCTCAACTATATTTCTTCCGAGCTGCACAAAACGTTTACCCCCATTTTTCGCCCAGGCACACCGGAAACCTATAAGGAACTGTTACAGGAATACCTTCAGGTTCGTTTCCGCTATATCAATATTGTGCTCAGTGAACAAAACTATCTGGTGGGAAATCGTTTTTCCGTCGCGGATGCGTATCTGTTTACCGTGATGCGGTGGGCGCAGTCATTGAAACTTGATATGTTCCGCTATCCGGCGCTGGCCGCTTATCTCGACCATATTGCAGAACGCCCGGCGGTATTGACGGCATTAAAGGTTGAACGATTGAAAGGGTAAGAGACGGTGCGGCACCCAAGGGTGCCGCCTAACGCGCCATTAACCGAGGCGTTCCGCCTGAAAATGGTGACGCGGATTGGCAATGCCATCCTGTGCTGCCACCAATTGCAGCTCGTACTCGTCCATCTCTTTGGTCACCAGCATCACTTCATACACCGCTGCCGTGGTGTGCTCCAGCGCCTTATCTAACGCAACGCCTTTGAGCAGGTTCACCAGTAACAGACCACTGGTCAAATCGCCTACGCCGACAGGCTGGCGTTCGAATTCCACCAGCGGACGGCTGATATGCCAAGCGTCGGTAGGGGTAACCAGCAGCATTTCAAAACTGTCAGCCCGGCGGGCTGCTCGACTGAGATGTTTAACCAGCACGATTTTCGGTCCGCACTCACAGAGTTGACGCGCAGCAGCAACGGCCTCATCTACATTGTGCAGCGTCACGCCCGCCAGCAGTTCCAGTTCCGGCAGGTTCGGCGCAATCACATCGGCGGCCAGCAGCGACTGGTTGCAGTGGAAATCCGAAACACCGGGTGCAACAAAACAGCCTTTCTCGGGCGTGCCCATCACCGGATCGCAAAAATAGATCGCCTGTGGATTCGCTGCTTTAACCTGACGCACGATATCCAGAATGCTGGCGCCCTGCTCGGGGGAGCCGATATAGCCACTCAGCACCGCATCACAGCGCGCCAGTCTGTCAATATTCGCAATCCCCTGCACAATGTCGGTCAAATGGCTGGCGTCCATCACACTGCCGGTCCACTGACCATACTGCGTATGATTGGAGAATTGCACCGTATTGAGCGGCCAAACGTTTGCGCCCATACGCCGCATCGGAAATTCTGCGGCACTGTTCCCTGCATGTCCAAAAACCACATGGGACTGAATAGAAAGAATGTTTTTCATTTATCAACAACCTGACCTTGCTTATCACTGACCTCGGCGTATTACCAAGAATAAAGGGAGCCTTCGCTCCCTTGTGCATGCTGTTTTCTTATGCCGTCCAACAAATCAGGCAGTAGTGCTTTTTACCACGACGTAGCAGCGTGTAACGGTCAAACAGACGATCGCTATCAGCAAAAACATACTCCGGGTTAGCCTGTTTTTCGCCGTTAATGGTCACCGCATTTGAGGCGATCATAGTACGTGCCTGACCACGGGAAGGGACCAGTTCAGCGGTCACTAACGCCTGCTGCAAGTCAGCGTCACGCCCCAGCTCAATAACCGGCATGCCATCCTGTGCCAACTGGGCAAAATCATTTTCGGTCAGATCGTTGAGTGCGCCAGAGAACAGGCTCTGAGTAATGCGCTGCGCCGCTTGCAGACCTTCTTCACCGTGAACCATGCGCGTGACGTCTTCAGCCAGCACATACTGGGCGCGCGGCGCTTTGCCGCTGTTTTTGTCCTCTTCTTCCAGCGCAGTGATCTCTTCAATACTGAGGAAGGTAAAAAACTTCAGGAAGCGATAAACATCCGCATCGGCGGTATTGATCCAGAATTGGTAGAATTTGTACGGGCTGGTTTTCTTGGCATCCAACCAGACTGCGCCACCTTCGGTCTTACCAAATTTGGTACCGTCTGATTTGGTGATCAACGGAACGGTCAGGCCAAATACCGTGTTCTGGTGCAAGCGACGGGTCAGATCGATCCCAGAGGTAATATTGCCCCACTGGTCAGAGCCACCGATCTGTAATGCAACGCCATATTTTTCGTTCAACGCTGCAAAATCATACCCTTGCAGCAGGTTGTAGGAAAACTCGGTAAAAGAGATACCGACATCATCACGGTTCAAACGCTGTTTCACCGCTTCGCGGTTAATCATCTGGTTAACGGAGAAGTGCTTACCGATATCGCGCAGGAAAGTCAGCACGTTCATGCCGCCAAACCAGTCATAGTTGTTCGCCATGACTGCGCTATTGTCACCGCAGTTGAAATCCAGGAACGGCGACACCTGATCGCGGATCTTTTCAACCCACTCGCCCACGGTGTCACTGGTGTTGAGCTTACGTTCTGTGGCTTTAAAGCTCGGATCGCCGATAAGGCCAGTGGCCCCACCGACCAATGCCACAGGTTTATGTCCTGCAAGTTGGAAGCGACGCAGGCACAACAGCGGCACCAGATGCCCCAAATGCAAGCTATCAGCGGTCGGATCGAAA
The DNA here is from genome assembly GCA_964293225.1 of uncultured Symbiopectobacterium sp. GTDB lineage: Bacteria > Pseudomonadota > Gammaproteobacteria > Enterobacterales > Enterobacteriaceae > Symbiopectobacterium. The sequence goes on along the minus strand of CAXYYB010000037.1, from coordinate 6,919 downwards.
CCGCAATACAGTGCAATTGGCCCTTGCGCCAGCTGCTCTGCTAACGCGTTTTCGTCCGTTACCTGAGCAACCAGGCCCCGCTCTTGCAATTGTTGAATCAGGTTACCACTCGCCATCAATAGCTCCATTTTCGTAAAATCAACGATAATTGAAAAACCGTATTCCAAGGGAAATAACGTAACGTCATAGAATAAAGCGCTCCTAATGGGAGCGCCAGTATTTAAAGGGGATATTTGCTAGAATTAGCAGCACTTAAGGTGCCAAACGATCAATTTGCCAGTTATCGCCGTCGCGCTGATAGAGAAAGCGGTCATGCAGGCGATGCGCCCCGCCCTGCCAAAATTCGACAGTATCAATGACCACGCGGTACCCGCCCCAAAAACTCGGCAGCGGCACCTCACCTTTCATGAATTTTTGCTTCAGTTCTAAAAACTTGCTTTCCAGCACGCCTCGGGCCGATATGCGGCTCGATTGTTGTGAGACCCAAGCGCCTATCTGACTCTCTTTCGGCCGGCTGTGGAAATACTTCAGCACCTCAAGGGTAGATAAGCGTTCAGCATGCCCTGTCACAATCACCTGGCGATCCAAGCTATGCCAGGGAAACAACAAGCTGATACGCGCATTCAGCGCCAGATGCTGAGCCTTGCGACTGCCCAGATTGGTGTAAAACACCATCCCTTGCTCATCAACGTGTTTGAGCAACACAATGCGTTGGTAAGGCTGGCCCTGTTCATCGACAGTGGCAACGCACATCGCGGTCGGATCGGACAGGCGCGCATCGCACGCCTGCTTGAGCCACTTATCGAACAGATCGAGTGGGTTGGCGGTCAATTCATGGCGGCGCAAACCGCCGCGGGTATATTCGCGTCTGACGTCCGCAATTTCATCTTCGGTAGGAAATGCGGCGGAAGGCGGTGAAGTGTTGTCCTGTGTCATAACATCCTGCTGTGGTGTGTCGGGACGAAAATCATCATTCCATTCTGCGCCCACAGCGGGAAAATCTCAATGTAACGCGTTGCGTCAAGGCGCATTCTGTAGGAGGCAGTCGTCCGCAATGATGTGTCCACTGCGCTTGATAAAGGCGCGATCCCCCTTGCTCCAGAAGGTATATCGGTTATTGCTGTATTTGGTGCCTGAGGCAGCAACCACCTGCGGAAGTTGCAGGCGCTCGCCATCCAGCAAAAAATGCACTTCCGCTGGCTGAATATCCTGCTTCAGCGTCACAGTAAGCGGCAGGGTGCCGCACTGATAATGCAACGTTTTTACCGGTGTCTGCCGGTTAAAACCGCTACAGCCGGACAGAATCATAATCCCTAACAGCACACCTGCGCAGCCTGATGGCATTATTTTCATTGTCATTTTCCCGTTGTTACCTGTCTAAAGGTTATCACCACATGACCACGACGCTGTCGGTCGCGTCACAGATAACAACAGTGTAACAACGGGTTTTATAACGACCTCTCAGCAAAATCTGATTAGTCGCTGAGAACGGGAAAAATGGCCCCCAATACGGTCGCTTTGCTGGCACCGGTCACTGATGGCAGGTTACCGGGCAGGCCAGACAGCGTGCGCGCAGCAAGCCAGGCAAAAGCCAGAGCTTCCATATCGTCGCCGTTCACGCCGCACTCATCGGTGGTGTTGACTTCGATACCCGGCATCAAGGCGGACAGACGCGCCATCAGCAGGGGATTGCGAGCCCCGCCGCCGCACACCAGCACACGTTCACAGCCTCCCGTCAACAGCACCTGATCGGCAATGCTGACCGCGGTGAGCTCCGCCAGCGTGGCCTGTACATCCTGAGGGGCAAGGGTGCTATATCCCGCAAGCTGCTTTTCCAGCCAGCCCAGATTAAAGTATTCGCGCCCGGTGCTTTTAGGGGCAGGTAAAGCGAAATAAGGATCGGCCAGCATGCGGCGTAGCAAAGGGACATTCACCTGCCCGGTTGCCGCCCACTGCGCATCTTTATCATAAGGTTGCCGCTGACGGCGCCAGATCCAGGCATCCAGCAACATGTTGCCGGGCCCGGTATCATAGCCGCGTACCGGACAGCCATGTGCCAGCAGGGAGATGTTGGCAATCCCCCCGATATTGAGCACAACACGACGCTCATCAGGGTGCATCAGCAATGCATAGTGAAAACCTGGCACGAGCGGCGCACCTTGCCCGCCGAGTGCGATGTCACGTCGGCGAAAATCACCTACCGTAGTGATGCCCGTCAACGCGGCGATCTGGTTGTTATCACCAATTTGCAGCGTGCAAGGCGCGTCACCGAGAGGCTCGTGCCACACCGTTTGACCATGACAGCCGATCGCCATGATATCGCTGGCATCGAGTTCGGTCTGTTTCAGCAAGACCAGCACCGCCTCGGCAAACAACTTGCCGAGGCGAGTGTCCAACTGGCCTAACGTAGACAACGTCACCGCCTGCCCTTGGCAGACGTCCAGAATCGCTTGCTTCAATGCCAACGGCATTGGATGACAATACCTCGCCTGCTGCGCGACCGTGTGCTCATCGATCGCCGCAAGGACCACATCGACACCGTCCAGACTGGTGCCCGACATCACTCCGATGTATCTGCCTGATTTCATAACGGTGTATTTCCCATCCCGCGCTGTACACGCACAAAAAATCCCCATAAACCAAGCTGTATTTATTTACAAAATAACATGGCGAGCGGGCAAACAGCTCAGGTATTCTTCATTCTAGGGTGGATTCGATGTCCCATTCTTTGAATGCGCGTTTATTTTGAGGAAAAAAGGGGCGTTTTTTGCTATAAAATGAACATATGCGCCAATAGGATGAGAGAGAATAGTGGCAGCAAGGAACTTTAGCCATTTTTCATTATCAATATAATCCTATTATATCAGGGTGAGTTGTGCGCAACGGCCAATATGGCGTTTCGCAGTGACCGTTTGATAAGCATTACCACGTTAGCCTTCAGTAACGGAAAGCTGACACATTGCGATTACAGGAGTCTTATATATGATGAAGCGTTTACTTGTGATTACTTTAGCCGGTATGACATTGGCGGGCTGTGCCAACACCAGTTCGCTTTCTGGTGACGTTTATCGCGCCTCAGAAGCCAAACAGGTTCGTACTGTAACTTATGGCACCATCGTTTCATTACGACCTGTACAGATTCAGGCTGGCGACGAGAATGGCACCATGGGCGCTATTGGTGGCGCGGTGCTGGGTGGATTCTTGGGTAACACTATCGGTGGTGGTACAGGTCGTTCACTGGCAACCGCAGCAGGCGCAGTTGCGGGTGGCGTAGCGGGTCAAAGTGCACAAGGTGCAATGAACCGTGTTCAAGGCGTTGAGTTGGAAATTCGTCGCGATGATGGCACCACCATCATGGTTGTGCAGCGCCAAGGTGATACCCGCTTCAGCGTGGGCCAACGCGTTGCCATGTCCAGCAGCGGCCAAAACGTGACAGTGGCACCGCGATAAACATCCCCGTTTCTGTTATCACCACCAGCACGGTGGTGATAACCTGCATTATTGATTGTTTAGGTCAATAATATCACTTCACATGAAAAATTTATTCCGGCACATGCAGTCTCAAGGGTACAGATATACTGAAAAAATAATTGTATTGGTACAAAATACGTCGAGTGCAACAAATTTTTAGCGAAAAACAGCACATCGTCTAAAAGAATGCCAAAACACATACCACCAAACTTAGCTAAAGCCTCATCTGTTTTTTCAGTAAAAAATATCCACACGATATCAATAATTCACCAGAAATAGTCATCGGGCAAAAGATCGCGACGTGATACCATGTTTGAACGTAGAGCATTACTCAATTCGGTTTGAAGGACATTTATTCTACCCGAGCATTATTCTGTCTGATGACACCTCAATGACGACTTTCATGGCTCTCATGTAATGCGAGAATGTTTTTTTCCAAACGAGAAATAAGGCCGGTAAGCGCACTGACCTCCTGCACGGATATACCCAGCAATATCTCGCCACGCGTCTGGCTTATCACATCATCCACCGCCTGAATGATTGGCTTCGCCGCATCAGTCAACGCAATGCGTTTCGCGCGCCTGTCATGCGCACAGATGCTACGTGTAATCAACCCTTTCTCTTCCAACTGATCCAAGGTTCGTACCAACGATGGTTGCTCAATACCAATGGCTTTGGCCAATTGAATTTGTGACTGCCCCGGGGGCAGTTGGTATATATTATGCAGTGTCACACAATGAGTTTGGGTTAAATCCAGTGGTTTCAGGCGAAAATCAATTAATGACCGCCATACACGCACCAATCTGGCTAAATCAGAACCTAACGGCAACTCCATAACACCTCCGTATTATTAGCGTACTAAGTTATATCCCTGGATTGCAATCAACTCTGATTTTAAAAAAAATGAAAAGGGCACCTTACTTATTAATTTATCCATAAATGGCGGTAGCCACATTGCTGTTATACCAAATCTATTCACCTTGAGGAAATTATCTCAACGCATAAAGGCGCGAAAGAGTTGTCCTCTCTGCATGACGTAACCATAGGTTATTAGGGTCAAAAGCACACTACTCATCGTTGAATAACGAGGGCTGCTGCCACTCAGTATTCAGTGTAATCTTTTCCGAACGTACCATCCGTTTCTCGCGCTGCCGACAAAGTCTCAACACCTCCTGTTTTTGCGTATCACTCATCTGTCCCCAGGAGAAACGCTCACTGCGACTGCGAAAGCAACCCGCACAATAACCGCGCGCATCCGTTTGGCACACGCCACGACAAGGGTTGGGAACAGCAAAAAGCTCAAGTTGTTCAGGCACTGCACCTCCGCTACCCATTATGTTCATTGCAGCGTTACAGGACGACAATGGCAAGCTTTAGGTGTAGAGAGCGCTGGTTGTAAACCATACTCGATATTATATATTGTAGCGCCGAAGATTTCTCTAGCGACACTATTTATTTGGCCTGTCATTAATATACCGCAAAGTTATAGCATAAATGTGATTTCCGTCCACTTCGGCACAAGGGTGCGTCTTCTACATCAAGGGTTTGGACTCAATCCTGTTACAACGGTATACTTTGTAACGAGTCTTTTCGCTGTCGCCTTGTTGATAGCGGTCAACCACAGTAATCAATTGAGGATATTATGCGCTTACTTCATACCATGTTGCGTGTTGGGGATTTACAACGCTCAATCGATTTTTATACCAAGGTACTGGGAATGCGCTTGCTGCGAACCAGTGAAAATGCCGAATACAAATATACGCTCGCTTTCGTGGGTTACACCGAAGAGAGCGAAGGGGCCGTCATTGAACTGACGTACAACTGGGGCGTTGATAAATACGATTTGGGTAACGCTTACGGACACATCGCGCTGGCGGTTGAAGACGTTGCCACCACTTGCGAGCGTATTCGTCAGGCAGGCGAAAAAGTGACGCGCGAAGCCGGCCCGGTTAAGGGTGGCACCACGGTTATTGCCTTTATCGAAGATCCCGATGGTTACAAGATTGAGCTTATTGAAAAAGCACAATCTGGAAACGGGCTCGGCAACTGATTGTCAAATGATGCTCTACGGCGGCTTGCCGCCGCTTTTTTTTTATTTTATCTCTCCCCTTCTCTCTTATCCAACACACATTCCATTGCGTACTTATCCCCCTCACGGGCTCAAGGCATCAGGTTTACTGCATTGATGGCGGGAATTTGCCATAATGCGCGCTGCATTTAGTAAATGATTAAAGAGAACATGGCTGATAAAAATAACCTGAACGCACTGAGTGACCGTTTCCGCGGGTTTTACCCGGTTGTTATTGATGTTGAAACCGCGGGATTCAACGCGAAAACTGACGCACTGCTGGAAATTGCCGCCATCACGATGAAAATGGATGAGGACGGTTGGTTACAGCCCGATGAAACGCTGCATTTTCACGTCGCGCCATTCGAAGGTGCGCTGCTTGATCCCGCTGCGCTGGCGTTTACCGGCATTGATCCTCACAATCCGTTGCGCGGTGCCGTCTCTGAATACGAAGCCCTGCATGAAATATTCAAAATGGTGCGCAAAGGGATTAAAGACAGGGGGTGCAATCGCGGGATTATCGTCGCCCACAACGCCAATTTTGATCACAGTTTCCTGATGGCGGCAGCGGAACGCTGCGGGCTCAAGCGCAACCCGTTCCACCCCTTTGCCACCTTTGACACCGCCGCACTGAGTGGATTGGTACTGGGACAAACGGTATTGGCGAAGGCCTGTATAACCGCTGGAATCGCCTTCGACTCCGCGCAGGCACACTCAGCGCTCTATGATACACAGCAAACCACTGCGCTATTTTGCGAGTTGGTTAATCGTTGGAAGCGACTGGGCGGTTGGCCACTGCCCATGGACGACAAAACAGTCTGAGTTCTCCGGGGCGGACCCGAAACAGGTTTCATCCCTGACTAGTCCTGGCATAGGTTGACACTTTTTCAGCCTTATAACGCCCGATGAACTTCATCGGGCGTTTTGTATTGTAGCGACAGATGCGGTCACCGTGTGATGTAGCTTTCTACCGACTGCCTGACCATCTTCCTGGCCCATACCTGTTCCTGACCGCTGGCAATGACCTGATTTTCTCCCGCCTTCAGCAAGTTGGGATGGCGGTAAAAACGATGATGGCTGTACGTCGTCTTGTGATAGGCCCGTTTAGGCATCACCAGTAACCGTGTGCTACGCAGTATCTGGAACAAGCGGTCCCGACCAGCGTGCAATGCCCGCTCTGGCTGTTGCCGCAGCAAGTAATGCAGTTTACGAGTACCCAGCCGGGGCTGGTGCAACCGGATAGCGGTCACTTGTTCTATGATGTGTCGAGCCTGCCTTTCTCTCCCGCACTCACGTTGCAAGGATTGATACCACGCCTGTCTGCTGATGCCCATAAACCGGCAGACACGCGTTATTGTGAGTCTCGGCGTTTGTGTTTGC
>CAXYYB010000036.1:0-45699 GCA_964293225.1 uncultured Symbiopectobacterium sp. | reverse complement strand
ATGGCAAGCCGGACGGTATCAAGATCGTGCCGCTCAGCGAGGTGGCGACCAAAGATGATTTCTTTAACATCAAGAACGCCAGCCGCGACGACCTGCTCAGTGCGCACCGTGTGCCCCCTCAGATGATGGGAATTATCCCGAATAATACCGGGGGCTTTGGGGATGTGGAGAAAGCGAGCCAGGTGTTTGTCAGGAATGAACTGACGCCATTACAGGAACGGATGAAGGAAATTAATGATGTGGTGGGGATGGAGGTTATCGCGTTTAAGCCCTACAAACTAGCAGAAGAGTAACCCAGCAACCCAGCCGCCTAACCAGCGGCTTTTTTACACCCGCCTCAGACTTCACCAATCGCGTTTTGCGCGCATCATGGAACAACCGACCCGATAACAGGGCAATCATCGCGGGAACCTCACAGCGGGGCGCAGAGGCGCGGGATGAATCACGCCTAAACGCCCTTGCGCGCAATGCTATCCCCGCCACGCCTGCCCGCTTTGTGTGTCGCTTTTCATGCACTCGCACGATCCTGCTCGATCCGCGCCAGCCATGGCGCTAGCGGGGAAAAATTGACTGTAGATCGTCATGCAAAATCATGCATGTTATGCATGCAACGCTAAAAGGTGGCATTTTCTAATCGTTTTTTTAAGTATTCCAGTAATGCCGACTTATCCGTAATCACTGGGTGCTCTCTGGTTTCTATCGTCCCGTTAGCTAAATCCTCAATGAGTCCAAGAGCTATCTCGCGATCACGTTCTCTGCAACAGCTTTCGTTAGCTAGACGGGCGATCAACGCCACCCGTTCCAACATAACATGCTCCCTCAAATCATCACTCACAAAACCCCCTAAAAAGCACACTGTATACACATACAGTATTTTACAAATTGAAATTTTCGTCAATAACTTAGTGCGTTACTGCTGACTGATTGGCTACGCGTTCAGCGCTCTGAAAACAGCGTGACATGTCACTCAACACATCACACCGTGACATGTCACATGCTTAGCTTTAACTCATGCCAGCCAAGGGTGTTCCAACACTCGGACGCTCCCGACAGGCAACACTCAGCAATGGGCAATTTATCGCCGCATTTCTTGCAGCTACGCTTATTAAGTTCGGTGATTTTTTGCTGTAGTGCTGCATCATCTTGCCGGATTAACGTTGTCAGGTATTCGTCGATATCATACGGTTCGCGCCCCGGACGACGCAGGGCGCAGTTGCGCTTAAGCATCTCCAGCTCTTGCGCATCAACATGAATCTCTATTTTCACCACTCCAGCATCACGCTGACGCGCGCGCTGGGCGGCTTTACGGTCTGCGGGGGATTTAGGCATGTTATTCATCTCCAATTGTTCGCCCTGAGTTGTATCCCAGCTCGTTCTTTCCTGTAGGGGTTATACGCATAACTTGATCACCAATTGTTTTTGGATGGATAGCACCGGGGGCAATTAACCCACGGTTTAACAACGCTTTTGCTGATGTCGTTGGTCTAGGGTCTTCACTACGGAACCAGTAATAAAAATTGTGAATAGGGTTACGTAGCAAAACCCCTCCATCTTCTATGCGTCGCATAACTCGCAATTGAGCAATAGGCATCCACCAACTAGCCATCTCTTCATACCTCCATCTGATTACTAAACCCCGGCCACTCATCAGCCACCGGGTATGAAATAAGTTCACCGTCAACCTTCATCTTTGCCCCACGCGCCAGCGCTTCCAGTTCCCAGCGCTGAACAGTGATACCGCGCTGAGACAAATCACGCTGAATGTGTGGCATCCGTTCCCGCTCTTCGCCCGTCAATCTGGCCGATGGTGCCGGATCGCGGAAGGTACTGGGGTCAAAATTACGTTGCTTATGGTTTTTCCTGACGGATTGCTCACGCAGACGCATTCCTAACGTCCTGACAGCCGCGTCGTCATTCCAGTCAATCGTTGGGTTATGCGTTTCTGATATGGTCACTATGGCGTTGTTTTCGGCCTGAGTTTTGACATTTTCGCCAGACCGTTGAGAACGCAACCCACAGTTATTGACAGGACTCCGAGGCGCGCCGGAGGCGCTTTTTAAGGTCAACAGCTCAACGTCAACGGCCTTAGAAACAATGCGCCATTCGGTGGTACGGGTTTCAAAAACATGACCCGCGCCCAGATGCGGGGCGAAAATCCCGACAACCTTTTGCACTTCCTCGTCATAGTCGTTGAGCTCGTCCGAAACCCGGCGTGCAACACGCACCGTTTGCAGTTCGCGGGAAACATTCGCGCCGCCTTGTGCGGTAATGTATGCGTCAAATTTTCCAGCATCAGCAGCACAGCGAACCGCTTCGACCTGTTCGTCGAACTGGTCAGTGAGATTGACGCTGCGTAACGTGCCGCTGCGGCACTCACGGTAAGCGCCCATGGTGGGGATACCGATGGGTTTAAATTGAGGGATACGCCACGTTGACGCCCACGCGGTGACGGCTGCGGCCATATCGCGCAGCGGTTTTCCGGTTTCATCATCCAGTTGACCGTCAAGCGCGTAGCCGTCGATATTTTTTGCGATGTACTTAGCGATATAGCCAGCAGCACCGCCTTTATTTAGGTGCTTACATTCAAAGCGGTATTTTGCTGCGCCGCGCTCGTCGCCGTCTTCTTTCAGGGAATAACGGCGCATGATATCGATCACTGACTGGCGGTGTGCGCGCTTACAAAACAGCATCATATGCCAGTGAGGTGTACCATCGTGATGCGGCTCTACAACGCGCATACCGTAAACCTTGAGGTCATTATCTTTAAACGCCGTGCGCATTTTTGCCCATATATTGACCAGATAGCGCTGGCCGTCTTTCGGCGTGAACGCCTCTTTATCCCAATTCCGGTTAAACTGGACTTTCTCACTATCGCCTTTGCCGATCACGCGGGTCGGGTGATACTTCGACGGTGTGGTTATGGTGAGAAACATGCCCACGTCTCGTTGCTCGCTGGCGTAACGCTCAATCCCGGCGATAGTGCTCATCAGCTCCATGCGCCGAATCTCAGGGTTAGAAATGCTCGCCATCACCTTATCGATTAGGTCGATACGCTCGCCCGTTTCGACGTTCTCCAACTCGCAGTTTTTCAGGTAGTCCATATTAGCGAGGCGGCGTGCTTGAACATCACGGATCGCCATCTTGCTGGCGTAAGGTGAGGCACTTTTGCTGACCTGACCAACGGCAATCATCAGCGCTTCGCGCCAGCGTGTACGCTGTGCTTTAAGTTGCCGTGTCCACCACTCCTCATTCACCAAACGGCGAATACTCGACAGTGCTTTGCGCATGTCCATCTGCCCTTTGAGGTATTTCTTCCAGAAAAGTGGGGTAATGTTGAATGCGCGCGCCATACTGGCGACATGACCGAAAAGCGCGGCCTGTGCAGCATCGGTAAAAAACACATCTTTTTTGCCATCGTGCTGCGCTATCAGTGCGTCGCTGAGTTCTTCATAGGCAAAGAGTATCTGGCCGGAAATACGCGCAGCCATGCGGCCCAGCGCCTTATCATTCATGCCGGGCAGTGATTGATAGGCGTCGGATTCCGACAGAAAACGCTCGGAGGCGTTACGATTCATGGCATGACGTGCATTGATTGCCTCAATACGCGGCCACATGCGCTGCATGAAGCTGTTGACCAGAAAGCGATTGGCGCTGAGCTGGCCTTTAGTTTTTTTTAGGTATGTGTAACGGCTGAGGCAGATTTCGCGCAGGAAGCGCGGTTGCTGGTCAATCTTCGTTAAAACGGCTTGCCCCTGAGTCCATTCCTCACGGGTAAGCTGTCTTTCTTCCGGTACGATGGCCGGGCGTGGGGCGTTCCATGGGTAGGCACCCACGAACGCTTCGCGGGTGCTGCCGGGGAAAGGTGGCGGAGGGGTGGGAGCGGTGCGCCCCCGAAAAGTTACGGTCACAGCTGACGGCTCATGCTGCACCGCCTTGCGCTACGCGTCGGCAATTCCAATCTGTAGCGGCGGCTTCTTTAGTTTTGTACCAGCCTGACCCTGCGTAATTTCTTACCGGGCCGTTCATCAGTTCGCATGAGCATTCGGTACATGCGGGGGCGTAAACCCGTTTATCGGACATGGGCACCTCACTGACCGAGTCAAAATGTGCTTCTGAACCGCAGAACGGGCAAGGCAGCAATTTGAGCTGGCTTGCGCTGGCTGCTACCGGGGCTAAAACGTTCTTTTCGTACTGCCAGACACCATCATCAGCGACTAGTGCGCCACCTGAAACCCCACTATCAGGATCGCGAAAAATAGCAAGTCCAAGCGGGTGCATGATTTCTTTGTTAATACGAAACATCAGCCCACGACGTGAAATTTCATTCCAATCGATCGACCGCATAATTATTGAGCCTTATCGTTGTTAAGCTGTTCAAATGCGCGTTGGCACATATCCGCAAAGCGCTGACTTTCAGCCAACAGTGTTTTGGTATCGGTGATATTCCCGCGCCAGATTTCAGTGCTGATTGAGCGGTGAATAAAGTCGTTGATTAATTTGATAGGCGATTGATAAACCGCCATGGTTGAAAGGTAAGGTTGTGCGCCGTCCTCCTTTTCACATTTGACCTCACCCAAGGCAAAGTCATAGCCAATTTTGGCAATGGCATAATTGCTATTAATATCGACGCGGTTATAAGCGGGGTTATCCATTACATCACCGCCTTAATATCGACACTGGAATGATTAAACGCGACGGACTCCTGACGGAGTAATTCGATAATTTCCACGCTGGATAAGTCGTTGATACTGGCTTCGGTCGCCAGTCTGTCCAGACGGGAAGAGAACGCGCAGTGCGCATCAGCTTTCGCCTGATTGCGTGCCTCACTGAGCATCAATTGAATGCTCTCGTTTTCTGCCCTGCGGTGAATTTCTTGCCCTACGGTTTTATACATACTTGGTAAACTCCAGATAAAAGGATCCCCGGCACAGCAAAGCGCCTGAAAAATGAGTGGGTGTTAGTTAATTCAGATAATCTTCGGGTTTAACGGCGGTTAGTATTTCCGGCGCATCGTCAAACAGGCTGACTAATTCATTAATGGCTTTGATAACTTTATCTCGCCATTGGCATGATTCATCATCAACGCGCCAATATGGCTGATTAAATTCAGCCTCAGTTAATCCCGCGTGCATAAATAATGTGCGGCGCTCACTGAGATTAAGCCAGCTTAAAAAGGTGGAATGATTTACCCCTTGTTTACGCAGACGGGAAAACGCGCTACGTAATTCATCCATTGCACAAACAATACGGCCCCGTGCTTCGGTGTCCATTTCCTCCAAACGGAAAACGGAATGGCGTTTCTTGAGCTGGGCATGAAAGCACAGCGTTAAGCGGTAACGCTCGCTCAGGTTGTTAAAGTAATCACAGGTCGTTTTCCAACGGCTATCAGCAAAGTGTTTGCCGATCACGCTACGCAGGCCAACCGGAAGATTTTGCATACTGCTGACAGTAAAGGCGGTCATGCTTTCCCCCTGAATGCTGATTTGATGAACAGGACAGCCCGACGGGTAAGGCTTACCGGACGAGTGCGGATAATGATCCCCTTACGGCCTTTCCCGTGGGTGATGGTGAAATCAGGCCGTTGTTGCTCCTGTTGATACCAGAGGAACGGCGCGATTGAGATAGGTTTTTGCATGGCTTCCTCCTCCTATTAGTAACCGCCCACGGATAGGCGGTTGCGAATAAGTGCCGGGCGAACCCGGCGTTACTGCTTATTTCTTTGCTGTGCTAGCCATTAGTGGCGACCAGATGACAAAGACCAATGCACCGATGAATAACGCGTCACTGACAACTGAAAGCACGTAACTTGAAAAATCCACTGCAACGGCCATAAACGCCAACAGCAGAACCACAGCTAAACGAAACTTATTCATCACAGATAATCTTCGATACGTAGGCCAAGACGACGGCCTACCTCTTCCAGCACTTTCTGCTCTTCCGGCTCAATTTCCCCGTCCGCTTCGGCAATCGTCAGCATATTGACGAAAACTTCCTCAGCGTCTTTAGGCGAATTTTTGATATCGTCGATTTCACGCAAAATGTTCATGCGGCCAACGCGAAAGCCAGCTTGAAGCTGTTCCGTGAATCGGCTGATAGTCTGAGTGATTTCATTGCCGTAATGCCCCAACTGAGGGTTAGAGCGCAGCAACTGATCCAGTTTATCCGTCTCTTCTTTCTCAATTTCGCCATCCGCCGCAGCAACCAACAAACAGCCGCCCACGATAGCCTCCATCAGATCGCGATTTTCGACCTTTTTCAGTTCAACCTTCGCTGCTGCCACTTTCTTTCCGAATCCGAAAAATGCCATTCTCAATACTCCAGTCGTTGATTAAATTGTGATTATCCCAGCCCAACAGAAGCGCCTAATCCGCTAAGTGCATCGACGGTTGACGCTAACGCGGGGTTAGCCTGAATACGCGCTTGCAACGTTAAGCCGACCAGCGACAAGTAACGCACACCCGCGTTGATACTCTCGATAACGTTATGCCGACGCGCTGGCGTCATACGCTCATCTGATACGCTTTCAGCAGCAACCGCGCCCACAGCAGCGGTGGCCTGCAATACATACGTGGTTAGCCGTTCTGCCTTAGCCTCATTTACTGGCACGGCTGGCAGACAATTAAGCTGTGCCAAAAGCCCATCGATCAGCATTGCGTCTTCGGTTACATCGGTGAGGGTCATTAATTCGTCACAGGTCAGCTTGTGCGGCTGGTCTGGATTCAGCTTGTTACGTAAGGTCTGATGGTTCATACCCACCTGCCCGGCCAACTTCGCCAGATTGTGCTTTAACGCGAACGCCTGACAGGCGCGGTCAAAGTGTGGATGTATAGAAATTTGATAATCAAACATGCCGCATCCTTTCGATTCACTTATTGTGAATCAAGCACCGATAATGATTTGAAAACGAGAATGACCCAACGCCTTACGCAACTGTTCTTCTTTCCAGCGCGCGTAATAGATGCGTAAGGGACCACCTGCTTTCTTACACCCTTTACGGATTTTGCGTGGTTCGATTGGTACACAAGGGTTATCACCGGTAGTCCAGCGATAAGCAGTACGTTCAGATACCCCTTCCAGCTCTGCGAACTGTTGCAGAGATACTATAGGGGCAGGAATTTTGAATATTGCGATTTCAGAAGCCATGTTGCATCATTCCCTATTTGCCAATGTTTGCCTTTGTTGGCCGTTCATTTGCCAACGTCTGCCAGCGTTTGCCATTCACTAACGAGCAATGTAATTAACTTTTTAGCATTGGTCAAGATGGAAATTAACTAATGAGCATAAGCAAAGACACACTTGACCCTCTAATCATTCTGGATAGGATCCAGTCTGTTTACGGGTTCACGCAAAAATTGCAGCTTGCAAATCACTTCGATATGTCGGCTAGCTCCCTGCAAAACCGCTATACACGCGGGACAATCTCCTTTGATTTAGCAGCTCTTTGCTCTCTGGAAACAGGGGCATGCCTTAAGTGGCTGCTCACAGGTGATGGCCCTCAGTTCGATGGGATACAGTCCCTTTCAGATCCCAAAAGAATCCCTTTATTCACATTGAGTGATGGGAAACTCGAAGAAAATTCACTATTGAGCATTGACGCCAGTTTTTTTAGCAAACAAATGTCAAAAGGTATTGCCGTTCGAGTTGATGGGAAGCTGAACTTTATAGAACAAAGTGCCTCACTTTCTGATGGTCTTTGGTTGGTGGATATTGAGGGAACTGCCAGCATCAGAGAACTCACGTTACTGCCCGGCAAAAAACTACATGTCACAGGTGGAAAAGTTCCGTTTGAATGCGGAATTGATGAGATAAAAACAATTGGCCGCGTTGTAGGTGTCTACAGCGAGGTTAATTGATGGCAATCCGTAAAAATCCCTCTGGCGGTTGGATCTGCGAACTATATCCAAACGGGGCAAAGGGCAAACGCATCAGGAAGAAATTCGCCACGAAAGGTGAAGCGTTAGCGTTTGAGCAACACACCGTACAAAATCCTTGGCAAGAAGAAAATGAAGATCGGCGCACGTTAAAAAATTTGGTTGACTCATGGTATAGCGCCCACGGGATCACCCTTAAGGATGGACTAAAGCGTCAGTTAGCTATGCACCACGCTTTTGATTGCATGGGTGAACCGCTCGCACGCGATTTCGATGCGCAAATGTTTTCCCGGTATAGAGAAAGGAGACTAAAAGGCGACTATGCCCGATCAAATAGGGTTAAACAGGTATCACCGCGCACGCTAAATCTTGAGCTTGCTTACTTTCGGGCGGTATTTAATGAGCTTAATCGTCTCGGAGAATGGAAGGGCGAAAATCCGCTGAAAAATATGCGCCCCTTCCGTACGGAAGAAATGGAAATGGCATGGCTAACACATGACCAGATCTCCTCATTGCTTTCCGAGTGCAAGCGACATGAGCACCCCGATTTAGAGATTGTCGTCAGAATATGCCTATCCACAGGTGCTCGATGGTCTGAGGCTGAGGGATTGAGAAAAAGCCAGCTAACTAAATACAAAATTACCTACACAAAGACAAAGGGTAGAAAAAACCGTACAGTGCCGATCAGCAAAGACCTTCATGACTTGCTTCCTGATGATAAGAAGGCTCGGCTCTTTAGTGATTGCTATGGCGCGTTTAGGTCAGCACTGGAAAGAACAGGCATAGAATTACCGGCAGGACAACTCACGCACGTTTTGCGCCACACCTTCGCCAGTCACTTTATGATGAATGGTGGTAACATTTTGGTCTTGCAGCGAGTTCTCGGCCATACCGACATAAAAATGACAATGCGTTATGCACACTTTGCACCCGATCATTTAGAAGACGCTGTAAAGCTAAATCCACTGGCAATAAGTGGCGATAAAATGGCGATGGAAACGGCAAACGCTGGCAATGATTTGGCAAACGATGGCAAACTATGTCAATGATAAATAACGTAAATCATTGATTTTCGGTTATTGCGGTAGGAACTCATAATCGCTTGGTCGTTGGTTCAAACCCAACAGGGGCCACCAAAATTTAGCTTTAAAATCATATTATTAAGCCACTTTTCACAAAGTGGCTTTTTTATTGGATTAGGCAAGTGTCGCAAAAGTGTCGCTGGACGTTTTACCGACTCACCGCATTAGCACCGTGCAGATACTTACGGCAACCTGGCAACCACCTTGATTTCAAAGTGAAAGCCAGACAGCCAAGAGACGCCGACGCCGGTCAAAGCAGGGTAAGGCGCGTCGCCCCAGAATTCCGGGACCACGCTCCATATGGTTTCCAGGTTTGATTCGGGATCGACCACAAAAACGGTCACATCCACTACGTCCTCAAACGTGCATCCTGCGGCAAACAACACCGCATTCAAATTTTCAAATGCCAGCCTTACCTGTGTTTTTAAATCCGGTTCCGGTGAACCATCTTCCCGGCTGCCCACCTGCCCTGAGACAAATAAAAAACCATTGGCTCTCGCCGCCGGGGAATACCGATTGCGGTTGTAGAAATCTTGCCGCCCTTCAGGAAAAACCACATCGCGCGTTGCCATAACTTACCCTTGAATAACCCGTTTCAAGACGGATGGCTTGTGTGTCACAGAAGTCTAAGGGCATAGTGGCGGTAAGATAAACGCGCAAAACGCCGCTTCATTATTTGTAAAATACAAACAATCAGAAAAACATGGGGCAACAAGATGGATCGCTTTGACGCAATGCAGGCTTTTATTCGGGTGGTCGAGTCGGGCAGTTTTACCAAAGCCGCTGCGACCTTACAGATGAACAAGACCTCTGTTACGCAGTTAATCCAGCAACTCGAGATTCGATTGCGCGTCAAATTACTGAACAGAACCACCAGAAAAGTGCATGTTACCGCCGATGGCGCGGTGTATTACGAGCATGCAGTCCGTTTGCTTGCTGCAATGGATGATGCGGAAACCAGCCTCTCCAACGCCGTTACCACGCCCAGAGGTAAGCTGCGCGTTGACGTACCCAGCCCACTGGCTCGTCTGATTCTGGTGCCGGCTTTGCCTACATTTTATGCACAATATCCCGATATCCAGATTGACCTCGGTGCCAGTGATCGAAAGGTAAACATGGTCAGGGAGAATGTGGACTGCGTGATACGCGCAGGCGATATCTCGGAGCAATCACTGATTGCCCGCCATGTGGGAGATTTAACGATCGGAGCCTATGCCGCACCGCATTACCTGGCTCGCGCGGGGACACCAACCCACCCCCATCAACTGGAGCAATCAGCGCATTATCTGGTCGGTTATCTGAATTCACAAACCGGAAAGGTTGCGGCGCTGGAAGCGAGCCATGATGGCAACACGGTCAGGACTAACGGGCGTTATCAGCTTGCCGTTGATGATGGCAATGCCTATCTTGCCGCTGGCCTGGCAGGACTTGGCGTTATTTTATTGCCCACCTACATGGCAAAAGCGCATGAGGCGCGTGGCGAATTGCACCGGCTGTTCGAACAGTGGACATTTAGTCCAATGCCGCTTTATCTGGCTTTTCCCCCAAACCGGTATTTAAGCGCCAAGCTTCGGGTGTTTATCGACTGGGTAATTGAACTTATGACTCACCACGCACCAAAGTGTGCCCAGTGATCGGCAGGACGTTAAACATTACTTATTCATAACCCATGCAGTTCACCTATACTTTACTCCCCTACATCACGGTTTCGAGAAGGTTTGATTGTGCTGGCAAACATTCTAATTGCCCTGGTTGCAGCGATACATGTTTACATCCTCGCCCTGGAAATGTTCTTGTGGAACACCCGCATTGGTCGTAAAGCCTTTAATCTCCACGCTGATTTTGCTCGCGACACTAAGACAATGGCCGCAAATCAGGGTTTGTACAATGGCTTCTTAGCCGCTGGATTACTCTGGGGGTTATGGCTGGGTGAAGCAGGTTTTCAATTTAAGGTCTTTTTTCTGGCCTGCGTTCTGGTTGCCGGACTGTACGGTGCCCTCACCGTAAGCCGGAAAATTCTCTATGTTCAAGCAATGCCCGCATTGATCGCGCTCATCGCGCTGATGAGTCACTGACGCATATTTAAAAGGATGATGGCATGGATGCATTAACCTATCCCTACACCTTACAGGATTTATTGTCTCTGTATGAGTTTGAACCCTGCTTGAGCCTTTACACCGGGAGAAGTACTATAACGCGCTGATTAATTGGGCAGAAAAGGAAGTGCTGTTTGGTAATGATTCCGAAACGCTGCTTATCATTGCGTCGTTTTGCCTGGACGTAAAGCTGGATTATGACGAGATAAACGGTTATCTCGATCGCTATCTGTATGAGAATAAAATAAAAAGGCCCAGCGTAGATACCAGTGCCTTAGTCTGGCTGAAGATACAGATGTGGTATTTGCTGAACACCCCAAACGCCAAGGGCATAGAAGAGAGCTTATATCTGTTCTCTCAGCACTTTTTCGACTTTGGCCCACGTTTTTTTTCAAAAACCACACACTATCTGAACACCCTCTATTACCAACTGTATGACAGCGGCTGGGGGGATTATCCGTCCAAGGCTGAATCCATGGACGAACAGGCGATTTTACAGTTCGTTAAGGCGCGTATACGCCCGCTTTATCGCAAGCTAACCCATAATGAGTGGCTTACATTACTCGCACGTTAACCGTTGGCCGGTGAACATCTGGCGTAAAAAAACCGCCTTCTCATCTGCCACCCAATAAACAGGCTTGCACGGTGAGTAAGGCGGTTGTCAGAAGAGAAAGGCTGAATTACTTAGCCGCAGCCTTCTCAGCGGGTTCCATCATCTTGTGATTGATGCGGTTATCAAAATTCGCGTTAAACTGCTTTTTCTGCTCAGGCGTCAGAACGTTATAGATCTTGTTCTGCGTCTCCAAGCGGCTTACCATCCGCGCTTTGTGAATCTCATCCTGCTTATTGACCTGCGCTTGAGCTTTCGCCATATCGAACGTGTCAGCGGCAATCACATCACGCATTGCGCTGTGTTCATCCTGCATCACTTTGCGCATGTTATCGCGTGCATCGCGCATGATATCCCCAACCTGTTTTTTCTGCGCCTCGGTCAGGTTAAGATCTTTAAGCATCCACTCTTCATGCATGCCGGTACGAGGGCCACCGCGTTCACCTTTCATCATACGAGCTTCATGACCATGGCCTTTTTGAGCATCGTTCGCATGTGCAATCCCCGCTGCGCCAAACGCCAATGTAGATGCCACCAGAATCGCTGTCAGTTTACGCATAATGCTATCTCTCTCTTTCCAGGTTACTCGTTAACGACGATTGTCGTCTTGACGGTATTGAGTATAGGCCGTGCAACTTCGAGTTAATTAGCGTAAGGGTAAATCTCTGCAAGTTCCGCCTCCACAATTGCGTCAAATGTGGAGAATGCGGAGAAACGATGTAAACCCTGCAAGGAAAACGTTAAGACACCTGTAGTCTAGATAAAAATGAAAATATAAAATTACTAAAATCAATCCATTATCAAAAAACAAAGTTTTTTACTCTTAAATCGCTTGCTATTTAATCATTGTCTATCTAGATTGTATTTCATGAACAAGAAAACGCAGACAGTACCAACATCATTGCCAGCGCAAGCCTATCAGCTTGACGGACAACTCTGTTTCGCACTCTATTCGGCCAATCTGGCAATGAATAAAGTTTACCGAAAACAGCTGGCAGCACTGTCACTCACCTACCCCCAGTATCTTGTTATGCTGGTGTTGTGGGAGCGCGACGGGCTTACGGTGTCGGAACTGGGTGAACAACTCTATTTGGATTCCGCCACGCTGACGCCGTTGCTCAAGCGATTACAACAATCCAGTTTGGTCAGCAGAACGCGCAGTGCGGAAGATGAACGCCAGGTGCTGATTCGGTTGACGGAAGAAGGCCGCGCATTGCAACAAAAGGCGTGCGCCATACCGGAAAACATGCGGTGTGCCACGCAGTGTGATGACATCACGCTGCAAGCGATGAAGCAGCAGTTAGAATACCTGCGTGCCAGACTGATTGAGAATCTTTGATGGCCGCTTATCTCGACGTTTTATTTCGACCATTTAAATAGCATGCGATTTAATATCGCGATAAAAAATAGCCTTTAGGAGTTACGCCATGTCTATTGAAAAAGTACTGTATGTCGCTCACGCAAAAGCCACCGGCGGACGCGATGGTCGCGCCGAATCCTCAGACCAGCAACTGAGCGTCAAATTGACGACACCGCGCGAGCTGGGCGGTGCCGGTGGCGAAGGGACTAACCCGGAACAGCTGTTTGCCGCAGGTTACTCAGCCTGTTTCCTTGGCGCGTTGAAATTTGTCGCCAGCAAAGAAAAAATTGCACTGCCAGCAGCGACCACCATTGAGGGAAGCGTCGGCATCGGTGCCGCACCAACCGGATTTGCCATTGAAGTGGAATTGAAAATTGATCTGCCGGGATTGGCGCGTGAAACCGCGCAAGCGCTGGTGGAAAAAGCCCATATCCTGTGCCCGTATTCTAACGCCACACGCGGCAATATCGACGTAACCCTGACGCTACTGTAAGAAGTCACGCAGCGTCATGCAAACGGCAGCCTTCTGCCGTTTGCAGAGCGAGCACCAACACCAGTGGAAAAAACAGGACAAATCAAACCGATCAGGGAAGTGAACGACTAAAGGCGGAGGCATCCTTCGCCAAGGCGTCAATATAGGCGCCAATCATTTTAATGCGCTGCACCAGGGGATTTCGTTCCGGCGACGCATCCATAGAATTTAACTGAATCACTAACTTTTCGATCTGCGCGCACAGCTCCGCTTCCCGCTGTTGGGCCTGCGTGAGCTGCTGCTGCCAGCGTTCACGATCCTGACGCCAGCCTTGCTGCTGCAACCTGACACAACGTTCCAAATCGGTAAGCGCACTTTCCAGCGCCGGTTCCCACTCATCCACCCACATAGCGATTCCTTAGCACCCTGATCCCGCGAATTATAATGATTGTTGGCACGGACAACAAACCTTCTGGCACACCGCCCGATTATCGCGTGTCGCCGCTGGGAATGACATAAATCACATTAAATAAACATTTATTTCACATAACAGCCAACACTCGCTACAGTTAACTCATCAGACCAGTTTCTTGCGCGGTTTCTGTGGAGAGCATCATGCACGCCTACCCCAAGCTTTTTTCGCCGCTCAATTTGGGCTTCACCACGTTAAAAAACCGCGTCATCATGGGTTCGATGCACACCGGTTTGGAAGAGCATCCGCAGGGCACTGAACGGTTGGCGGCGTTTTATCGAGAACGCGTGCAGGGCGGCGTAGCGCTGATTGTTACCGGCGGTATTGCACCCAATGCCAAAGGTGCCGTGGTCGCTGGCGGGGCGACGCTTGAACATGAAGAACAGCTCCCTCATCATCTCCCGATCACCACTGCGGTGCATGAAGCAGGAGGGAAAATTGCACTGCAAATTCTGCATGCCGGGCGCTACAGTTATCAACCCGATCCCGTTGCGCCTTCCGCTCTTCAGGCTCCGATCAGTCCCTTCCTTCCTCACGCCATGACTCATGAAGAGATTTTACACACCATCGCTGATTTTGCCCGCAGTGCGGCGCTGGCACAGCAGGCAGGCTATGACGGCGTGGAAATCATGGGCTCCGAAGGGTATCTGATTAATCAGTTTCTGGTCGAACGAACCAACCAACGGAATGACGATTGGGGTGGCAACGAACAGAACCGCCGCCGCTTCGCGTTGGAAATTGTGCGTGCCGTGCGCCGTGCAGTTGGGCCACACTTTATTATCATCTACCGTCTGTCCATGATCGATCTGGTGGAATCCGGTTCCTCATGGCAAGAAATAGAAACGCTGGCTCAAGAAATGGAAGCCGCGGGTGTCACGTTGCTTAACACCGGTATTGGCTGGCACGAAGCACGCATCCCGACCATCGCAACGCTGGTGCCGCGCGCAGCCTTTGGCTGGGTGACCCAGCGTTTGATGGGCAAGGTAAAGATACCGCTTATCACCACCAACCGCATCAACGATCCGGCTCAGGCAGAACAGATGCTGGCACAGGGCTGCGCCGATATGGTTTCCATGGCGCGCCCCTTTCTGGCGGATTCGCATTTGCTGGAGAAAGCAGAAACGGGCCGCAGCGATGAGATCAATACCTGCATCGGCTGCAATCAGGCCTGTCTCGATCGTATATTTGTCGGCAAGGTGACGTCATGTTTAGTCAACCCGCGCGCCTGCCACGAAACAACACTCCCGGTGATCGCCACAGACACACCGCAACGCGTTGCTGTCGTCGGTGCTGGCCCGGCCGGGCTCGCTTTTGCCATTAACGCAGCACAGCGCGGCCATGCCGTGACGCTGTTCGAAGCGGACAGTAACATCGGCGGTCAGTTTAATCTGGCCCGGCAAATTCCCGGCAAACAGGAATTCACGGAGACGCTGCGCTATTACCGCCGTATGTTGGTGCTCACTCACGTTTTGGTACGTCTCAACACCACCGCCACGGTAGACGATCTTAAAACCTTTGATACCGTTATCTTGGCATGTGGCATAACGCCGCGCACGCCGGAGATTCCCGGCATTGATCACCCAAGCGTGGTGAGCTACTTACACGTGCTGCGCGATAAGGTTCCCGTTGGCAAGCGGGTGGCGATTATCGGTGCAGGCGGTATTGGTGTTGATATTGCCCATTATCTGAGTGCACCACCGCACGCCGATTTCTATGCCGAATGGGGTATCGACCGCACGCTTGATAAACGGGGCGGCTTATTACCGCTCGCCGCCGGAGCACCCGATGGCGCAGCGCATCAACATGAAATCGTGCTGCTGCAACGCAAGGCTGGAAAACTGGGTGAACATCTTGGTAAAACCACCGGGTGGATACACCGGGCACAGCTACTGCGCCACGGCGTGCGCTTTATGGACGGCGTGCAGTATCAGCACATTGACGACGCCGGGCTGCACATTATTCATGGGGGCCAGGAGATATGCATTGCCGCCGACACGATCATCGTCTGCGCAGGACAGGATCCACGGCGCGAGCTCTATGCACCGTTGCAGGCCAGCGGATGCGCCGTACATCTGATTGGCGGTGCGGATGTCGCCGCCGAACTGGATGCCCAGCGGGCCATCGATCAAGCCACCCGGCTGGCGCTAACGCTATAGCCGGTTACTCAGGCCCCGCTCAGCGGGACGATGCCAGCTTCACCGCGCGCAACACCACGAACTTGTTGTTGCCTGCCAGCTGTTCGCAGTTGCCAAACAGGTGTTTCAGCTTTGGGTAGTAGTTGAGGTGGCGATTGCCGACGATACGCAGCTCACCGCCATGCGCTAAACAGCGGCGCGCGTCGCTGAACATATTCCAGGCCAGATGGTCGGTTATGGCCTGCTGCTGGTGGAACGGCGGGTTACACAACACGGCTTGCAGCGAATCAGGGGTAATGTTGGCCAGCGAGTTATTCACCACAAAACTGGCACGCGGCAGATCGTGCGGACGGTTGATTTCCACGTTCATGCGGCTGGAAGCCAGCGCCATATGAGATTCATCAATAAAGCTAACCAGCGCGGAAGGATTCTGCGCCAGCGCCACCAGCCCGACAATCCCATTACCGCAGCCTAAATCCACCATTTTGCCGTCAATATCACTCGGCAGGTGCTGCATAAAAAAGCGCGTACCGATATCCAGGCTGCCGCGTGAGAACACATTGGCGTGGTTGTGGATGCGGTAACCATACCCCTCCAGCTCCCACTCAACGGTTGGTGAATACTTACCTACATTGATTTGCGCCACGTCGCAATGAATCAGGCGTGCCTTTTTCCACGCCAGCGACGTCCGGGTGGGGCCAATGATTTTTTCAAACAGTTGCAACGTGGAAGTATGAATGTCGCGCGCCTTCGCACCGGCAATAATTCGTGTGTGTGGAGCGACTACCGTGCGTAGCATGTGGAGCTGATACTCCAGCATCGCCAGCGTTTTTGGCACCTTGATAACCACCAGCGATGGCGCATCGGGTAATGCCGTCAGGCTGTCTTGCAACGCAACGGATTCCGGCGCAAAGCCGTTGAGCGACAGATTATGCCGCGTCGCCAATTGGCTCAGATAGCTGTCACTGACACAGAGCGGCGCATACGCGTGTAATCCACAGGCCAGCGCGCCGAATGTGTCGTTCAGAATCACAACGGGCCCAGGCGCAAGCTCCATAGCGGCAATCTCGTTAAGCAAAAACGCGTCTGCGGCTTCCCAAGCTTGTAAGGTGGAATTCTCAGACGTTTTCGGATAACGCACCAACGTGAGCGTTCGCGTTTCCAGTTCCAATTGGCTCATCGGCCTCTCCCGCGTCATAAAGGTTGCGCAGTGTACCCCGTAACGTCAGGCAGCAGTAAATGCTTTTCGTCAGCCAGGGCGAATCCGGCAGCATGGCTTTCTGTTGCCGTGGTTTTCCCCGACGCAGAACCGCGACGCGACGATTGCCTTGCGCCCACATCATGTTACTCTGTTTTTCTCACGCTCTCGCCAGGAACATCGATCCGTCATGATTCGTTTCGCTATTGTAGGAACCAGTCAGATCACGCGCCAGTTTGTTGATGCTGCACATGAAACCGGTAAGATGAAATTGATCGCCATCTACTCCCGTTCACAGGAAAAAGCGCAGCAATTTCAAACGGACTATCTGGTTGAACACTGTTTCACCTCTCTGGAAGCGCTCGCCCAATCCGATCTGATTGATGCGGTCTACATCGCAAGCCCGAACAGTTTGCATGCGGAACAATCCATCCTGTTTCTCGAGCATGGCAAACATGTAGTCTGCGAAAAACCGTTGGCATCGAACCATGCCCAAGCGCAAAGGATGATTGCCTGCGCGCAAGCCAATCACGTCGTGTTGTTTGAAGCTTTCAAAACCGCGAGCTTGCCCAATTACGCCGTGGTGACGCAAGGCCTGGCACGCATTGGTCGGCTACGTAAAGTGTTTCTGAATTACTGCCAATATTCTTCCCGTTACCAGCCCTATCTGGCGGGAGAGAACCCCAACACGTTCAATCCGGCATTTTCCAACGGCTCCATCATGGATATTGGCTACTACTGCCTGGCCTTCGCCGTCAGTCTGTGGGGAGATCCCCACAGCGTTCAGGCCAGTGCGGCCCTGTTGGACAGCGGCGTGGACGGACACGGCAGCGTCGTACTGAATTACGGAGATTTTGACGTGATTATCGCGCATTCCAAGGTGAGTAACAGCGCCATTCCCAGCGAAATTCAGGGGGAGGAAGGATCGCTGGTCATCGACAGGCTGTCGGAATGCCAGCAGGTGAGTCTGGTGCCGCGCAACGGCCAGCGTATCGATTTATCCCAACCGCAGCATATCAACAGCATGCTGTATGAAGTGGAAACCTTTGCCTCGCTGGTTGCCCAGAATGACGTTAATCACGCCTTTCTGGCACGCTCCCTCACCGTCGCGCGTTTGCAAACAGAAATTCGCCGCCAGACCGGCGTAGTGTTCCCCGTTGACAGCGACACATTTTCTGGAGAGCACTAACAGAACAGGTGAAAAGCGTTCACAGAATTTGACCTGGATCGACTTTTCACCTATCTTTGCTGATGCAAAGGGGAGTAACTTTTCCGCCGATTAATCGTCATTACGAAGTCATGTGTCAAGCTTGCTGTAAAGTGAGCAGAGATGTGCTTCCGGTTATCGGGCAATACCAATGAGCATTCCGCATTGGCGTTGTAAGTGAGACCTTGCCGGAAGGCGAGGGACATTTGCAACGCGAGTGACCAAACGACCTGTGTCTTCCGATACATGTCGTTTTTTTTACCTGGCACGCTACCGCGCCAGATAAAAATGAGGCCTGACGGTGTTAATTTTTGTTGCAAGGAACCTGTTATGAACTCCATCGGTACGCCGTGGTTATGGGGCAGCTTTGCTGTCATCGTTATCGCCATGCTGGCGGTAGACCTGCTCTATCAAGGGCGTAAAGGTGCCACCACCATGACATTTCGCCAGGCTGCCGCCTGGTCATTGATTTGGGTTACGCTGTCGCTCGCCTTCAACGCCGGATTCTGGTGGTATCTGAAAGGCACGCTCGGCGTAGAAGTCGCCAACACGCAAGCCCTCGCCTTCCTCACCGGCTATCTGATCGAAAAAGCACTCGCCGTCGATAACGTCTTCGTCTGGTTGATGCTGTTCAGCTATTTCGGCGTGCCCGCGCAGTATCAGCGGCGTGTGCTGGTTTATGGTGTGCTGGGCGCCATCATCCTGAGAACGCTGATGGTATTTGGTGGAAGTTGGCTGGTGACGCAGTTCCAGTGGTTGCTCTACGTATTTGGCGCGTTCCTGTTGTTCACGGGCCTGAAAATGGCGTTTTCCAAAGACGATGGCGGCGATCTTGGCGACAAGCCGTTGGTGCGTTGGCTACGCGGACACCTGCGGATGACAGATACCATTGAAAACGAACGCTTCTTCTTGCGGCGCAACGGGATTCTGTATGCCACCCCGCTGTTTTTAGTCTTGATTCTGGTTGAGATCAGCGATGTTATCTTTGCTGTTGACAGTATCCCGGCTATTTTTGCGGTTACCACCGACCCGTTTATTGTGCTGACCTCCAACCTGTTCGCCATTCTGGGTCTGCGCGCCATGTATTTCCTGCTGGCTGGCGTGGCGGAGAAGTTCTCGCTGCTCAAGTATGGCCTGGCCGTCATCCTGGTGTTTATCGGTACCAAGATGATGCTGATCGACCTGTTCCATATTCCTATCGCTATCTCTCTTGGCGTTGTTGCCAGCATTCTGGCCATCACGCTGCTGATTAACCTGTGGGTGAATCAGCGCGCCGCTCGATAAGCCGCTTATCGCCTCCGTAAAAGGAGGCGATTTGTGAATGACCCGCCGCACAAAATTTTGTGTCATTGCTTTTTTTAATGGCTTTTTTCCCTATACTGCTTGGCGCAAACACTTTGTTACAGGATATGAAAAAAAGCCCATTGTACACTTCAGAGGCTTTCATCCTGCGACGCACTACTACACAACCCTTGTTAGGTTACGGAACGGGACCACCGTCTATTTTATGAAAAATTCTCAATCTGCTTTTTTGCGTTATTTGCTGCAAGGCAGTCTGGTGCAACAAATTGTTATCGGGCTGGTTTTGGGCAT
The DNA here is from genome assembly GCA_964293225.1 of uncultured Symbiopectobacterium sp. Classification (GTDB taxonomy): domain Bacteria; phylum Pseudomonadota; class Gammaproteobacteria; order Enterobacterales; family Enterobacteriaceae; genus Symbiopectobacterium. The sequence continues at coordinate 25,603 of CAXYYB010000036.1, read as the reverse complement.
CCTGCTTGCTATGGTGTCGCGCGACAGCGCCCTTGCAGTAGGTTTACTTGGCACACTATTCGTTGGTGGGTTAAAAGCCGTTGCCCCCGTATTAGTGCTACTACTGGTCATGGCCTCCATCGCTAATCATCAGCAAGGGCAGAAAACCAATATCCGCCCCATATTAGTGCTCTATGCCATCGGTACTTTTTCCGCTGCACTGGTTGCCGTGGTGCTCTGTTTTCTGTTCCCGACAACACTCGCACTCAATGCACAAGCAGCGGATGTTGTGCCGCCAACGGGCATTGTTGCCGTACTCAAAGGCTTGCTGATGAGTGTGGTCGCTAACCCGATCCATGCACTGATCAACGCGAACTACATTGGCATTTTAGTGTGGGCTGTCGGCTTTGGTATTGCCTTTCGCCATGCATCACCCAGCACGAAAACATTTATTAACGATGCAGCACACGCCGTTTCCCTGTTGGTACGCACCGTAATTCGTTTTGCGCCGATCGGGATCTTTGGCTTAGTGGCTTCGACACTGGCTGAAACAGGCTTTGGCGCACTGCTGGGGTATGCTCATCTGCTCACCGTACTGGTTGGCAGCATGTTGATCGTGGTGTTTGTTGTAAACCCGCTGATCGTGTTCTGGAAGATTCGTCGTAACCCGTACCCGCTGGTGCTGACCTGTTTGCGTGAAAGTGGCATCACCGCCTTTTTCACGCGCAGTTCTGCCGCCAACATTCCGGTGAACATGGAACTATGCCGTAAGCTCAACCTGGATGAAGACACTTACTCTGTCGCTATCCCACTGGGTGCGACCATCAATATGGCCGGTGCGGCAGTCACCATCACTGTGCTCACGCTGGCAGCCGCACACACGCTGGGCATCCATGTCGATATGCCTACCGCACTGCTGCTCAGCGTGGTCGCTGCCATTTGCGCCTGTGGCGCATCGGGCGTTGCCGGTGGCTCATTGCTGTTAATCCCGCTGGCATGCAGTATGTTTGGTATCGCCAACGACGTGGCTATGCAGGTGGTTGCTGTTGGCTTTATCATCGGTGTGATTCAGGATTCGGTGGAAACGGCCGTTAACTCTTCCACAGATGTGTTGTTTACCGCAACAGTATGTCAGTCAGAAGATGCCAAGTTGGCAGAGAAAGAGCGGCTGAACCTGCTGTAACACCTTCTCGTTTCCCTCATCTTCTGTCTCAAGGTGAGGGAAAACGGAGCAATAGCGGCATTACTGCGCTTGCGTTTCTGCCCGGAATGGGTCCAGCCCACGCTTCTGCATGCGCCAAAAACGAATGATGTTGTAACCATTCAGGATCAAAAATGTGCCTTCAATCAACGAACCGCCGATTGAGCCCAGCCATACGTTATGTATTACCCAGCACAGCGTGGCGCACCAGATAATGCAGCGAGTGGTCAATCCGCTGGTGCGGAACAGCGCCCAAGTGCTGATCAGCGTACCCGCGATCGGCAGCAGTTCAACCGCATGCTTAAGACCAGAAAGCCCAAACACCAGCGTCAGAATAATAAAGGCAAACATCACAACAAGGTTGTGGGTACGTGTGGCAATCACCGTACGCCCGGCATTCAGCAGTGCGCTGGCACCTGCGGCATTAGCCCCCATTAAAAAGAAATGGATACCGATGATGGCGCTGTAGAGAGAAAGCTGTAGTTTGAATTTGCGATCGTCACGGTGAAAAAATACGGTAATCCCCACCAGGAAGGCAATCGCCCCCACTGCCTGAGCAAACCAATAACTCGTCATGATCTGTGCCTTGGGAAAAGGAGTGGTGAAAATAAATAAAACGGCGCCAATAAATGGAACGCCGTTTCATTTTAATTAAAAGCAGGAAGTTTTACAACGTTACGCCGCTTTTAAATATCGCCAGTTCGCGGAAATCATTGATCTCGTTTTTCGCCAGCTTTTTGCCATCAGCGATTTGCACGATCATGTCCACAAACTGGGTCAGCAGATCGTCCATTTCCACCCCATGAATCAGGCGGCCGGCGTCAAAGTCGATCCAGTGCGGTTTTTTCTGTGCCAACTCGCTGTTGGTTGCCAGTTTCACCGTAGGGACAAAACCGCCGTAAGGCGTACCGCGACCGGTACTGAACAATACCATATGGCAGCCCGCGCCCGCCAGCGCGCTGGTAGCCACTGCATCGTTACCCGGTGCGCTAAGCAGGTTCAACCCTGGCGTATGCAGGCGCTCGCCGTACTTGAGCACGTCCACCACTTTGCTCTGCCCCGCTTTCTGGGTACAACCCAGTGATTTCTCTTCCAGCGTAGTGATACCACCGGCCTTGTTACCCGGCGAGGGGTTCTCATAAATCGGCTGGTTGTGCTCGATAAAGTACTGTTTGAAGTCATTGACCATGTGGACCGTTTTTTCAAACGTCGCTTCATCGCGGCAGCGGCTCATCAGAATACGCTCTGCGCCAAACATTTCGGGCACTTCCGTCAGCACCGTGGTGCCGCCGTTGGCGATCATGTAATCCGAAAAACGCCCCAGCAACGGGTTGGCGGTAATGCCTGACAACCCATCCGAGCCGCCGCACTCCAGACCAAACTTGAGTTCGCTCAGTTTACCCGGAACACGTTGGTCGTTACGCATCGCTTCATACAATGCATGCAGACGCTCCAATCCGGCCTCGACTTCATCATCCTGCTGTTGGCAGATCATGAAGGTCACACGTTCTGCGTCATAGTCGCCCAACGTGGTGCGGAATGCATCTACCTGGTTGTTTTCACAGCCAAGGCCAATCACCAGCACGGCACCCGCGTTGGGGTGGCGCACCATGTTTTGCAACATGGTACGGGTGTTTTCATGGTCTTGTCCCAACTGCGAACAACCAAACGGGTGGGTAAACAGATACACTCCGTCAATGCCTTCCGCATTGTTGGTCTCTTTCAGGAAGCGAGTCTGGATCTGACGCGCGATGCCGTTAACGCAGCCCACGGTCGGCAGGATCCACAGTTCATTACGCACCCCGACATCACCGTTTTTACGACGGTAGATCTGTACTTCACGATCGGCCATCTGTGCTGGCAGCGTCATGAATTCCGGCTGGTACTGATACTCATCCAGATCGCTCAGGTTGGTCTTGGCATTCTGGGAATGAATATGCTGCCCCGGTGCGATGGCCTCTAACGCATGGCCGATCGGCAAGCCGTACTTCACGATCATCTCACCCGGTGCGATGTCATAAAGCGCAAATTTGTGCCCGCGCGCTACAGACTGCGGCAACGTCACCGTGACGCCGCCTGCGGTTACCGCCTCACCTTGCGCAACATCACGCAATGCAACGGCCACATTGTCCAGCGCGTGGATTTTGATGATGCTTTGCATCGATAAATCTTCAGCCATTAACAATACCCTTCTACTGCCGCTCTCATGCCGCGATCGACGATCGCTTGCAGTTGCTGCGTAACCTGTTCTACCAATCCTGGCACCTGCGTCAAATCCTGTTCCCAGTGATCCGCATCGCTCAGCACGGTAGTAACCAGCGCTTGCAGCGAGGTGGTGCGATCGTTGACGCCGTGCCACAGCGTGCTATAGCGTTCCAGCCAGTGCGCATCATCTTGCAGCGGGTAAGCTTCACCGTTGCGATCGCCGCGATAGAACGCGATCAGTGCTGCCAGTGCAAAGGTCAGACGCGCCGGTAATGCCCCTTTCTGCTCACGGTAGGCCAGCAGTTGCGGCAGAATACGGGTGCGGAATTTCGTCATGCCGTTCAGGGCAATGGATAACAGCTGGTGCTGAATAAACGGGTTGCGGAAACGGCTCAGCACCGCTTGGGCAAAGGACGTCAGCTCATCGTGCGGCAAATCCAGCACCGGAACGATCTCTTCGGCAATGGTTTTTTCCACAAAGCGGCTGATTTGCGCATCATTCATGGATTCGCCAACGGTGTCCAGACCAGCCAGGAAGGCAACCGGCACCAGCGCGGTGTGCGCACCGTTCAGAATCGCCACTTTGCGCTCTTTGTACGGCTTGATATCGTCAACGATGCGGATATTCAGGTCCAGCTTGTCGAGGCGCAGCTCTTTAGCCAGCCATTGCGGCCCCTGGATCACAAACAGGTAGAAGTATTCGGCGGTATCCCAGAAAGTATCCTGATAACCCATTTCCTGTTGCAGCGCTTCCACTTCGGCACGCGGATAGCCCGTCACAATACGGTCAACCAGCGTGGAGCAGAACGTGTTGTTTTCGTTGATCCAAGTGATAAAGGCCTGCGGCAGTTCCCACTGCGCGGCATAGCGCAGCACCAGTTCTTTCAGTGCAACGCCGTTGTAATCGATAAGTTCACACGGTAACAGCACCCAGCCTTTGTCGGCGGCACCGTTGAAGTGGTTGAAGCGCTCGAACAGCAGGCGCGTCAGTTTTGCCGGATAGCTGACCGGCGGCGTATCCGTCAAACGATCGTCGGCGTGATAGCTGATGCCCGCTTCGGTAGTGTTGGAGAACACGAAACGGATATTGGCATCGTGTGCCAGTGCCAGATACTCGTCAAACTGACGGTAAATGTTGATTTCACGGTTAACGGAACGGATCAGGCGCGGTTCACGCACCGCTTCGCCCTGTTCATTCAAACCGCGAATAATCGTGGTGTACAGCCCATCCTGAGTGTCTAATGACGGCGGAAAATCGGTATCAATCGGACGAACGATCACCACACCCGCATCCAGATCGGTATGTTCGTTTAGCAAATCTAACTGCCAGTCAACGAACGCGCGCAGAAAGTTACCCTCACCGAATTGGATAATACGATCAGGATGTTGACGACCAGGGAAGTCACGACGATTCAATGTTTGCATTAAGAAGCTACCTCAGGACAGGAAGTGCGATCGGGGTCAGGTTGTTACCGCCCTGTCACCTTGCCCACGATACAATGTCAAGGCGCGCGCACCTGCGCGCGCCCACGGTCTTATAATTCAATGGCGAAATAGTTTTTAGCGTTATCGAAACAAATATTTTTCACCATGTCGCCCAGCAGATTGATGTCTGCCGGTGCTTCACCGTCTTCTACCCAGCGGCCGATCATTTGGCACAGGATACGACGGAAATACTCATGGCGAGTGTAAGACAGGAAGCTGCGGCTATCCGTCAACATGCCCACAAAGCGGCTCAGCAGGCCCAGTTGCGCCAGTTGCGTCATTTGACGCTGCATGCCGTCTTTCTGATCGTTGAACCACCAGCCAGAACCAAACTGCATTTTGCCCGGCATACCTTCACCCTGGAAGTTACCGACCATGGTACCCAGCACTTCGTTATCGCGCGGGTTCAGGCAGTACAGAATGGTTTTCGGCAGCAGATTTTCTTCATTCTGCTTGCTCAGCAGGCGAGACAGTTCTTGTGCCAGCGGGCGGTCATTGATAGAGTCGAAACCAACGTCTGGCCCCAGCAGTTTAAACTGACGCAGGTTGTTGTTACGCAGCGCACCAATGTGATACTGCTGTACCCAACCGCGACGCGCATATTCCGCACCCAGCCATACCAATACGGCCGTTTTGAACTGTGCCACTTCCACATCGTTAAGCTGAGCACCACCCAAACGACGAGACAGAATGCCATCCAGCGTTGCTTCATCCGCCTCGGCAAACAGCACGACGTCCAGCGCGTGGTCGGAAACTTTACAGCCGTGCGCGGCAAAGTGATCCAGACGTTTGGTCAGTGCGGCCTGCAAATCGCTAAAACGACGAATGTCGGTATCAGACACTTCACCCAGTTTTGCCATGTAATCGTTAAAGGTGGCCAACTCGATGTTGAAAGCCTTGTCAGGACGCCAGCTCGGCAGCACTTTGACGTTAAAGCTGCCATCAGCGGCGATGGCTTTGTGATGACGCAGATCGTCAATCGGGTCGTCGGTGGTACCGACCATTTTCACGTTCATCTGCTGCATGATGCCGCGCGCGGTAAATTCATCGCGCTCCAGCAGGGCGTTGCAGCGATCCCAAATCTCTTTCGCCGTACCCGGCGCTAATAGCGTACCTGTTACACCAAATGGGCGACGCAGTTCGAGGTGCGTCCAGTGGTACAACGGGTTACCAATGGTGTGCGGCACGGTTTCTGCCCAAGCGGTGAATTTTTCCCAGTCGCTGGCATCACCGGTACAAAGACGCTCCGGCACGCCGTTAGTACGCATGGCACGCCATTTGTAGTGATCACCTTTTAACCAGATGTCATACAGGTTTTTAAAGCGATAGTTTTCTGCAATCTGTTCAGGCGGCAAGTGGCAATGGTAATCAAAAATAGGCTGATCAGCCGCATAGTCATGATACAAACGACGAGCAAATTCGCTGTCTAACAGAAAATCTTCGCTAAGAAACTGGGGCATACTCTTCTTCCTCACCGTGCGCTCAGGCACAACATTGGCCTTTGTTGAAAGATATCACACCAATTATGCTGGATATCTCATATCATTAGTGAGGTCATGATCGCAAAAATTCACACGCCTGGCAAATTGGTCAGGACACCGCGCAGCAAGCTCTCAACACAGGCCGATATCGAACAAATTTTAACTATTCCGCATAAATATAATGGTTTTGTGATGTCACTCAACTTTTAAAGTTGTATGACAAATTATTGTAGCGCCGTCTTGAACCAGGATTCAATCTCTATTCCATTCCCAAGAGAAAAAATCCTGGTCCAAATCAAAAGCAGGTTTCAAGAGAGCAAAAGGCGAGCAAGGCGTCCTTATCGATGCGCCTTGCCGCCTTCCTAAAAGTAAGCGCAATGACGCCACAAACATGCTCCGTTACTGAAACCCTGCGATTGCGCCCTTCTGGGAGGTGCGCTAGCCAACGTTGTTGGCTAAACACAACACCGGTTGTTAGCACAGCTAGCGGCACGGTGTTATTTTTTTGACTCGGAGAGAAAACACAAATGCGTAAAATCAAAGGGCTACGTTGGTACATGATCGGGTTGGTGACCATTGGCACCGTGCTCGGTTACCTGACACGTAATGCTATCGCCGTTGCCGCCCCGACGTTGCAAGATCAGTTACATATCACGACACAGCAATACTCCTACATCATTGCTGCCTATTCCGCCTGCTATACCGTTATGCAGCCCGTCGCCGGTTACGTACTGGACCTGTTGGGCACCAAAGTTGGCTACGCCATGTTCGCTATCCTGTGGGCCATTTTCTGCGCCAGTACCGCAATGGCAAACAGCTGGCAAGGTCTGGCCCTTTCACGTGGTCTGGTCGGCATGGCCGAAGCCGCCATGATCCCTGCGGGCCTGAAGGCGAGCAGTGAATGGTTCCCTGCCAAAGAACGTTCCGTTGCCGTAGGCTACTTCAACGTAGGTTCCTCAATCGGTGCCATGATCGCCCCGCCGTTGGTGGTTTGGGCCATCGTGATGCACAGTTGGGAAATGGCCTTTATCATCACCGGTGCCTTGAGCCTGGTGTGGGCACTGTGCTGGCTGGCATTTTATAAACACCCGAAAGACCAGAAAAAACTGACTGATGAAGAACGTGATTACATTCTGAGCGGTCAGGAATCTCAGCATCAGGCTGATAATGGTAAAAAAATGTCTGCCTGGCAGATCGTGCGCAACCGTCAGTTCTGGGGCATCGCGTTACCGCGCTTCCTGGCTGAGCCGGCATGGGGCACCATCAACGCCTGGATCCCGCTGTTCATGTTCAAAGTCTACGGCTTTAACCTGAAAGAAATTGCCATGTTTGCCTGGCTGCCAATGCTGTTTGCTGACCTGGGCTGCGTACTGGGTGGTTACATGCCCATGCTGTTCCAGAAGTATTTCAAGGTGAACCTGATCGTTTCGCGCAAAATGGTGGTAACACTGGGTGCAGTATTGATGATTGGCCCTGGGATTATCGGTCTGTTCACCAGCCCTTACATTGCCATCGCGCTGCTGTGTGTAGGTGGATTTGCGCACCAGTCGCTGTCCGGCGCACTGATCACGCTCTCTTCTGATGTGTTCGGTCGTAACGAAGTGGCTACCGCCAATGGATTGACCGGCGGCGCAGGTTGGCTGGCGAGTACTCTGTTCGCGCTGGTGGTAGGCGCATTGGCAGACACCATTGGTTTCGGTCCGCTGTTTGCGGTGCTGGCAGCCTTTGACGTACTGGGTGCCATTCTGATTTGGGTGATTCTGCAAGACCGCCCGGCGGTGCAAGCAGAACAACCGGCAACGCTCGAGACAGCACAGCAGCATTAATCACTGCCTGTCTCACTGCTAAACCCGCTTTGATGCCCGATACCCCCGGTTATCGGGCATTTTTATTGCAGGTTGATCATGCATAACTGTGACCTTGATGTTGGTCGGCTTCACGAATAAGTGGTATAACAAATCCCGACGCGATGGTTTTCTCAGCCTTTTTTCGCCCCTGTGGTGAGGTTGCGGCGCAGGAAAGTCGCAGGGAAAGGTTCCCCATTTACGGACCGTCATCTATTAAAGAGCAAAGATATGGCACTCACTGAGCCCCGTCGACTATACCAACAGTTAGCCGCAGAACTTAAGCAGCGCATCGAAAGTGGCGTTTACCTTGTTGGCGAGAAGTTACCCGCCGAACGCTACATTTCAGAAGAGATGAACGTCAGCCGCACCGTCGTACGCGAGGCAATCATCATGCTGGAAGTAGAAGGCTACGTCGAGGTGCGTAAAGGCTCAGGCATTCATGTCATTTCCAATCAACAAAGCCATCGCGTGCCCAACGGCGGGGATATTGAGTTTGTTACCGCCGGGCCATTTGAACTGTTGCAGGCACGCCAATTAATTGAAAGCAATATTGCCGAATTTGCAGCGACTCAGGTGACGCGTCAAGACATCGTCCAGTTGATGGAGATTCAGGAATATGCGCGTCAGGAAGACCGTTTCCGTGATTCCGAGTGGGATCTGAAATTTCATATTCAAGTGGCACTGGCGACACAGAACTCGGCCATGGCCACTATCGTGGAAAAAATGTGGAGCCAGCGTATCCACAACCCCTACTGGCTCAAGTTACACGAACACATTGACGACCGCTCAATCGAAAGCTGGTGCGAAGAGCACGATCAAATCCTTAAGGCACTGATTCGCAAAGATCCCTACGCCGCCAAGCTGGCGATGTGGCAGCATCTGGAAAACACCAAGCAAATGCTGTTTCGCGCCACCACCGATGACTTTGAATTCAACGTTGACCGCTATATGTTTGCCGAAAATCCCGTCGTGCATCTTGAACCAATCACTGTGCATAAATCCTGACCACTCGAACAAAAAAACCTATCGCCTCTGTCACTTAACAGAGGCAAAAACATCTGAAAACACCTGTTTGTGTCAAAAAATGTAAAATCAGGCGCAAAAAAACCTTTTCTGTCAAATAGCAGCGATAAATCTTACCTTTTCCTGCGATAATCCCCTATCTCAACCTTTAGGCTTTTGTTACAGTTAGAAGCTCTTTTTAACGCTTAATCCAGTAGTTTCCGCCTTACTGCCGCCAAAACGCAACAATGCAGGCTCGTCGGGTAAAATGGATTAAGTGGAGGTATGTGAACATCGGTATGTTCTACTCTAACAGCGCTCACCATGGCGAGCCGGTGTACATAATGACCCTTGTAGTCGGTGTATTTCATCGCCGATGGGCCACGTAGCATGCTGTTGTGTTAGGAATACCGAATGGAATTAATTAAAGAACTTGTTAATGCGCTTTGGCACCAAAATTTCGATATTCTCGCTGACCCCAAACTGGTTTGGACGCTCTATTTTATTCTGTTCATGATCCTATTTTTGGAAAACGGCCTGTTACCCGCAGCCTTTCTGCCCGGGGACAGTCTGCTAGTATTGGTCGGCGTACTGGTTGCCAAGGGCACAATGAATTATGCATTCACTATCGCATTGCTGACCACCGCCGCGAGCCTTGGCTGCTGGGTGAGCTATATTCAAGGGAAGTGGCTGGGGAATACCCGGGTAGTACAAGGCTGGCTCTCTCATCTTCCCGCACACTATCACCAGCGAGCGCACCTGTTGTTCCACCGTCATGGATTATCTGCGCTACTGATTGGCCGATTTCTCGCCTTTGTTCGCACGCTTCTGCCTACCATTGCCGGGCTTTCAGGGCTGGACAATACCCGTTTTCAGTTTTTCAACTGGATGAGCGGACTGCTGTGGGTGTTGATTCTGGTTTCCCTCGGGTTTGCGATAGGTAAAACGCCGCTTTTCATGAAGTATGAAGACGAGTTGATGTTTTGCCTGATGATGCTGCCATTGGTGTTATTGTTCGTCGGTCTATTCGGTTCACTGCTAGTATTGTGGCGTAAGAAACGCGCTGACAATGCAGAAAAAGGGAACTAACGTGTTATTCGGTTGGCGTTATCTGAAAGCCATCTGGCGCATGATGATTCTGGTGATGCTGCCGATTATCCTGTTGACGCAGTCGCCGAGTCGTGAACAGGATGAAACGCTGCTGCACATTTTTCCTCACCATCAGGGTGCACCGCTCCCTGATGGCTTTTACGTTTACCAGCGTCTTAATGAGCGTGGTATTGCCATCAAAAGCATTACCCCAGCGCCGGATAGTCTGATCGTCAGACTGTCTTCATCGGAGCAAACCTTTGCCGCGCGTGAAGCACTTCTGTCCTCGTTTCCGCAGGCAAAAATCATCACACAGCAACCGCCTAAACCCGTTCCTTTCTGGCAGCAAAAGCTGACGCAAAAAGCTGCAACACTGGGATAAGAACAAAATTCAAAAACGTCAGAACAAACTCGCCAACACCCAGAAAGCGTTGCATGCAGCCCAGCAGGAGATTACTGCTGCCTGTGGGCAATAACCCATTAGATTTCGCGTGTCTGGATCGCGCCAACCCTATGCTTATCGCCCTGAGTTGGGCGTATTTTATGGGATTACCCAGCGCTTACAGCAGCTTATCAGAATTATCTCGTCCCACTCCGCCATTCCAATCGTAAAAATTGAGCTATAGTTAATACTCCTTATTTATCGAAAAGGAGTTAATCATGGCTAAAGATCAACAATCTGAACTGTTGCGCAATGAGTTGAAATCACTGGCAGATACCCTGGAAGAGGTCTTGAACTCCTCAAGCGATAAATCCAAAGCGGAATTGGAAAAATTACGTAGCAAAGCGGAAAGCGCACTGAAGGACACCCGCTCACGATTGAGTGAGACTGGCGAACGTATTGTTAACCAGACCAAAGAAGCAGCGGATTACGCGGATGACTATGTTCGACAGAACCCATGGACCGGCGTGGGTATCGGCGCTGCAGTAGGGGTTGTACTGGGTGTTTTACTCGCACGCCGCTGATTGACGGGAGTTCAGTAACCTTTTATGACCGAAAAACTGTTATGACGGATAAACAACGACAGGGCCCCGCTAGCGGGGCTATTGCTTCTGCACAGCGTATTCTGACGCTGCTTGTTGGCATTGTGGAAACGCGCCTGCGTCTGGTTGTCATTGAGCTAGAAGAAGAAAAGAATCATCTGTTCCAACTGCTGCTGCTCACCGGGCTCACCCTTATTTTTGCCGCATTCGGTCTGATGAGCCTGATTGCACTGATTATCTGGGGTCTGGAGCCCGAATACCGTTTGTTGGCATTGGCCTGGATCACCGCCACGCTGCTTGGCCTGGCACTGATTATCGGCGTCTGGACGCTCATGAAAGCGCGACGTGCCACGCTGCTCAAAGCCACACGCAAAGAACTTCGCACTGACAGAGCGCTGCTGGAAGAGGAAGAAAAATGAATCACCAGCAACGTCAGGAAGAAAAAACCAGGCTGTTACGCCAAATAGAGCAGCAGCGTATCGATGTGATTTACGAAAGACGCGTGTGGCTGGAAAAAACCGCGCCCTACGATGGTTACTGGCTGCGCATCATGGCGTGGCGTCGCTACTGGCTTCTCGCTTCCGGTGCTGCCGCGCTGTATGGGGTACGTCACCCAAATCGGCTGATTCGCTGGGCTAGACGCGGCATTGGCTTGCTGGGAACACTAAGACTGCTGCGCAAAACGTTGTCGCCCCGCTAAGCACTACGGATTGCGAGCACATATTCAGATTTTCTGAAAAAAACAGACAATTTAACTCGCTGGAATCCAAACCGTTTCCCCCATAGTATTTGCTCCATACCGGATGTGCAGATGATATCCCCAGAGATATCCTGCTGTAGCGCGGCATACAGACTTGTTGCCAGCCCCCCTTTTCCTTGGAGACAAATGATGAAAAATTTAGAAAATACTGCGCTGCTTATCGCTCGCATCTTTATGCCAATCCTGTTCATCGTGGCAGGTTACGGCAAACTGGGTGATGCCTATGCGGGCACCGCGCAATACATGCAGGCCATGGGCGTTCCGACGTTTCTGCTGCCGCTGACCATTCTGCTGGAGCTGGGCGGTGGCTTGGCGGTGCTGTTCGGTCTTCTGACTCGCACTGTCGCCCTTTTCACGGCGGGATTCACACTGCTGACCGCCCTGCTGTTTCACACCAACTTTGCCGAAGGTGTAAACCAGTTGATGTTCCTGAAAAACCTGACCATCGCAGGCGGCTATCTGCTGCTGGCTGTAACGGGCCCTGGCGCTTTCAGCATCGACCGTCTTTTGAATAAAAAGTGGTAACACCGTAGTTTTATACCAACCTAGTTTGATGCCAACACCAGGCATAACCCTCGCACCAGCGGCGCAGTACTCTGCGCCCTGGTTTTTACATTGATGATGGAGGACCCATGGGACAACTAATCGATGGCGTATGGCACGATACCTGGTATGACACCAGCAAGACAGGTGGGCACTTCAAGCGTACCACTGCACAGTTTCGCCACTGGATAACCCCGGATGGCGCGCCGGGCGTCACGGGCGAAGGAGGCTTCGAGGCCCAACCCCATCGCTACCACCTCTATGTTTCGCTCGCCTGCCCCTGGGCGCACCGCACCTTGATCATGCGTCAGCTTAAAGGGTTACAGGAGTACATCGGTGTGTCCGTGGTGCATCCGTTGATGTTGGATCAGGGCTGGACTTTCGGCATCGATTTTCCTGACACCACCGGTGACTCACTCTACCAGCACGAATTTCTCTACCAACTTTACCTGCATGCCAACGCCGATTACAGCGGGCGCGTTACCGTTCCGGTACTGTGGGATAAAATGCGCCACACCATCGTCAGCAATGAATCCGCCGATATTATCCGCATGTTCAATGCGGCGTTTGATGGCATTGGCGCAACGCCCGGCGATTACTACCCGGAGGCGCTGCGCACGCAGATTGATACGTTAAATGCGTGGATTTACCCCACCATCAATAACGGCGTGTATAAGGCGGGATTTGCGACCTCGCAAGACGCCTATGATGAAGCGGTCAATGGCATATTCGAGGCATTGGATTCGCTGGAAGTCCGTCTGGGACAGCAGCGTTACCTGACAGGCAACGCATTGACTGAAGCGGATATTCGTTTGTGGACCACGTTATTGCGTTTCGATCCGGTTTATCATACCCATTTCAAGTGTGACAAGCGTCGGCTGGCAGACTACCCGAATCTGTTCGGTTTCCTGCGGGATATTTACCAAATTCCCGGCATTGCAGATACCGTCAACATCCCGCATATCCGCCATCACTACTATCGCAGCCACGGTACGATCAATCCGCATGGCATTATTTCCATCGGGCCAGAAAACAATCTGAGCGCACCGCACGGGCGCGACAGATTTAATGGACAGACGGTGTAATCAACAAACGATAGGCCTGAGCATCACATCACGCCTGGTTCAGCGCTTTGGGCAATTCGCGCAAGAACCAGGATTTTGCCTCGCCCATGCTGTCACGACGCCACGCCATGATAATCTGGCTCTCCATGGAATATTCCGGGCTGACGACCCGCAAGCGCCCCTCGGCAATATCTCTGGCGACCATGGGGTAAGGCATGGTCGCCACGCCCAATCCCGCCAGCAGCGCGCGGCGTTTATCATCAATAGAACTCACCGTTAAACGCTGCTGCTTATCCAACAGTTGCACAGTCAATACCGGGCGTTCACGCGCAGTATCCGCCACGGCAATCCCGCGATATTTTATGCGTGTTACATCCGACAGCGGTTCAGGCTCTTGGTGAATAGGGTGATCCGGGCTGGCGACGTAAACGTTGTTCATGGTGTACAGCTTGCGCGTGTTCACTTCGGAAGAGGCGCGAAAGTGCATATCAGGCGCAATCACGATATCGGCCCGCCCCTGTTCCAAACGCTCCCAGGCACCAGCCAGCACTTCAGTCAACAATGACACCTGGGTATTGGCTTTCTGCGCCAGCTTATCCAGCAGAGGAAACAGTTTCTCGGTCGGGATCAGCGCTTCAACGACGATAGTGATATGGGTTTCCCAGCCGCGCGCCAGCGCTTCCGCATCGGTGGTCAGTTTATCGGCGGCTTCGAGCAGGATTCGCCCCCGCTCAAGCAACATACGCCCCACATTAGTAAATTTAGTGCGGTGACCTGAGCGATCAAAAAGCACGACGTCGAGCTCTTCTTCCAGCTTCTGCATGGTATAGCTCAGCGCCGACGGCACACGTCCCAGCTCATCAGCCGCCGCCGCAAAGCTGCCACGGCGATCGATGGCGTCCATCACTCGCAGCGCTTCCAGCGTTAATGCCCGTTCTTTTGCCATTTATTCACTCATTCAGGAATTTTGAATATACCCACCAGATTAACTAGCTAACAATCCAACGTCCACACAATTACTATCTGTTTAGTATAATTTTTGAGGTACAGAACCATGATCATATGCAGAACAGCGGAACAGTGCGGTCAAGCTGACTACGGCTGGCTGCAAGCGCGCTACACCTTCTCTTTCGGCCATTATTTCGATCCTGAGCTGTTGGGTTTTGCGTCACTGCGCGTATTGAATCAGGAAGTCCTCAAGCCAGGCTCGGCATTTCAGCCGCGTACCTACCCGCAAGTCGATATTTTAAATATCCTGTTGCAAGGTGAAGCGGAATATCGCGACAGCAACGGGGGCCATATCCGGGCAAAAGCAGGCGACGTTCTGTTATTGGCCGCACAGCCTGCGGTAAGCTACAGCGAGCACAGCATCAGCGACACAACGCCGCTAACGCGTTTGCAGCTGTGGTTCAATGCCTGCCCTTCACGGGAAAACAGCGCCCTGCAACGACTCGCACTGTGCGATGCTAAAGTCAAACTGCTCGCCTCACCGGAAGGTGAAAACGGCAGCCTGCAACTTCGCCAGCAGGTCTGGGTACACCATCTGCAATTGGACGAAGGTGAACAGCACACGTTTGCACTCAACGGCAACCGCGCCTATTTTCAGGTGATTCACGGTGCGATGGAGGCCATGACACCGCAAGAGAACGCAACGATGTTACAGTGTGGAGATGGCGCCTTCATTCAGCAGGAAAAACAGCTGACTATCCGCGCCAAAGCCCCGCTGCGCGCGCTGCTTATCGATCTGGTTGCCTGAGGCACATTCGACCTGCTGATGGATTATCACAGCGCGATCTGCGCCTTACATGGTAAGATGGACAACATGTTCATCATCATGCGGTAGGATCAGGCCAATGGATTCAAGCGACCAAGACAAACTCCTTGCCCAGGCGGAAAGTATTTGCCAACAGCGCAACGTGCGCCTTACGCCACAGCGGCTCGAGGTGCTTCGGCTGATGGCTCAACAACACGGCGCGATCAGTGCTTACGATCTGTTGGATCTGCTGCGCGCCTCAGAACCGCAAGCCAAACCCCCTACCGTATACCGCGCTCTGGATTTTCTGCTGGAGCAAGGGTTTATCCATCGTGTGGAATCGACCAACAGCTATGTCATGTGTCACCACATTGAAGAACATAGTCATACTTCAGCGCTGTTTATTTGCGATCGCTGCGGGCAAGTGACGGAACGTCAGACGGAAGGCATTGAAGCCATTCTTCAGCAGTTGGCACAAAGCGCCAATTTCACGCTGCGTCACAGCGTAGTAGAGGCACACGGCCTGTGCGAAGCCTGTCAGGAAGTGGCTGATTGCCGCGAACATGGACACTGTCATCACGACCATACGGTGCCCATCAAAAATGCGAAACCCGGTCGTTAAGCTGAGGGCGCATCACGTCACCGACAAGGCTTTCCCTGAAAGAAACGCCCTGTCGGCTAACGGTATTTAGCTCCACTCACCGTTGCGGATAACACCGACGGCCAGCCCTTCAATAGTGAAACTCTGCTCACGTAAATCCACCACGATCGGAGCAAAGGCTTCATTCTCCGCCAGAAGCTGCACGGTATTACCCTGACGCTTCAGGCGCTTAACCGTTACTTCATCTTCAATACGTGCCACCACGACCTGTCCGTTACGCACCTCTTGCGTTTTATGCACGGCAAGCAAATCACCGTCCAGTATCCCGATGTCTTTCATCGACATACCGCTGACACGCAGCAGAAAGTCTGCGTGCGGTTTGAACATGGCCGGATCGACCTGATAGTGGCACTCGATGTGTTCTTGCGCCAGCAGCGGTTCACCCGCAGCAACACGGCCAATCAGCGGCAGGCCAACATTTTCATCTTCCATCAGCAGACGGATACCGCGCGATGCGCCAGAGACAATTTCAATCACGCCTTTACGTGCCAGCGCCTTCAAATGCTCTTCCGCCGCGTTGGGTGAGCGGAAACCCAGTTGCTGGGCGATCTCGGCACGCGTTGGCGGCATGCCGGACTGCGCAATATGATCGCGAATCAGATCATAGACCTGCTGCTGTCTGGTTGTTAATGCTTTCATCCCGCCCCCTGGTTGTTTATACAGTTTATCTGTGAGTATATACAGGTCATCGCGGCTTGGGAATCACAGAGAGGCAAATACCCGTGTTTTTATGCGCTTTGCCTCAAAATCATGCTGAAATCACCCCAGCACGAGCGGCCAGAGAATGCTCACCCAGACAACGGCGGCAAAGGCCAAGGCCACAAACACCGCCGCCGAACCGATATCCTTGGCGCGCCCGGAGAGTTCATGGTGTTCCATCCCCACGCGATCGACGACGGCTTCGATTGCGCTGTTGACTAACTCCATCAGCACCACCACCACCACTACGCCAATCAGCACTAGGCGCTCCAACAGTGACACGGGGAGCCAACACGCAACCAGCACTGCCACGACCAGCAGCATCAGTTCTTGTCGAAATGCGGCTTCGTGCTGCCATGCCTGTTTCAGCCCTTTGAGAGAGTATCCCGTTGCCTTGATAATCCGCGTTATCCCGGTAGCCTTATTCATGTTTTTTCATCCGTTTATCAGAGATTTTTTGCAATTTTCCCGTAACACCGTTGTCTCACACCACAGATCTCCCGTGTACTTTCTGGTATCCTTGCGGCGCATTGCTACTCAAGAGGCTTCTGGTTGTTATGTCCGGCTGGCGTAAAATTTACTATAAATTACTGAATTTCCCACTTAAATTGTTAGTGAAAAGCAAGATAATTCCTAACGATCCCGTGGCGGAGTTAGGGCTAGATCCTTCTCGCCCCATTCTTTATGTGCTGCCCTATAACTCACAGGCGGATTTACTGACGCTGCGCGCAAAATGCCAAGCGTTAGAACTGCCCGATCCGCTGGAACCCACTGAAATTGACGGTATCTCACTGCCCAGCCACGTGTTTATTAACGATGGTCCGCGCGTGTTCCGCTATTACACGCCCAAGCAGGAATCCGTCAAACTGTTCCACGATTATCTGGATCTGCACCGCAACAATCCCTATCTGGATGTACAGATGGTGCCGGTTTCTGTCATGTTTGGTCGCTCCCCTGGCCGTGAAGGACAGCACGGCGCAACACCGCATCTGCGTCTGTTGAACGGTATTGAGAAGTTCTTTGCGGTGATCTGGCTGGGTCGTGACAGCTTCGTGCGCTTCTCCAGCATCGTGTCGCTGCGTCACATGGCAACCGAACACGGCACTGACAAAACCATAGCGCACAAACTGGCGCGTGTCGCCCGTATGCACTTTGCTCGTCAGCGTCTGGCCGCCGTTGGCCCGCGTTTGCCGGTTCGTCAGGAATTATTTCATAAGCTGCTGGACTCCAAGGCCATCAAGAAAGCGGTTGAAGATGAGGCGCGCAGCAAGAAAATTTCTCATGAGAAAGCGCAACAGAATGCCATCGCCCTGATGGAAGAGATCGCAGCGGACTTCTCTTATGAAGCCGTGCGGCTTTCCGATCGCATTCTGAGCTGGACTTGGAACCGTCTGTATCAAGGCATTAACGTACATAATGCCGAGCGCGTGCGTCAGTTGGCACAGGACGGCCATGAACTGGTTTATGTGCCTTGCCACCGTAGTCACATGGACTACTTACTGCTCTCCTATGTGCTGTATCATCAAGGTCTGGTTCCTCCCCATATCGCAGCCGGTATCAACCTGAATTTCTGGCCAGCAGGCCCGATTTTCCGCCGTCTGGGTGCGTTCTTTATTCGCCGGACCTTCAAAGGCAACAAGCTTTACTCCACCATTTTCCGCGAATATCTCGGCGAGCTGTTCTCACGCGGCTACTCCGTTGAGTACTTTATGGAAGGGGGGCGTTCGCGTACAGGTCGTTTGCTGGAGCCCAAGACCGGCACGTTGGCCATGACCCTTCAGGCGATGCTACGCGGCGGTACCCGTCCTATCACGCTGGTGCCGATTTATGTGGGTTATGAGCATGTGATGGAAGTGGGCACCTATGCGAAAGAGCTGCGCGGTGCCACCAAAGAGAAAGAGGGTTTCATGCAAATGGTGCGCGGGTTACGCAAGCTGCGCAATCTGGGGCAAGGCTATGTGAATTTTGGCGAGCCGCTGTCGCTGACGCCTTACCTCAACCACCATGTGCCGCAGTGGCGCGAGGCTATCGATCCGATTGAAGCGCAGCGTCCTACCTGGCTCACGCCTACCGTGCAGGATATTGCCGATATCATCATGGTGCGGATTAACAACGCTGCCGCGGCGAACGCCATGAATCTGTGCTCCACGGCACTGCTGGCGTCACGTCAGCGCGCGCTGACCCGTGAGCAAATGCATGAGCAACTGGACTGCTATTTGCAATTGCTGCGCAACGTACCTTACAGCAAAGATGTCACGGCGCCGAAAAAGACTGCGCCGGAACTGCTGGAACACGCGCTGGCAATGAACAAATTCGAAGTCGAACAAGACAACATTGGTGAGATCATCATTCTGCCGCGTGAACAGGCCGTGTTGATGACCTATTACCGCAATAACATCCAGCATTTGCTGGTACTGCCATCGATGATTGCCAGCATCGTCATGCACCGTGGAAGGATAGCGCCGGATGAGTTAACACGACAGATGTCGTTGATTTACCCGTTAATTCAAGCCGAGCTGTTCTTGCATTACAGTAAAGAAGCACTGCCTGGCGTCATTGAAACGTTGACCGCAGAGCTGGTGCGTCAGGAACTGATTGTCATCAAGCAAGATGCGCTGGTGCTGAACCCGCTACGTATTCGCACACTCCAACTGCTGGCTGCCGGCGTGCGGGAAACCCTGCAACGTTACGCCATTACGCTGTCATTACTCGGGGCTAACCCGGAAATGAACCGCGGTACGTTGGAAAAAGAGAGCCGCAATATGGCGCAGCGCCTGTCCGTGCTGCATGGCATTAACGCGCCGGAGTTCTTCGATAAGGCCGTGTTCTCAACGCTGGTCGCCACGCTGCGCCAAGAGGGTTACATCAGCGACAGCAGCAGCGTGGATACGCGCAATACCTTAGAACTCTACCGCATTCTTAGCGATTTGATCACCCCGGAAGTCCGGTTGACGATTGAAAGTGCCAGCACGCCGGCCAGCGCTGAAGCGGAAGACGAAAAGCAGGACGTCGCACAAGCGTAGTCTACTGCGCGGTTTATTGCCGCTTTACTCCGGCATCACACACCCTGTGTGATGCCGGGGACCCTCAGAGCCCCAGCACAATCCCCGCAAACAACACCATCCCCACATAGTTATTGTTGTGGAACGCACGGAAACAGGCATCACGCTCACGTCCTGCGGTCAGCCATTGCTGATAGCCGAACAAACCCGCCGCCATCAGTACCGTGAGGTAAAATACCGCCCCCAGCTTCATTTGCATGCCTAGCACCACCATCAATGCCAGCATGCTCGCCTGCAACAAGCCGATGATCAAAGTATCAAAGCGCCCGAACAGAATAGCGGTGGATTTGATGCCAATCTTGAGGTCATCATCGCGATCGACCATGGCATATTGTGTGTCGTAGGCAACAGTCCAGCAGATGTAGGCCAAAAACATGATCCAGGCGCTCGCGGGCAGGGATTCGCTGACGGCGGCATACGCCATGGGGATCGACCAACCGAACGCGGCGCCCAACACAAACTGTGGCAGGTGGCTGACGCGTTTCATGAAGGGGTATATCCATGCCAATGCCAACGCCGCCACGGAGAGCCAAATGGTCATGCGATTCAATGTCAGCACCAGCGCAAATGCCAACAGCACCAGAACAACAAACAGCACTTTTGCCGATTGCTCGCTCACCAGGCCGCTGGGTAAGGGACGAGACGCTGTGCGTTTTACATGCCCATCAAAATGGCGATCGGCGTAATCATTGATCACACAACCTGCCGCGCGCATCAGAAATACACCTGCGACGAAGACCAACAGCGTCCACGGTCTCGGCACACCGCCGCCCGCCAGCCATAATGCCCAGAGGGTTGGCCAGAGCAACAGCAGGGAACCAATCGGCTTATCAATTCGCATTAACCGACAATAAGCGCCCCATTTTCCCGCTGTCATACTTCGTTCCAACGTCATTTCTCCTTAACGGTTACCCCGTTCAACGCCTTGAAAATGATAGGCAGGCGACGAGGGCAAAAACAATTCTGTCAGCAGTATTGGCTGATTAAACAAACGCAAGCGGGATCGCCGCGCCCACAGGTTTTCACAGCGCCCAATATGAATGTAATCGCGTTGCAGGGAATCCTGTTTAAACAGATAGCGCCCAAGCGGGGTATCACCAAGCGTTGTCAACGCCGATACAGAGGTATCAAGGGCTGAGGGCGGAATCAAGGTTCTGGCGGCCACCCAGGGCTGCCCATCACCGTAGATTATCACCTCTCGCAACCAATAACGCGCGCTGTCCGGTAACTCGTGCGGTTCATCACCCAGCATCTCAGTCTCCACGTAACCATTATAGTACGGTACTACCGTCAACTGTGTGCAATGTCGTTCCAGCCGCTGGGTCATCGAACCGGTTTCTTTCAGCCAGGTATCGACAGGGGATGGCAACGCCATAGGCGCGTCTTTTAACCAATCGGTCGCGTGCAACCATGCTATGTTGCGCAGCAGTGTTAGCGCTGCATCGGGCATATCCCTACTCCAATGGTGGCGGATGGTGCATGACGATGAACGATACCGTTTAGCTATGCTGCGCGTTCATCACTCATGCCCGAGGTGTCAGTCTTGCTCGCCGGGTTTGAATACATAACACAGCACGCATTGTAGCGCACAAACATCACGTATTAGCACACCTCACCACCGTTAGGCGTGCAATATGATAACATTTTTTTAATCTTTGACAGCGCATTGGCTAAATTTGATCGCCGCTTGAACAGAAAAAAAGACAAAAACGGGACATAAAAAAACACTATCTGGTAATAGACCAGATAGTGTTCATGTTAAGCGTAAAAGCGTGTTGATGTTACTCATCCGGGCCTCAGCGCGACGCGCGAGTGCCCGGCGTTGATTACATCATACCGCCCATACCACCCATACCGCCCATGCCACCCATACCGCCAGCAGCACCTAAGTCGCCTTTATCTTCTTTCGGCAACTCGGTCACCATACATTCGGTGGTGATCATCAGGCCAGCAATCGATGCAGCATATTGCAGTGCAGAACGAGTTACTTTGGTCGGATCCAGAATACCCATGTCGATCATGTTGCCGTAAACTTCTGTTGCGGCGTTGTAACCGTAGTTACCTTCGCCTGCTTTCACGTTGTTCGCCACAACGGAAGGTTCTTCACCAGCATTTTCCACGATTTGACGCAGCGGAGCTTCCATCGCACGCAGCGCAACACGAATACCGACGTTCTGGTCTTCGTTTTCAGCTTGCAGGCTGCGAATGGCATTAGCTACGCGAATCAGCGCTACGCCACCACCAGCAACCACGCCTTCTTCAACGGCAGCACGGGTCGCGTGCAGCGCATCTTCAACGCGTGCTTTCTTCTCTTTCATTTCCACTTCGGTGGCTGCGCCGACCTTGATAACCGCAACGCCGCCTGCCAGTTTGGCAACACGCTCTTGCAGTTTTTCGCGATCGTAATCTGAAGTTGCATCTTCGATCTGCTGACGAATCTGACCAACACGACCCTGAATAACCACTTCATCACCCACACCGTCGATGATGATGGTGGTGTCTTTGTTGATCACAACGCGTTTTGCCTGACCCAGATCTTCCAGCGTAGCTTTTTCCAGCTCCAGACCGATCTCTTCAGAGATAACGGTACCCGCAGTCAGGGTGGCAATATCTTGCAGCATGGCTTTACGACGATCGCCAAAGCCCGGTGCTTTCACCGCGGCAACTTTAACGATACCGCGCATAGTGTTCACCACCAGCGTCGCCAGCGCTTCACCTTCAACATCTTCTGCGATGATCAGCAGCGGTTTGCCTGCTTTGGCAACGGCTTCCAGTACCGGCAGCATTTCACGGATGTTGGCGATTTTTTTGTCAGCCAGCAGGATGAACGGGCTTTCCAGCTCAACAGAACCGGTTTCCGGTTTGTTGATGAAATACGGGGAGAGATAGCCACGATCGAACTGCATCCCTTCCACAACGGCCAGTTCATCTTGTAAGCCGGAGCCTTCTTCTACGGTGATAACACCTTCTTTGCCCACTTTCTCCATGGCTTCAGCGATCAGTTTACCCACTGTGTCATCAGAGTTGGCAGAGATGGTACCGACCTGAGCAATGGCTTTAGTGTCAGCGCAAGGTACAGACAGTTTTTTCAGTTCTTCAACCGCCGCGATAACCGCTTTATCGATACCGCGTTTCAGATCCATCGGGTTCATGCCAGCAGCAACCGCTTTCAGACCTTCGTTCACGATTGCCTGCGCCAGTACGGTTGCCGTGGTGGTGCCGTCGCCCGCTGCGTCGTTCGCTTTGGAGGCCACTTCTTTCACCATCTGAGCGCCCATGTTTTCGAACTTGTCTTCCAGCTCGATTTCACGCGCTACAGATACGCCGTCTTTGGTAATAACCGGAGAACCAAAAGATTTATCCAGAACAACGTTGCGGCCTTTCGGGCCCAGGGTCACTTTTACTGCGTTCGCAAGAACATTTACGCCGCGCAGCATTTTTACGCGCGCGTCATTGCCGAATTTTACGTCTTTAGCTGCCATGGTTTATTTCCCTTAAATTCGTTCGATTCAGATGATTACGCTTCAACAATCGCCAAGATGTCGCTTTCAGACATGATCAGGACTTCTTCGTTGTCGATCTTCTCGGCTTTCACGCCATAGCCATCATTGAAAATGACGATATCGCCAACTTTCACATCCAGTGGTTTTACATCGCCGTTTTCCAGAATGCGGCCATGGCCCACTGCCAGCACTTCACCACGGGTAGATTTAGCCGCAGCAGAACCGGTCAGAACAATGCCGCCAGCAGATTTGGACTCGACTTCTTTACGCTTGACGATCACGCGGTCATGCAATGGACGAATTTTCATTGATAGCTCTCCTTTGAGAAAGTCCATATCAGTTTGGGATTAACGCCGGGTACATTCTCATACCCGCCTTGTGAATTTCTAAGTGGGGACGATTCGCATCCCTTCAAGGGAGAAAAAGGATTTTTTTTGCGATAGTGATAAATTTTTGACGGAGAAAATTTAAAAAAACATATAAAACATACAGTTAATATCTCCCCATCAGTATCATTTATCTTGCTCGTCTTTATGCTCGAGAGTTTTGCGATCGTCATCTTTGCGGTAGAACTCACCGTCAAAGGTATTGCCGTTGCTGCCGGACGATGTGGTGCCAGCGCCGCGCCAAATATGCAGATGAGGCATCAGTTTGATCGTCAACCGCTTTTGCACCGGGGGCAGCAGCAGCAGCAATCCAAGAAAGTCAGTGAAAAAACCGGGCAGCAGCAGCAAAAAGCCCGCCAATACCAGCGATACGCTTTTGACCATTTCCGCCGCAGGGCTCTCTCCCGCCGCAATTTTCTGCTGCATTTGAATAAACGTTTTCACGCCCTGATTGCGTACCAAAGAAACGCCAATACAGGAAGTGAACACCACCAGCAGCAACGTCACCGCGACGCCCAGCACTTCCGCAACGCGGATGAACAGCGAAATTTCAATGTAGGCAAAAATAAAGAGTAGGAATAGCGGTAACCAGCGCACTGGATTCTCCTGATTTATTTAACTGATTGTTATAAAAACTAATATGATCGATGCTGGCCTGATTCACAGGCTGCCGTCATCTGTTGTGAATCCGGCCATCATGAAGACATATCACCAGAGATCCAACATCAACCTTTATAATTTAATGAAGTGGTTGCACAAGTGAGCATTTTCAACCTGCAGGCAGAAAATTTCATTGTGCAATAATCACGAGTGACGACTATCACAGTTTATTTACTTTATTAATTACACATCTTCATTGAGTGATCGAAACTACGCTTTTGGGATTCTATACAATATATCATCACCCCTGTGGAGGCAGTTATGGTCAATCGTTCTGCGACTGTTGCCTGTGGTGGTACATTTTGTGGTAACACCATCGTGATAATAACTCGCATTTATTGGCACGATTATTTGTTAACACGCTTTTTTGTTAACACCAAGATGGTTAGCAAAACGCGTTCTCATCAAATTGCAGGATTCAAGAGAAGGCTCTCATGTCTGACAACATCCGTATTGAAGAAGACCTGTTAGGTACCCGTGAAGTTCCCGCCGACGCCTACTATGGCATTCATACCCTGCGGGCAATTGAAAATTTCTACATCAGCAACCACAAAATCAGCGATATTCCCGAATTTGTGCGTGGCATGGTGATGGTCAAAAAGGCCGCCGCTCTGGCGAACCGCGAGTTGAAAACCATCCCCCGCCCGATTGCCGATACCATTATCCGTGCCTGCGATGAAGTGTTGAACAACGGCAAATGCATGGATCAGTTCCCGGTTGATGTGTATCAGGGCGGTGCGGGCACCTCGGTAAACATGAACACCAACGAAGTGCTGGCGAATATTGGCCTGGAGCTGATGGGCCACAACAAAGGCGAATACCAGTACCTCAACCCTAACGATCATTTGAACAAGTGCCAGTCCACCAACGATGCCTACCCTACCGGTTTTCGTATTGCGGTGTACAGCGCCATCCTGACGTTGATTGAGGCCATCACCCAGTTGGCGGATGGCTTTGAGCGCAAGGCTAAAGAATTCGAAACCATCCTGAAGATGGGGCGTACCCAGTTACAGGACGCGGTGCCGATGACGCTGGGACAGGAATTCCATGCGTTCTATGTGTTGCTGAAAGAAGAGAACAAAAACCTGCTGCGCACCGGCGAATTGCTGCTGGAAGTGAACCTGGGCGCAACGGCCATCGGCACGCGGTTAAACACACCGGACGGTTACCAACAGTTGGCAGTGCAGCGTCTGGCAGAAGTGAGCGGTCTGCCGTGCGTGCCGGCTGAGGATTTGATTG
>CAXYYB010000035.1:0-46360 GCA_964293225.1 uncultured Symbiopectobacterium sp. | reverse complement strand
AGCTGCATTCATTTGGCCTTCTTCGGGCCAGTTTCAGACCTGAACACGACATTTCCGTACTCAGGTCTTATTTGAGACAACGGGAACGCCTGACTGAATACCGGGCTGCTCATATCCAACATATGCAGAAGGCGTTGATGCAGATGAATGTTCAATTGCATCATGCCGTATCGGATATTACTGGCGTTACCGGTCTTTCAATCGTCAGAGCTATTGTCAGTGGTGAGCGCGATCCTTCAGTATTGATCCAGTATCGTGATGTCAGATGTAAAAAGACGCCAGAGGTTCTTCAACAGGCACTGACAGGGAACTGGCAGCCTGAACATCTTTTTGCACTTGAACAGTCGGTGGCATTTTTCGATTTTTACCAGGAAAAAATCCGTGAGTGTGATGA
This sequence comes from uncultured Symbiopectobacterium sp., assembly GCA_964293225.1. Classification (GTDB taxonomy): domain Bacteria; phylum Pseudomonadota; class Gammaproteobacteria; order Enterobacterales; family Enterobacteriaceae; genus Symbiopectobacterium. The sequence continues at coordinate 45,966 of CAXYYB010000035.1, read as the reverse complement.
TCAAATCGAAACTTCATTATTGCAGCTCAGCACCGGAACTGAAGAGCCTGAAGGAGTATTGCCCTCCGCCAGACATCGTACAAAACAGCCCAATCAGCTTTCCTTTGATGTCAGGCCATTACTCTGGAAAATTACCGGAGCAGACCTGACACAGATACATGGGTTCGGACCTTATCTGGCACTAAAATTCGTTGCCGAATGCGGTACTGACATGAATCGCTGGCCGGATGCGAGCCATTTTACCTCGTGGCTGTGTTTGTCCCCGGGGAATAAGATCTCCGGTGGAAAAGTACTGTCCTCGAAAACACGGCGTTCATCCAGTCGAATTGCTGCTGCACTAAGACTGGCAGCCACAACAATTGGCCGGAGCGATACAGCGCTGGGTGCTTTTTATCGTCGATTATCATCCCGTATCGGGAAAGCAAAAGCAGTCACTGCAACGGCAAGAAAACTGGCAATACTGTTCTACAATGCCCTTAAATACGGTCAGAAATATGTCGATCCTGGCGCGGATTATTATGAAGAGCGCTACCGTAATCGCGTACTCGACGGGCTTAAACGAAGGGCAAAATCACTGGGTTACTCTCTCCAGCAAGATCCCGAGTTATGCGTGTGAACCGGGAGTTTCTCAGGAATTATGACATTGTAAAAGTAGAATCAATAACAGGTCAGAATTTCGCGCTAGTAACTGTTCCTCCAGCAAATGAAAGTAACGCGAGAAAAGTTATTCTTATAACGAATAACACTTTCATCAATATAGTTCTTACAATTAATGGATTGCAAAGAACGATTTCTTACAACCAGCATGCCTACTATATCTCCAATGGTAATGATTGGGTTGAAAAAATCGAATTCATTGACTTATTAACCCAACGGAAACCATCAGAATTTGGCGTACCTGTTACCACATTGATTGGCTACTATGACCCTGAGGAGACGTTGCCTCATTATATTTACCCAGCACTTCATGGCGCTTACGGGTACATATATGATGATGACCATGGATCTTTAGAATCACGTTGGCAAGTTTGGGTCGAATCAGATAATGAAACATTACGCTTTCATATTAGTGGCTCAAGAATTGCTCCGGGATTGATGAATAAATTCCATATAAATATTCCAGAAAACAATAGACGCCGTACAGTTTCATTAGTACGTGATGGTGTGAAAATTCTCACAAAAGGCATTGAACCCGCAACTTCGCCGTTAAAATACACTGTTAATGGTATATTGCAAACCGTATAACCCTGCCATCTAAGAAAGTAGATTTGATTGGTAGGACATCAGACGATCAATAACGGTTACAATAACAACGACATCTGAAGCATATCCGTATGCCTCAGGTGTCTATATTCATATGCCTAACACCGTCTTTCCCCTGCATTTTTTCAGATATACATCCCGCCTTTATACATTTGTGTAGCCTGAATACTGGCAGAGGCAGGCAGCAGCAGCCACCAACGGAGGGACAACTTTCGCGTCTTTTTTCACTTTTATGATGATTAAAACGCCGCGACTCCCGAAGCGGCGTTCCATTGATAGTACGACTTATTTACCGGCTTTAATTTCTTTTACGGCTTCATCAGCACCGATACGACCAAAGGTCACGATATCTGCCAGGGAGTTACCGCCCAGGCGATTGGCACCGTGTACCCCACCTGCCGCTTCACCCGCAGCGAACAGGTTCGGGATCACCTTGCCTTGGTTATCGACCACCTGCGCTTTGGTATTGATGGCGATACCACCCATGGTATGGTGGATGCCCGGGGTCACTTCAATGGCATAATATTTCCCGGTATCCAACGCTTGCTTAAAGCTTTCGCGACCAAACTCAGTGTCTTTTTTGGCTTTGGCATAGCCCGTATAAGCGGAGAGCGTGCCAGAGAGCTGTTTAGGATCCATCTTGATGGCCGTGGCAAGCGCCTCAACAGAATCACCTTCAAACACCAGTTTCTGTTTAAAATAGGTGTCAATGGTTTTATTCTGTTTAACCAGCGCGTCATTAAATATTACATAAGCATGGGCGTTGGGTTGTTTTAAAATACTTTGCGAGACCACATCACGCGTCAGCAGTTCATTAATAAAACGCTTCCCTTGTTCATTGACTAAAATAGCACCATCACCGCGAACTCCTTCCGTGATCAAAATACCTTTTCCGGGAACGGTGGTGGGGTGAATCTGGATATATTCCATATCCACCAGCTTGGCGTTAATACTTTCCGCCATTTTAACCCCTTCCCCCAACGAGCCTGGCGCATTCGTTGTTTTAAAACCGACCAGTTTGGGATCGTAGTGCTTAATCATGTCAAAGTTGGCGCCAAAGCCACCGGCAGTGATCATGACCTTCTTGGCATCAATGGTGTAAACGTTACCCTCTTTACCTTTAGCTTTAATTCCTGTTACTTCACCTTTATCGTTTTTAATAATTTCCGTCGCGGAGGTACGCGTACGCATATCGATATTAAGTGCTTTGACTTTCTTGATCAGCGCCGTAGCAATAAAGCTGCCAGCCGGTTCCCCACCCACAGGCCGGTGAATGCGGTCGACGCTGGCACCGCCCGCTCGCGACACATCAGCCAGTTCAGCACCATTGATTTTCAAAAATTCAATGGAGTCTTTCGCCTGCTCTGAAAGGATACGTACCAATTCAGGGTTATTAATGTTCCGCCCTCCTTTCATCGTATCTTTAAAGAACAGCTCAGGATTATCCTCAATGCCCTTGGCTTTTTGATAAGGCGTTCCCGCCGCGTTTAAACCGCCTTCTGCGCGCGCGGTATTTCCCCCGGCAAAAGGCATTTTCTCCAGAAGAATAACGTTAACCCCCTGGTTGTGTGCTTCAATGGCGGCAGTCATACCCGCCCCACCAGCACCAATGATGACCAGATCGGTAGATTCCCGGTTTTCACTTTGTGCCATAGAAGAAAAAGCGAGTGCCAGCGCACTGAATAACAGTACCTTTCTTTTCATGATATATTCCTTTATTCAATAATATTGTCACAATATATTCACAGTGAATTGCACTATCATGGTTTTTAATCATGGTCTACGACGTGCAACGGCGCTGCTTTTTAAAATACTACACCCTTAGAAAAATAATTATTTTAACTCGATCATGAAATGATAACGCCTCGGCGTTTTTCCCTACCGATAAATCATACGCCAGCATAATTAAACACGTTTGTTATCAATATCCCGCATGATATCAACATAACAAAAACATTCAGTGATAACTATTATTCAATGGTAAAAATATTCACGTCAACATTATCGATGAAAGAGCGAAAATAGCCTTGGCATTTATAATAAAGAGAAATAAATAGTGTGGGCGATAATAACGCCTGTGACATCGGCCACAGGCGTCTATCTATCCCATTAGGATTTCGCTTGTGCCAGCGCTTGTTTTGCTGCTTCCAGTACGCCAGTGCTGGACATGGTGGCACCCGTTACCGCATCAATACCGTCTGCCGTTTGTTTTTCCACAATTTCCGGCACGATATTATCAATAACACCGAGCATCAGCGCTTCTGTGTCCTCGTGTTTTACCACTTCTACATTGGCAATTTTGCCTTCACTGACTTTCACCGAAACTTCTATCTCCCCTTCTTTACCCTGCGCTTTGCCGGTGTAAGTACCGTCTTTATACGTTTGGGCAGCCTGAACGCCAGCTGAGGCAACAAACAACAAGGCAGCAGCAGCCACCAACGATGGAACGGTTTTTTTCATCATTTTCTCGCTTTCTCTGGTTTTGTGATAACAGCAACGCCGCTGCTCACGAAGCGGCGTCCCCTGAATACAATGACTTATTTGCCTGCTTTGATTTCTTTCACCGCTTCATCGGCACCGATGCGGCCAAAGGTAACAATATCCGCCAGTGAGTTACCGCCCAAGCGATTAGCACCGTGAACCCCACCAGCGGCTTCACCCGCAGCAAACAAGTTCGGAATGACTTTCCCGTCTTTGTTGACCACTTGTGCTTTGGTGTTGATGGCAATACCGCCCATGGTGTGGTGGATGCCCGGTGTGACTTCAATGGCGTAATATTTACCGGTATCCAGCGCTTGTTTAAAGCTGTCACGCCCGAACTCGGTATCCTTGTTGGCTTTTGCATAGCCAGTGTAGGTTTTCAGGGTTAACGGCAGCTGTTTGCTATCAACCTTGATGGCAGTAGCCAATGCTTCCGGTGTATCACCTTCAGCCACCAGTTTTTGCTTGAAGTAGCTGTTGATGGTCTTGTTTTGTTTTACCAAATCATCGTTAAAGATCAGATAAGCGTGAGCACCCGGCTGTTTCAGGATACTTTGAGAAACCACATCACGCGTCTGCAATTCGTTGATAAAACGTTTGCCCTCTTCATTGATCAAAATCGCACCGTCGCCACGCACCGCTTCGGTGATCAGGATCCCTTTACCCGGCACGGTGCTGGGGTGAATCTGGATATATTCCATATCCACTAGCTTGGCGTTGATTTTCTCCGCCATCTTCACCCCTTCGCCCAATGAACCCGGCGCATTGGTGGTTTTGAAATTGGCGAGTTTCGGGTCGTATTGCTTGATCATGTCAAAGTTGGCACCAAATCCCCCTGACGTGATCATCACTTTTTTGGCATTGAGCGCAAATTCTTTGCCATCTTTGCCTTTCGCTTTAATACCGGTGACTTCGCCCTTGTCATTTTGCACAATTTCAGTAGCGGAAGTATTGGTGCGCAGATCGATATTCAGCGCTTTTACTTTCTTGATTAACGCGGTCGCAATGAAGCTACCGGCCGGTTCGCCCCCGGCAGGCCTGTGGGTACGATCCACGCTGGCACCGCCAGTACGGGTTAAATCGGCTAACTCAGCGCCGTTATCCTTCAAGAATTGCACAGAGTCTTTTGCACGTTCAGACAGCGTGCGCACCAGGTCGGGGTTGTTGATGTTGCGGCCGCCTTTCATGGTGTCCTGGAAGAATAGCTCCGGGCTGTCCTGAATGCCCTTGGCTTTTTGATAAGAAGTACCCGCGGCGTTCAACCCTGCCTCAGCGCGCGCCGTGTTGCCACCGGCAAACGGCATTTTTTCCAACAGGATAACTTTTGCACCCTGGTTATGTGCCTCAATGGCCGCAGACATGCCAGCGCCACCCGCACCGATGATCACCAGATCGGTAGACTCGGGCGTCTCACTTTGCGCCATGGAAGAAAAAGCGAGTGCCAGCGCACTGAATAACAGCACCTTTTTTTTCATAATTCGGTTCCTTTATTCTGTTATTTTGCAGGATGAAGCAAACACGATTGATTTTTTTACTTACAAAATCTGGTAATATAATATTTACTGCCTGCCACGCTTATCACCGATATCTCAAAAATCAATTCGCCCCAGAACATCCTTATACAAAGCGTTAAAGTTTTCACAACATAATTCACACCGTGCGGCCCCATCATGGATTTTAATCATGGTGTACGACGTGCAACGACGGTGCTTATTCAGATACTACGCTGATAACAGAATAATTATTTTAACTCGATCATAGAATGATAAATCCTTTTGCCAATTCTATGATCGCGTTTAATCCAGGTTGACAGCCTCAAAAGCCCAATAATTGACGGTATGAGCGAGGCTCTTTATTTTCCATATCCAGCCCCAAACGCAGCGCACACTGCACACAGGCCTCTTCCAGGTCCTGCAATGCGGCCTCGTCATCGGTCATGACCGATATTTCCACGTAGTGTCCCAGCATAGCGATATAGTCGAGGGTGATATGGAACTGATCGAGGAAATAGATACTGCGGGTTTTATTTACGTGATGAATAGGAATATAGCCTAGCGTGTGTAACATGCTGTCTGCTTTTTCAACCGATTCAATATTAACAGCCTCGCAACGCCTTTCCTCTGGACCTTTAACAATCCATAATTTAATTCCAGAAGGCGACATAGACGGTAACACCATACTCATATTTCTTTTCTGTAACGAGGCGAGCGGATCATCGTAGTAAATATCATATTCATTATTCTCAAACACAAAAGCTTCTGGATGAAGACTTAATAACGTGTCACGAAACTCGCTAATATCCTTAATCTTGAATTTCAGCTCGATCTCATATTTCCCCAAAAAGTGTGTCGTCATGACTCTTCTCCACGTCCGGTGAACGACGAGGCCGCCCGCGCTGTCAAAAGCCCTTCATGGCATTGCTTGCGGCTGTCCCTTTGGATAAAACACTGCCTGCATATCCGCTACTATGTCAAACCTACCACAGATAATAGACTTCATCACATAGTCTGCCAGCATGTTTCACTTTCCGAGCGATAAACACATCACAGTGACACTTTCTCCTGCCACCTGACGTTGCTCTAACGGTTGCCACCCCATTCGGGCATAGAGAGCCTGCTTATCAGGCGTATACAAATACAGCATCTCAATACCCTGCTGCTGGCAACGCGCCACGCAAGCATTCACCAGCGCCGTGGCCAACCCTTTGCCACGCAGCGACGGGGCAGTGACCACTTCTCCCAGCCAGTATTCTCGTTCTGGGCAATCGTCCAGTTCATAGCGAATGATACTGGTGGTAGCAACCGCATGATCATCGTGAGTAAACATACCCAGCGAGAACGCATGATCGGCCGCCACGCCGCGCTGGCGTAGCGAGGATTCAATGGCTGACGTATTCGACCAACGGGGAAACGCCGACCATTCGGCGTAGAGCAATGCGGCAACAGCAGCGATGCGCGCGGGGTTATCATGCAGATCGTGGATGTCCATAAACATGCTACCAACGGCCAGAGAAAATCTGACCTTATCGCGATACCACGCGCAGGGGCAAGCGTTAGGGGGACTCGTTGGCAGTGGTATTAACAATAAATACCGACAAATAGCCCAGATGGTGCATAAACTCGCGCAAAATCAACAAACGGGCCGTGAATGCGTTGTCGAGCGGAATGGCTTCCCAACTGGCGGGACGACCGAGCATCACCTGTTCGAAACGCTTAAACAATCGCTCGATATCGTCCTGCTCAATGTACCAACCGTGCGCATTGGCCGACACACCGGTTGCTTCGGCCAATGATGCCAGTGCCGGATCGTACAGATAAAGGGGATGTTGCGTATCCACCTGATGGCGAATGCGTGTGACCTCATCCTCTACGGTCATGATTGCCCGTTCCATGTCGTCTGGCGTCGGGGGCAGATGGTGAAAATAAGCCGCGACGGTTTTCTCATACCCTAATGCCAGCCGCAGCACTTCGGCATCCGGCGACGACACGACAACGGTTTGCTCAGCAGCAATATCCAGAAAGGTGATGGGTAAGGTAAGCCCCAGTGTGTCACACAGTTGGCGATAGGTGCGGCGAGCGCTTTCAGTCCCGTTGGTCATGATATCTCCCTCAATAATGATGCGACTCATGCTGGCACGCATGAGAAATAGCGACAATATCCTGCGGCGTGGTACGACAGCACCCACCAATCAGGCGCGCACCCGCGGCTTTCCAGTCGGGAACATGCGCGGTCAACGAGCACGCCTGCTCCCCGGTTGCGCTCCAACGTTTGGCGTTGGCATCATAATGCTCGCCGGAATTAGGATAGACAACCAGCGGCAACGCGGTCAGTGAGGATAAATGCGCTAACGCCGCCGTCGCACTTTCCAATGCGACACAGTTTATGCCCATCGCGACAACTTGCGGGTGGTTATCCAACAGCGCCACAACGTCACGCAGCGGCGAGCCATCGCTGATGTGCTGCTCACCACGCAGCGTAAACGAGAACCAAGCAGTGATAGAAGGAAACTCTCGCAGCAACTGTAGCAGAGCGGCCAGCTCCGGCAGCGAGGGTTGGGTTTCGCATGCCAGCACGTCAACACCCGCGTCGACCAACGCCGCGATACGTGGCCGGTGGAATGCCATCATCTCTTCCTGTGGCAGATGATAATCGCCACGATATTCAGCCCCATTCGCCAGAAAAGCGCCATACGGCCCTACGGAGCCCGCCACTAACAGTGCTCCCGTATCGGGATGCGCCGCGCAATAATCTTCACGGGCACGCACCGCCAGCTCGACGCTGCGCGCGATCAGCGCTAACGAATCTGCTTCGCTCAGCCCACGCGCCGCAAAACCCTGTGGCGTCGCCTGATAGCTGGCGGTGATAGCACATTGTGCCCCGGCAGCAAAATAGTCGTAATGCACCTGATAAATTAGCTCGGGCGCTTCCATCAGCACTTTCGCCGACCAGAGCGGATCGCACAAATCACAGCCGCGTGCTTCCAACTCGGTGGCCAGCGCACCATCCAGGATCACCACGGGTGACTGTTCCAGCAGCGCAGCAAGGGGATTCTCAGGTAACATTATCCAACTCCTCAGGTAATTGACGTGTCTGTTGCCGCTGCGTGAAATAATAAGCGGCATAGCACACAGCCACAAAAGGCAATCCGCACCACAAGGCAATTCGCTGCGTGGGATCGAATGCCAGCCCAACACAGGCTAGCAGGCAAAGTAAAAAGCCAGCAATGGGGGTAAAAGGAAACCAGGGTGCGCGGTAGTTAAGCGCCGACAGTGAGCGCCCGGAACGCAGATGGTGACGCCGAAAAGCAATATGAGACGCACAAATGCTAAGCCATACGGCAACCACGGCAAACCCGGAGATGGCAGAAAGCGCCACGTACACCGTATCGGGCGCAACAACGCTTGAAGCCAACGCTAACAACCCACCTAACATACTGACTGAGATCGCTATCAGTGGAATGCCACGTTGCGTAAGACGGGAAAAGCAGGCAGGCAGCGTTTTCTCATTTGAAAGTGACCACAGCATACGCCCCGAGGCATACAGGCCGGAATTAGCCGCAGATAAAATCGCCGTCAGAATGACAAAGTTAAAAATATCCGCTGCATACGGAATACCAATGCGCTCAAATACCTGCACAAACGGGCTTTTGACAATCCCCGCCTGTTCCATCGGAATCAACGCCGCCAGCACCAGCACGGTGCCAATAAAAAACACAATCAAGCGCACAACGGTGGTACGAATCGCCAACGGCACCACTTTATGCGGGTTCTCGGTTTCCCCGGCGGCGATACCAATCAATTCAGTGCCGGAAAAGGCAAAATTAACCGCAACCATGGTCATCAGAATGGGCAAGCCACCGAAGGGGAACCAACCGTGTGCGGTGAGGTTGGTTAACAGCGGCGCAGGCGCACCATCATTGAGCGGAATGATGCCGATCATCGCCCCTGCCCCCAGAATAATGAAGGCCAGAATGGTAATCACTTTAATCACCGAGAACCAGAATTCGCCCTCGGCAAAAAAACGCGCGGAAATCACATTCAGGACAAAAATCAAGACGCAAAACACCAGACACCACACCCAGACGGGGACGGAGGGAAACCAGTATTGCATGCAAAAGCCCGCCGCCGTCAGGCTTGAGCCTAATGCCACTGTCCAGGTCAACCAATAGAGCCAGGCAACGGTGTAGCCGGTCGCTGGGCTCAGGTAGCGTGATGCATAAACGTGAAACGCCCCGGTTTCCGGCATCGCAACCGACAATTCCCCCAACGATAGCATCACCAGATACACCACCACCGCACCAATCAGATAGGCCAGCAGCGTGCCCGCAGCACCCGTGGTGGAAATAATATAACCGGTATTAAAAAACAGCCCAGTACCGATGACACCGCCCAATGACAGCATGATGAGGTGGCGTGCCTTCATTGCACGTTTAAAGGTACCTGATTGCGCAGGGATTTCCTGAGTGGGTGTTCTGTGCTGCTGCATGCGTTCCCTTATACGTATAGACGTCTACACTTCCAAAATGATCGTGTTATACCGCTCCGTCAAGAGGAAAGCAATTGAATATCCGTAAAGTGATTAAGACATGGAGAAAAAACCAGCAGCGATGCACTGAAAACAATCAATACACGTTGAAGAATAAGCGATCCATCGCCACGCTAGACTAGAGCGGAAATGGTGCGCGCAATGGCCTCTGACGTGGTCAGGGTTCGAATCTGGCGAAACAGATCGTCGGCTTCAACATAGGCTTTGCGTAAATAACCAAGCCACTGTTTGATGCGCGCCACGTGATACATGCCAGTGTCCCCCTGCTTCTCAAGCTGGGTGTAGCGCTGCAACAACGCGGCCACCTCAGGCCAGGCCAGCGGCGATGCATTGTATTTAATCACTTTACTCAGGTTGGGCACGTTAAGCGCGCCGCGCCCAATCATAATGTCCTGACAGCCGGTAACCGCGATACAATCCTGAGCGCTTTGCCAGTCCCAGACTTCGCCGTTCGCCACCACCGGGATCGATAAGCGCTTGCGGATTTCACCAATGGCTGCCCAGTTAATGCGCTCCGCTTTGTATCCGTCTTCTTTGGTGCGCCCATGCACCACCAGTTCGGTAGCGCCCGCTTGTTGAACCGCATCTGCAATTTCAAATTGACGATCGCCCGAATCCCAGCCTAAACGGATTTTCACCGTCACCGGGAGATGGCGTGGCACCGCCTCGCGCATGGCTTTCGCTCCCTGATAGATCAACTCAGGATCTTTCAGCAACGTGGCGCCGCCGCCGCTGCCATTCACCAGTTTTGACGGGCAGCCACAATTGAGGTCAACGCCGTAAGAGCCGAGTGCCACCGCGCGCGCGGCGTTCTCTGCCAGCCATTGCGGATACTGCCCCAGCAATTGAATGCGCACCTGCGTGCCGGAGGGCGTGCGACTGGCATGATGCAATTCAGGGCAAAGGCGGTAGAAGGATTTGACAGGCAGCAGCGTATCTACCACGCGTAAAAACTCGGTGATACACAGATCGTACTCATTGATGTCGGTCAGCAGTTCCCGCACCAGAGCATCGAGAACGCCTTCCATCGGCGCAAGGAGGATACGCATAACGCTATTGAGCTCATCAGGACGCCGCACGGCGCTCCGGTTAAATCAGCCCGCCATGGTACTGAGACGGGCAGGAAAAGCAAGCGTTACGCTGTCGCTAGCCTTTTTCCGCGACAGAGGGATTGAAGGCCTGACGCGTAAAACTCAGCATACATGCCAGCGCCGCCGTACCGCACCCCATATAAAGCGCATAGTAACCGCCCTGCATATCAAATCGCGCCAGTAACATACCCACCAACGCCGTGCCGCTGGACTGCCCTATCAGGCGCGCAGTGCCTAGCATACCGCCTGCGGCACCGCTGCGTTGGCGCGGTGCCGACGTGACCAACAGACGATTGTTGGGGGATTGAAATAACCCGAATCCCGCGCCGCACAGGGCCATGCGCCAGGCAATACCGGCCATGGTGGTGACGGGAGAAAGCTGACTCAATGCCAGCATCCCAACGGCGAGCAGCAGCAAGCCAACACCGCCCAGTATGGCGGGCGACATGCGATCGGAAAGCTTTCCTGCCACCATAGCCATCACGCCAGTTGCCAACGGCCAGGGCGTCATCATTAGCCCCACTTCGGCAGGCGTCAGTGCCAGTTCATGGTGAAACAGAAACGGCAGAGACACAAAGGCCAGCATTTGCGTGGTGAAGGAAGCGATTGAGGTCGCCAGCGACAAACTGAACACCGGAATGCGCAGCAAATCAAACGGAAACAGCGGTGCGGTGGCAGACGCTTCCCGGCGCACTAACAGTAAGGTAGCGACCAATGCCAGCACCAGTTGTCCACCGATCAACACGACATTACTTTTATGGCCGATGCTCTCAATGGCAGTAATGGCCAAACCGATCATCAGAGCGCTCAATATAGCGCTCACACCGTCAAACGGCTGCTGACTACGATCGTTATCCGGTAAACTGCGCATTGCCAACAGAATGGCCGCGAGGCCAAGGGGCAGATTGATGGCAAACAACCACGGCCAGGAGGCGACAGACAAAATGCCCCCTGCCAGCGTAGGCCCTACGGTGGCGGCCATCGCTACCACCAGCGCGTTAATACCAATTGCACCGCCCAGCTTGGCGCGCGGCACGATGTAGCGGATTAACGCGGTATTCACACTCATCAGCCCCGCAGCACCGATGCCTTGCACCACGCGCGCCAGCGTTAACAACGGCATGCTGTTCGCCAACATACAGGCCAGCGATGACAGGATAAACAGGGTCAATCCGTACATGTACACCGTACGATAGCCGTAAATCTCGCCCAAACGCGCGAACGGAATCAGGCATACTACCACCGCCAACTGATAACCGTTAACAATCCAGATCGCGTTAGCGGCACTAATGTTGAAATCCGTAGCAATAACCGGCAATGCCACATTGGCGACCACGGCATCCATCACGGCCAGCGTAATGCTGATGGCAATGGTCAACATGGCGTAGTGGCGCTGCGGGAGCGGCAGACCATCTTCAGTGATACCGGGGGCGGCTGTTCTCATTATTCAGTCTTTATTCGGGCAAAGCGCGTCGGCTTGCGGATGAAGGCGAATTAAGCAGCTTACTGATAATCCAGAGTAATGGGAAGCCTGCCTAACACCGTCATTCCCGCGCAAGCGGGAATCTCTGGCAGACTGCGCGTGTTTCTTCTGACAACGATCCCCGGCTTTCGCCGAGGATGACGAGGGCGAGTTAAGGGGAACGGCAGTTCCCCTGCGAAGGTGGTTATTACTCGCTTCTGGCGCGCGCCGGGCGACGCTGACCGTTACCCTGCGGACGCGATGCGGCAGGTTTACCCTGACCACCGCGACGTTGCTCTCCAGAAGGAGAACCTTCGCCACTGCGTTGGCGACGTGGTGCCGTACTGTGGCGTTCGCTGCCAGAACGATCGCCGCCACGCGGCACACCACGCTGGCTTTGACGCCCATTTTGAATCGGCTCGGCCTTGATATTCGGATCGGGCTCAAAGCCCGGCAGCGCAATGCGCGGAATTTCGCGTTTCAGCAGTCGCTCAATATCGCGCAACAGCTTATGCTCATCGACGCATACCAGCGACAACGCTTCACCGGTCGATTCCGCACGGCCGGTACGACCAATACGGTGCACGTAGTCTTCGGGCACGTTGGGCAGTTCATAGTTCACTACATGCGGCAGTTGATCGATATCCAGACCGCGCGCAGCGATATCCGTCGCCACCAATACCCGAATCGACCCTTCCTTGAAATTCGCTAACGCACGGGTACGGGCTCCCTGGCTCTTGTTACCATGGATAGCCGCAGCGGTAATGCCGTCTTTGCCCAACTGCTCAGCCAGATGGTTCGCACCGTGCTTGGTGCGGGTAAACACCAGCACCTGCTGCCAGTTCTCTTTGCCGATCAGCAAAGAGAGCAGCTCACGCTTGCGCTTCTTATCGACAAAGTGCACGTTCTGGGTCACCAGTTCCGATGGCGTGTTGCGACGCACCACCTCGACCGACGCCGGACGCGTCAGCAGCGTATTGGCCAGCGCCTTGATCTCATCAGAGAAGGTGGCAGAAAACAGCAGGTTTTGGCGTTTAGCAGGCAATTTTGCCAGCACACGGCGAATGTCGTGAATAAACCCCATGTCCAGCATGCGATCCGCTTCATCCAGTACCAATATTTCGATATGGGAAAGGTCAACAGCATTCTGGTGTTCCAGATCCAACAGACGTCCCGGCGTGGCCACCAGAATGTCGACGCCACCGCGCAGTTTCATCATCTGTGGATTGATGCTGACACCACCGAACACCACCAGCGAGCGTAAGCGCAGGTACTTGCTGTATGCCTGTACGTTTTCACCAATCTGAGCGGCCAATTCACGGGTCGGTGTCAGGATCAATGCGCGTACCGGGCGACGGCCTTTAACGTCACTGGGCTTGGTGCTCAGCAGTTGCAGCAGCGGCAGGGTAAAGCCGGCAGTTTTACCGGTACCTGTTTGCGCGCTGGCCATCAAATCCTGACCCGACAGCACCACCGGGATCGCCTGGCGTTGTACCGGCGTAGGTTCACGATAGCCCTGTTCTTCAACAGCACGGAGAATATCGGCGCTCAGGCCGAGAGATGAAAAAGACATAAGAGAAAACAACTCCAGATCCACCCTGACCGAGCCAAAGCCGGTGCAGTTTCCAGGGGGGAACATCAGGCGGGTTTGCTGAGCCACCATCAACCAAGGAATAACGACGTGAGCAACAACCACAATGAACGGGCACAAACTACGGTGCATAAGGCCGCTAGTGTAACAGAGATTTCACCTTCCTGATATGCCATCCGATTAGCGCTTATTCCTAAAAGGTAACCGATGCGATTTATTGGGCTTCAGCAAAGGACAGGCTTGACAGAATTCCTGCGGCTGAGAGGCCTTGTAGTAAAAACAGCAGGTACGACGAAAGCGGACCCACTCTCCTTTTGCTTCCACCCAGGTTAGCGGGCGAAAATAGCCAGTAAGCGGGTTAACATCCAATCCAAACAGTGAGCCGGGTGCCTCGTGAACCACATAGTGAAAATCCTGTTTTACACGCGCTTCTGCCGCCGTATCCGAGGGTTGTATTCGATGTTCAAACAGTGAAAACAGCCGTACAGCGGTATTCTCCCACAAAATCCGCGACGAGATGCCTGACGCGGCCGACAACGCATGCCACAGCGGCGTCAAATGTTCCGCAAATACACTACGGAGTATGGTATCGCGCCAACTCGCACGATCCGAATCCGACAAGGGTATTGAAAGCGATAAATCGTCCATCACCATATGCGACTGCCAAAGATGCCCATCGTGGCGCGTATCCAACAGGCAGTTCGTCAGCGCCATGTTTAGCCCTTTGTTGTACATCGATAAGGGATAAAAGGCAGCCGCCGTGGTAAGAAAAGCCACGCGTTTGCTTAACAGCGACGCGGTGATACCCAGCGAGGGAGCCCCCAACCGTGGTGCAAGCTGTTGCAACATACGCTGACAAGATGCCGTCTCCAGCATTGCCGACACCGGGAGCACGCTGCTGAACGGATAATCTGCCGCCGCAATCAGGTTAAAACGCGCGGCGAGGTGTGCCCGCTCTTCAGCGTGAAAGGAAAGATCACACATCGCGCACGCATTCCGGCTTTGGTGCATAACGCCCCAGTGGAATACAGAGTGGCGTACCGAACACCGGGTCAGCGATGATGCGGCTATCGAGATCGAATACCGTTTTTATCAACGTTTCTGTCAGGATCGCCTGTGGCGCACCTTGTGCAAAGACCCCACGTTGGTGAACCGCCACCATGTGATGCGCATAACGGCATGCCAGATTCAAGTCATGCAGTACCATGACGATGGTTTTGCTGTGTTGTTCGTTGAGCTCGCGCAGCAAATCAAGCACCTCAATCTGGTGTGCTAAATCGAGATAGGTGGTTGGTTCATCCAGCAGCACAATATCCGTATCCTGCGCCAACGTCATGGCGATCCACACCCGCTGACGTTGCCCGCCAGACAGCGTATCCACCACCCGCTCACCCAGCGCTGTCAGACCGGTACTGTTCAGCGCCTGTTCCACTTTCTCTTCATCCTGCGTCGACCATTGGCGCAACCAACTTTGGTGAGGATAGCGCCCCATGGCAACCAATTGACGCACGGTCATCCCCTCTGGGGCAATCGGTGTTTGCGGCAAAATTGACAGCTTACGCGCGATGGCGTGGGTTGATTGATGATGAATATCCGCACCGTTGAGCATGACACTGCCTGAGGTTGGCGGCAGCAAACGTGCAAAAGCTTTAAGCAAGGTGCTTTTGCCACATCCGTTGCTTCCGACGAAGACCGTGATGCGCCCGGCAGGCACCTGCAAATCCAGCTGTTCAATAATCACCTGTCGGTCATATTGCAGCGTCAGAGCACGTCCTGAGAGCGGGAAAGGGTTTGGTGAATCCATCGTTATGCCTTAATGATGACGTTGCCGAATCAGTAAATAGAGAAAAAAGGGGCTGCCTAACGCAGAAATAAAAATGCCTGCTGGCAAATCCAACGGTAAAAAGAGCGTACGTCCCACCCAATCTGACACCACAACCAGATTGGCACCGATCAGTACCGTTGCCAGCGCACTGCCAACAAAGGCGCGTCCCACTAGACGTTTTGCCATATGGGGAGCAATCAACCCCACAAAGCCTATCGCTCCCGCATGGGCGATGGCGGTGCCGGCCAGCGCAACACTCAGCAACAGCAACGCGCTACGTCGCCGTTCCAGTGCAGCCCCCACGCTCGTAGCAACTTCATCGTCTAACTCATGGATCGGCACATGGCGCGCCAGTAATACCAACAGCGGTGCCACTAGCGCCAGCCATCCAGCCAGAGAGGTCACATCCTGCCAGTTAGCACCGTAAACACTGCCGGTCAGCCAGATGTAGGAGGAGAGTGTGGTATTGAATGGGCTAAGGAGCAGCAACCCCGTCGCCACCGCCCCCATCAAGGCGGAGATCCCTACCCCAACCAATACCAGACGATAAGGCGATACCCCCCGTCGCCAGGTCAGCAGGTAGATCAGCAGAGCCGTTCCCCAGGCTCCAGCGATGGCCGCCAACGGCATCCATCGCTGCCCGAGCACGCCCGCGCCGAAAGTGAGAAAAGCGACGGCGGCGGCAGACGCGCCGCTGGTAACCCCCAGTAGATCGGGCGATGCCAACGGATTGCGCACCAGGCTTTGCAATATCAGCCCCGAAAGCGCTAATGCCCCTCCCACCATCACCGCCAATACGATACGTGGCAGACGCAACTCCCATACGATAAAGGCGTTACCCTCGGAGGTCTGATGCGGTGCCAACAGGATGTGCATCACCTCCCACGGTGAGAGCGGCACAGTACCTCGCGATAGCACCAAGAGTATCGTCACCAGCGTTATACCGAGCAGTGCAAGATTCCAGAGACACGCACGGCTATCCACCCGACGAGACAACATACCGATACGTAGCGAGTAAGCGTTAGCCATGACGCGCCTCCCGCCGAACCAACGCGATAAAATAAGGTGCCCCCAGCACAGCGGTCATGACGCCCAGCGGCAGTTCCTGCGGCAAAATCGCTATACGAGCCACCATATCCGCCCAAAGCAACAAACACGCACCCAGCAAGGCGCTGGTAGGGATCAGCCAACGGTGGTCGTGGGAACACAACCGACGGGCCATGTGTGGCACAATCAAACCGATGAAACCAATGTTACCCGCAATCGCCACTGCACTGCCCGCCAGCGCAATCACACACACGCCCATCAGGCCGCGAATCCATCCGGTACGCAGCCCTAATCCACGCGCCACATCATCACCCGCCACCAAAATATTAATATGCGGTGCCAGTACCCGACTGAATACTAACCCCACTACCACATAGGGCAGCAAAGGCATCAGCAGGTCGCGCTCTCGTCCAGCCACCGAACCCGCCAGCCAAAACAGCACGCTGTCCAATCCATCCTGGTGAATTACCAACATCGCTTGGGTAAACGAGAGGAAAAGCGCCGTGATCGCCGCCCCTGCCAGCAGAATTCTCACAGGGCTTGTAGCCCCACGGCCCAACGAACCAATACCAAATACCACTCCCCCCGCTAATGCCGCCCCGAGAAACCCAGACCACACCAACGTCGCCAGTGATGCAGCACCTAACCACACGCTGCTCAGAACGATAAAAAAAATCGCACCGGCATTGACGCCGAATAACCCCGGTGAGGCCAGCGGATTGCGCGTCATCGCCTGCATAAGCACCCCGGCAACGGCCAAACTGGCACCGACCGTCAGGGCCATCAAGGTGCGCGTCAGGCGCGTGGTCTGCACCAGAATATGTTCAATCTGCGTCGCATCCGGCTGAAGCCATGCGGCTAGCACAGTACGCGGTGCGATCGGTTGTGCCCCGACCATCAAGCTGGCAAAGCAGGAAATGAGCAATAGCAGCCCCACAGCACACAACACCCACACGGGCTTCATGGGGTTGTCTCCACAGGCAGTAGGCGTTGTGCGATCTCATCCAGTATCCGGTTCGCACCTAAAATACCTCCCGACAAACTCCAGGCCACACTGTCCACGGTGTAGACGCGCTCGCGTTGTGGGGCGGTCAGGCGTTGCCATAATGGGTGCGCTGTCCAGGTGCGGTAAAGTTGCGTCACCGCTGGTTTTTCCGAGCGCATAAAGACAAAAAACAGATCGGCATCCAACACCGGCAAGCTCTCTGGCGTGCTCAGTTTGCGCATCACGCTGAGCGGGTCAGCCTGGGTTCTAGGCCAGATAAAACCCACTTCCGAGAGTACTGAACCGGCAAAACTGCGTGCTAAATATTGACGAATATGATCATCACGAAACTCAATCAGAGAAACACGGAGTGGCCACTGTGAACCATAATGAGCACGCAGGCGGTCACGCAATGCCGACACTCGCCCCTGCCAGGCAGTGAGCAAACCCTGTGCTTGTGTCTCCCTACCCAGCGCCTGCCCCATCAGTTGTACGGTGCGTTTGAATTCAAACACATCCTCCATCGCTACCGTGGGTGCAATTTGCGACAACAGGGTATACACCCGCTCATGGCGAAAACGGGACGCAATGATCAAATCGGGTTTAAGCAATGCGATGGCTTCCAAATTCGGCTGCGTTTCCAAGCCGACATGGGGTACATCACCTAATGCGCTACGCAAATAGCGA
Organism: uncultured Symbiopectobacterium sp.; assembly: GCA_964293225.1. Classification (GTDB taxonomy): domain Bacteria; phylum Pseudomonadota; class Gammaproteobacteria; order Enterobacterales; family Enterobacteriaceae; genus Symbiopectobacterium. The sequence continues at coordinate 27,489 of CAXYYB010000035.1, read as the reverse complement.
TACATCGGCTTTTCAATCCAGGAATCCACGACGCCTACCGGTGTTATCCCCAACGCAACAGCCGTATCCGTTGCCCCCTGAAACAGGGTAACCACCCGCTTAGGCTGCCCGTTAATCACAGTTACGCCAAGCGCGTGTGACACCTGGCGCGCCCAGCTTGTGGTAACCGATAACGACAGGCACAGCAGCACCAGACATAACCTCAGGTATCTTCCCATCCCGCAGCCACGGGCCACGAGACGGGATAAGTGACTCTTAGAAATCAATGGAGTAACCCAATGTCACGGTACGTCCGCGCCCGGAGAAATAGCGGGTATTGGCCGCAGTCCCCAGCCCCACTGACTGCGAATAGTAAGTGATGTACTGTTTATCCAGCAGGTTAGCAACCGCCAGATTCACACGGCCATAAGGCAGTTTGTAGCCCACCGCAGCATCCACCAGCAGATAGCCGTCAAATCCTAATCCGGCATCATCAAAACTGCGGCTGAAGGCGTAGTTGCCTTGGACAAACGTGTTCACCTTCTCCGTCCAGCTTGCCGACCAACTGGCGATCACCCGATCCGGTGCGATGTTCAGGCCGGTCATCTTTTTATCCAACTTGCCATCACCATCGCTGTCGCGCTTGCCTTCGGTATGGGCATAGGAAAGATTGACTTTATGCTGCTCATTAATCTGGTAACCGCTTCGGACCTCAACCCCTTGCACGCGGGTTTTCTCACGCTTGGAAACGAAATCGTCATCGCTGTTAAGCGTCACGGAATCCCCCAGTTTCGCGCTGGAACGGAAATAGCTGGCTTCAAAATCAACGGCCCCCTGCTGAACCCGGAATCCCGTCTCAATATTTTTGGTCACCACCGGTTTGAGGTTATTCGCCCGGCTCAGATCGACCCCCTCGGTGTCAATGTCGCGCAGTGCACGCCCGACATCCGGCATGCCAAACCCTTCAGAATAGTTGGCGAACAGACTCAGCGGTTCCCACGGTGAATAGACAATACCAGCGTTATACAGCGTCTGGTTAAACTTGGGGGTTCCGCCTTTTACCGCCACGCCGTCATAAACACCGTTGCTATCTGCCGATTGGGTGCGATAGTCATCGACTTTCAGTTTGGCGATTTCGTGGCGCACGCCAGCATGCAACGTCACGTTATCCAGCAGTGCGTACTCGGTTTGTAAAAAAGGTGAGTAGTTAGTGTATTCGATTTCCGGCACATAGGTGCGTTTGGTCAGATAGAGATCCTGTTTGTTCTTATCGAGCAGCACATCAAAACCCGCCGTTACTTTCAACGTATCCTACAGAAGGTCGTCACGGGTGAGCGCGATTTTTGCCCCAAGCTTGGAGGATACCGCGCGGGATTGATCGTACAGTGTTTTGTTGGGCGCGATGGTTGTATCCTGGAACGATTGCGAATTGGTGGCACCAAACAGCGCTTCATACTCCTGGCTGAATAACAGCGTTGAGAGTTTGAATCCCGCCAGATTATTGTGATCGTAAGTAATGCCCGTGCTCCACACACTGTTAAACGGCGCATCGCCCGCTGGCGTACCGCGCACGGAGGTGGTCGGAATACCTTGCGCACGCACGCCATCGACGCTCAGGTAGTCATTTTCTCCACGAATGTGGTAACGATTAACGCTCAATTGCACGCGCTGGTCGTCATTCAGCCAGTACCCTACCTTGGCCAACACATCGTAGGCGCGGGAATCCATGGTATCGCCCTGGGTGTTATCCACGCCGATGGCCCGTCCATTACCATCAAGAAAAAGTCCTTGATTTTCGTACCCCAGAGACACCAGATAATCGAGTTTATCCACGCGACCATCGACACGGTAAGTGGTTTTATAGCTGGCCGTTTCGCTGCGGACTTTCTCGGTGGGCAGCGTGGTTTGCACGGAAACATGCTGATTGAACGCCCCGTTTTCCGGGCGACGGGTGATCAGGTTGATAACGCCACCGGTCGCACCCAGACCATTCGTGGCATTGGCGCCGTGAATAACCTCAATCCGTTCGATCATGGAAAAATCAATGGTATGCATTTCACGTCCGGTAGGACGCAGCGGATTCGATTGCGGAATACCATCGACCAAAATCAGCGCCGACCGACCACGGAACGTTTCACCGCTGCCGCTCATTTTTTGTCGGCTGGGGGCAAAGGCAGGCAACAAGTTACTCAACACCTGTGAGGAGTCTGACGTTACACGCAACTGCTGCTCAATTTGCTGGCGGTTGATGATGGTTATCATCTGCGGTGCTTTAGGCTGTTCCACGTTGGAGCGCGACGCGCTGACCACCATTTCATCATTACCTGCGGTTCGAGTTGTGCCTTCTGCATAAGCACATTGCGATACCCCCCACACCCACGGCGCTGCCGCCAATAACATGCGCATCCGAATCACGCGATCCTCCTGTTTTCACCTGATAATGAGACGCCGGGAACCCACATTGCCCGACATAAAAAAATCCGCCCAACACCACCCCAATTAGGAATGTCGTTGACGGACAGAATTCACTGCTAGCGCATGGCAGGTCGTATGCCGCCATGCGGTGATGTTTACGCACTATCGATAATGAGATTGTTAATGGTAATTATTACCATTACGAAGCAACAATAACAAGTTTTACGTTATATTTTCGTTATGCGAGCAATCACCTCTTTTTCATTACAAATTAAAAGGATATGGGAAATGCTTGTCGCCGGAAATCGCCAATCCAGTGCCGACCCCCTGATAGAAGAAACAACCGCACCTGTTAACTGAGAATCAGATCACATAAAAAAACCCAAAAAACCACTAAATTTAATCATACGATTGATTAAATGGGGCTTATGCCATGCTTTTCCCGGCAACGTCGCCGACACGAGGCGATCAAACCAAGCAACGACTGTTACAGGCAGCCCTGGAGGTGTTTGGCGAATTTGGCCTGCAAGCCGCAACCACGCGTGACATTGCCCGCCGTGCCGGACAAAACATCGCCGCCATTACCTATCATTTTTATTCTAAAGAGGGGTTATATCGCGCAGTGGCAAGCGCTATTGCCGATGAAGTGGCACACACCTATCTCCCTTTACGCTCAGAAATTACCGAGTACCTGCAACAGCCCGCAGGCACGCCGGAGCGCTACATGGCGTATCTGCAAAAACTGGTATTGAACTTTACCCGGCTGATGACCAGCCCGGAAACCTTGCACTTCAGCCGCTTTATGTCACGCGAGCAGTTGTCACCGACGGACGCCTACCCGCTGATGCACGAGCGTATTATCGCGCCAATGCACCAGTTGATGACGCAACTGGTCGCTGGCTATACCGGGCTAGACAGCAGCGATCGCAGAACCGTTATTCATGCCCATGCGTTGATTGGTGAAGCGCTGGCGTTCCGCGTTGCCCGAGAAACCATACGGCTACGTGCCGGTTGGGACGATATCGGCCTGGAACAGAGTTTGGTGATTAACGATGTGGTGACACAACACATCGCGCTGGTGCTTGATGGCCTGAGAACCGCCCAGCAGCGCGAATGCCTTTAGCCAGTCAAAAAGGGAAGCCTTCCATGAGTAAAGTTAAATCGCGCATGACCATTCTGGTGCTTTTACTGTTGGCAGCCTCACTCTATGCGGGCTGGGCGCACTATGCACGCCGTGACACCCCCATCACGCTGTACGGTAACGTGGATATTCGTACGGTGAATCTGGCGTTTCGTGTCAGTGGACGTCTGGCAACCTTGCAGGTGGATGAGGGTGACAGCGTTAAGGCAGGACAGGCGATCGCGGCGCTGGATAGCGCACCGCACCGTAATGCGTTGCGCCAGGCTGACGCCAATGTTGCCAGCGCAGCGGCCCAGTTGGCACTGCTTCAGGAAGGCTATCGGCGTGAAGAGGTGGCTCAAGTGCGTTCTCAAGTGGACCAAGCGCAGGCCGCCTATGAATACGCTGACAAATTCTATCAACGCCAGCAAGGCATGTGGGGCAAGGGTGCCGTGGCACAAAATACGCTGGACGATGCCCGTTCTGCGCGTCAACAGGCAGGCGCTACACTGCAAGCCGCTAAAGAAAAATTGAGCCAGTTCGAAAGCGGTAACCGCCCGCAGGAGATTGCCGCCGCCGAGGCGGCAGTGGCACAGGCGCAAGCCGTACAGGCGCAGGCCACCCTCGATCTGAGCGATACCACGCTAACCGCCCCTTCTGATGGCGTAATTCTCACCCGCGCCGCAGAAGCAGGCAGCATGCTCAGCGCGGGTGGCACCGTATTTACGCTCTCGTTGACCCGCCCGGTGTGGATTCGTGCCTATATTGATGAGCCACAGCTTGGACAAGCGAAACCGGGGCGAGAAGTGCTGATTTACACCGACAGCCGCCCCGACCGTCCCTACCACGGCACGGTCGGATTTGTATCCCCCAGCGCAGAATTCACCCCTAAAAGCGTAGAAACCCCCGCGCTGCGTACAGACCTGGTTTATCGGCTGCGTATCATCGTGAACGATGCGGACGACCTGCTGCGCCAAGGCATGCCAGTCACGTTGCGTTTCGCTACTGACAGCGTAACGCCATGAACAGCCCCATGCCACGCATTACGCTGGACGGGGTAGAGAAAACCTTTCCTGACAGCACTACGCCGGCGCTGAAACCGCTGACGGCCACGCTTGATGCGGGTGCGGTTATCGGCTTAGTGGGACCCGACGGCGCGGGTAAGACTACGCTGATTCGTATGCTGGCGGGTCTATTAACACCGAGCAGCGGGACGCTGCGAGTGATGGGGCTCGATCCAGTACAGGATGACCGGCAATTGCACGCCATCCTTGGTTATATGCCGCAGAAGTTTGGGCTGTATGAAGACCTGAGTGTGATGGAAAACCTGACGCTGTACGCCGACCTGCGCGGCATTACCGGTACACAGCGTCAGGAAACTTTTGAACGTCTGCTGACGTTTACCGACCTCGCGCGCTTTACCACACGTCTGGCCGGAAAGCTTTCTGGCGGCATGAAGCAGAAGCTGGGGCTGGCCTGTACCCTGCTGGGCCAACCTAATGTGCTGTTGCTGGATGAGCCGGGCGTTGGCGTTGATCCCATCTCACGGCGCGAGCTGTGGCGCATGGTGCACGAACTCGCCGACGACGGCATGCTGATCCTGTGGAGCACCTCTTATCTCGATGAGGCAGAGCAGTGTCGTGATGTGCTGCTGCTGAACAACGGCGAATTACTGTATCGCGGCGCGCCGCAAGATCTTACCGCCACCATGGCCGGCCGCTGTGTGTTGGCCCATGCCGATGGCGTTGCACACCGCACGCTGCTGCAACACGCATTGCAGCACCCCGCCGTCAGTGACGGCGTCATTCAAGGCAAATATGTGCGTTTGATGCTGAAGGCAGGCGCAACCCCGTCCAGTCTGTGCGATACACTGCCGCTGACGCCGGACAACATCGAAGCGACAGCCCCCCGCTTTGAGGATGCCTTCATCGATCTGTTAGGCGGCGGCCCCAAAGGGGGTTCGTCACTGGCGCGCATTATGCCGCTCATCCCCGATGACGGCGACGACAAGGTGATTGAGGCCCGTCATCTGACCAAAAGATTTGGTGAATTTGTCGCGACCGATCGGGTCGATTTTACCGTGCGCCGCGGCGAAATTTTCGGCCTGCTCGGCCCCAACGGCGCGGGGAAATCAACCACCTTCAAGATGATGTGTGGTTTGCTCACGCCCAGTGAAGGCCATGCACGCGTGCTGGGCATGGACCTTAAAATCAGCTCAGGCAAAGCGCGTCAGCATCTGGGCTATATGGCACAGAAATTTTCTCTGTACGGTAATCTTACGGTAGAACAGAACTTACGCTTTTTCTCTGGCGTGTACGGTCTACGTGGCCGCCAACAACGTGACAAAGTCGCGGCCATGACGCAGGCATTCAATTTTGCGCCGATAAGCCGACAAACGCCCGATGCCCTGCCGCTCGGATTCAAACAGCGCTTAGCCTTGGCCTGCGCCTTAATGCACGAACCGGATATTCTGTTTCTTGACGAACCCACCTCTGGCGTCGATCCCCTCACCCGCCGCGAGTTCTGGATGCACATCAACGGCATGGTCAGCCGGGGGGTAACCGTCATGGTAACCACTCACTTTATGGATGAAGCGGAATATTGCGATCGTATCGGGCTGGTTTATCGCGGCAAACTGATTGCCAGCGGTACACCCGATGCCTTAAAGCAGCAGACGGTGACGCCAGACATGCCCGATCCCAGCATGGAGCAGGCGTTTATCGCCCTGATTCATGCCTACGACGCGGAGAACGCCCATGACTAACGCCAACCACAGCTCCGTGTCGGGCAGCACCGCCTTTTCCTGGCGACGCTTGCGGGCATTGTGCCGTAAAGAGAGCAAGCAGATTGTACGCGATCCCAGCAGCAGCCTGATTGCGTTTGTCATCCCCTTAATGCTGTTGTTTATTTTTGGCTACGGTATCAACCTCGATTCCAGTCGCTTACGCGTCGGTATTCTGTTGGAAGAACAGAGTGAAGCGGCGCGTGATTTGGCCCAAACCTTTGCCGCCTCCCCCTATATTGAACCGACCATCAGCCGCGACCGCCAGACATTGATTCAACTGATGCAAGCGGGGCGTATTCGCGGCTTGATCACCATCCCTGGCAATTTTGCCGAGCAATTGTCACGACCCGGAGGGCTGGCCCCGCTACAGGTGATCACTGATGGCAGTGAGCCGAATACCGCCAATTTTGTTTCCGGTTATGTGCAAGGGGTTTGGAAGGTCTGGCAGGAGCAGCGCGCGTTGGCTCAGGGGGGAACCTTTACGCAACCCATTGAGGTACAACTGCGCTATTGGTTCAACCCGGCAGCCGTTAGCCAGCACTTTATCATTCCCGGCGCCATCACCATTATCATGACCGTCATTGGCGCCATCCTGACGTCGTTAGTGATTGCCCGCGAATGGGAACGCGGCACCATGGAAGCGCTGCTGTCCACGCAGGTCACACGTGCCGAGCTGCTGCTGGCCAAGCTGATCCCCTATTATGGGCTAGGCATGATCGCCATGGCGCTGTGCATGGTGGTGGCGGTCTTCGTGCTGCACGTTCCCTACCGCGGTTCACTGTGGATACTGTTTGGCATCAGCAGCCTGTTTCTTGCCTGCACCCTCGGCATGGGGCTGCTAATTTCCACCCTGACGCGCAACCAGTTCAATGCGGCAATGGTGGCACTGAACGCCGCATTCTTGCCAGCGGTCATGCTCTCCGGGTTTATCTTTGAAATCGACAGCATGCCAGCACTGGTGCGCGCCGTCTCTTACGTCATTCCGGCACGCTATTTCGTCAGTACGCTGCAAAGCTTATTCCTCACCGGTAACGTGGTCAGCATTTTGCTGGTCAATCTGGGCTTTTTAAGCCTTGCCACACTGTTTTTCATCGGGCTGACCGCGTTGAAAACGCGGCGCAGACTGGATTAGGAGGGATAACGATGTTTTACCGCTTATGGACGCTGATCGTCAAAGAGCTTCAATCGTTGCTGCGCGAACCGCAAACCCGCAGCCTGCTGGTGCTCCCGGTAGTGCTTCAGGTCTCTCTGTTTCCGTTTGCCGCGACGCTGGATGTCACCAATGCCACCATCGCGATTTATAGCGAAGACAGTGGACCGGCATCGATTGAACTGACACAGCGCATCGCCAACGCGCGCACCTTCTCTCAGGTATTAACGCTGCGCAGCCCGCAGGCCATCGCGCCAACTATCGACAACCAGAAAGCGTTACTGCTGGTACGGTTTCCGCCCGACTTCTCCCGCGACCTGGTCAACGGCAACAGCACCTCGCTGCAAGTGATTCTGGATGGACGGCGTTCTAACAGCGCGCAAATTGCGGCAAATGATATACAGCAGATTGTGCGGGATTACGAACGGGAGTTGATGGTGGGAAAAACGCGCAGTAATCAGAGCGAACTGGTAGTGCGTCACTGGTATAACCCGAATCTCAACTATAAGTGGTTTGTGGTACCTTCACTTATCGCCATGATCACGACCATCGGCGTGTTGATTGTGACGGCGCTCTCTGTGGCGCGCGAGCGTGAGCAAGGTACGCTGGATCAACTGCTGGTATCGCCGCTGGCGACCTGGCAAATTTTTATTGGTAAAGCGGTTCCGGCGCTGATTGTCGCCACCGGTCAGGCTACCATCGTGCTGCTGGCAGGGATCTTTGCTTACCAGATTCCGTTTGCCGGTTCACTGCTGCTGTTCTATTCCGCGATGCTGCTGTACGGCTTGTCGCTGGTGGGATTTGGTTTACTGATTTCGTCGCTGTGCGCCACGCAGCAGCAGGCGTTTATCGGCGTGTTTGTCTTTCTGATGCCCGCCATCCTGCTCTCAGGTTACGTCTCACCGGTGGAAAACATGCCGCTATGGTTACAGAATCTGACCTGGGTAAATCCCATCCGTCATTTCACTGACATCACCAAGCAAATTTACCTGAAAGGGGCTGATTTCAGCGTGATATGGCACAGCCTGTGGCCACTGCTGGCTATCACAGCGACGACCGGCAGTGCGGCCTACGGGTTGTTCCGGCGAAACATGGCGTGACACGCGAAAAAAAAGCCCCGCACGTATTACGTACGGGGCTATGTGTTGTGTTGCGTCTTAGCGACGGTTGCCGAAAATGCGCAGCAGCATCAGGAACAGGTTGATAAAGTCCAGATACAGTGTCAATGCGCCCACAATGGCATATTTGCGGAAGTTATCGCTATCGTCGGCAGAGAGTTGCTCACCGATATTTTTCAGTTTTTGCGTGTCGTAGGCCGTTAGCCCGACAAACACCACTACGCCGATATAGGTCACCGCCCACATCAATGCATCGCTTTTCAGCCAGATATTGACCAACGATGCCAGCACGATACCGATCAGGCCCATAAACAACATGCTACCCAGGCCGCTCAGGTCACGTTTGGTGGTGTAACCGTACAGGCTCATGGCACCGAACATCCCCGCCGTAATAACAAAGGTGCTGGCGATCGATTGTCCTGAATAGAGAATAAAGATGCTGGAAAGCGTCAATCCGGTCAACGCCGAATAGAGCATAAACAGCCCTGTCGCCACGCTACCGCTCAGGCGCTGCACCATACCGGAAATCACGAACACCAACCCCAACTGCGCAATGATCAGCCCGAAAAAGGTAATCCGGCTGGAAAAGACGAAACTCATTATCGCGGGGGATTGCGCCGCATACCAGGAAACAAACGCCGTCAGCAATAAACCGCAGGTCATCCAGCCATAAACCTGCGCCATATACGCCTGAAGGCCGCTATTAGCGCGTTCGACTATCGAATCGCCTGAACGAGGGAACCGATCCATGATACTACCCTTACGTTGCTGTCTGGCAGCGCAGACAGAGATTGTGACTCGGGCGTACATCGCCCACCATTGATAAGTGTATCACATGGCACTGTGTCGCTCGTGGCGAAAATCACGCCAGCCTCAACGAACGTTAATCAAATGAAAGAAGGTGATACAACGCATCTGCAACGTGAAGTATGACGGGTATAATTACCAACGTTCAGCGGCGGCATGGTCACTGTCACGCGCATCCACCCAGCGATCGCCTTCCGGTGTGGCTTCCCGTTTCCAGAACGGCGCGCGGGTTTTCAGGTAATCCATGATAAATTGCGCAGCGTCAAAGGCCGCCTGACGGTGTGCGGCGCTCACGCCCACAAACACGATTTCATCGCCGGGAAAGAGCGGCCCAACGCGGTGGATCACAGAGACGCGGGGTAACGCCCAGCGTTCTCTTGCTTGCTCAACGATTTCCGCCAGCGCTTTCTCTGTCATCCCCGGGTAGTGCTCCAGCGTCAATGCACTCACGTCGGAAGCCAGATTATGGTTGCGCACTTTACCGGTAAACGTGACCACGGCACCGTCTTCGTCACATTGCGCCAGCCACTGATAAGCCTGCCCCACGTCAAACGGCGCGGTGCCGACCTCAATACGGGTTTCAGGTTGCGGGTTTACTGGCACAATCAGCCTCCGGTCACTGGTGGAAAAAACGCCACTTCATCACCATCACGCAGCGGGTGTGAAGGCTCGACCAGCGTCTGATTCACTGCCGTCAGCAGTTTACCGGACTCCAGCGCCAGCGCCCAGCGTTCGCCGCGAGCGACCAGCGCCTGACGCAACGCCTCCACGCTGGAAAATTCCGCAGGAAGGCTAAGCGAATCCGTTTGCGTCAGTTCTCGAACCTGCGCGAAAAACAGCACGTTAATCATTCTACCTCCGCCTGAAAATCGCCAGATTTGCCACCGCTCTTTGCCAACAAACGCACCGGACCGATAATCATGTCTTTTTGCACCGCTTTGCACATGTCATAAATGGTCAACGCCGCTACCGAGGCAGCGGTCAGCGCTTCCATCTCCACCCCAGTTTTGCCGGTTAAACGGCACAGCGATTCGATGCGCACCCGGTTGTGCTCAGGCTCAGCCGTCAGCTCAACGGCAACTTTACTTAACAGCAGAGGATGGCACAGGGGAATCAGTTCCCAGGTACGTTTAGCCGCCTGAATACCAGCAATGCGCGCGGTAGCGAACACGTCACCCTTGTGGTGCTGCCCATTGATAATCATCGACAGTGTTTGCGCTGACAGCGTGACAAAGGCTTCCGCACGCGCCTCGCGCACCGTTTCGGCTTTTGCTGACACATCCACCATGGTGGCTTCGCCAGCGGCATTAATATGGGTGAACTGAGAGGACATGATTAATTCGATTTCTTTAAATGAGGGAAAAAATTGCACGGTTTTTGCCGGGCATCCAACTGTTCCTGAATGATACGTTCCCAGGCTGTGCGACACGCACGTGTCGAGCCGGGCACAGCAAAGATAACCGTTTGGTTTGCCAAACCCGCAACCGCACGGGACTGAATAGTGGCGGTGCCGATATCCTCATAGGAGACCATGCGAAACAGTTCACCAAAACCGTCAATCGAGCGATCGAACAGCGGGGAGATGGCTTCTGGCGTGACATCGCCCGCGGTGAAACCCGTGCCACCATTGATCAAAATCACCTGCACCGTCTCGCTGGCAATCCAGGCGGTAACCTGCGCCTGAATCTGGTAGCGGTTCTCTTTGACAATGGCGCTGGCGACAATCTGGTGCCCGGCCTCTTGTGCCGCTTCGCGCAAATAATCACCCGAGGTATCATCTTGCGCGGTACGACGCGCAGAAACAGTCAATACTGCAATTTGCAGCGGAATGAAGTCATCACTGACCTTGCTCATATCACACACCTCTTAACACGGAAAATCGCAAGAGTAGCTATCAGCCACCGATAAAAGAAAGGTTCTGCGTTATGCCGCTGTTGCCGTCATGCAGGAAGTGGGTCTGTTTTTTAAGCGATAACCCACCCGCAATACGCAACGCCAGATCGTCCATTTGGCTATCCTCCGCCAACAGGTCGCGCAAGGGAATGCCCTGCTCGCCGAACAGGCACAGGTGCAGATTACCCACGGCGGACACGCGCAGACGGTTGCAGCTCAGGCAAAAATCTTTCTCGTAGGGCATGATAAGGCCAATTTCGCCCTGATAATCATCGTGCCGAAACACCTGGGCTGGCCCATCACTGCGACCACGCGGCGCCAGTTGCCAACCCTGCGCCAACAATTTATCGCGAATGACCGTTCCGGGCAGATGGTGACGGGCAAACAGTTCCCTTCCCTCTCCAGTTTCCATCAGTTCGATAAAACGCAGTTGGATGGGCCTGTCCTTGATCCAGTGCAGAAACGCATTCAGTTGATTATCGTTCACGTCACGCATCAGCACGGTGTTCACTTTGACCTTGGCAAAACCGCAGTCAAAGGCCGCATCGATCCCAGCCATCACCTGATGAAACTTATCCTGCCCGGTGATCGCATGAAACTGACGCGCATCGAGACTATCGACACTGACATTCAGCGCCGTTAGCCCGGCATCACGCCATACTGCCACATCGCGCGCTAGCCGATAGCCATTGGTGGTCACCGCCAGGGTTTTGATCGAAGGATTTTCTCGGATGGCAGCTAAAATCTCGACAAAGTCACGTCTTAACGAAGGTTCCCCCCCGGTTAAACGCACTTTTTCCGTGCCGAGCGCAGCAAAAGCGCGACTGACCCGACGGATCTCATCCAGAGAGAGAAAACGCTTGGTGGGTGCGCCAGAAGGCTGATAGCCCTCAGGCAAACAGTAGGTGCAACGAAAGTTGCATACATCTGTGATCGAAAGGCGCAAATAGTAAAACTTGCGCGCAAACGCATCCGTCAATTGACTTAGCATAAACACCTTTCCAAATTCGGGAGGCGCGGGAATTTCTCCCCTGCACCCTGGTGACCTCAAGGGTCACGGCCAGAGCACCGTATGACGCAGTCACTGCCACATCACTTAGGCACAAAGGCTAGGAGTCTGATTTCATCAAAGAAGAGTCTAACGTTACTCACGCATTACGTCACCCACACATTCGTTATATACTTATGTATATAGCGGATATATAAAGGTTTTTTCTCTTCCACAGGCCTCCAGCATAGTCGAAAAACGGCGTAAAAAATTGTCGTAAATCATCCTGAGGCAAAGATTTTTGGTTTTTTTCGCCTTTATGAGAGAAATCAGCTACCTTAGCCACGTGAATTCCCCCTCTTTTGCAAAAGGTCTTTATGCGCAATCGCACGTTAGCCGATCTCGATAAGGTTGTCGCGCTGGGTGGCGGGCACGGCCTCGGTCGCGTCATGTCATCACTGTCTTCATTGGGTTCACGACTCACCGGCATTGTGACGACCACCGATAACGGCGGCTCGACGGGAAGGATCCGCCGCGCAGAGGGTGGCATCGCCTGGGGGGACATGCGCAACTGTTTGAACCAGTTGATCACCAGCCCGAGCGTAGCCTCCGCCATGTTTGAATACCGCTTCACCGGTAGCGGTGAACTCGCCGGACACAATCTGGGCAACCTGATGCTTAAAGCGTTGGATCATCTGAGCGTACGGCCGCTGGAAGCCATTAACCTGATTCGCGGACTGCTGAAAGTGGATGCGGTACTGATCCCGATGTCAGAACATCCCGTCGATCTGATCGCTACCGACATCGGAGGAAACCAGATCTACGGTGAGGTGCAAATAGACAATCTGAACGCACTGCCACAGGAGCTGCAACTCCATCCGGTGGTCAAGGCGACGCAGGAAGCGATTGATGCCATCGAACAAGCTGATGTGATCCTGATTGGTCCAGGCAGTTTTCTGACCAGCCTGATGCCTCTGCTGTTACTGGACGATCTGGCGCGCGCCCTGCGCCGCACGCCAGCGCAGATGGTCTATATCGGCAATTTGGGACGAGAACTCAATCAGGCCGCTGCTCATATGACGCTGGCACAAAAGCTCGCTATGATTGAAAACAAGGTGGGGCGTAAAGTGGTGGATGCGGTTATCGTGAGTCCACACACCTCGGTGCAGGGCATCAACGATCGTCTCATCGTGCAGCAGCCATTAAGCGCGGCCGACGTGCCGCACCATCACGATCGCGAACTGCTGCGCCAGGCGCTGGAAATTACCCTGCAACGCCTGGGCTAACCGCTACCGCCGAGGGCTACTCCTCACGCAGCCACGGTGTATGGGTAACGCCCACCAAAATGCCTTCCGGGCTAAGGAAACGCGTCACCCACTGCCCCCACGGTTCGAGTCGGTTATCGACCAGCAAGGTATACCCCGCCCGTTTAACCGCAGCCGTGGCGGCCGCCATATCAGCAACCTCAAACTCCAACCAGGTTTGCGGCACGGTGACGTCATCCGGCCAATACGCAGTGCCGAAGCAGGATTGGCTCGCCTGCGCCAACGGCCACAGCGCGAAGTGCTTCACGCCCTCAAGCGTATCGGCGACCAGATAATCGCTCGACTCCCCCAATGGTTTAAGCGGCAAATGTAGCGTGTCCAGATAGAGCGATCGACTGGCCATCGCGTCCACGGCGATCGGGCCGAAGCCCGCGATAAACAATACCTCTACATCGGGTATAGAAAATGTCATGTCGACTCCTTGCACGAAGGGAAATCAGGATGCGGCGATAAATCGCTCACGTAAGGCATGGATCTGGTCACGCAATGCCGCAGCCTCTTCGAACTCCAAATTCTGCGCATGCTTCATCATCTGACCTTCCAGTTCACGAATCTTTTGCTCCAACGCTTTTGGCGTCAGTGCTTGGTATTCTGCGGCAGGTTCAGCGGCTTTACGGCCGGTACGCCCTTTGCCTTTCGGCGTCGGTTGCCCCAATTGCAAAATATCATCGATTTTCTTGTTAAGCCCGGTAGGCACAATCCCGTGCGCTTCGTTGTACGCCTGCTGCTTCTCGCGTCGCCGCTCCGTTTCCTGAATGGCGCGCTGCATTGAGGGCGTGATCTTGTCGCCATACAGGATGGCCTTACCATTAAGGTTACGTGCGGCACGTCCGATGGTCTGAATCAAGGAGCGTTCCGAACGCAGGAAGCCCTCTTTATCCGCATCCAAAATAGCCACCAGCGACACTTCCGGCATGTCCAACCCTTCCCTGAGCAGGTTGATCCCCACCAGCACATCAAATTCGCCCAGACGTAGGTCGCGAATAATTTCAACGCGCTCAACGGTGTCGATGTCTGAGTGTAGATAACGCACGCGCTCGCCGTGTTCTTCCAGGTACTCGGTAAGATCTTCCGCCATGCGTTTGGTTAAGGTAGTGACCAGCACGCGCTCGTTCAACGCCACGCGTTTGCGGATTTCAGACAACAAATCGTCCACTTGCGTCGCAACCGGACGCACTTCCAGCAGCGGGTCCAGCAATCCTGTAGGGCGCACAACTTGATCGACGACATCATCGCCGGAATGTTCCAGTTCGTAATTGCCGGGTGTCGCCGAAACATAGATGGTTTGCGGTGCGAGCGCTTGAAACTCCTCAAACTTCATCGGCCGGTTGTCTAACGCGGAGGGCAGACGAAAACCATATTCGACCAGCGTTTCTTTACGCGCCCGGTCACCGCGGTACATGCCGCCCAATTGCGGGATAGTCACGTGGGACTCATCGATCACCAACAAACCATCCGCAGGCAGGTAATCAAATAGCGTTGGCGGCGGCTCACCCGGCCCGCGTCCAGAAAGATAGCGCGAATAGTTTTCGATACCTGAGCAATAACCGAGTTCGTTCATCATTTCAAGATCGAATTGCGTACGCTGTGTCAGCCGCTGCTCTTCCAGCAGTTTATTGTTTTCCAACAACACCTTGCGGCGTTCTGCAAGGTCCACTTTGATATCTTCCATTGCCTGAAGAATACGCTCACGCGGGGTGACATAGTGGGTTTTCGGGTAGATGGTATAACGTGGCACCGTTTGTAACTGCTGACCAGTGAGCGGATCGAACAGCGTCAGGCGTTCAACCTCTTCATCGAACAGTTCGACGCGCAACGCAATCTCATCAGATTCTGCCGGAAAAATATCAATCACTTCGCCGCGTACGCGGAACGTACCACGCGTGAAAGCCTGATCGTTACGCGAATATTGCAGTTCGGTCAGTCGGCGCAAAATCGAGCGCTGATCGATAATCATGCCGACCGTCAGGTGCAGCATCATTTTCAGATAGAGATCGGGATCGCCCAACCCGTAAATAGCCGAAACCGACGCCACCACCACGACATCGCGTCGCTCCAGCAGCGCTTTGGTGGCTGACAGACGCATCTGCTCAATATGCTCATTAACCGATGCATCTTTCTCGATAAAGGTATCTGAACTGGGCACATAGGCTTCGGGCTGGTAGTAATCATAGTAAGAGACGAAATACTCGACCGCATTGTCGGGGAAAAATGCTTTCATTTCGCCATAGAGTTGCGCCGCCAGCGTTTTATTGGGCGCCAACACCATGGTGGGACGGTTAAGATCCGCAATCACGTTGGCAATGGTAAAGGTTTTTCCCGAACCGGTTACCCCCAGCAACGTCTGATGCGCCAACCCCGCCTCCAATCCCTCTTCCAGCAGGCGGATCGCTTCAGGCTGATCGCCTGAGGGGGTAAACTCGGAGTGCAGTTTAAAGGGTTTGCTCATGAACAACCTGCCAGAAAGTGGACCAAACGTCGCGAAACCAGGCAACGCACAGTAACATTCAACAATAGGGTGAGGCGTCAAGCATAGCACTAACAGCGCGCCTCAGAAATGTACTCCCACAGTATACTGGATATAAAAACAGCATCCAGTCATTTGTTGGCTAAAACGATGCGCGGTGTAAATCGTCGGTCTGCGTAGGGCGTTATAAAGCGGAAATCGAGTGCAAAAAGCGCTAACACAGCGTTACGCATTTATCCAGTTTAAAATGTGCTATTTATCCCCAGAATGCGTATTTGTTTTAACAAAGTGGTTAGACCTGCGCTGTAAAAACATGCAACCATCGGCCAGACGTAAAGCGAGACTTGATTTTAATTAACTCGCTGATTTACATAAACTAAACAAAAAAGCAGAGAATCACATCAACTCAACCAAGACCCGCGCCAATTCTCGCTTGCCACCGTTTTTCTAAACCTAATACACATGGTTATCCACAGAAGTAGTGGATAACTCCCACAAGCCCGCATGCCTGCTGCTTTAGTGAAATATCTTATTGTTATGAGGCTAAGGGAAATCAGGATTTTTTTAGCGTTGGTGCAAAGATTTCACTTATGCATGAGTTTTAGACGTTTTGCACAAAAAATCGTCCTGGCGCACAAACTGGCGAGTAGTGGCATGGACGCGTCAATCGAGGACAGTGTGACAGGTGTGCAGCGACACCGACGTGAACACGTAGTTCATGAGGGTGCTGAACGCGGCCCAAAACCTGAGTGACAAGCACTATCATCCTCACCAAATTGGCGCTTCAGCGCTGGGAGAGATGACTTCACGTTGCCTAATAGTATGGGTCATCGGCAACGTGAATTGATACTGATGTGAAATAAATACAGAAGCATCTCATATTCCAATAATTATCTCATGAGATGCTTTTATTCACGCCCTTAAATGCGATTTTTAATGGGAAAATGACTTTTAGGATGGCTGAGCAGGTGTATCCTTACTTGATACTGAAAAAATCCCACCTTCCTGTATGATACTGTTCACATCGTCAACATCGAGCACGTTTAGTGCTTCATCTATAGCACTATCGACAGAGCCATATTGTGTATTACAGATGCGAATATAGTCATCAAAAGTATCATCGATATAATGCCCATCGAATGAAAAGCCCGTTTCATCTTCATCGTCTTCCTCAATGGTACTTAACGCGTTCCCCCCCGGCTTCATCATCGTTGTTGTTAGTGAAGATTTAAATTTATCGCCCGGAATCTCGCCTTTCTCCTCATGCTTGCCATTGCTAACGGTTACCAGAACCATACCGTTTTCATTATTATTACCCGGCAAGGTAAAGGTGACTTTATTACCTTGAATGTTATCCAAAGTAATAATCCCTGTTTTTGTAAGATCATACAATGTTTTTGAGGAATTTATCGACAGCAGAATATCATGGTTAATCTGTCGATACAGCTCTTCATTTTTTTTCCGCACGCCACCAAAGGTAAAGAAATTAACAATATATTCCAACAATCCCTTAGGGGATATAGCCTTATTTATCTCATCCTGATTTTCAACACCCGCTGCGCAAACAGCAATATGGTATACTGTATTAATGCTCGTCATCATAACTCCCTTATCTGATAAGAAACACTTAACGAATAAGTACACATTATTGTCAGACAGTTACCTATCAGTAAGGAGGTTAATGCCGTATTTTTTGTTTCAGGCAATAACGGGTCAAACGCGTAGCAATTCAATATCCAGATACGAACCCAACCCCTGCGAGTAAGGCGCATTGACGTAGGGAATTTCGCCGAGCAGCGGTGCGGAAAGATGGCGTTGTAGCGTCTCCAGATAGTCTTGATGCCAGCGTCCAGCCGGTTGAATGTCATTAGCTATCCAGCCCGCCAGCGTCAATCCTGCCTGCGTAATGGCCTGAGCCGTCAGTAAGGCGTGATTGATGCATCCCAGCTTAATACCCACCACCAGAATCACTGGCAGTTGCTCGTGTTGTACCCAGTCGGCATACGTTTTCTGCTCAGAAAGCGGTGTAAACCAGCCCCCCGCACCTTCCACCAGCACCCAATCGGCCTTTTCTGTCAGTGTGACCAGACCGCGCGACATCACCTCAAAATCAATAGGCCGCTGCTCAACCTGGCTCACGATATGCGGTGAGGTAGGCTCAATAAACACCAACGGATTGACCTCATCGTAAGTGAGCGACACGCTGCTGCACGCTTGCAGATGGCAAGCATCTTCATTACGTATGCCCTGCGGGGTCATCTCCGCCCCGGACGCTACCGGCTTATAGCCCGCACAGCGATATCCCGCCCGCGCGGCAGCCTGTAGTAATGCACCGCTAGCGATAGTTTTACCCACTTCAGTGTCTGTTCCGGTAATAAACCAACGTTTAGTCACGATAAATAATTCCATAAACCAAATGATAACTGAGGGGGAATCCTCCGGGTGCAGCAGGATAAACCTGTGCCAGCGCTTGCAACCGCCGCCGGGTGAGTAAACCGCGCGAACGATCGCCATGGAGCCAGGTGGCACCAATCCCTTTCAATGAATGCATCACATCGCTTACGGTCGCAAAACGGTAGCTCAGCGTGTGCGGGTACAGCCGGTGACGATAGGGACGACAGGCATCGGCGATGTGGGCCAACGGCAGAAAATCATTGACGCGTTTTGATCCATCCAAGCTCAACCACGCCTGCGCAAGTTCACCGAGGGAACCTTCCGCCAGCGTAGAAAACACCACCGCACCGCCGGGACGCGTGGCCCGATAGCAGGCCGCAATGGCACGCGGCAAATCTTCGCACCATTGCACCGCCAGATTACTGAAGCAGAGATCGATGCTGGCATCCGCTAACGGCAAATGTTCAATATCCCCTTGAACGTAAGCATCTGCACTGTGTTCAGCCGCAGCCTGTTGCAACATGCCAGCAGACAGATCCAAAGCGATCACCTGTTTACCCAGCGCGCGCCAGCGTTGACTGAAATGACCGGTGCCGCAGCCCGCATCCAGTATCCGCTGTCCGGCAAGCGGTAGCGACAACGTCATCAGATGCTCACCGCTGGTGCGTTGCAGTTCGGCAAATCGGGTGTAGCGCTGCGCCGCACGGCCAAAAGCCTGCGCAATCGCCCGTTTGTTATGCAATTCATTACTCATTGGCACCCTCTTCTTGCTCATGCGCCGCTGAGTACAAAGCGGCAAGCAGACGGGCAATGTCATCGTCCGTGTGGCTGGACGTTAGCGTAATACGCAGCCGCGCACTACCGGGCGGCACGGTAGGTGGGCGTATGGCACTGACCCAAAATCCCCGTTCACGCAGACGCAGTGCCACGCGCAACGCGGCAGCGTTGTCGCCGACGATCAGCGGTTGAATGGCGCTGTGGGACGGCATCAAGGTAAAGGGCAAATCGCCAGCACCAGCGCGAAACTGAGCAATACGGCGGCCTAGTCTGTCGCGCAGCGCGTCACCCTGCTGAATACAGTACAACGCTGCGCGTAATGCGCAAGCCTGGGCCGGTGGCATGCTGGTGCTGTAGATCAGATGACGGGCAAACTGTAAGAAATAGTCGGCCACCGATTCGCTGCACAACAGGGCAGCCCCGCTCACGCCAAATGCCTTACCAAAGGTCACAACCAGCAGTTCAGGTTTTACCCCCTGTTGCCAGCAACTGCCGCGGCCCTGCTCACCGCACACGCCTATCCCGTGCGCATCATCGACCATCAACCAGGCACCGCGCGCCTGCGTCAACGCATGCAGTGCGCCTAGCGGTGCGCTGTCGCCGTCCATGCTGAAAATACCTTCAGTGACAGCAAGAGTTTCACCCGACGATTCCCCTTCCAGCAGGCGTTGCAGCGCCGCTGGCTGATTGTGCGCAAAGCGCCGCAAAGTGGCCGGAGACTGGGTAGCAGCTTCCAATAATGACGCGTGGCTGAGTTTATCCGCCAGAATGCGGTCTTGTCCCATCATTAGGGCGGCAACCACGGCCTGATTCGCGGCATAACCGGAGACAAACAGCAGCGCACGCGGGTAACCCAGCCATTGTGCCAGTTCGCCCTCCAACGCCGCGTGCGCATCGGTATAGCCAGTGACATGCCCTGAGCCGCCGCTGCCCACGCCATAGCGCGTTGCACCGGTTTGCCAGGCGTCAATAATGGTGGGATGCTGGCTTAAGCCCAGGTAGTCATTGCTGGAGAAATTCAGGTAGCGCCGCCCCTGCTGCGTCAACCAAGGCCCACCGCCCTGATTAACAATGCGCGAGCGATAAGCCTCTTGTTCACGACGCGTGCTCAGCGCCGCGTCTATGCGTTTTTGCCATCCCATAAGCGTTACACGGCAGCGTTATAGAACTGTTCGGTGTCGGCTTGCAGCACCTGCTCCGCCAACCGCATCTGCTGTTGGTTGTCGCCCGCCTCCGTTTCCGTTTGCTGGGGATTGAGACCCAACTTGCGAAACAGGATCAAATCCTTATCTTCTTTCGGATTGGGGGTGGTCAGCAGCTTGCAACCATAGAAAATGGAGTTAGCACCCGCCATAAAGCACATGGCCTGGGTCTGTTCGCTCATCTGTTCGCGACCCGCAGACAGTCGCACGTGAGAGGTCGGCATCATGATGCGTGCAACGGCGATGGTGCGGATAAAATCGAAAGGTTCAACGTCGTCGTTGTTTTCCAGCGGTGTACCCTTTACTTTTACCAGCATATTGATCGGTACGCTTTCCGGCGGCGTCGGCAGGTTTGCCAGTTGCACCAACAAACCAGCACGATCGCGCACCGTTTCGCCCAATCCAACAATGCCGCCAGAGCAGACTTTAATGCCCGCGTGGCGCACTTTGTCCAGCGTATCCAGTCGTTCCTGATAGGTACGGGTGGTGATGATGTTGCCGTAGAACTCCGGCGAGGTGTCCAGGTTATGGTTATAGAAATCCAGCCCGGCGTCAGCCAGCCGTTCCGCCTGATCGCCGTGCAGAGTGCCTAGCGTCATGCAGGTTTCCATCCCCATGTCCTTGACGCCTTTCACCATCTGTTCCAAATAAGGCATATCACGCTCATGAGGATTTTTCCAGGCTGCGCCCATACAGAAACGGGTTGAGCCTGCCGCCTTAGCCTGGCGCGCGGAATCCAGCACCTGCTCGACCTGCATCAACCGCTCCGCTTCCAGACCGGTGCGATAACGCGCACTCTGCGGGCAATATTTGCAATCTTCTGGGCAGGCACCGGTTTTGATAGAGAGCAGCGTGCTGACTTGTACCTGACGCGGATCGAAATGCTGGCGATGCACCTGCTGCGCCTCAAACATCAACTCTAAAAACGGTTTATCAAACAGTTGTTGCGCTTGCTCCAGCGTCCAATGAATACGTTCTGCCATATAGTTGGCCTCTTTGTTCGACAGGGTGCCATGCCGCCAATGCGGCATGAAAATGTGGCGTAAGTGTAAATGACAACGTTATACTGTCAACCACATGAGTGTTAATTTAGTTTACAACACGGTTTATTGATAATGTTGCTTTCGAACGCAGACCTGGACTTTGATCAACGCCATATCTGGCACCCTTACACCTCAATGACGCATCCCCTTCCCTGTTATCCGGTCGTCGCGGCACACGAATATCACCTGCAACTGGACGATGGGCGAGAACTGGTGGATGGGATGTCTTCCTGGTGGGCAGCGATCCACGGCTATAACCACCCGCGCCTGAACCAGGCTTTACAGCAGCAGATAGCGCAAATGTCGCACGTGATGTTTGGCGGTATTACGCATCCTCAAGCCATTGCACTGTGCCAACGGCTGGTCACGATTACGCCAGCACCGTTGGAGTGCGTGTTTCTGGCCGACTCCGGTTCGGTGGCGGTGGAAGTGGCGCTCAAAATGGCGCTGCAATATTGGCAAGCGCGCGGCGAGCATCGAGCGCGATTTTTAACCCTGCGTCACGGTTATCATGGTGACACCTTTGGCGCGATGTCGGTGTGTGACCCGCACAATGCCATGCACAGCCTCTATCAGGGCTATCTGCCAGCACACCTGTTTGCCGATGCACCGCGCAGCCGTTTTGATGGCGAGTGGCAAGAGTGTGATATCCAACCGCTGCGCGATCTGCTGGCAATGCACAGCCATGACATCGCCGCCGTTATCCTCGAACCGGTGGTTCAGGGCGCAGGTGGAATGCGTATCTATCACCCCACCTACCTCAAGCGCGTGCGCGAGTTGTGCGATCAATACAGTACCTTGCTGATCGCAGACGAAATAGCGACCGGATTTGGCCGCACCGGCAAGCTGTTTGCTTGTGAACATGCCGATATTTCCCCTGACATTCTCTGTCTGGGTAAAGCGCTGACCGGAGGATACCTAACGCTGTCGGCCACTTTGACCACGCGTAACGTTGCAGACACCATCAGCAACGGCGAGGCCGGGTGTTTTATGCACGGCCCGACTTTTATGGCAAACCCATTGGCCTGTGCCGCCGCCAATGCCAGTCTGGCGCTGCTGGATGAGGGGGAATGGCAACCACAAGTGATGGCGATTGAGCGCCAATTGCGCGCTGAATTACTGCCATTACGGGATGCATCGATGGTGAAGGATGTGCGCATTCTGGGCGCGATTGGTGTGCTGGAAACTACGCGACCTGTAGACGTGGCGCGCGTGCAGCGCTTTTTTGTCGAGCGCGGTGTGTGGATCCGGCCTTTTGGTAAGCTATTGTATGTGATGCCGCCTTACATTATCTCGCAACCGGCCTTAACACGCTTGACCAGCGCACTGCGTGACGCTGTACAGCAGCCCGAACTGTTTCAATAACAACAAGTTTCAATAACAATTGGTTTCAATAACGGACGCAAAAGTCAGCGGGAAAAATCTGTGATCTGTGGCACACCAAATTGATTAGCGCTATGATACTCGCCTCAGCTTATCAGGGACTTCCCATGCGTAATACGACAATCCTTTGCGGGCAGTATTTACGCGCTTTCGCACTTATTTATCTGTGTTTGTTCACAGGTAATGCGATATCCGCGTTACTCCCGCTAACCATTCCCGGCAGCATTATCGGTATGCTTATCCTCTTTGCCTTGCTGGCTTCGCAGATCCTTCCTGCGACGTGGGTAAAACCCGGCTGCTACTTGATGATTCGCTACATGGCGCTGCTGTTTGTCCCTATCGGTGTGGGCGTTATGAATTACTATGACCTGCTGAGCAAGCAGTTTGGCCCCATCGTGGTGTCCTGCCTTATCAGTACGCTGGTGGTGATGCTGGTCGTCGGTTTTTGCACGCAGTTGATGCAACGTGAACACATCATCACCACGCACGAAACGCCGGATGAGGAAGGGAAAAAATGATGTTGTCCAACATCTGGTGGTCATTGCCTCTGACTTTGCTCACCTTCTTTGCGGCACGAAAGTTGGCGATAAAATGCAAAATGCCACTGCTAAACCCACTGCTGGTTTCAATGGCTATTATTATCCCGCTATTGCTACTGCTCAATATTCCATACGATAGTTATTTTGCTGGCAGTAAAGTGCTGAACGATCTGTTGCAGCCCGCCGTGGTAGCGTTGGCGTTTCCTCTCTATGAACAGATCCATCAGATCCGTGCACGCTGGAAATCCATCATCAGTGTCTGCTTTATTGGCAGCATGGCAGCCATTATTTCCGGTACAGTCATTGCGCTGTGGTTAGGTGCGACGCCTGAAATCGCCGCATCGGTGCTGCCTAAATCGGTAACCACCCCCATCGCTATGGCGGTCGCAAGCACCATCGGCGGCATTCCCGCCATCAGCGCAGTCTGTGTGATTTTTGTCGGCATCCTCGGTGCGGTCGCCGGACATACCCTGTTTAATCGCGTGGGAATTCGTACCAAGGCGGCGCGCGGACTCGCCATGGGGACGGCATCACATGCGCTGGGTACGGCCCGTAGTGTCGAGATCGATTTCCAGGAAGGGGCGTTCAGCTCATTGGCTCTGGTGATTTGCGGTATTATGACGTCGCTGATTGCGCCTTTTATCTTTCCGCTGCTGGTACATCTGTTTCACTAGCGATAGAAAGAGTACAGACGGCGCGATTAGCGCAGCGCCGTTGCATTCTGCGCGATAATTTGAGATATATCGCGCAGAATGCATCTTAATTTCAATAAGTTCACGTTCAACGTGATACTTATCACAATTTATTGATACGCTACTTTTTACCCTGACAACAAACAATAATGGCAAAAAGAGTACATCGCTATGCACCCACGCTATCACGCCCCTTTTGCACAACTTTCTGACACACTGCAACACGCTTTGCTGCCGATACTTGAGCATCCTGACTTTGTCGGGATGTTGCTGGCTGACGAAGTTACGACCCTCTGTACCCAATGCGACCTGACGCCTGAAACGTTGTCTTATGCCCTGCTCCCCCTTGCGGCAGCATGCGCCATTGCCCCGATTTCTCACTTTCAAGTGGGCGCCATTGCGCAGGGAGAAAGTGGCAACCTCTACTTTGGTGCCAACATGGAGTTCGCCGCCGTACCGTTGCAACAAACGCTGCACGCGGAACAGAGCGCTATCGCCCATGCCTGGCTGAGCCAGGAACGCGGCTTGACCAGTATCACGGTGAACTACACACCCTGCGGACACTGTCGTCAGTTTATGAATGAACTAAACCGGGCAAACACACTGCATATACACCTGCCAGGGCGTGAACCTGCACAGTTGCACCACTATTTACCTGATGCCTTTGGACCGCAGGATCTGAATATCACCACATTGTTGATGGACCCCGTCAATCACGGGCGTACCCTGCTCGATGCCGACCTGCTGGCACAAGCCGCACTGGACGCAGCCAACCGCAGCCATGCGCCTTACAGCAATGCGCTGAGCGGCGTCGCGCTGGAAACCGATTGCGGTGCGGTGTATACCGGGCGCTACGCAGAAAATGCCGCGTTCAACCCCAGTCTACCGCCGCTTCAGGTGGCGTTGAACCTGATGAATCTGGCCGGTGAAGAGATTCACAGCGTGCGCCGCGCCGCACTGGTTGAGCCACGCAATGCCACCATCAGTCAGTGGGTGATGTTGCAAATTATTCTGGCTGAAGCCGGGTGCACCGACGTACAGCAGCACTTTATCGACTGATACAGCGCACAAAAATGATGGATAAACCGGGGAGCATTGATAAAATGTTGTGACGCAAGTCATGTGTAACTATTTTAATTAACATTTTCTGTACATATTTTTTGGGTAATTTAAGATCCGCGCTGTCATGTCGTGTCATTACCTAAATTCGTTTCTGTTACCCGAAGAGTAAGAAAAGTCATGGAATTAGAATACGAAAGCAAACGCGCACTCTACATCCCTTATGCTGGCCCTATCCTGTTGGAATTCCCTTTGCTGAACAAAGGCAGCGCCTTCACCAATGAAGAGCGTGCCAACTTCAACCTGCATGGCCTGTTGCCTGAAGCCGTGGAGACCATTGAAGAGCAGGCGGAACGTGCTTGGCGTCAGTATCAGGAATTCAAAAATGATATGGAGAAGCACGTCTACCTGCGTAACATTCAGGATACTAACGAAACCCTGTTTTATCGTCTGCTGGACGCACACCTGACCGAAATGATGCCAATCATCTACACCCCAACGGTCGGTCAGGCGTGCGAACACTTCTCAGATATTTACCGTCGCGCTCGCGGCTTGTTTATCTCCTATCCAAACCGTGAAAACATCGATGACATGTTGCAAAACGCCACCAAGCAGAACGTGAAGGTGATCGTGGTCACCGATGGTGAGCGTATCCTTGGTCTGGGCGATCAGGGCATCGGCGGCATGGGCATTCCTATTGGCAAGCTGTCGCTCTACACCGCCTGTGGCGGTATCAGTCCGGCGTATACGCTGCCCGTGGTGCTGGATGTGGGCACCAACAACCCGCAACGCCTGAACGATCCGCTCTATATGGGCTGGCGTCACCCGCGCATTACCGGCGAAGAATACGATGCCTTCGTGGAAGAATTTATTCAGGCAGTAAAACGCCGCTGGCCGAACGTGTTGCTGCAATTTGAAGACTTTGCGCAAAGCAACGCCACGCCACTGTTAAACCGTTACCGCGATGAAATTTGCTGCTTTAACGACGACATTCAAGGCACTGCCGCCGTGGCGCTGGGTAGCCTGATTGCCGCCAGTCGTGCTGCTGGCACGCAACTTCGCGATCAAACGGTCACCTTCCTGGGTGCTGGTTCCGCCGGTTGCGGCATCGCCGAACAGATTATCGCGCAGATGAAGTCTGAAGGTCTGAGCGAAGAAGAAGCGCGTGCCCGCGTATTTATGGTGGATCGCTTCGGTCTGTTGACCGACAAACTGCCGAACCTGCTCGATTTCCAAAGCAAGTTGGTGCAGAAGAGCGAACTGTTGAGCAAGTGGGACGTTGCCAGCGATGCTATCTCACTGCTGGAAGTAGTGCGCAACGCCAAGCCGACTATCCTGATTGGTGTCTCCGGTCAGCCGGGTCTGTTCACGGAAGAGATCATTCGCGAAATGCACACCCACTGTGCGCGTCCCATCGTGATGCCGCTTTCCAACCCGACCTCCCGCGTGGAAGCGCGCCCGGAAGATATCATCCGCTGGACCGACGGTGCCGCACTGGTTGCAACCGGAAGCCCGTTTGCGCCAGTCAAGCACAAGGACACGCTGTTCCCGATTGCTCAGTGTAACAACTCCTATATCTTCCCGGGTATTGGCTTGGGCGTGCTGGCGTGTGGTGCCAAACGTATTACTGATGGCATGTTGATGGCCGCTAGCCGCGCCTTGGCCGACT
Organism: uncultured Symbiopectobacterium sp.; assembly: GCA_964293225.1. Taxonomy (GTDB): domain Bacteria; phylum Pseudomonadota; class Gammaproteobacteria; order Enterobacterales; family Enterobacteriaceae; genus Symbiopectobacterium. The sequence continues at coordinate 684 of CAXYYB010000035.1, read as the reverse complement.
GTTCACCGCTGGCCAACAACGGCGAAGGTGCCTTGTTGCCTGACTTGGAAAATATTCAGGATGTGTCGCGCCGTATCGCGATGGACGTGGCAAAAGCCGCGCAGTTGCAGGGTGTGGCAGAAGTGACCTCCAGCGATACGCTGGCGAAGGCGATTACGCACAACTTCTGGCAGCCGCAGTACCGCAGCTATAAACGCACCTCGTTCTAAGCGTTTTTGTTGCCAGAAGCACAACAGCTCCGCTAGTAGGGCCGTTCAGACTGCTGACAAAGTCACTTTACCCCCCGTCATCCTCGGCGTAAGCCGGGGATCTCTGTAAGAAGAAACGCGTTTCACCTGCAAGAGATTCCCGCCTGCGCGGGAATGACGGTGGGAGTAGTGCGGTTTGTCAACAACCGCAACGGCCCCGATAATGGGGCCGTTTTTATTTGTGTTGAGCTACGGGCGTAATTTGGGATCGAGCGCATCGCGCAAACCATCCCCCAACAGATTAAACGCCAGCACGGTCAGGAAAATCGCCAGGCTGGGAAACAACGCAACGTGCGGTGCCATTACCATATCAGCCCGCGCTTCATTGAGCATTGCCCCCCACTCCGGCGTCGGCGGGTGCGGCCCCCAGGCCAAAAAAGAGAGAATGGCCGGCCCAAAGGTCGGACATGCCCCACCCAATCGAAAAAAGAACCAC
>CAXYYB010000034.1:0-49368 GCA_964293225.1 uncultured Symbiopectobacterium sp. | reverse complement strand
CGTAGCGCCGATGGTAGTGTGGGGCTTCCCCATGTGAGAGTAGGGAACTGCCAGGCTTTAATTAAGCAAGGGGGCTGTCCGAAAGGACAGCCCTTTTTGCTGTGCCTAACATTCACTTTTTCCGTTATTTATGCGGAAAAAAAGAGCATTCCGACACGCTTTATATCCCGTTTTATTAATGTAATAACCTTTCTCTTACCCTCTGTTTGTGACAACATCGAGAATAACGCGTTTCCGCAACACGTTTTTGCACGTTGTTTTCACCGCGTTTTACCAAATTATAACAATTTACTTGTGCCGTATGCATGCGCATACCTTCGCACGCTTTTATAACTCTTAGAGGGATTTTTACTATGGCAGATGTAACACCACCGCTTGCGCAGCAGCACCTGGACCCCCATGATACACGCAAGCGGATTTTCGCCATTGTGGGAGCCTCATCCGGTAACCTGGTGGAATGGTTTGATTTTTATGTCTATTCGTTCTGCGCACTCTATTTTGCCTCTGCGTTTTTCCCCACTGGCGATACCACGACGCAACTCCTGCAAACCGCCGGCGTGTTTGCCGTCGGGTTTCTGATGCGTCCGATTGGTGGCTGGTTATTTGGCTATATTGCCGATAAGCACGGTCGCCGCACTTCGATGCTTATCTCTGTTTGTATGATGTGCTGTGGTTCATTCGTTATTGCCTGTTTACCGACCTACAGCGTGATTGGGCATTGGGCACCGGCATTGTTGTTGCTTGCCCGTTTGTTTCAGGGGCTTTCTGTTGGCGGAGAGTATGGCACCAGCGCAACCTACATGAGTGAAGTTGCCGTTGAAGGCAAGCGCGGTTTTTATGCCTCCTTTCAATATGTCACCTTGATTGGTGGACAGTTATTGGCACTGCTGGTGTTGGTTATCCTGCAACAGTGGCTCAGCACTGAAGAGCTGAAAGCCTGGGGATGGCGTATTCCCTTTGCATTGGGTGGACTGCTGGCGATTGTGGCGTTATACCTACGCCGTTCGTTGCATGAAACCTCGAGCACCAGCACGCGTCAGCGGAAAGATGCGGGAACGCTTTCTGGTTTGTGGCATAACCGGCGTGCTTTTATGATTGTGCTGGGTTTTACCGCCGCAGGTTCGTTGAGCTTTTATACTTACACCACCTATATGCAGAAGTACCTGGTGAATACGGCAGGTATGGATGCAAAAACCGCAAGCGGTGTGATGACGGGGGCTCTGGTGATATTCATGCTGCTGCAACCGGTGTTTGGCGCGTTGTCCGATAAAATCGGGCGGCGCACCATGATGATCATTTTTGGATCGATGGCGGCGTTGTTTACCGTTCCGATCCTCAGCGCTTTGCAGAATGTGACAAGCCCATACGCCGCCTTTGCCATTATCGTGATGGCGTTAATGATCATCAGCTTTTACACCTCAATCAGCGGTGTGCTGAAAGCAGAGATGTTTCCTCCAGAAGTACGTGCGCTGGGTGTGGGGCTTTCCTATGCGATAGGCAACGCGCTGTTTGGCGGTTCGGCAGAGTACGTCGCACTGTCGTTGAAATCAGCGGGGATCGAAACCACGTTCTTCTGGTATGTCTCTGCGATGTGCCTGATGGCGATGTTTGTTTCTCTGCTGCTACACAGAAAAGGGAAAGAAGTACAGATGTAAACCGCGCTGCACGGTGCACAGGATGAAGATTATTCAACTTCAGCCTGTACGCTGTACAAGTCGGGGAAAACTGGTTATCTTCATGCATCTGGATGTCTAAACGTATAAACGTATAAACGGTTGCAGTGAGGTGTAGTGTCATGCCAATTCGGATCCCTGATGAGTTACCCGCAGTAAGTTTTTTGCGTAATGAGAATGTGTTTGTGATGACCACGTCTCGTGCCAGTACTCAGGAAATTCGTCCGCTAAAGGTGTTGATATTGAACCTCATGCCGAAAAAGATTGAGACGGAAAACCAGTTCCTGCGTCTGCTCTCCAACTCGCCGTTGCAGGTGGATATTCAACTGCTGCGTATTGATAGCCGTGAATCCAAGAATACCCCGACAGAACACCTCAATAACTTCTATTGTAACTTCGAGGATATTGAGAACGAAAACTTCGATGGTTTGATTGTCACCGGTGCGCCGCTGGGTCTGGTTGATTTCTGTGATGTGGTCTACTGGCCGCAGATCGCAAAAGTGATCGATTGGGCAAAAGATCATGTGACGTCCACGCTGTTTGTCTGTTGGGCGGTACAGGCTGGATTAAATCTGCTGTATGGCATCCCCAAAATGACCCGCAGCAAGAAGCTCTCTGGCGTATATTCGCATCACACTGTGCAACAGCATGCGCTGCTTACCCGTGGTTTTGATGAGACCTTCCTGGCCCCCCATTCTCGCTATGCTGATTTCCCCACGGATATTATCCGTGAATATGCCGATCTGGATATTCTGGTCGAGTCTGATGAAGCCGGTGCTTATCTGTTTGCCAGTAAAGACAAGCGTCAGGTGTTCGTCACCGGACACCCCGAATATGATGCTTATACCCTTGCCAGCGAATTCTTTCGTGACCGCGATGCGGGCTTGAATCCAATCGTGCCGTTGAACTACTTCCCTGATGACAACCCGGAGAACGCGCCAAAAGCGAGCTGGCGGAGCCACGGACATTTGCTGTTCGCTAACTGGCTTAACTACTGTGTTTATCAGATCACACCGTTCGATCTGCGCCGTATGAACCCAACGCTGGACTAAAACCTCCCGCCGTTTTACTCAGGGTGCCTAGTGGCACCCTTTTTTATGCCCCCCTTTCTATTGAAAATAATTTCCCTGATTTTTACATATTTTTATTTATTTAAATCAGTATGATAAATTATTTATTTCATAAAAATGGAAATCGTTTTTGATTTTTAATGTAATTGGATTACGCTTAATTCTGTTGGTTGAAAATTTCGCCCCTTGATAACCCCTCTCTGTTAACAGGGAGCGTGGCACTGAGAAAAGGAACCCGAGAGATGACACAGCAGACAATAAGCCGAGAGTTGGTATTCAGTGAACGTTTTGGCATGGCAGAGCAGAGCATTCTGACAGAGGAGGCCACCGACTTTCTGGCAGAGTTGGTCAACCGCTTCTTGTTACCAAGAAATGGATTGTTGCTGGAAAGACAGCTACAGCAGCAGAAGATCGATGCAGGTGAATTGCCTGATTTTATTTCGGAAACGGCTTCCATTCGGAATGCTGACTGGACTATTCGTGGTATCCCTGCGGATTTACAGGATCGCCGCGTGGAGATCACCGGGCCTGTTGAACGGAAGATGATCATCAATGCCCTGAACGCGAATGTGAAAGTGTTTATGGCGGATTTTGAAGATTCTTTGTCTCCTTCATGGGAAAAGGTGATCGACGGCCAGCTCAATTTGCGCGATGCGGTACGGGGCACCATCTCGTACGTCAATGATGAAGGTAAGATCTACCAGTTGAAACCGAATCCTGCCGTACTGATTTGTCGGGTGCGCGGCCTGCACCTGCCGGAAAAGCATGTTACCTGGCAAGGAGAAGCGATTCCCGGTGGGTTGTTCGATTTCGCGCTCTACTTTTACCATAACTATCAAGCCTTGCTGGCAAAGGGCAGTGGCCCCTATTTTTATCTGCCCAAACTGCAATCCTGGCGTGAAGCGGCCTGGTGGAGCGAAGTGTTCAGCTATACCGAAGATCGCTTTAATGTGCCACGCGGCACCATCAAGGCCACGGTACTGATTGAAACGCTGCCAGCGGTGTTCCAGATGGATGAGATTCTGCATGCGTTGCGTGACCACATTGTCGGGCTGAATTGCGGCCGTTGGGATTACATCTTCAGCTATATCAAGACATTGAAAAACCATGCCGATCGCGTATTGCCTGACCGGCAATCCGTCACCATGGAGAAGCCGTTCCTCAATGCCTATTCACGCTTGCTCATCAAAACCTGTCACCGGCGTGGCGCTTTTGCGATGGGCGGGATGGCCGCGTTTATTCCCAGCAAAGAGCCGGCCCGCAACCAGTGGGTGTTGGACAAAGTTCGTCAGGACAAAACATTAGAGGCGAAAAACGGTCATGACGGCACCTGGGTGGCGCATCCCGGTTTAGCGGATACCGTCATGGAGATTTTTGATAATGCCCTGGGGGAACGCGTAAACCAGCTTGAGGTGAGCCGGGAGAATGATGCGCCGATTGGCGCCGCAGAATTGTTGGCACCTTGTCCCGGTGAACGCACAGAAGCGGGGATGCGCGCCAATATTCGCGTTGCGGTGCAGTACATCGAAGCCTGGATCTCCGGTAATGGTTGCGTACCGATTTACGGGCTGATGGAAGATGCGGCGACGGCAGAGATTTCCCGTACCTCCATTTGGCAGTGGATCCACCACGGCAAAACGCTGAGCGATGGGCAAGTGGTCACTAAAGCCCTGTTCCAGCGCATGCTGGCAGAAGAGATGCTGGTGATTCAGGAGGAGTTAGGCGAGGCGCGTTTTAGCGGTGGACGCTTTGACGAAGCGGCGCGTCTGATGGATCAGATAACCACACAAGACAAACTGATCGATTTCCTGACGTTGCCAGGCTACACCCTGCTCGATTAACCGTGCTTGATAAATAGGACACCTCATAATGACAACCTCTCGTACTCAACAAATTGAACAACTGCAACAAGAATGGAAAAGTGAACGTTGGACTGGTATTAAACGCCCCTACACTGCCGACGATGTGATCACACTGCGCGGTTCGTTGAATCCAGAATCGACGCTGGCCCAGCACGGCGCTGCCAAACTGTGGGCGCTGTTGCACGGCAGCGCGCGCAAAGGCTATGTGAATTGTCTCGGCGCCCTGACCGGCGGGCAGGCGCTACAGCAGGCGAAAGCGGGCATTGAAGCGATTTATCTTTCCGGCTGGCAGGTGGCGGCGGATGCGAATTTAGCCTCCAGCATGTATCCGGATCAGTCGCTCTATCCGGCGAACTCGGTGCCAGCGGTGGTAGCGCGCATCAACAACACCTTCCGCCGCGCCGATCAGATTCAGTGGGCCAACCGTATTGAACCCAATGACGATCGCCATGTGGACTATTTCCTACCGATTGTCGCGGATGCGGAAGCGGGTTTCGGCGGTGTGCTGAATGCCTTTGAACTGATGAAATCGATGATTGAAGCCGGGGCGGCAGCGGTCCATTTTGAGGACCAACTGGCCTCGGTGAAGAAGTGCGGACATATGGGTGGCAAAGTGCTGGTACCGACGCAAGAGGCGATTCAGAAACTGGTGGCTGCTCGTCTCGCGGCGGACGTGATGGGCGTGCCGACGTTGCTGGTGGCGCGCACCGATGCCGATGCTGCCGATCTGCTGACGTCGGACTGTGATCCTTACGATCGTGAATTCGTGACCGGTGAGCGCACCGTGGAAGGGTTCTATCGCACCCATGCCGGTATCGAGCAAGCCATCAGCCGCGGTTTGGCCTATGCGCCCTATGCCGATCTGGTGTGGTGTGAAACCTCAACGCCGGATTTAGCGCTGGCACAGCGCTTTGCCGATGCCATTCATCGCCAATATCCCGGTAAGTTGCTGGCTTACAACTGCTCTCCTTCCTTCAACTGGAAGAAGAATCTGGATGATGCCACCATTGCACGCTTTCAGGATGCGCTGTCGGAAATGGGCTACAAATACCAGTTTATTACGCTGGCAGGCATTCACAGCATGTGGTTCAACATGTTCGATCTGGCCCATGCGTATGCGCAGGGCGAGGGGATGAAACACTACGTGGAAAAAGTGCAGCAGCCGGAATTTGCCGCTATCAACAGGGGTTACACCTTCTCTTCACATCAGCAGGAGGTGGGCACTGGCTACTTTGACAAAGTGACCACCATCATTCAGGGCGGTGCTTCGTCCGTGACCGCGCTGACGGGGTCGACGGAAGAGCAGCAATTCTGATCCTCATCGGCCAGTCAATTGGCTGGCCGTTGTTGCGGAGCACATCATGAGGCGTAATCTGGAGCAATTGGTGGCGCAAACCATTCTGCAAGGATTCGATGCGCAGTATGGTCGTTTTTTAGAGGTCACCGCAGGCGCGCAGCAGCGTTTCGAACAGGCTGACTGGCAGGCGGTGCAGCAGGCGATGAAGCAGCGTATCCACCTGTACGATCACCACGTTGGGCTGGTGGTGGAGCAGTTGCGCTGTATTACCGGGCCACGCTGTTACGACGCGACCTTTCTCGCCAGCGTGAAAACCGTGTACACCACCTTGTTGCCGGACTATCCCCGTTTCGAGATTGCTGAAAGTTTTTTTAATTCCGTCTATTGTCGATTGTTCAATCATCGTGAACTCACGACGGATAAGCTGTTTGTGTTCAGCTCGCAGCCTGAGCGGCGGATGGGCGAGATATCACGCCCGCTGTGCCGCGATGTTGTTCTGCGTGAAGGCTGGTATGATACGTTGGATAAACTGCTGTCGGAATTGCCGCTGCGCCTGCCGTGGGACGATCTGACGCGGGATATTGGCAATATCGTCGCCAGCCTGACGCAGGCGTTTAGCGCGCAGCAGTTAGCTGAGGCGCGCTTACAGGTGGCTAACGAGCTGTTTTACCGTAATAAAGCGGCGTGGCTGGTGGGTAAACTGATATTGCCTGAGGAGACGCTGCCGTTTTTGCTGCCCCTTCACCAAACTGAACAGGGGGCGCTGTTTGTCGACACCTGCCTGATCGGTAAAGCGGAAGCCAGCATCGTGTTTGGTTTTGCGCGCTCCTACTTTATGGTGTATGCCCCGCAACCCGGGGCGTTGGTGGCATGGTTGCGGGATATCCTGCCGGGGAAAACCACGGCGGAGCTTTACTGCGCCATTGGTTGCCAAAAACACGGTAAAACCGAGTACTACCGCGAATACCTCAATCATGTCGCCCCTTCTCACGAGCAATTTATTATTGCCCCTGGCGTCAAGGGCATGGTGATGTTGGTGTTTACCCTGCCGTCCTTCGATCGGGTGTTTAAAGTGATCAAGGATCGCTTTGCACCGCAGAAAGAGGTCGGCGCCGCGCGGGTGCGCTCCTGCTATCAGTTGGTAAAAGAACACGACCGGGTGGGGCGTATGGCAGATACTCAGGAATATGAAAACTTCGTGATTGATAAACGCCGGATCAGTACGGAACTGCTGGAGGAGCTCTACCGTGAAGTGCCTGAGAAACTGGAGGATATCGGCGATCAGCTCCTGATCAACCATCTCTACATGGAGCGACGCATGACGCCGCTTAACCTGTATCTCGATAGTGCATCGGTGCAGCAGCAACGTGATGCGATTGAGGAGTATGGTAATGCCATCAAGCAGCTAGCGGCGGCCAATATTTTTCCCGGCGACATGCTGTTCAAAAATTTCGGTGTAACGCGTCACGGGCGGGTGGTGTTTTATGATTACGATGAGATTTGCTATATGACCGAAGTGAATTTCCGTGATATTCCCGCGCCGCGCTACCCGGAGGATGAACTGGCGAGTGAGCCTTGGTACAGTGTCGCGCCGAACGATGTCTTTCCCGAGGAGTTTCGCCAATTCCTGTTTGCTGACAAGGGGCAATTGGCGATGTTTGAGGAGATGCACAGCGAGCTGTTTTCCGCTGATTACTGGCGTCATTTGCAGGCGCGCATTCGCGACGGCTATGTGGAGGATGTCTACGCCTACCGCAGGCGGCAACGCTTTTGCGTGCGCTACGGTAAGCGTCAACAGGCCAGCTAACGGTGGGCGTCGCGCTAGCTATCGCACTTAGCTATAAAAATAGCGCACCACGTGGAAGAACACCGGGGCGGCGAAGCACAGCGAATCGATGCGATCCATCATGCCGCCGTGACCTTCCAGCATGGCACCGAAATCTTTTACGCCGCGATCGCGTTTGATGGCCGACATGCATAAGCCGCCTGCAAAGCCCAACAGCGTGATCAACAGCGAGATGAAGAAGGCCGCGACCGGGCTAAACGGCGTCACCCAGAACAGCGCAGCGCCGATCAGGCTGGCGCTGAGAATGCCGCCGACAAACCCTTCCACCGTTTTATTCGGGCTCAGCTTGGGCACGATGGCGCGCTTGCCCCACAGCTTGCCGAACACGTACTGCAACACATCCGAAATCTGCACCACAATCATCATGAACAACACCAGCTTGATGTTCTCACCCTCAAAGCCGGGAATGGAGAGCATCAGGAGCGCCGGAGCATGGCTGACGCAGTAGACAGCGATCATCAGGCTCCACTGGATCTTGGCACAGCGTTCAAGGAAGTGCGTGGTATCGCTTGCCAGCGCCACGCGGGCGGGAATAAACAGAAAGGCATACACCGGAATGAAAATGACAAACAGGTTGTACCATTCGATCCCCACCAGCAGGTATTGCAGCGGCAGAATGATAAAAAAGCACCAGAACAGCGCTTCATGATCGCCCCGGCGCGTGGGCGTCAACGTCACGCATTCACGCAGTGCGTAAAATGACATCAGCGCAAATAACACCACGGAACCAATCGGGCCGATCAGCATGGCGATCACTGAGATGGTACACATCACCCACCAGGCGCGGATTCTGGCGTTGAGGTTGGCAATGGTGTCGTTTTGCTTGCGGCGTGAAAGCACGAACCCAATCAGGCTGGCCACCATCAGCAGAATAAACAAGCCGCCTAACAGCAGAAGCAATTCATTGTCGACTTTACGCATGTGACAGCGCCTCCAGCGCTTGTTTCGCCCGGTTCAGAAACTCGATTTTAGTTTCATCCTGCGCGGGGCCAGTAATGGGCTCGCCGAAGGTAGCGCTACATATAATGGGAACGACCAACCTTGAGCCTTTTGGCAGCACGCGATTCAGGTTTTCCAACCATACCGGCACCAAACGCGCATCGGGGTAACGTTGTAGCAGATGGAACAACCCGCTTTTGAATTCACCCAATTCGTCCCCGCTACCGCGCGTGCCTTCGGGGAAAAATATCAATGACTCCTGCTTTTCCAGCACCGTTACCAGCGGGGCCAACAGATCTTCACTGGAAAAGGACGCCCCGGATTTCCGTTTGCGCTCAATCAGCACGGCACCGAAGATACGCGCAGAGAGATAGAGGCGCAGTGCCGATTTTTGCCAATAATCGGCGGCGGCGACGGGATGCACCCGGTCGCGCATCGTGGCGGGCATGCTGGCCCAGATCACCAAACCATCAAGATGGCTGCTGTGATTCGCGTAATAAATGGTCGGCTGTTCTACCTGCGGGGTGGCGCGCTAACGCGCCTTGATACCCGTCAGTAAGCGACATACGGTAACCAGCAACGCACGTACCAGCGTTTTGTCGGGGCTAAATGTCATGACGGTTCTCCTGATGACAGGGCGCGGATAATCTGGCGAGTACGATGGATGCAGGTAGCCCCCGCACCCACCAGTATCGCAGCAAGGATAAAAGTAAAAAGAGATTCTCCCCACTGTGGCACTAGCGCGGCCACCACGGCACCGACGGTGAGCAGTGCCATACGATGCTGTTTCGCCATGGGGCCGCTGAAGCGCTGTGCCAATCCGCAGGTACCGCCCAGCAGGCGAATATACGCGGTAGCCAGCGCCAGCAGTGCCGCTCCCCAACCCAGCAGCGGTGCGTAAGGGTGTTGCAGTATGCCGTAGCCGACGCCCAGCAGCAGCAAGGTATCGGAGACGCGGTCAGGCAGTTCGTTATACACCGCCCCAGCCGGACTGCGCATACCGCCTTCAACCGCGACCATGCCGTCAAGCAGGTTGCAAATTAATCGTCCCTGAATTCCGAGCGCGCCCGCGATCAATAGCCCCCGTTGCAGGCCTGCGCTGTCACAGCGCCACACCATGAGAAAACAGAGCGCGCCAAGGGCGGCGAACAGAATGCTGAAGAGTGAGATAGCGTTAGGCGTATACCCTTTACGGCGTAAATAGCGCGCTGCGGCCGTTGCCCATCGTGTCTCGCGCGCCCGAATCGGACGGCGATCCTGGATGTCCTTTTCCATAACAGAGTGCTCGTGAAGTGAAGTCGAGAGCGCACATTATAGCCAAGTTTGCAGAAATATTAACGCGTTCCACCATACGCCAGCGTCACCTCTTTGGCAGCGCTAATCACTAATGCCCCGAGTTCGGTCACGCGATCGTCCGTGATGCGGGATATCGGGCCGGAGATGGAGATGGCGGCAAACGGCTCTCGGTGCTCATCGAACAGGCAGGCCGCGATGCAGCGCAGCCCCAGCGCGTGTTCTTCATCGTCAAAGGAGTAGCCGCGTCGGCGGATTTGCGCCAAATCTTCTTTCAGGTGCACTGGCGAAACCAGTGTGGCATGGGTATAAGCATGTAACCCTTTCCGATGCAGCAGACTGCTCACCTGGGCGTCGCTCAGGTTTGCCAGAAAGGCTTTCCCCGCGCCGGAGGCGTGCATCGGGAGCTTGCCACCAATCGGCGCAGACATACGCATCAGCGCAGTGCACTGTACCTGGTCGATGATAATCGCCTGATGATCGCTGTTGTCCAACACCGCCAGATTGACGGTTTCGCCCGATGCTTCCATCAGTTTGCGCAGCATGGGGTGCACCATGGCAAGTAGGTTGCGGCTTTGCAGAAAGCTGCTGCCGACGATAAAAGCATGGGAGCCGATGGTCCAGAACCCTAAATCACCCACCTGACGCACAAAGCCTTGCTGCTGCATGGTGGTCAATAAACGGTGGGTGGTGGAGTTGGGCAAACCTGCCTGCTGTGCCAGATCGGTAAGCGCCACGCTGCCATTGGCTTGAGCGATCAGTTCCAGCAACGTTAATCCACGCGTCAGCGACTGTACCTGGCCTGTTGCCTGTACGTTGGTGCTGACCGTACCCCGTGGTTTTTTGCCGCGTTTGGCGGGCTCCGGTGGCGTCATATTTCGGCTCCTTTCTGTATAGTGGAATTAGTTTTCATTTTTTCCTCCGGGATTGCAACTATTCTTTACGTTTCAGGCAGGTTAGTAGCGAAAGGCGCAAAAAAGGGGGGAAAGACTGAAAAACTCTCATGTGACGCGGAACGGGCAGATTGTTACGATAGGCAATCATCATGTGAATAAGACTAACAAGTGCGGTGGGGTTAGGGTGGCAGAGCAAAAACAGGTAACGGCGGTGAATCGGGTGGCGGCCTTGCGCGAACAACTGGCGCAGCGCATTTTGGTGCTGGACGGCGGTATGGGCACCATGATCCAAGGCTACCGGTTGCAGGAAGCTGACTATCGCGGTGAACGCTTTGCCGATTGGCACAGTGACCTGAAAGGCAACAATGACCTGCTGGTGATCACCCAACCTGCGATTATTGCTGCGATCCACGATGCCTATTTTGAGGCTGGCGCGGATATCATCGAAACCAACACCTTTAACGCCACGCCGATCGCGATGGCCGATTACGACATGGCTTCGCTGTCGGCGGAGATCAACCTGGTGGCAGCACGGCTGGCCCGCGCCAGTGCGGACAAATGGACAGCGCAAAACCCGGCCAAGCCGCGCTATGTGGCTGGGGTATTGGGCCCGACCAACCGCACGGCATCCATCTCACCGGATGTAAACGACCCTGCTTACCGTAATATCAGTTTCGATCAATTGGTCGATGCCTACCGGGAATCGACCCGCGCGTTGGTTGAGGGCGGCGTCGATATCATTATGATCGAAACCATCTTTGATACCCTGAACGCCAAAGCCGCGGTGTATGCGGTAGAAACCGAATTCGAGGCGCTCGGCATTGAACTGCCGGTGATGATCTCAGGCACGATTACCGATGCCTCTGGCCGCACGCTGTCAGGGCAAACCACGGAAGCGTTTTACAACTCGCTGCGCCATGCGCGCCCGCTCTCTTTTGGTTTGAACTGTGCGCTCGGGCCGGATGAGTTGCGTCAATACGTGGCGGAACTGTCTCGCGTCGCCGAATGCTATGTTTCTGCTCACCCTAATGCGGGTCTGCCAAACGCGTTCGGCGAATACGATCTCGATGCTGCCGACATGGCGGTGCATATTGGGGAGTGGGCGCGCGCAGGCTTCCTCAATATTGTTGGCGGCTGCTGCGGCACCACACCGCAACACATTGCTGCCATTGCCCAGGTAGTTGACGGCGTTGCGCCGCGCCCGCTGCCGGATATTCCGGTGGCGTGCCGCCTTGCCGGGCTGGAGCCGTTAACCATTGATGCGGCGACGCTGTTTGTTAACGTCGGGGAACGGACCAACGTAACCGGTTCGGCACGTTTCAAACGCCTGATCAAAGAAGAAAAATACGGCGAAGCGTTGGACGTTGCGCGCCAGCAGGTGGAGAGCGGCGCACAGATTATCGACATCAACATGGATGAAGGCATGTTGGATGCCGAAGCGGCGATGGTGCGCTTTCTTAATCTGATCGCCGGTGAGCCGGATATTGCCCGTGTGCCGATCATGATCGACTCCTCCAAGTGGGAGGTGATTGAGAAGGGACTGAAGTGCATTCAGGGCAAAGGCATCGTGAACTCTATCTCGATGAAAGAGGGGCTCGACGTCTTTATCGATCACGCACGTCAGGTGCGGCGTTACGGTGCTGCCATGGTGGTGATGGCGTTCGATGAAGTGGGGCAGGCGGATACCCGCGCGCGCAAAATTGAGATCTGTCGCCGTGCCTACCAGATCCTGACGCAAGAGGTTGGCTTCCCGCCGGAAGACATTATCTTTGACCCGAATATCTTTGCTGTTGCCACCGGTATCGAAGAGCATAACAACTATGCCGTGGATTTCATCGAAGCCTGCGCAGATATCAAAGAACAGCTGCCGCACGCGATGATCTCCGGCGGCGTCTCAAACGTGTCGTTCTCCTTTCGCGGTAACGAGCCGGTGCGCGAAGCGATTCACGCCGTGTTCCTCTATCATGCGATTCGCAACGGCATGGACATGGGGATCGTTAACGCTGGCCAGTTAGCCATCTATGACGATTTGCCCGCCGAGCTGCGAGAGGCGGTGGAAGATGTGGTGCTCAACCGCCGTGACGATGGCACCGAGCGGTTGCTGGAGATGGCAGAGCGCTATCGCGGCAGCAAAACTGACGATGAGAGCAACAAAACCCAGGCGGAATGGCGCGGTTGGCCGGTGAAAAAGCGGCTGGAATACGCGCTGGTTAAAGGCATTACCGAATTTATCGAATTGGATACTGAGGAAGCACGCCAGGAAGCTGCTCGCCCCATTGAGGTTATTGAAGGGCCGTTGATGGACGGCATGAACGTGGTAGGCGACCTGTTCGGCGCGGGAAAAATGTTCCTGCCGCAAGTGGTGAAGTCCGCGCGCGTGATGAAGCAGGCCGTCGCTTACCTGCAACCCTATATTGAAGCAAGCAAGGCGAAAGGCAGCAGTGCAGGCAAGGTGTTGCTGGCAACGGTGAAAGGCGACGTGCATGACATCGGCAAAAATATCGTCGGGGTGGTGTTGCAGTGCAACAACTACGAGATTATCGATCTTGGCGTGATGGTGCCGACCGAGAAAATCCTGAAGACCGCCCGTGAAGAGCACGTCGATATTATCGGCCTGTCTGGGCTGATCACCCCGTCGCTGGATGAAATGGTCAACGTGGCGAAAGAGATGGAACGTCAGGGCTTCACGTTGCCGCTGCTGATTGGCGGTGCGACCACCTCCAAAGCGCACACGGCGGTGAAGATCGAGCAGAATTACAGCGGTGCGACAGTGTATGTGCAGAACGCTTCGCGCTCTGTCGGCGTGGTGTCGGCGCTGTTGTCGGATAGCCAGCGCGATGAGTTTGTGGCGCGTACTCGCAAAGAGTATGAAACCGTGCGTATTCAGCACGGGCGCAAGAAGCCGCGTACTCCGCCAGTCACCTTGGCGGCGGCACGCGCTAACCACAATCAGCTGGATTGGGATGACTACACGCCGCCGGTAGCGCACCGCGTTGGTGTGCAGGCCGTCACCGCCAGCATTGAAACTTTGCGCAACTATATCGACTGGACGCCGTTCTTTATGACCTGGTCGTTGGCGGGCAAGTATCCGCGCATTCTGGAAGATGATGTGGTCGGTGAAGAGGCCAAGCGCCTGTTTGCCGATGCGAATGCCATGCTGGATACCCTCAGTGAGCAAGGGGCGTTGAATCCGCGCGGCGTGGTGGGTTTGTTCCCCGCGAATCGGGTCGGGGATGATGTTGAGGTGTATACCGACGAGCGCCGTGATGAGGTGCTGTTGGTGACTCACCACTTGCGTCAGCAAACGGAAAAAACCGATTTCCCTAACTACTGTCTGGCGGATTTTGTTGCGCCAAAAACCGGTGGCAAGCCGGACTATCTCGGCGCGTTTGCGGTAACTGGTGGGTTGGAGGAAGACACACTGGCGGAGGCCTGGGAAGCGCAGCACGATGATTACAATAAGATCATGGTGAAAGCGCTGTCAGATCGTCTGGCGGAGGCGTTTGCGGAATACCTGCATGAGCGAGTACGTAAGGTGTATTGGGGCTATGCCGCTAACGAAAACCTTAGCAACGAAGAGCTGATTCGTGAAAATTATCAGGGTATTCGCCCGGCTCCGGGTTATCCCGCCTGTCCGGATCACACGGAAAAAGCGCAAATCTGGCAACTGCTTGATGTAGAAAAACACACGGGCATGAAACTGACAGAATCCTATGCCATGTGGCCGGGGGCCTCGGTTTCAGGCTGGTATTTCAGTCACCCGGAAAGCAAATATTACGCCGTGGCGCAGATCCAGCGCGATCAGGTTGAAGACTACGCCGCGCGTAAAGGCATGTCCGTGGCCGATGTCGAACGCTGGCTGGCCCCCAATCTGGGGTATGATGCGGATTAACGCAATGGGATAGCATCTTCACGGTCAGCAGACTGATTGTTCGTTGACCGTGGTTCAACTTCCCAGCGCGATTACTTCAATAGTGATAGCGGCAGGCGGCTATAAGAATTGTATTCTCTGCAATGGCATAAACCAGCCGGTGTTCTTCGGTGATGCGCCGGGACCAAAAACCGGACAAATTATGTTTCAAAGGCTCTGGTTTACCCTTACCTTCAAAAGGCATTCTCAAAACATCTTTAATGAGTGCATTGATCTTCTTAACCATGCGCTTATCTGCATCCTGCCAGTACAGATAATCTTCCCATGCTTCTTCAGACCACGTTAACCTCATTCAATGATGTCCTTTTCTGTCCCTTCACCGGCTTTCAAACTTTCTATCGCGTTCATGAGCCTTTTGGCATTTGCCGGCGATCGTAACAGATAGGCGGTTTCTTCCAGAGAGTTGTACTCTTCAAGGGACATGAGAACACAAGCCTCACCGTTTTGCCGGGTGATCAATATGGGGGCGTGATCTTCCACCGTTTTCATCATGGTCGCTGACAAATTCTGCCGGGCTTCGCTGTAACTGATCGTTCGCATAATGTTCTCCTCTTCGCACCTCATCATTGTACAATGATGAGGTTTTTTTCACCAGTGTTAAATAGGACATGCACTCTGTTTGTGGTGTTGTGTACTCAACGCCTTTATGCCCACAACGGTCCGAGTGTTATAATATTTAATGAGAATTGTTATCATCTTTGTTGAAGCGGTTTTCTGCAAGTGTTAAGGTAAAGTCCTGTGGTATTCCCCCTCGACCATTTCCCCAGCTGCGCTGGCCTGACGGTGGACCCCTTGATGAACGCCTACTCTCCCTCGCTGCCTGAACGCCAGTTTTCCGTTGATGATTTCTTTGCCTTTGGCGAACGCTACGGGATCGATTACCGCTTCCCTGAACTGGTCTCCAGCCGCGATCGGCGCAAAGCACAGCGCGTTGTGGTGCAAGGCCATGTGGAAGAGATGATTCTCTCGTCCGGTATCAGTCTGACCAGTTCCGATGTGCGCGTGATGCAACCCTATGAGTCCACGTCGCTGCAAGGTTCACCGCTCTACACGCTGGTGGTGCTGGGCGGTTGCATCAATCTGCGGGTGAACCAGCAGGAATTTGTGGTGCGAGCGGGTATGGCCTTCAGCACCCGTCTCGGGGAACAGGAGGTGATGCATGTGCGTCACGCGGTCGATCATCCGTTGCGCACCTTGGCGCTGGGTATTCATCCCGGCCAGTTGCAACTCCCTCCGCTGCTTGCTGCGCTACTGCATCAGTGGGAATGCCGTGAGAACGCGGCTTTTGTATGGCCGGTGCCCGATTACCTGCTGGCGGGTTTGCAGCAGGCGTTATCTCCTTCAAATGAAAGCCTGGCGCGCCAACTGATGCTGGAAGGCGCGATGCTGCAACTGCTGGGTCATGGTCTGGCACTTGATCCCGTGGGTCAGCAAGGGCGTATCACCGCGCCACCCAGTGAGCGGCGGCGGCTGAATGCACTGCGTGATCAATTACAGTTGCACCCGGAAAAGCCCTATACCCTGACGGCGTTAGCACAACAGGCTGCCATGAGTCCGACCAGTCTGCGCAATAAATTCCGGCACGCCTACGGGATTTCGGTATTTGATTTCCTGCGTAACAGTCGATTGGCGCTGGCCTACCGTTTGCTGGAACAGGGCCACCCGGTCCAGCAGGCTGCCTGGATGTCGGGATATCAACATGCCACTAATCTGGCTACCGCCTTTCGACGCCACTACGGCATCGCTCCCAGCGATGTCCCTTGCTCCCAGCGGCGCACATAGCGCTTAAGTCTGGTTTATTCCACTCGTGGTTCCCGGTCGCTCGCACCTTTGTCATTGCGCATACGTTACCCGTCAGCGCGCATAGCTTGCTCTTGTATGAAAACGGTAATAATTCGCATTTACAAGTTCAGGTGAGGCGGAGAAGGGTATGTTGAGAAAAACACAGTTAGCGCTGATGGTCGGCTATCTGGCAAGCGGGTTTGCCGGAGGCGTTCTCGCGCAGGATAACGTTAATTCAACAACGGACAATTCGGCAACCAACAGTGCGGCGACCAACAAACCGGATACGCTAATAGTCACTTCTCAGGTGCAGAGCGGGGCCACCAAGCTGGCAACGCCCGATATTGAAACGCCGCAGTCTGTTTCCATTGTGACGCGCGAACAGATGCTACAGCAGGGCGCCACCAATGTGCGTCAGGCGCTGGGCTATACGCCGGGGGTGTACAACAACCAGGTGGGTGGCACCAACCGCTTTGACTACATCGTGATGCGGGGTTTTTCCGACGGCAGTCTGGATAACGTGTTCCTCGACGGGCTGAAAATCATGGGAGATACCAATTCGCACAGCTCGCTGGTGGTGGACCCTTGGTTCCTCGAAAGTATGGAAGTGGTACGTGGCCCTGCCTCGGTATTGTATGGTCGCGCCTCTCCGGGAGGCATCGTGGCGCTGAGTTCTCGCCGCCCGGCCTTTGAGCAAAGCGGACAAATCAAACTGTTCGCAGGGAACAATGCACAGCGCGGTGCCGCCTTTGATCTGACCGGTCCGCTGGACGATGACGATCGCGTGGCATTCCGCCTCGGCGGGATCGTGCGTAAAGCGGAAACGCAGTTCACCACCAAAGAAGAGCGCTACGCGTTGATGCCCAGCTTGACCTGGCGCATCAGCGATAAAACCCGTCTGGATGTGATGGCGTATTTGCATCGCGATCCAGAAGGGGGCAGCCATTCGGGTGTACCCTATGAAGGTTCAGTGGTGCCGCACAATGGCCGCTATATCTCAAACGGCTTCTACGACGGTGAGAAGAACGTCGAGAAATACGATCGTCGCCAGAATATGGTCGGTTATAACATTGAGCACAACTTTGACAGCGGTTGGTCGGTGCGCCAGAAAGTGCGCTATCTGCAAAGCCGGGTGCATCTGGATCAGGTCTATGGTTACGGTTGGTCGGGGAATAGCGATGAACTGATCCGCTACTACCAAGGGGCGCGTGAAAAACTTAAAGCATGGACGTTGGATAACCAACTGGATGGCAGTATTGACATCGGCGTACTGAATCACCGTCTGTTGCTGGGGATGGATTATCAGCAGCGTCAAAATGACGTCAACTGGCCGACAGGGCTTTTCCCCAACCTCAATGCCTTCAATCCGGTGTACGGTGCGGGTGCGCTGGCTTGGTATGCGCCTACCCGTGAAAGGCACAAGCTGCAACAAACCGGCTTCTACGCGCAGGATCAGATTTCTCTGGACCGCTGGCGTTTGACGCTGGGTGGCCGTTATGACACGGTTAAAATCTCAAGCACCAACCAAACTACTGAAGCGCGTAGCGAACTGGACCAAGGGCATTTCAGTGAACGTGCAGCGCTGCTTTACCTGTTTGATAACGGTGTTGCCCCTTACGTCAGCTACTCCACGGCGTTTACGCCCACCAACTTTACCGATGCCAGCGGTAACCTGCTCAAACCGATGGAAGGAAAACAGTGGGAAACCGGGCTGAAATATCAACCCGTCGGCACACAGGATCAGTACAGCGTCTCCCTGTATCGCATCAACCAGACCAACGTGGCGACCAAAACCCAGCCGAGCGATCCCTACCGTGCCATTGGTGAGATTGAATCGGAAGGGGTAGAACTGGAGGCGTTAACCCATATTACGGATAACCTCAGTATTCAGGCGGCTTACAGCTATAACGACATTCGCTACAAGAAGAGCGGGATTGCCAGCGAGCAAGGTCAGCGCGCGGTATATGCCCCGCGCAACCAGCTCAGTGCCTGGGTGAGCTACGACGTCACGAGCGGCATATTGGACGGCTTAATGCTGGGGAGCGGCGTGCGCTATGTGAACGGTGTGGTGAGCGATCGTGCCAACACCCATACGTTACCGTCTTACACGCTGGTGGATATGGCGGTGGGCTATGACCTCTCCAAGGTGGGGTTGAAGGGGCTGAGCGCGCAGTTGAACGTCAATAATCTGACGGATAAACGCTATATCGGTGCCTGTAACTCATTGGATTACTGCTACTTTGGTGCGGAGCGCAGCGTAGTTGGCAGCCTGTCTTATTCGTTTTGAGTCTTTCTGCTTCCCCGGTATAACCGGGGAAAAATATCTTTTGTCCTGTGAGCATATTTAGCAACGATAAATAGCGATTGATAAAACTCGTTCTCTCGACAATCCGTTATGATCATCGCCTGTTAACCATTAATCGTTCAAACAGGTGCTTGCATGAAAATTAATCCAGATTTCAATATCTCGGCTATGTTTAGTAATCGCAAATGCCATCTTACTGAATCTGATACAACGATAACACAGCAGCGAAGCCTGACCAGTCGTTTGTGTAGTGTGAAGAACTTAGCAGAGGACGGGTTTACAATCCAATCTCCTGCTTTTGTTAACTATCTCTCTTTTAATAAGTTTTTTAGCGCGATACGGGCAGATCTTATTCGCGCTACTAGTAATACCCCACAGCCTTTAGCTGATAATTCAGTATCGCCAGGGGGAGGGTAGCTTGGGCGCCGAGTATTGGATGTCAATATGGGAGAAGCTCGTCTCGTCACCGATAGCTCGTCGGTATTGCATACCCGAGATCTGAGTTTCTGCTCTGCGTTAGCGGTGTTGTCTAAATGGACTGGGGTGGTATATGAGAAACGTACCTTAATGCACCTTAAAGGAGGAAACCTGATATCCGGCATGAATTATGGCGAAGATTCTGCAACGGAATGGCTAACAAGGTTTCAGGCTGATTTAGCCGATGGGGGGAAAGTGATTTTGGTTGGTGGGATAGATGTTGGCTCTGATCTATCACTTCAAATAACGATCAATCAAATGGATGAAAAAGGAACCCCCTCGTTGAGGGCGTTATTTGATATGCCCTTGGTAGAGGTTGAGATTGCAGGAGCGCATGGTATCACGGTGTTTCCCGATGGACGGTTTGACCTTGAAGAGTGTGGTGGTCGAGGGGTGTTAAGTAAGCAGGAATGCGTGGCTCTGTTGCAGGAGCATCTGTAAGTGTTCGGTTTGCTGCGCCGATCATCTGGCGCAGCGTGTGGGCATCAATATAGCCCTACGATCTTCCACCACATCAACCCAGCCGTCATAAATACCGCCTGATTCACCAGGCTGATAATGAACCCGGAGCGCCACCACACGGCGGTGGGCACATAACCTGCGCCGAACAGTATCGGGCCGCGCGCATGGGTATACTGCGTCAATGAACAGTACAGGCTGCTGGTAAATGCCAGCATCAGCGCCATCGGCACGGGTGGAATGCCGAGATTAATCCCCACGCTGAGAAATACGGCATAGAGTGCGGCAATCTGCGCATTGCCGCTGGCAAAGAAATAGTGGGTATAAAAGTAGGCGGCGTTCAGCAGCAATAGCACCAAAACCCAACTGGTTCCGGCCATCAAATGGCCGACGCTGCCGCCAATCAGATCGCCAAACCAGGTGGTGAAGCCCAGCTTTTTAAGCTGATTGGCCATCATCAGCAGTGCGGCAAACCAGATCAACGTATCCCAGGCCCCTTTTTCGCTTTTGATGTCCTCCCAGCGCAGCACGCCGCTCAACAGCAAAAAGGAGAGGCCCACAAAGGATGCCGTGGTCGCGTCTACGCCCAGCGAGTCACCAAAAATCCACAGTACCAACAGCAGCAGCACGGTAAAGGCCATCAGCCATTCGCCACGCGCCATCGGCCCCATTTTTTCCAGTTCGCTTATCGCAAGTTTAGGCGCATCAGGCGTGTGGCGGATTTCCGGTTTGGTCAGCCACAGCACCAGCGGTGGAACAATCATCAGGGAGATCAGGCACGGTACCACGGCGGCCAGAAACCAGCTGCCCCAGGTGATGTGCACGCCGGCATTGGCGGCCAGTTTTACGGCCAGCAGGTTGCCGGTGTAAGCGGTCATAAACAGCGCGGCGGTAATGTCGTTGACGTTGCCGATGCAGACCACCAGAAACGTCCCGATCTTGCTGCGCGAGGCATCTTCTGGCTTAGAGTCGAAACTGCGTGCCAGTGAGTCAGCAATGGGGTAGATCACACCACCGCAGCGTGCCGTATTGCTTGGCATGGCGGGTGACAACACCAGATCGGCAAAGGCCAGGCCGTAGGCCAGCCCCAGCGTTCTCTTCCCCAGCAGGCGAATCATCTGCAATGCGATGCGGCGGCCCAGCCCGGTTTTGATAAAGCCGCGCGCGATCATAAATGCCACGACGATCAACCAAATCAGGGAGCTATTCAGATCGCTCAACGCGGTTTGAATCGCGCCGCTGGCACTGGTATCGCCTGCGGCAGCCGTCAGCGCAAACAGCGTCATGCTGATAATGCCGATGGCACCAATGGGAAGCACGTTAGCCACAATCGAGACGATGGTGGCGACAAAAATCACCGCGGAATGCCAGGCGGGAACGCTGAGGCCGGTGGGAGGGGACATGTGCCAGAAAAAGGCGGCGATAAGCAGAATAATCGCCAAAGCAAACCAGTTCAGGCCATACGACGTTTTGGTCTTCATCCGTTTTCCTTACAACTTGATAGGTGTCTGAAGGAGGAGCTGTAATCAGTGTAATCCCTAATGGTTACAGGGTTATCAGCGATCATAGCTGCACTGCGGTAAAACGCGGGATGAAAATGACACGCTTATTGATTTGAAGCAGTTTTTATAAATATTGTTAGTTAAATAATTATGTGAAGTGCATCACGATTTAAGTGTGACAAAATATGACAAAGGCAGATGCCATGCAGGATGTGCCAAAAAAGGAAAAAATGATGAGAATAGTGTGATTAACGTTATTGGTGCTTATTGGTATCATTTTGTTAACGTTGGCGTGCGGCTGAGCCCGTGTTCTTCCGCTCGCCAACACACAGTGTCGATAAGTGCCCGGTGTGATTCCTCGCTTAATTGCTGTTGCAGCGTAAGTACATCTCCTGAGTCTTGTCTATTGTTGCCATCTTATGCGTTATTTGGAGGCTACTACTGGTTTTGTGCTTATACAGTTGCGGCCGTCTCTTTTACTTTGGTACAGGGCATGGTCTGAATGGGTCAGCAAGTCGATTTCTCCCGTGTCTTTTTGTGGAATCTCGCAGGCGATGCCAATACTGATGGTGACAAATGGACTGGCGGATGATGCTGCATGCGGAATTTTAAGCGCCTTCACGGCATCCAGCATTTTCTGGGCACTCTCATGAGCACCGGCCAAGTCGGTCATCGGCAGCAGGCAGGCAAACTCCTCACCGCCATAGCGGAAAACCATGTCCATGGGACGGTGTAGGGTTTTTTGCAGTGCAGAGGCGACGGCCTGCAGACACTCATCGCCTTTTTGGTGCCCATAGGTGTCGTTAAAACACTTAAAAAAATCCACATCCAGCATGATGATGGAGAATGGGCGTTGTTCGCGGCGGCAAAGCAGCCAGTCCTGCTTGAGCATTTCGTCAAATCGCCTCCGGTTATGCAGCCCAGTTAGCCCGTCCAGCCAGGCAACCTCCCGCATGCTATCCATGTACAGTTTGAGCATGAGGTGTGTCATCACCCTAGCACGTACAATTGCCGGATTAATCGGCTTTGAAATAAAGTCAACGGCACCGATTTCGAAACCATACGCTTCAACATCAGCTTCCGTTTCTGCAGTAACAAAAATGACGGGGATCCACTTGGTGGTCGGTTCATTTTTCAACTGACGACACACTTCATAGCCATCCATATCAGGCATTAAAATATCGAGCAGAATGAGGTCCGGTTTTTGATTGATGGCCAGATGGAGGGCTTTTTCACCACTGGTGGCGACCACCATGTCCAGTTCGTTGTGGAAAACAGCACTCAGCGTATGAATATTTACCGGCTGATCATCGACGATCAGAATGCGTGGTTTATAGCCCCGCAGCGCATACTCATCCAGAACCTTATTCCACATGGACTAGCTCCTGTATCCTGATTAAAAACTGTTTTGCCTGTTCGAAGTCCAACATTTCGGTTGCTTGGACGAGTTGTTCGAGCAGTGCTTGTACCCCAGCCTGCATCGCCAGGGCTTCATGTAACTGTTTTGCCAACGGTAGCGATGCCATATTGCCACCATCAAGGTGCTGGTTTAACGAACGAATGATCGCTGCAGCAGAAGGCAACGGTGGTGAACCTGTGCTGTTCGTGTTTCCTGACTGACTGGCAACCAGGGATGCGATATGTTGCTGTCGCTCGGCATATTCTTTTCGCACCTGTTTTTCAAGCTGATCGGGCAGGGAGGAAAAAAGGGCCGCTTTTCCGCTATCGCCAACCGTTTTTAACTGGGTTTCCTGTTCCACCAGCCAGATCCATGTCTTATCCAGCCCGGCCGAGCCAGTACTGCCTTTCAGTGTGTGCAATACTGCCATCGCCGTTGGCCAATTGTGGGATTGACACGCTTTGCGCAAATCGCCCAGTAGGAGAATAAACGATGGCATAAAGGCATTGAGCAATATTTGACACATGTTGATATTTCCACCCGTGCGCTGCAAAAAATCAGGCATATCGTGGGGAAGAGGGGGCGTTGCCGCTGATACTGTTGTCCGCCCCAGTACTTTCGTCAGCGTTGCAATCACATTATTAAAATCCAGAGGTTTACTGATGTGATCGCTCATCCCGGCATTGAGGCAATCTTGCTTGTCTGACGTGCTCACATTGGCGGTCATGGCAATGATCGGTAAGTGGTTAAAACGCGGGTTAGCCCGAATACGTCGTGTGGCTTCCAGGCCATCAATACCTGGCATCTGGACATCCATTAAGACCACATCGAACCGTTTTTTACCCGCCACGATGGCCTGGACGCCCGCTTCTCCCCCCCCCCCCGCGATCGCAACCTGTGCACCTTCACTGCTCAAGAACTCACTGATAACCATTTGGTTAAAAAGGTTATCTTCCACGACCAGTACGCTTACCCCAACCAGTCGGCGTTGAGTCGTGGATATCGCGTTACTGGCTGACGCAATACCAGAGCCGAGTGCGTTATACAATTGTTCGGGTGTTAATGGTTTGGTCAGCACTGTATCCAGTGCAGGATAATGCTGGGTATCTGGTAGGTCGATGTGGTTTGCTGCACTGACCAGAATTAATGTGGGACTGGGTGACAAGTTCATCTGGTAGCGGATATGGTTTGCCAGTGTCAGCCCGTCCATACCGGGCATAATCCAGTCCAGTAACACCACATTAAAGGGGGTGTCTGTTTGTGCAGCATGGCCCAGTAACCGGATGGCTTCCTCCGCACTTCCTACCACGGTGACTTGAACGTGCATGGCAGCCAGTTGCTGCCCGAGTAAGGTACGGGCGACCACGTTATCATCCACTACCAGTACATTGAAGTTCTGAGTGGGCAGAGCAAGAGGGGTCCAGGTGAGTGTATTTTCATCCCGAGGGAACGTGACCTGAAACGAGAACGTGCTGCCTTTGCCTAACGCGCTTTGTACGGTGAGTTCCCCCCCATTTGTTCCACCAGTCGGCGGCTGATCACTAGACCCAGACCCGTTCCGCCGTAGCGCCGTGAAGTAGAGGCTTCCGCTTGAGTAAACACATCGAAAATACGCGCGAGCTGACTTTCGCTGATGCCAATGCCCGTGTCGGAGACACTGAAATGTACCGTCAGCATTTCACCGTTGAATGCCACCAGGCGAGTGGCAACCACGATTTCACCTTGTTCTGTGAATTTAATGGCATTGCTGACCAGATTTATCAGTACTTGTTGCAGACGCATTTCATCACCAACAAGTCCGGGAGGCAGTTGCGTGTCGAGGTCGAACAGCAATTCAATGGATTTATTATGCAGGTTGCCCGAAAGCACTATCGCCACGTGTTCCATCACATCATTTACGTTGAACGGCCGGTTCTCCAACTCCAGTTTACCGGCGTCAATTTTTGAAAAATCGAGAATGTCATTGAGCACCCCCAATAATGATGTTGCGGCAATGTGTGCCTTCGTTGCAAAGTCCTGCTGGCGGGGGCGGAGATCTGCTTTCAGTAACAACTGCAACATACCCAGCACGGCATTCATGGGGGTGCGGATCTCATGGCTCATATTGGCGAGGAACATGGATTTGGATTTGTTTGCTGCATCAGCCTGATCTTTGGCCGCTTCCAGTGCCTGTTGCGCTTGGCGCTGTTGTGTAATATCCATCGAAATGCCGAGGTAACCACTCAGTTCTCCGTGAGCATCGTACATGGCGGTCACGACCAGGCGTACGGGAAAGCGGCTACCATCTTTGCGGATGTAGGTCCACTCACGTTGTTCTGATATGCCCCGGCGCGCATGGAAAACGAAAACTTCAAACCCCTGAACGTGCTCTCGGTACTCCTCGCTGAGTTGTTGGCCGTATTGTTCGACTTCGTCGGGATCGTGAATGATGCTTGGCGTCGTTTTCCCCACCACGTCTTCTTCACTATACCCGAGCATACGTTCTGCGCCTTTGTTGAATAAGCGGATAGTGCCGGTTACATCGGTGGCGATAATGGTGAATTCATAGGTGGCGGACATCACTGTGCTGAGCAGCGTATTCAACCCAGCCAGTTCTGCAGTACGTTCGCGTACCTGTTGCTCCAGGTTTTTGTTAAGTTCTTGAATACGTCGCTCATTTTCTTTCTGGAGTGAGATATCACGCACGGTGGTGGACACGCCAATCACTTTACCGCTGGTGTCAAAAATGGGCGATACCGTTCCAGATACCGGAAACTCATGACCATCTTTGCGTTTGCGTAGGGTTTCCAGATGCCTGATGGTTTCTTTGTTACCAACACGTATGAGGGTGCTCGCTTCTTCTTCCCGCAGTCGTTCTGGAATAATGAGATCTGTCACATACTGGCCGACAGCCTCTGTACGGGTGTAGTCAAACATACGTTCGGCACCGCTATTCCATGCAATGACTTTTCCTGTGATGTCTTTACCAATAATGGCGTCAGCGGAGCTTTCGACAATCATCGCCAGTTTGTGTTGTTCTATATGCAGGCGCTGTCGGTCATTTGCTCGTGAAACAGCAATATTCACGAGGAGTGCCAGAATGGTAGAAAACATTACCCCCATACCGCTGACCATTGGCACGGAGAGCAGGTTTAAGTTACTCAGCCAGGCCGGTGTTGCCGAGATAGAAATACGCCATATCCTGCCTAAAATCTCAGCATCCTGGTATTTGGTATACCCCCCGGTATCTGTACTACTGCGGTAAAAAACTTGATGATTATCAGCCGAGGTGACATCACTGAGCGTGAGAATAAGATTGGGGTCATGAAAGCGTTGTGACTGCATAATCTCATCGATACTCAGTGGCGCAAATGCCCAGCCAAAACACTGGCTAATACGCTTGTCTTCTGTCTCGGGCGTCACGGCATGCAGGTAGATGGGTAACATAATCAGAAACGCATTGTGCTTACTGGCATTGGAATACGTGAGAGCCATCGGAGGGGTAATGGCTGCTTTGCCTGTGAGCATCGCTTTGTCCGCAGTCGAGCGGCGTTGTAATTCTGAAGCTATGTCCAGACCAATGGCTTTGGCATTTGTGCTGACGTTCTGTGGTTCAAGGTATTCAATGATGTAATGTTCACCCTGCCAAGGGGAAATATAGCGTACGGTAAAGTCAGGGCCGTTTTCCTCACGCTCGTTATCTAAAAAGTCAGTCAGTTGATGGTGTGGGACCCGGCGTATAAACCCAAAACCCCGTGCACCAGGGAAGTTATTATCTAAATCGAGAATTGAGGAAAAAGATTGAAAAAAATTATTTTTAATATCTTCTCCTCCGCCACTCAACACGGCTGTCCGGGCTTCAAATAACCCATATTTGTAGCGGTTCATTGAGGCAACTACGGCACTGAACTCTGGTTGCACACTGCTGATAATCGACTGACGGATGTGGTTTTCATTGCGCTGATGGACAATAAATGCCATGCCGGCTGTCAGAGCAATGCTCACCAGAAAAGTGATAACAGTGGCAAATTGCGGGTGCATTAATTTCTTTAAATGTTGTGCCATCATGCTACTACCTCATATGCGCATGCTTGCCGGAGAAAAGGCAATAACGTGCCACGATTCTTGTTTTTGCTGTCATCCCTGTTTGCTATGTATTTGTATCCCTACGCCTGTGATATAGGAATAACGTCAACGAAACCATTCACCCTCTGGTTCATTTCACACAGGCTTCGGGGCAGAGCACTGACCTTCTCATGTTCTATTTTTGAGTATCGGTGAATTTCATCCAGTTGGTGGTACATTTCCACAATAAGCGTATTTTTTTTCGAAAATCGGTGAGCTATCTGATATTACCGTTACGACGCAGAGGTGTTGTCTGAGAGGAATAATAGCGCGAAGCGATAATACCCGTTAAAAATAATGCCAGTCACCTTAAGTGACTGGCATTAAGTCTTGGGCCGTTTTGGGTCCAGGGCTGGCGTTATTCAAACAGACTATGGTGTAGCGTTTGCACCACACGCTCTGCGTCGTTGCCCGGTACCAGGAAACACAGGTTATGGCTGCTGGCACCGTAGCAAATCAGGCGAATGTTAAACGGCTCCAACACGCCAAACACCTCTTTGCCGACGCCGCACGCCTGAGAAAGCTGATTGCCGATCAGTGCGACCAGCGACAGGTTCTCTTCTACCTCGACGCGGCACAGGGAAGAGAGTTCGGTCAGCATGGCGCTGGAGAGCAGGCCGTCACCCGCAGAGGTGGAGCCGGTGGTGTCCAGCGTCAGAGCAACGTTCACTTCCGACGTGGTTATCAGGTCCACCGAAATATTGTGGCGGGCCAGAATGCTGAACACTTCTGCCAGAAAGCCGCGTGCGTGCAGCATGTTCAGGCTATGCAAGGTGAGCAGCGTTTGTTTACGGCGCAGTGCCAGCGCGCGGAACAGCGGCGGGTTTTCTGTTTTATTGCACACCAGTGTGCCGCCAGCAGAGGGATCTTTGCTGGAGCCGACGAACACCGGAATATCGCTGCGCACGGCGGGCAACAGGGTTGCAGGGTGCAGTACCTTAGCACCAAAGGTCGCCATTTCTGCCGCTTCTTCAAAGGTGATCTGGTCGATACGGTGCGCTGCGGGCACCACGCGAGGATCGGTGGTATAGATACCGGGGACATCGGTCCAGATATCGATGCGGTCAACGTTCAACGCTTCGCCCAGCAGCGCAGCGGTGTAATCGCTGCCGCCCCGGCCCAGTGTCGTGGTGCGGCCTTTGGCTTCACTGCCGATAAACCCTTGAGTAATGATCAGGCTTTCTGCCAGTCGCGGCTGCAACTGGCTGCGAGTCAATGCGCCCAGCGTGCCGCAATCCGGCTCTGCGCGGCCAAAGCGATCGTTAGTCCGCATGATTTTACGCACATCGAACCACTCGGCGCTGATGTGGCGTTCGCGCAGGATTTCAACGAACAGCAGCGTTGACATCAATTCGCCGTGGCTGACCAACTCATCAGTCAAGGCGTTAGAGGTGGCGAGCGCAGCGGCTTCAGACAGGCGCGCCACGTTTTCCAGCATGCGATCGATCTCTTCACGGATCACCTGCGGATGGCTCAGACGATCGATAATGGCATATTGGATATGACGAATTTTTTCCAAATGGACATCGCGCTGTTCTTGCGCCACGCCTTCCGCTAAGGCAACCAGCAGGTTGGTGATGCCGGCAGAGGCGGAAAGCACGACAATGCGCACCGCAGGATCGGCCAGCACAATATCCGCACTGCGGTTCATGGCGTCGAAATCGGCCACGCTGGTGCCGCCAAATTTAGCGATTCTCAGAGAAGTGGTTGTAGACATAACTAAAAAAACCTCGTGTCAGGGGCGCTGTGGCGATCGTTTTCGCACATCAGCCGTCCATAAAATCAGCCTTGGCACAAGGAGAGAGCGGTAAGCAGGGAGCAGGCGTAGATAAGTAAGCGTCACTACGGTACACCCAGAAGCGCTCCACCTTGCTGAACGTGCAGTTTGCATTGATAGCCTGCACGTTGCTGGTGACAACCCAGAGGATTCAGCCCCTGTAGTCGATGATGGCATTCCCGTATTACCCATCATCTCGGCACCGCTCCCCCTGGTTTATCGTCACTGGATTTACGGATCCTCGGATAAATTACCTGGGCGGTGCTCCTCTTCTGGCTTATGCAACCGCCTTCGGCGTGGATGCATAAGTTCACGCTTACAAATAACGGGTTATCTCGCGGCTGTCAACCGGTAACCGCCGAGAAATGCGTAATTGCAAGAAAAGGGATCGCAACGGGTGATTTAAGGGATACAATCGATTCAGCCTTAGCGATTTTATTATCGGAGACAAGAGTGTTGTTATGAAAAATATCAATCCCAGCCAAACTGCCGCATGGCGCGCTTTGCAACAGCATTTTTCCGTGATGGAACAGGTGCAAATCAGCGAACTGTTTGCTCAGGACCCGGATCGTTTCTCACGCTTTTCCGCCACGTTTGATGATTTGATGCTGGTGGACTACTCCAAGAACCGTATTACCCAGGAAACGTTGGATAAATTGCTCGAACTGGCGCGTGAAACCCAGTTGAGCGAGGCCATTGCCTCGATGTTTTCTGGTGAGAAAATTAACCGCACCGAAGATCGCGCGGTTCTGCACGTTGCGCTGCGTAACCGTAGCAATACGCCCATTGTGGTGGATGGCAAAGATGTGATGCCAGAGGTCAATGCGGTATTGCAGAAGATGAAGGGCTTTAGCGAGCGTATCATCAGCGGTAGCTGGAAAGGCTATACCGGCAAACCGATTACCGATGTGGTGAATATCGGCATCGGCGGCTCGGATCTTGGCCCGTTCATGGTGACGGAAGCGCTGCGGCCGTTTAAGAACCACCTTAACATGCACTTTGTGTCCAACGTTGATGGCACCCACATCGCTGAAACCCTGAAAACGCTGAACCCGGAAACTACGCTGGTGCTGGTGGCCTCAAAAACCTTCACCACGCAGGAAACCATGACCAACGCCCATTCAGCGCGCGACTGGTTCCTGAAAACCGCGCAGGATGAGCAGCACATTGCCAAGCATTTCGCCGCGCTCTCCACCAATGCCAGCGCAGTCAGCGCATTTGGTATTGATACCGCCAACATGTTTGAATTCTGGGATTGGGTCGGCGGTCGCTACTCGCTGTGGTCTGCCATCGGTTTGTCGATCATCCTCTCCATCGGCTTTGATAACTTTGAGCAATTGCTGAGCGGCGCGCACGCCATGGATCAGCATTTTGCCACCACGCCTATCGAGAAAAACCTGCCGGTGCTGCTGGCGCTGATCGGGATCTGGTACAACAATTTCTTTGGCGCAGAAACCGAGGCCATCCTGCCTTACGATCAGTACATGCACCGTTTTGCGGCCTATTTCCAGCAGGGCAACATGGAGTCCAACGGTAAGTATGTCGATCGCGACGGGAATCCGGTGACCTACCAAACCGGGCCGATTATCTGGGGCGAGCCGGGCACCAATGGGCAACATGCGTTTTATCAGTTGATTCACCAAGGGACCAAGCTGGTGCCGTGTGATTTCATCGCACCGGCCGTGAGCCACAACCCGCTGGGCGACCACCACGGTAAGCTGCTCTCCAACTTCTTCGCCCAGACCGAAGCGCTGGCTTTTGGTAAATCCCGTGAAGTGGTGGAGGCAGAGTTTGCCGCGCAGGGAAAAACGGCGCAGCAGGTTGAGCATGTTGCACCGTTCAAAGTGTTTGAAGGCAACCGCCCAACCAACTCCATTCTGTTGCGCGAGATAACGCCTTACAGCCTGGGTGCACTTATCGCGCTGTATGAACACAAGATCTTCACCCAGGGGGCGATGCTGAACATCTATACTTTCGATCAGTGGGGTGTTGAGTTGGGCAAACAGCTGGCCAACCGCATTTTGCCGGAATTGGAAAATGACCAGCCGGTGAGCAGCCACGACAGTTCGACCAACGGTTTGATTAACCGCTTTAAAAACTGGCGCGCCTGAGTCGCGGACGCCGATAGGGGGGTACACCCCCTTTTGTCACCAACATGGAGGGACGTATGCAGAAACGTGCTTTACTGGGCATTGCCGTGGCGGTTTTACTGGCAGGATGCAGCACCAGCAAAGAATTGAGTTCAGCCGGGCAAGCGGTCAAGTTTACCGATAAGCAACCCGGCAGCGAATGTCGTCTGGTGGGTCAGGTGACAGGTTCGCAGTCCACCTGGTTAACGGGTCATGATGAAGGCAACGCTCAGCGCGGCGCGGCCAACGATCTGCGTAACAAGGCGGCAGCGCTCGGCGGCAACGTTATCTATGGTGCCACCAGCTCCAGCGAAAGCTTCTGGTCGAGCTTCGCACCGCTTGATAGCAAGTTGGTTGGGCAGGTTTATCACTGTCCCTAAACGACAGGCGCTCACAGGCGGATGCTCGCTGAACCGCCTGTGAACGCTTCCTGTTAACTGCGCTTCAGTAGCTGCAAATCCAGCAGCGTTTTGCTGGCCTCCCCGCCAATTTCGCGCGTCAAACGCGGCACCAGATAGCCGGAGACCTGCGACAGCAGTTGTTTCATGATGTCGCGTGCTTCTTCATCACTCACCAGAAAATGCGCAGCGCCTTGCACTTTGTCCAGCACGTGCAGGTAGTAAGGCAGTATGCCCGCGTTAAACAGCGCGTTGCTCAGCGCCGCAAGCGTCGAGGCGTTATCATTCACGCCGCGCAGCAATACGCTTTGATTCAGCAGCGTAACGCCAGCCTGACGCAAACGTGCCATACTTTCACTCAGTTCGCTGTCTATCTCGTTGGCATGGTTGATATGCGTCACCAGCAGTACGCGAAGGCGCGTTTGCGATAAGCGCTGACACAACGCCTCGGTAATGCGCGCCGGGATCACCACGGGCAACCGGCTGTGAATGCGTAGGCGTTGCACATGGGGGATGGTTTCCAGTTCGCTAATAAGCCAGTCCAACTCATGGTCTTTCGCCATCAGCGGATCGCCCCCGGAGAAAATGATTTCATCCAGTTCGGGATGCTGACGAATATAGTCCAGCGCCTGACGCCAGTTGCTCTTGTTGCCCTGATTGTCCTGATAGGGAAAGTGACGACGGAAGCAATAGCGGCAATTGACCGCGCAGCCGCCTTTGACCAGCAACAACGCGCGGTTGTGGTATTTATGCAGTAATCCTGGCACCACGCTGTGCTGTTCATCGAGCGGATCGACGCTGAACCCGGGGGTTACCTCGAATTCGTCCTGCGCGGTCAGCACTTGCAGCAATAGCGGATCGAGAGGGTCCCCTTTGCGCATCCGCGCGGCAAAAGACCAGGGGACGCGCAGCGGGAATAGCGCACGGGCTTCTGCCCCTTTGCGTAGCTCAGGGTGGTTATCCAGCGCCAAAAAGTGCAAAAGTTGGAGAGGATCGGTAATGACATCCGCAAGTTGATGCAACCAATCTTCTCTGGGATGGGGTTTTAGGGTTACAATGTGTGCCATTTTTTGGCTGAGTACCAGTATCAAATAGTAGAGGGCCTTTATGGCGACTTATTTTAGCAACGATTTTCGTTCCGGTCTTAAAATCATGTTTGAAGGCGAGCCTTACGCTGTCGAATCCAGTGAATTCGTTAAGCCAGGTAAAGGGCAGGCTTTCGCGCGCGTGAAAATGCGCCGTTTGCTGACCGGCAAACTGATTGAAAAAACCTTCAAATCCACCGACAGCGCCGAAGGTGCTGATGTGGTCGATATGAACCTGACCTACCTGTATAACGACGGTGAGTTCTGGCATTTCATGAACAATGAAACGTTTGAACAACTGGCCGCTGATTCCAAAGCCGTTGGCGACAACGCCAAATGGCTGCTGGATCAGGCTGAATGTATCGTGACGTTGTGGAACGGCCAACCGATTTCGGTCACGCCGCCAAACTTCGTAGAACTGGAGATCGTGGAAACCGATCCGGGTCTGAAGGGCGATACAGCAGGGACTGGCGGGAAGCCGGCAACCTTGACCACCGGTGCCGTGGTAAAAGTGCCGTTGTTTGTTCAGATTGGCGAAGTGATCAAAGTGGATACGCGTTCTGGCGAATACGTTTCCCGCGTGAAATAAGCACTTCCCTGCCAAAAAACACCGTCGGCTTTGCTGGCGGTTTTTTTTGTCCAAATATAGTAAGGCGTAAGCTTACGAACCGGGAAACACCCGCTCGCTCAGAAAGTCTACCAGTACGCGTACCTTCGGCGACGGATGCTTGCTCGCGGGCCACAGCACGTGAAAAACGCCTGTGCGCTCCACATAATCGACCAGAATGGGCTGTAATCGGCCATCGGCCAGCAGATCGCGAATAGAGAAGTCCGGCAGATAGGCGATACCCAACCCTTGCAGTGCGAAGCACACGCGCGTCTCTATGTTGTTGCAGATCATCGCCGTGGGCAGTTGCAACGGCGGCTCTCCGGGAGCGAGTCGCAACGCCCAAGGCTCCAGCTTGCCGCTGTGGGGAAAGCGATAGTGCAGGCAGCGGTGTCGCAGCAGGTCAGCAGGCACTTGCGGTGTGCCCTGCCGCGCCAGATAGTCTGGGGACGCGACCAGCAACGAGCGGAAGGCACCAAGCCGACGCGCAGTGAGGCGCGAGTCGTGTGGCTCACCGGTGCGCACCACCGCATCAAAGCCTTCTTCGATCACGTTGACGATCTGATCGGTGAAATCGAGATCCAGCTCGATCTCGGGATAGGTATGCATAAATTCACTGAGTACCGGCAGTACCAGCGAACTGACCAGCGGCAGGCTCACTCGCAAGCGCCCGCGCGGTGTTCCGTTGGCCTGTAGATCCAACGCTGCGGCTTCGATCTCGGCCAGAATGCGCCGACAGCGCTCCAGAAACAGGGTACCCTCAGCCGTCAGGGTGATGTTACGCGTGCTGCGATGGAACAGGCGCACGCCCAGTTTTTCTTCCAGACGTGCCACGCTCTTGCCGACGGCCGAGGCTGATACCCCCAGCAACCGTCCCGCTGCCACAAAACTGCGCGTTTCCGCCACCTGTACGAACACCACAAAGCCGTTAAGGCTGTCCATATCGCCCTCACATTGCGGACAATTTATTCCGCATAGCAAGGAACTGTATCCCTCTTTTTCTTGAGTCACAAGTTCTCTATCGTCAAGGCATGCCCGATTTAGCAACCGATGACATCAAGGATTTTAACGTGACGACTCTTTTCTCTCCCTTGCGCTTAGGCGTTCCCTCTGCGCCTCTCTCCACCCGTATTCAGAATGTTATTCAGCAGGCGCTCGATACGCAGCGTCTGGTAGGTAGCGTGGTCTTAGTGGCGCACCACGGTGCATTGATTTATCAGCAGGCGGCCGGATGGGCCGACCGTGAACACGCACAGCCGATGGCGTTGGACACGATCTTCCGGCTGGCGTCGGTGAGTAAACCTATCGTGTCGGCGGCGGCGCTGGTGCTGGTGGCTCAGGGAAAACTCGGTCTGGATGACGATATCTCTCGTTGGCTGCCCGAATTTCAGCCTCGGCTGGCTGATGGTTCAACCGTGCCGATCACGGCGCGGCAGTTGCTCAGCCATACCGCAGGACTGAGCTACCGCTTCTTTGAGGCGGATGCAAATGGCCCCTACGCGCAGGTTGGGGTATCGGACGGTATGGATGCTTCCGGCATCACGCTGGATGAGAATTTACAGCGCCTCGCTAGCACTCCGCTGCTGTATGCGCCGGGTACCGCCTGGGGGTACTCGCTGGCGACGGATGTGCTGGGCGCCTTGATTGCGCGTGTCCACGGCACGTCACTGGACAAGGCGGTACGTGAACTGGTGACCGACCCGCTGGGTATGGTGGATACCGGCTTTATTGTGGACGATCCGCAACGTGTGGCGACGGCCTATGTGAATGACATAACGCAGCCCCATCGGTTGGCTGAAGGCGAAACTGTTTCTGCCTTTGAGGGGGCGGTCGGTATTACGTATAGTCCGGCGCGAATCTTCGATGCTGAAGCCTTCCCTTCAGGGGGCGCAGGCATGGCGGGCACCGCCAGAGACCTCCTTTACCTGCTCGAAACCCTGCGTCAGGGTGGCGGTACGCTATTGCCCGATGCCCTGATTGAGGAGATGGGCCGCGACCAGACCCACGGGCTGGAACTGCCTAATGCGCCAGGATTTGGCTTTGGTTTGGGGTTTTCTGTGTTACGCGATCCCCGGTTGGCGGATTCGCCAGAATCGCCGGGAACCTGGCGTTGGGGCGGTGCTTACGGCCATGCCTGGTTTGTGGATCGTGCACGGGGTCTGAGCGTCGTGGCGTTTACCAATACGCTGTACGAAGGCATGTCGGGCCGTTTCGTTACCGATCTGAGAGATGCGGTGTACGGGGCGCTGGAGGAAGCACAATGACATGCCGTAAACAGGATCGCTTGCCGTTGGCTTCGCTGCTGGCGTTAGCCACGGCCGCGTTCATCACTATCCTGACCGAAGCCCTGCCCGCGGGGCTGCTACCTCACATGGCGCAAGGTCTTGCGGTGTCCGAAGCTTGGGTAGGCCAGACCGTCACCTTCTGTGCCATCGGCTCGCTGGTTGCGGCGATCCCTTTGACGGCTGCCACACAAGGTATGCGCCGGCGTCCATTACTGTTGTTGGCTCTGGCGGGCTTCGCGATTGCCAATACCGTCACAACGTTCTCCGGCAGCTACCTCCTGACGATGGTGGCCCGCTTTCTGGCGGGCGTATCCGCCGGGCTATTGTGGGCATTGCTGGCTGGTTACGCCGCACGTATGGTACCGGAACACCAGAAAGGACGCGCCATTGCTATCGCCATGGTCGGCACGCCCCTAGCACTGTCGCTCGGCGTGCCAGCAGGAACGTTTTTAGGCCAACTGGTGGGCTGGCGGATGTGTTTCGGTCTCATGAGCGTATTGGCGTTACTGCTGATGCTGTGGGTGCGCGTTCAGGTTCCCGACTTTGCCGGGCAGCCTGTGGGCAAGCGATTGTCGCTAGGGGCGGTGTTTATCATCGCCGGGGTGCGTCCGGTGCTGTTCGTGGTATTGGCCTTTGTGCTGGCGCACAACATCCTTTATACCTATATCGCCCCGTTTTTGGCGGCGGCGGGCATAGCTGAACGCACGGACGTGATACTGCTGGTGTTTGGCGTAGCTTCGTTGCTGGGGATCGGGATTGTCGGCGTGCTGATTGACCGGCATCTGCGTGCCTTGACGCTACTCAGCACGCTATTGTTCGGCCTGTCTGCGCTGGCGCTTGGCGTTGCGGGTGATAGGCCTGTCGTGGTGTATACGGCTGTGGCGGTGTGGGGGCTGGCATTCGGCGGTGCGGCGACGCTGTTTCAAACTGCCATCGCCAAAACCGCCGGAGAGGCGGCCGATGTGGCGCAATCGATGCTGGTGACGGCCTGGAACCTGGCGATCGCTGGCGGCGGTATTGTTGGCGGGCTGTTGCTGGAGAGTCTGGGCATTGCGGCATTCTCTCCGGCGCTTTTGGTGCTGCTAACGGCAACGCTTGTCGTGGTGTGGGCTGCCCGGCAGCAGGGGTTTCGCGCGATGCCGTGTTGAAACGTTAGTCGGACTGGCACCCTTAGCCACTGTCAGGCACCTTCGCGCTCTGTGCTACAGGCTGGCACTTTCTTGCGGCGTAGCCACTGTGCCGGTTTCAGTTCGCTGACCAGCACCCCGATAACGATCAGTGCGGCACCCACCATCGCTAAACCGGGCAAGCGATCACCGGCAAGACGACCGACAATGCCCGCCCACACCGGTTCGCTGGCGTAGATGACGGTGGCACGGGTAGGGGACACCGCCTTTTGCGCCCAGTTCATGGTCAGTTGAATCACAATGCTGGCGGCACCAAGGCCGATGCCGCCCAGCAGCCAGGCCCAGGAGAAGGCGGGTAATGACTCACCGGTTACCGGCATTAACAGCAGGGATAGCAGCCCCGCCGTCAGCAACTGCACGGTAGTCACTCGACGCACATCGACTTTCCCGGCGAAATGGCCGATAAGAATAATTTCGGCCGCAATCGCCAGCGCACTGAGCAGCGTGGCCCATTCGCCCTGACTCATACTGAGATGGCCCGCATCGGGCCCTGCCAACAGCATCAGGCCGACAAACGCGAAAACAATCCCCACCAGACTCATGACGCCGGGGCGTCGCTGTAGCACCAGCCATTGCAGCAGTGGCACCAGAGGGACATACAGCGCGGTAATAAACGCTGACTGACTGCTGGTGATGGTTTGCAGGCCATAGGTTTGTAAACCGTAGCCCAGCAGGATACTCGCCCCGATGGCAAAACCCGCATAGCACTCCTGAAGTGTCAGCCCTGCCAATGCGCGCCGAAAGACCAGAAGACTGATGATACCGGCCGTGGTGAAGCGCAGCCCAACAAAAAACAGCGGGCCACTGTGTTGCATGGCCAAATGAACCACTAAAAAGGTGGTTCCCCACACCAGTGTGATAAGGATTAGCGCCCACTCCTGGGGTTTGATGCCCAGTATGGGGTGGGAGAGGGCAGAGAAATAACGTTGCATTACAGGTTCAAACCAAAGAGATTGGCTTTCCATCATAGGGGGAATGTTGTCGATATGCCATCCCCCTCGTCGGCTAGCGCAGTGTACAGGCGACCTCCTCCAAGCGGCTGATGGCCGTGTTCCATCCTTCAAAAAAACCTGATTTTTCATGTTGTTCACGTGTGGCTTCATCCTGATGGATAACCTGAACGGTATAGCAACTGCCCAGCGCGTAATCAGACAACGAAATGAGCGTGGTAAAGGCCAATGCGGGGAGGGCAGGCCGCCAGCCTGCGGTCAGCATCGACGTGAATACGATACGGGCGTGGGGAATCACCTCCAAAAAACACCCGATATGCTCACTGCGATCGTCGTCCGGCCCCTGAACTCGGGTATGAAATGCCCCGCCGGGTTGCAGATCGAGGGCGATAACCTCAGTCGTGCCCGGTTTGGGGCTCCACCAGACTTTGAGCCATTCTGGGTCTGACCAGGCACGCCATATTGCATGCCGCGGGGCGTCCAGCACTCGGGTAATCACAAGATTGAGGGTATCCGCTGGTTGGGACATTGACAGTGTCATGGCGTGGCTCCTGATAAGCGTGAATGCCAGTGTGCCGCCTATTTTCAGTGACACCGGAACAAAAAACGCTTATCGCGGCAAGATTGACTACGCTTACTGAAGGCGGTGGCGATCGCCTCGACAGAATGACTTTCCCTTTTACCTCTCCCTTGAGAAGGAAAATAACCATGTTCAAAAAAAGCGTGCTTATTCTTGCCTCATTGCTGATGCTCTCTGCGTTGACAGCGTGTAATACCACCCGAGGTATTGGGCAGGATGTCGAAGCGGGTGGGAAAGCCATTCAACGCAGTGCGCAGTAGTAAACGGCCTGAATATTGCGCGGGTTGCTACACCAGAATAAAAAACGGCCCGCAATGCGGGCCGTAGCTGATGACAGCGGATGGCGTGTTACAGAGTGACGACACCGATCACGGTGACCACACTCAGGATAGCGGCCAGACCGTAGAACACCCATTTTCCTGCCGGAACGTGGATTTTCAGGTCATGCATCAGGTGATGCAGACGGTGCAAACCACACCAGATAGGCAGAATGATCATCAGCAGCAGAAACAGCCGCCCGATAAGGCTATGGGAGAAAGCGGCGATGCGCTCATAGCTCAGTGCGTCGGGGAACATCCCCAGCGGCAGCAGCACCCCGACCAGCAGGATAATCACCGGTGAGAAAATGGCGGTCCACATCCCACCGGCACCGAACAGTCCCCAGAAGGGAGGCTCATCGGAACGTTTTGGCGTTGGATTAATCACGTTGTTCCCCTCCAATCAGAATAGTAACGCGATGGCGAGAATAGCCAGCGTGACGATGACGGTTACAGCCCACAGCCCTTTGATAACCGGCTCTGGCCCCATTTTTTCATCTTTGACGATGATGATGCTGGCTTTGGGCGCCAGTTCAAACCAGGATTTGGTATGAATAGCCGCCGCCACCAGTGCGAGGATGTTAATCAGCAGCACCAGCGGGTTTTGCAGGAAACCGACAAATCCGGCCCAGCCTTCTGCGCCGTGTTTCAACGAAAACACGCCATAGATCAGCACAATGCTGAACCATACCGCGGGGGCGGCGGTCATTTCGCGCAGCATGTAAAAGCGATAGAACCCGAGCCGTTGCCACCAGCTTGCAGGCATGCTGCGAACGTATGCTTTACGCTTGGTTGTCATTGTTGCCTCCCTCATTGCGGTTTCAGCATAGCGATCATGAAGTCCTTGGCGCTTTCGACCTTACCTTGCTGAATGGCAGCGGCAGGATCGACATGCTTCGGACACACTTCTGAGCAGTAACCGACAAAGGTACAACTCCAGACACCGTTTTTACCGTTCAGTTGTGGCATGCGCTCTTTCTTGCCGTGGTCGCGGTTATCCAGATTGTAACGGTGTGCCAGCGTGATGGCTGCCGGGCCGATAAACTCAGGATTAAGCCCAAACTGCGGGCACGCGGCGTAGCACAGGCCACAGTTGATGCAGCCGGAGAACTGATGGTATTTCGCCATCTGCGCTGGGGTCTGCTTGTTAGCACCGTCAGCCGGTGTTTTGTTGCTGCCGATGATGTAAGGCTTGATGGCTTCCAGACTCTCGATAAAGTGGGTCATGTCGACCACCAGATCGCGTTCAATCGGGAAGTTGCCCAGCGCTTCCACCTTCATGCCGCTGGTGGCGTAGTCACGCAAAAAGGTTTTGCACGCCAGCTTCGGCACGTTATTCACCATCATGCCGCAGGAGCCACAGATAGCCATACGGCAGGACCAACGGTAAGAAAGGTCCGGTGCCAGGTTATCTTTGATGTAACCCAGCGCGTCCAGCAGGGACGTTTCCCGGCTGTAAGGCACTTCGAACGTCTCGACGTGCGGTGCCTTGTCGGTTTCCGGGTTATAGCGCATGACTTCCATTTTCAGGGTAGCTAACTCAGCCATTCGCTTGCTCCTTCTTGCTCTTTTCCTGGGCTTCCGCTTCGGCACCGTACACGCGTTTTGCCGGTGGCAGCGTGGTGATCTTCACATCGCCATAGGCCAGACGCGGCGCGCCGTTCGGATTGTAATACGCCAGCGTATGCTTCAGGAAATTAACGTCATCACGCTCAGTGCAACCTTCATCCAGACGCTGGTGTGCGCCGCGTGATTCTTTACGGTTGATGGCAGAGTGTGCCATACATTCAGCGACATCCAGGCTGTGGCCCAGCTCGATGTTGTAAAGCAGGTCGGTGTTGAACACGCTGGAATGGTCGTGAATTTTCACGCGCTTGAAGCGTTCTTTCAGCTCAGCAAGTTTATCCACGGTTTTCTGCATCAGGTCGGTGGTACGGTAAATACCACAACCTTCTTCCATCGACATGCCCATTTCATCGCGGATTTTCGCCCAGCTTTCCGTGCCTTCCTGGCTCATCAGGTCATGCAGACGCTGCTCGATATCGCGTGTTTGCGCATCCAGCGCGCTGCCGTTGGCGGGAGCGGCTTCTTGCGCACGGCGCACTGCATTTTCCCCGGCCATACGACCAAACACCACCAGTTCTGCCAGTGAGTTGGAACCAAGGCGGTTAGCACCGTGCAGGCCTACTGAGGAACATTCGCCCGCAGCAAACAGCCCTTTAATGGTGGTTTCGCAATCCTGATTGGTTTCGATGCCGCCCATGGTGTAGTGCGCCGTCGGACGAATCGGAATCGGCTCTTTCACTGGGTCGACGCCAACGTAGGCTTTTGCCAGTTCGCAGATAAACGGCAGACGCTCTTTCAGCTTTTTCTCGCCCAGATGACGCAGGTCGAGGTAAACCACATCGCCCAACGGGGTAGACACCGTGCGGCCTGCACGCCATTCGTGCCAGAAGGCTTGCGATACTTTGTCGCGAGGACCCAGCTCCATGTATTTGTTTTTCGGCTCGCCGAGCGGGGTTTCGGGTCCCATGCCGTAATCTTGCAGATAGCGGTAGCCGTCTTTGTTGACCATGATACCGCCTTCACCGCGGCAGCCTTCGGTCATCAGGATACCGGAACCCGGCAGGCCGGTCGGGTGATATTGCACGAATTCCATATCGCGCAGCGCCACACCGTGGCGGAACGCCATGCCCATGCCGTCACCGGTGACGATGCCGCCGTTGGTGTTGTAGCGGTAAACGCGACCCGCACCGCCGGTCGCCAGCACCACCGCGTTAGCGCGGATTTGCACCAACGAGCCTTCCATCATATTGATGGCGACGAGACCACGCGCCTGACCGTCATCAACCAG
This sequence comes from uncultured Symbiopectobacterium sp., assembly GCA_964293225.1. Lineage (GTDB taxonomy): Bacteria > Pseudomonadota > Gammaproteobacteria > Enterobacterales > Enterobacteriaceae > Symbiopectobacterium. The sequence goes on along the minus strand of CAXYYB010000034.1, from coordinate 8,364 downwards.
AATATCCAACACAAAGTGCTCATCAAAGCGTTGGATTTGCGGGTATTTCAGTGAGGTCTGGAACAGGGTATGCAGCATGTGGAAGCCGGTTTTATCCGCGGCAAACCAGGTGCGCTCAATTTTCATACCGCCAAAACGACGAACGTTGACGGAACCGTCGGGTTTACGGCTCCAAGGGCAACCCCATTGTTCTAGCTGGATCATCTCCTGTGGACATTGATGAACAAAATGTTCAACGACATCTTGCTCGCAGAGCCAGTCGCCACCGGCAACGGTGTCGTGGAAGTGAAAATCAAAACTATCGTGATCCTGAGTGACTGCGGCTGAACCACCCTCGGCGGCCACGGTGTGGCTACGCATCGGGTAGACTTTTGATATCAGCGCAATTTTCAGTTGGGGATTAGCTTCAGCGGCAGCGATTGCCGCACGTAAACCAGCGCCCCCGGCCCCGATAATGGCCAAATCGGCATTAAAGGTTTGCACTGCACTCCTCCAGTTACTAAAGTTAATTAAGTTAAATTAAAAATAATATATTCGATTCGTTAATCTCTATTTCCCACCGAACGCTTTCTGTAATTCATCGATATTTAAAGCAATTCGTGGACACATATTAAGAATAGCTAAACCTATATTTTTTGTGTGGAAATGATTATACCGAATTATGAGTAGGTGAAATTTGATGTGATCCAGCATTTTGTTTTTTTTATTGGGTTTTGATTTTGGCAATAACAGCATGATGGTTAACGCTATTGTCGGATAAATAACACTTTTATTTCTTTAATAAGGAACTGGCTCACGGTAATTGCACATAATGTTCTGGATATCGACATAAAAGGGCCTGTGCAGGGGGATAAACCCGTGCACGAGAAGCGGCGGGGAGACAGTGCGTGATTGTGGCGGAGTTGAATTGTTTGCAGGCGAATATGCGGGTAGACTGCATCCCCTGTTTGCGTTAGGAGTAAAGAAACATGTGCGAAGGCGCACTCTGGCAGCCCACCGCCACTATTGAAAATTTATTGAAGCGTGCAGCCATCGTTTCTGAAATTCGGCGATTTTTCTCCGATCGCGGCGTATTGGAAGTGGAAACACCGGCCATGAGTCAGGCAACGGTGACGGATGTACATATGGTCCCGTTCCAGACGCGTTTTGTCGGACCTGGCGTATCCGAAGGGATGACGCTCTACCTGATGACCAGCCCTGAATACCATATGAAGCGCTTGCTTGCCGCAGGCAGCGGACCTGTCTTTCAACTGTGCCGTAGTTTCCGTAATGAAGAGTCTGGACGATACCACAACCCCGAGTTCACCATGCTTGAGTGGTATCGCCCCCACTACGATATGTATCGCTTGATGGACGAAGTGGACGATTTATTACAGCAAGTACTGGAGAGTGAAAGCGCAGAACGCCTCTCGTATCAGCAGGCTTTTCAGCGCCATCTTGACGTGGACCCGCTTTCTGCGGACAAAGCGCAACTGCGAGAAGCGGCGGATAAGCTCGGCATGGGCGATCTCGCCAGCCGTGAAGAAGATCGCGACACGCTGTTGCAAATGTTGTTCACCTTCGGCGTGGAACCACACATTGGGCACGACAAACCGGCCTTTGTGTATCACTTCCCGGCGTCACAGGCTTCGCTGGCGGAAATCAGCTCAGAAGATCACCGAGTGGCGGAGCGCTTCGAGGCCTATTTCAAAGGTATCGAGCTGGCAAACGGTTTTCGTGAATTGACGGACAGCGATGAGCAGCGCCAACGTTTTGAGCAGGATAACCGCAAACGTGCGGCTAACGGGCTTTCTCAGCAACCGATTGATGAATATCTGCTGGCGGCGTTGAAGCAGGGCATGCCTGCCTGTTCTGGCGTCGCGTTAGGGGTGGATCGTCTGATTATGCTGGCGTTAAAAGCGGAAACCATTGGTGAGGTGATGGCCTTCACCGTCGGGCGTTCGTAATCATCAAACACGCCGTTCCTTCGTGTGTGCAGGAACGGCGATGTGGTTCCTCTGAAGTGCTTTGCCTGTTACAACCCCCCTTCCGGCCGGTTGGCTGAACTCGGGCTGCGTCCATCAATCCGCACGGAACTCATCTGCACCTGGAACGGCGGGAACGGCATCTCCATGTTGTTCTCGCGGTAGGCTTCCAGAATCAACTGGTGAATCTCATGACGCAGCGGCATGCGATGCCCCATTTCTGCGGCAAAGATACGCAATTCGAAAATCTGGATACCTTGACGTAAATCCACCAAGAAGGCTTCTGGCGGCGGGTTTTCCAATACCAGCGGACAGCGTTTCACCGCATTGAGCAGCAGAGCGGTCACTTTTTGGCTATCGGCATCGACCGGCGCTGGAATGGTCAGCACCACGCGCGTCACCGAATCCGACAGCGACCAGTTGATAAACTGTTCGGTGATAAAGGCTTTGTTGGGCACGATGATCTCTTTTCTGTCCCAATCAGTAATGGTGGTGGCTCGGGTATTGATGCGCATAATGCTGCCGGTGAGATCGCGAATGGTCACGGTGTCGCCAATTCGGATCGGTTTTTCAAACAAAATGATCAAGCCGGAAATAAAGTTGGCGAAGATTTCCTGCAAACCAAAACCAAGGCCTACGGTCAGGGCGGCAACCAGCCACTGGAGCTGTGACCATTCAATTCCGATAAACGAGAACCCCACCATACAGCCAATCAGCATCAGCATGTATTTGCTGACGGTGATAATGGCATAGCCAGAACCGGGAGAGAGATCGAGGTGCTGAAGCAGCGCCAGCTCAAGCAACGCGGGCAGGTTGCGCACCACCTGCGTTGTGATGCTGAAAATCAGAATCGAGATCAGCACCGCCCCGAGGGTGATTGGCTGTACCTTATCGACCCCTTTCACCGTACTGGTGACTTCCCACAGATTGATGTTTTCTAAAAAGCTGAACGCGGAGTGGATTTCTGACCACAGGACAATCACCGACACCAGCGCGATAAGCGTCAGAATGGATCGCACCAGTTGCAGCGATTTGGCGCTGATGGTATCCAGGTCGACCACCGGTTCCTCGATGGTATCTGCTGTGGTTTCCACTAAGACCCCCGACTCTTCTTCACCTCGGGCGCGCTGCGCCAATATTTCAGCGCGCCGTTGCTTGGCCCTATCAAACGCGATGCGTCGGCGTTGGATCAGCATCCAGCGCCGTATCACGTGGTACACCACCAGCAGGAAGAACCAGATGGCGACCGAGGTTTCCAGGCGTGCCAGCAAAGCTTTCGACGTGGCCAGATAGCCAACGCCCGATGCCAGCGCCGCAATCAGGGGCGCACTGATCATCAGGTTCCACAGCGCACGGTTGATGGTGTTTTCCCCGGAGCCTTCCTTGTTCAGGTAGAGCGGAATACCGGCCCGTTTCAGACTGGTGGTCACCAGACTCAACGCCAGACACAGCAAAATAAAGCACAGTCGCCCCAGCGTGCTGGAAAACTCGCGCTCGTTGAGGTTTTCAAACGTGATGAGCGCCATGATCAGCGGAACAATAAAAGCGATCGACAATCGGTAGTAGCGCATGGCGCGTGCGACGCGCTCGGGTGACCAGCGTAAGTGGGCAATAAACAGCCCATTCGAATGGGCGAAGGCGGCGCTGACCATCACCAGCCACATCAACGGGACGGTGGCGGTCACGCTATCACCGATCGCAACGGCGATGGGGTAGGGCCAGGCGTTCTGCAAGCCGTACCCCAATGCAGCCCATAGCACGGGCAGCGGAAGCGCAATCAGTAGCGAATAGAACAGCGTGCGTAGCGTCAGCGAAAAATGATCGAGGGTGACTTTGCCGATACGGCTGCTGGCGCGTTCTAAAAAGGCGTTGTAATGACGGCGCGAACTGATGCCGAAGCCGACCAAAATCAGCGCGCCCATCAGCGGGAACGCGGTTTCCCGACTGGTCACCACCATAATGACGGCGCTGCTGAGCTGAGTAAAGGTGTCCAGCGAGAGTAAATGGTAAAGCGCCTGCACCACCTGTACCGGGAAGGCGAAGGAAATGGGATTCACATCGGCAACCCAGAACAGATAGCGGTGAACCGCCTCGCGGATTTCCAGCAGCGCTTCTTCCAGTTGGCTAGTCGCCACTTTGAGCTTGGTCAGTTCAAGGATCTGCGCATCGGTGCCGGAAATCAGCGACGTGAGTAAGTCACGCTGAGTACGAATCTGATCGCCAAGCACGCATTGCTGACTGTTACTGTTGGGCGTGCAGTTTTCTTGTCTTGGGCGCTCTGAGGTGCGGGCGGCACTGAGCAGGTTTTCATAGCGTAATCGTTGTACGCGCAACTGGGCCATGTCGGTGTCTAGCCGTTGCGGTTGCGGCATGTCCGGCAGGCGTGCCACCTGTGCCCGCAGTGCTTCACCCAGTACGGTCGATGCCCCAATCCACTGCGCCTGCTCACGTAAGGTGCTGAGTGCTTGTCGCACTTGCTGGGTTTGGGTGGTTGCCTGACGCTGCTGTGAGGCAATTAAATCGAGATGTTGGGCCTGCTGATTCAGCTCTTGAGACAGCTCACGGTTAAGCTGTAGCTGTTCGCTGATGACGGCGGGTAAATCGTCACCGCGTTCCACTAACTGCTCGGTGCGTTCGAGCACTTTCTCCGCTTCACGCTGACGTAAGTTGTTGATGCTGGAACGTAATGCTTGCAGTTGTTGGTCCAGCCTGTCGTGGCGCAACTGGTAGAGTTCTACGCGTAAGCGGGAGAGTTCCTGGCGATTACTGGCGGAAAGCTGGGCCAGTTCCAGTTCATCAACCCGGCTTTGGCGCAGCGCCTGCTGGGCTTGCAAGAGCACTAACTGCGCCTGGACCAGCGGTGTGACCGGATTGCCTAACGATTGGATTTGACGATCAATTTCGTTTAATACCCGACTGGCTTCGGTTTGCTGCTGTGGCAGTTGGGCCAGAGAATCGATCACTTCACGCAGTCGCTCTCGTTCCTGTTGCAGTTGGCGCGATTGATCCAGCAGTTGGCTGCTGGTTTGCACCACTTTTTGCTCCAGATCGACAACCGAGAGCTTGTCGCTAATGGCGGTGTTTTTATTTTCTTCCGCCGCCAGCAGACGGCGCAATTCCTGCGTCAGTTTGGGGAAATCGTCAATAATGTGTTGATATTGCTCTGTGCGTGCCAGCGACTCTTTGCGTTCCTGCAAGATGTTTAACGCAAGACGAAACTGTTCGACGATATCAGCCTGATCGGAGGTATTTTTATTGGCTTCAGCCTGTTCCAGCTGTTGACGCACCAATGCCTCGTTAGGCACGGGGGCTGCCAGCGCGGTGACAGAGAGCAGAACAGCAGCAAAGAAAATCACGAGTTGACGCACGATGGTTCTCCCTCTCTCACGCAGGTTCGCTGGCATACAGGTTGCTTAAGGCGTGTGGTGCGTTACGTCATCGCCGTGGTCTGCCGCATCCGGCACAGATTCTGCGGTAACGGGGGCTTCTTCTGTGGAGTCCGTCAGTTTTGCTTCGGCAAAGGGTTCGCCCACACGGGTAACACTCAGCGGATTCAGGTGCGCGGCAAACTGAAGCGTATTGGGTGCAAACAGGTTGATGACCGTAGAGCCCAGTTTGAAACGACCCATTTCCTCGCCTTTTTGCAGGGCGATGGCACCTTGCTCACCCTGAGCCGGGTAGGTCCAACGCTTGATGATGCCTTCACGCGGCGGCGTCACGGTGCCAGACCAGACGGTCTCGATGCTGCCGACAATGGTTGCACCCACCAGAATTTGTACCATCGGGCCAAAATCGGTATCGAACAGGCAGATAACGCGCTCGTTGCGGGCAAAAAGATTGGGTACGTTGTCCGCGGTAAACAGATTGACGGAAAACAGCTCGCCCGGCACGTAGATCATTTCACGCAGCACGCCGTCGCAGGGCATATGCACACGGTGATAATCGCGCGGCGAGAGGTAAGTGGTGGCGAACAGGCCATCACGAAAACGGTCAGCCATCACGTAGTTGCCTGCCAGCAGCGCTTCCAGCGAGTAGTCGTGGCCTTTGGCCTGAATCAACTTGCCGTCGACAATGGGGCCCATTTGCGATAGCACGCCATCAGCCGGTTGCACCACGCGGTGTGCGTGTGGATCAATCGGGCGCACGTCAGGGCGCAGCGGGCGCACGAAAAAGTCATTGAACGTCCGGTAGGCAGCGGTATCCGGGTGTTGCGCTTCCTGCATGTTCACGTTGTAGTAGCGAACGAAAAGATCGATAACCCCTTTGGTAAGCCTGCCAGCCTGCTTGTCTGCACCCCAGCCTGCTAACCGCGTCAGTGCGATTTTTGGTAGCCAGTATTGTAAGGCGATTTTCAGTTTATCCAGCACAGTGAGCCCCTTAGGTTTTTATGCGCCCATCTAAAAAGGGGCGCATTGTAGCGATGGATGCGGTAAAAGTCAGCGGTCCGTATCAGAATCAGAGAAGGTTTTACGCGTTTTTACCTGCGCCATGCTCTCCAGAATACGGTGATAATTATCGAAACGTTCTTCGGCGATCTCGCCGCGCTCCACGGCAGCGCGCAGCGCACAACCGGGATCGTTATCGTGGCGGCAATCGCGGAATTTACAGGTGCCGAGGTAGGGCCGGAAATCGATAAAACCCTGCGTGACCTGCTCCGGCTCGAGATGCCATAAGCCAAATTCGCGCACGCCGGGGGAGTCAATCACATGGCCGCCGTGCGGGAAGTGATACAACCGGGCCGCCGTGGTGGTGTGTTGGCCCAGACCGGACACATCGGACACGTCGTTGACCAGAATCTTGGCGGCGTCAGGGTAGAGCAATGCGTTCAGCAGGCTGGATTTTCCCACCCCGGATTGGCCTGCAAAAATGCTTATCCTGTCCGTTAAGGCGTGCTCTAGCGTCTCCATCCCTTGCTGCGTGTGGCTTGATACCATGATGACCGGATAGTGCAGCGCACGGTATATGTTCATTAGCCCATCGACAAACGCGCGGCCTTCATCATCCAGCAGGTCGATTTTGTTCAGCACGATCAGCGGCGCGACTTCCAGGGTTTCGCAGGCCACCAGATAGCGGTCAATGATGTTCAGTGACAGCTCAGGCAAAATCGCGGAAACGATCACCACCTGATCGATATTGGCGGCGATAGGTTTCACGCCGTCATAAAAGTCCGGGCGTGTCAGTACCGATTCACGCGGGTGCACCGCCTCAACGATACCGCTGATCCCAGCCTGCGTCTCTTTACCGGCACGCCACACCACGCGATCGCCGGTGACCAGCGATTTGATGGTACGACGAATATTACACCGGTGGATAATGCCATCCTGCGCTTCCACATCCGCATGCATACCAAAACGGCTGATAATGATGCCTTCTTGCGGTTCTTCCAACTGGTTGTCATCCCACTCGATTTTGCTTTCTCTGTGCTTAAGACGACGTTGGTGGTTCGCTGTAACTCGACGTTGCTGTCCTTTGGACAGTTTATTTTTGCTCACTGAGCCTCGCTTGAACTGTGGTTATCGCCCACAATGGCTGAAGAGACTATAATACACGCTATTTGATTTTAATTAACTGATGCCTGTTATTCCCGCTTCTCTGGGGATGGTTGGAAAAGGAAGTAAATGTATGTCCGTTGAAAATAGTCAGGTAAGCGAAAACAATCTTATTTGGATCGACTTGGAAATGACGGGGTTGGACCCGGAGCAGGATCGCATTATTGAAATCGCGACGCTGGTGACTGATGCCCATCTTAATGTGTTGGCCGAGGGACCGACGATCGCGGTACACCAATCCGATGCCCAGCTAGCGCTGATGGATGACTGGAACGTGCGTACCCACGGTGCCAGCGGCCTGATTGAACGGGTTAAAGCCAGTGCCTATGATGACCGCGCGGCGGAAGCAGAAACTATCGCTTTTTTGCAGCAGTGGGTGCCTGCCGGGAAATCGCCGATTTGCGGCAACAGCATTGGTCAGGATCGCCGTTTCCTGTTTCGCTATATGCCCGCGCTTGAAGCCTATTTTCACTACCGCTATCTGGATGTCAGCACGCTGAAAGAGCTGGCGCGTCGCTGGAAACCCGAAATTATGGCCGGACTGAAAAAACAGGGGACGCATCAGGCGATGGACGATATTCGTGACTCTGTGGCCGAACTGGCCTATTACCGCGAGCATTTTATCCGTCTGTAGTCGCGACGGGCGTTTTTTTGCCCGACCGAGAGCGAAATTGCTGTTTTTATCGGCAGTCAGTCATTTTTTCGCGGTAAGGGGCTTGCGGAGGCAACGATTTCTCGTATAATTCGCACCCCGTACCGCAGCAGAATTTGTGGTGCGAGTGAAGATGGTTATTCCTGCGGGAATAGCTCAGTTGGTAGAGCACGACCTTGCCAAGGTCGGGGTCGCGAGT
>CAXYYB010000033.1:0-49728 GCA_964293225.1 uncultured Symbiopectobacterium sp. | reverse complement strand
TATAGACACTTCTCGCGCCCTGACAAGGGCTAATTTCAATTTTATTTCTGAGTGCCTACTATTCCGCCAAAAAGCCATTAAAGCGGTAGTTTTTCCAACGATTCAAAGCCGAAACGCTGCAAAACGGGCCACAGGGTCGCTACTTTAGGCGTGATCGTCATGCAATAAGCCAAATTCTTTTCCGTGCTCAGCACCGGGGGCTGCTCCAGGTTAGCGAGATGCCATGCCGTTCTTCTGGCGATTGCCGCCCCGGAATCCACCAGTCGCGTGCCGTTTGGTAACACCAACTGTAACTCTTCAGCCAAAAGCGGGAAGTGCGTACAACCAAGCACTACGGTATCCGGGGGCTCAGGCAATTTCAGCCACGGGTGGAGAATGTGCTGCAACGCCAGTAAGGATACGTTATCCCCTTGCAACTTAGCTTCCGCCAGTTCCACCAACTCCGCCGATCCCAGCAGCAATATCTGGCAATCCGTAGCAAAACGGGCAATCAGTTCATGCGTGTAGGAACGTTGCACCGTGGCGCGCGTCGCCAGAACGCCGACGATGCCATTGCGTGTCAGCTTGGCGGCAGGCTTCACGGCGGGCACGACACCGATCACCGGGAAAGTAAAACGCTCACGCAATGCGGGCAGTGAAATGGTGCTTGCAGTGTTACAGGCAATCACCACGGCGGCCAGTTGATGGCGCTGTTGTACCGCAGAAACGATGTGAACCACACGCTCAACGATAAAGTCTTGCGGCTTCTCACCGTAGGGGAACGCTTCATTATCGAAGGCGTAGATATAATGAAGATCCGGCAGCAACTGCCGAATCTCGTTATACACAGATAACCCCCCCACGCCGGAGTCAAACACCAACACCGTGGGGCGGGCGGGCAGGTTAGAAGGTGTAGCTTCCGTTGAGATAGTACTCTCTTCCTGCCGTTTGATAGCCATATGCTGTCTCGTACTCTTTATCAAACAGGTTGGCGATTCTACCACGAACTGTAAGATGAGAGGTGACAGGATATGATACAGCGAGGTCTACCGTGCTATAGCTTGGCAAACGGCGCTGCTCTGGGTTGTAAGAACTGGTTGCGTTGTCAAAACGTTTACCGTTGTATTGATAAGCGATATTGACATCGAAATCATACATGGTCCAATCCAACTGATACTTGGCTTTTTGTTTCGCGCGTCTTGCCAGCACTTCGTTGTTGGCATCTTTGCGGGGATCAAGATACTCCAAAACAACGCTGTGGCTGAAAATACCCGTGCTGACAGTTCCCGTCCACTCGATACCCTTAATGGTAGCTTTATCGGTATTGACGTACTTAAAATTCTCATCAGAATCAATCAGATTTTTAATTTCATTGCGGTATGCAGCCAAACGCCAGAGAAGCGGTCCCGTAGTTCCCTCAAGGCCAGCTTCCCATTGACTAGACTCTTCAGGTTTCAGATTGCTATTAGCCCACCATCCGCCATAAAGCTGACCAAAGCTAGGTGCCAGAAATGCAGTGCCATAGGATAAGGTAACGCGATAATCAGGGACGAACTCCCAGCCAGCCGCTGTCTGCCAAGTATTATGGCGATCATATTGCGTACTATCATCGGTACGAACAGCACCCTCCAACGTCAACTGGTCAAAATAACGCTGCTGTGCTGACAAATACAATCCAGTATTTTCGCGTGAATACGTTTCACTGCCCGTGCCCGGTTTTTTCTCTTCTCGACGCCAGTCTGCGCCGCCACTGATCGTTCCTGAACCAACCTGGATGGCATTACCCCACAGCACGCTGCGCTGGGTAATCTCTGCAAGTGAATAACCCGTAGAGTAGTTACCATTTGTACTATTAAAGTTATAGTCCTTATAAGTCTGATAGCTCCCTACTAACTGAGAACTCCATCTTTCATGCTGAAAACGTAAGCCCGAATCAAAACTTTTGGAATAGAGTTGGCGTACATCACTATCGCTATCAGAATAAATCCGATCGTAATCAGTTGTGTTGTTGTAACCGTAAGAGCGGAAAAAACCGGCCAAATCATCATTGAAGCGATGCTCAACGCTGCCCCAAAGCGATTTGCTGCGAAAACCGTCATTATCTGCATCAGCAGGTACTGTTGAAGAAGGATATACGTTGTATCCCTGGGTTTCGTCAAAAGCACCAGCCAATGTTACCGCTGTATTTTCCCCCAGATGTTGGCGAACACTCCCGTCATAAGTCTGAGTACGTTTTGAACCCACACCAGCCTGCAGTTTTCCACCATCACTTTCTTTTTGCGTAATAATGTTGATAACACCGCCAATGGCCTCAGAACCATACACTGCAGAGCGCGGGCCACGGATAAACTCGATACGTTGGACCAAAGAAACCGGAATCTGGCTGAAATCGATGCTACCGGTCACGCTTGTGGACGCCAAGCGCACACCATCCACCAATACCAATACATGGTTGGAGTTCGTACCTCTAATGAAGAGAGAACTCATTTGCCCACGGCCACCGTTCTGCCCAATATCCACCCCCGGCAAACGACGCATCACATCATTTAGGCTTTTAGGCTGCCAACGATCGATATCCTCTCGAGTCACGACATCAATAGGCGCCAGCACCGTATTCACCGGCTGTTGAAAACGGTTAGCGGTAACCACCATGGTGTTGTTGTCAGTTTGCTGCGCCCAGCCAGAAAAAGCCGTGGCAGAGAGCGCCGCCAGCAGCGATAATTTTTTATAAGACATGTAGTTAGCATCCAAATCACATTGCGGATGCCGCATTACCACAATCGATAGCTCGCGACGATCGTGAACATTGCGACGTAAACCGGCAGGTCTTCGGGCTTGGGTGACATTGCTGTTGCAATCAGAAACGACGACTTCCCACCCGCAGGCAGTGTCTGCATTTAATGCTGTCGTTTCTCTTCCCCTTACCGCTGCGCGTCAGCTCCAGATTCTCACTGGATTCCCTTTTAACTCACACTGCGTCAGTGCACAGTGTAATACCGGCACGCTATGCTACGATGGCCGCCTACGGATGTCTAGACTTCCGCGATGTGAAATTATTATCGCAGCAACAACGCTGGACATCCCTTCGAGATGCCCTACAATCCCGGCCAGTAAACTTCTTTTCCTCTTTTCACCGTTTTGAAGCCGAGAACACCATGACGCCAGAGAACCTGCCCATCGAACAGTATGACGACCTGCTTGCACAAAAGACGGAACGTCTACGGCAGATGATGGTGCCCTTTGCTGCGCCTGAACCAGAGGTGTTTCGTTCTCCAGTGAGTCATTACCGTATGCGGGCCGAATTTCGCATGTGGCACGAAGGAGACGATCTCTACCACATCATGTTCGATCAGCAGACCAAACAGCGGATCAGAGTCGATCAATTCCCTGCGGCCAGTGCGTTGATTAATCGACTGATGCCCATTCTGATCGATGCATTACGCAACGATGCGGTACTGCGCCGCAAGCTGTTTCAGATTGACTATCTGTCGACGATGAGCGGTGAAGTGGTGGTGACGTTTATCTACCACAAAGCGTTAGATGACGCGTGGCAACAGCAGGCGCGCGCGCTGCGCGATGCACTGCGCGCTCAGGGATTCGCTCTGCAACTGATTGGCCGGGCAACAAAAACGAAAATCTGTCTCGACAGAGATTATGTGGATGAGCGCCTGCCCGTCTCCGGGCGTGAGATGACCTACCGCCAGATCGAAAATAGCTTCACCCAGCCCAATGCCGCCGTCAATATTCACATGCTGGAGTGGGCGCTGAAGGCGACGGCGGGATCAACCGGCGATCTGCTTGAGCTCTATTGCGGTAACGGCAACTTCTCATTGGCACTGGCACGTAATTTCAATCGTGTGTTAGCCACTGAAATCGCCAAACCGTCTGTCGCCGCGGCACAATTCAACATCGCCGCGAACCAGATTGATAACGTGCAGATTATTCGCATGTCAGCAGAAGAATTCACCCAAGCGCTACAGGGTAAGCGCGAATTTACCCGTTTGCAGGGTATCGATTTGTCCGACTATCAGTGCGACACCATTTTTGTCGATCCGCCACGTAGCGGCCTCGACGACCAAACGCTGTCCATGGTGCAGGGTTACTCGCATATCCTCTACATCTCCTGTAACCCGGAAACCCTGTGCAACAACCTGACCCAACTCACGACGACACACCGTATCACGCGTCTGGCACTGTTCGATCAGTTTCCCTACACCCACCATATGGAATGCGGCGTGCTGTTAGAGAAGAAGGCGTAACTGCCTTCTCAGGCTGATGACAAAGCCCGTGGTTAGGTGAAGTGCGGCGATGGGGTCGTAGCGGCGTGAGCCGCCGGAGCGCCCCTCGTCGTGATTCACCGAGAAACACGGACATGCCGAAAAGGGCTCGCGCGTAACCATCAGGAGGCAGGCGCGTCGTCTACCGGGCGGCGCTTTTTAAGCCGCAAGCCAATCCAGAACACCAACACGACACACAGTACTGACGGCAGGAAGTTGGAACCAATCTGCGGATATTCAACGCGAACCAACGCGCTATACAGCAGCAACCCCAACAAAAAGCAGGCGGCAGCCAGCAACGGTATGCCTTCAGGCATCTCAATATTGAGGTAACGCTGGTGCAGGCAGTAAACCGAGAGTACCAGGGCAACCAGCGGAAAGACGGAAAAGGGCACGATTGAACTGAACAACGCGGCAAATGAACCATTGACCGATAAACCGGCGATCAATGCCAAAACCAGGGTGCCTTTTTCTTGATGAGGGTATTTTGTCATGATGTCTCCCATAGTTTTAAACACTTAAGCGTTTTAAACACTCAGGAACACGATGAGACGCCTAATGTGTACCGCTTTAACAGAGGGAAACCTCACCTCATGCTCGCTGCTACACGTCAGACGTATTTACTTCCTTCTCGTGTTCCTTTCTGTACCAGTAGTAAGCCCCTTTGGCAATCAGGCGTAATTGCAACACCAGACGTTCTTCTAATTGCCGCCGCTGTTCAAGCCCAACGTCCAACGCCTCTGCGCCAGCACTAAACACAATCGTGACCATGGCTTCAGACTGGACCTCCGCAAATTCACGCGGAATATGATTTTCCACTTCAAGATAGTCCGCCAGTTCCGCAATAAAATGCTGGATTTCACGGGCGACAGCAGCACGAAACGCTGCGGAGGTCCCCGAACGTTCACGCAACAACAGACGGAACGCATTGGGGTTGTTGCCAATGAATTCCATAAAGGTGGCGACCGATGTGCGGATAACACTGCCGCTTTTGGCAATGCGCTGGCGTGCCTGTCGCATCAGTTGACGCAACATCAGGCCGCTTTCATCCACCATCGTCAAACCTAATTCATCAACATCACGGAAGTGGCGATAAAAAGAGGTAGGCGCAATGCCCGCCTCACGCGCGACTTCACGCAAGCTCAGGCTGGCGAAGCTCCGTTCGGCGCTGAGTTGACTGAAAGCAGCTTCGATTAAGGAACGGCGAGTGCGTTCTTTTTGTTGTGCTCTGACACCCATATTTTGCGTTCCGACACCCATATTCAGCTGACACCATCCGCTTTCCTTTCCAGAAAAGCACTATAGCAAACTTTACTTGCGACATACTGAGACAAAGTTTGCCATATTGAAAATGAGGCAGAGGATTGTCATACCCGCAGCAGGGATAAATTGGGTTATGCACGTGGCGGTGTTACAATAGCGTTATCGGCTTGTATAAAAACAGGATTACCCTACCATGACACAACAAGCACAAACTCAGCAACCGTTTGATTATGATGCCATCATTATTGGTTCTGGCCCAGGCGGCGAAGGGGCCGCGATGGGGCTGGTAAAGCAAGGTGCCAGAGTGGCCGTCATCGAGCGCTATAACAACGTCGGCGGTGGGTGCACACACTGGGGAACCATCCCCTCCAAAGCGTTGCGCCATGCCGTCAGCCGCATCATCGAATTTAACCAGAACCCGCTGTATAGCGATAATGCACGCCCGATTCGCTCCTCGTTCTCCGACATCCTTCGCCACGCAGACAGCGTCATCGGCCAGCAAACCCGTATGCGTCAGGGTTTTTACGAACGTAACCATTGCGAAATTTTTTCAGGTGAAGCGCATTTCATCGATGAGCACACCGTTGCCGTGCAGTACCCCGATAATATGCAAGATACGCTTACGGCGGCCCACATTATCATTGCCACCGGCTCACGCCCCTACCACCCGACAAACGTAGACTTTGCACATCCCCGTATTTACGACAGCGATTCCATTCTGGAACTGGATCACGAGCCCCAGCACGTGATTATTTATGGCGCAGGCGTGATTGGCTGTGAATATGCCTCGATCTTTCGCGGCCTGAGCGTAAAAGTGGATCTGATCAACACCCGCGATCGCCTGCTGGCGTTTCTCGATCAGGAAATGTCCGACGCCCTTTCCTACCATTTTTGGAACAATGGTGTAGTCATTCGCCATAACGAAGAGTTCGAATCGATCGAAGGCACCACCGACGGCGTCATTGTTCATCTTAAATCCGGTAAAAAGATGAAGGCCGACTGCTTGCTGTACGCCAATGGGCGCACCGGCAACACGGAGACGTTAGGGCTGGAAAAAATCGGTTTGGTGCCCGATGGGCGCGGCCAGTTGAAAGTCAACAGCATGTACCAAACCGCACTGGCACACATCTACGCGGTGGGCGACGTCATCGGCTATCCCAGCCTGGCTTCAGCAGCCTACGATCAGGGACGATTGGCCGCGCAGGCCATCGTCAAAGGCGATGCCAGTGCACACCTCATCGAAGATATCCCAACGGGGATCTACACCATTCCGGAAATCAGTTCCGTGGGGAAAACCGAGCAGGAGCTTACGGCAATGAAAGTGCCCTATGAGGTTGGACGCGCGCAGTTCAAACATCTGGCACGGGCACAAATCGTCGGCATGAACGTGGGGAGCTTGAAGATACTTTTTCACCGAGAAACCCGACAAATCCTCGGTATTCACTGCTTTGGCGAGCGTGCGGCGGAGATTATTCACATCGGCCAGGCCATCATGGAGCAAAAAGGCGAAGGGAATACTATCGAATATTTCGTTAATACAACCTTTAATTACCCAACGATGGCCGAAGCTTACCGGGTGGCGGCACTTAATGGATTAAACCGCCTGTTTTAATGCACTGTTGTCCAAATAGTGCTGCATATGTTCCCGCACAGCGTCCGCCAGCTGTTCATAGCGACCGCGCAGTGGCGATCCCGGGCGGTACACCAACGCGACAGTTCGCTTCGGCTCCGGCTTGTAGCACGGTAAATAACAAACGCCATCACGCTGGCGCTCATGAGGCACCGCCAGTGAAGGCAGCAAGGTGATCCCACTGCCGGCGGCAACCATGTTGCGCAACGTTTCCAGGCTGGTGGCGCGAAAATGCGTATCTTCATCTGCCCCTGCCTGGAAGCAGAACCCCAATGCCTGATCGCGCAGGCAGTGCCCGTCTTCCAGCATCAGCAGCTTTTCACCAGCCAGATCGGACATGGCAACACGCTCACGGTTTGCCCACGGATGATCCTGATAAATCGCCAGTTTCATCGGTTCATCAAACAGTGGCACTTCGATAAATGCTTCCGATTCCTTGACCATCGCGAGAATGGCGCAGTCCAGCTTACCGCTATCCAGATGTGCCAGCAGTTGATGCGTCTGTGCTTCATGCAGGTACATTTCCAGCTTAGGAAACGTGCGGTGCAGCATGGGAATAATATGCGGCAGCAGGTAAGGTCCAACGGTGGGGATAAGCCCTATATGCAACGGGCCAGACATCGTCTCTCCCTGTTGGCTCGCCATCTCTTTAAGCACTTTGACTTCGCGCAACACGGTTCTTGCCTGTTCGACCAGTAGCAAACCAGCCTGGGTAAACAACACTTTTCTGCTGGTGCGTTCCAATAACATCACACCCAGTTCGTCTTCCAGTTTTCGAATTTGACCGCTGAGCGTCGGTTGGCTGACATGACAGGAGTCCGCTGCACGCCGGAAATGACGGTGTTCAGCTAACGCCACCAGATACTCTAGATCCCGAATGTTCATTTACCATTATCCTTAACACGATAGCCAAAAACGATAGGTAGGATACCAATCAATGGTAAGCCCTATCAACAAAGAAAACGTTTAGTTCCCGACAACAACGGTATCTTATCGGTTAAAAAATATAACCAGCGACGGCGTTAAGAAAATGAAATTTGTTTCACTATTGAAATTTTATAAAACCTTCAATGCTGGATAAGCATAAGATGCCAAATATTAAAAACACACAAAGCCGACACACTTTACCGAGGTAGTGGTAATAACATAGCGCATCAATAATGACATAATTATTTTACCCTGCAACATATCAATGAAGCTTGAATAAAAAGTGGAATCGAGCCGTGCGCATCGCACACAGCAGTAGCGAAATTTAGTATGCCATTAGCTTCATTCGGGTTAATGTCCGAGAAAAGCCGTAAACTGAGAAAGAATATTAATGAAAACATACCAGCAAAGGCGATGTCACCACTCACGTTTACCTGCGGATAAGCAGGTCAGAAACGGTGATATCAATGATCTCATTTTGAGGTTATAGCGCGTTAAATCAATGCCTGATAATCCCCCGGCATTTCGCGCAGAGCGAAAAAAAAGAGCTAGAATCCATATTAAAACAAACACGAAGATGTTTAGAGATTATTATCAATAATCCTGAAAAACATAACTTCAGTAAAATTCCTCGGTTGGATAAGCTAGCGATAAAAATCCATGGCTATATTATCGATGAGCGGGCCAAAGATTACGATACAGAATCGGATTCTGATATGTCGCTCTGTGAATCAGAGTCAGACCCCGAGCGTAAGGATCGCCCGACAACCAGCAAATCGATAGGGGAAAGAGGAAAAGAAAAACGCACGTAATGGCAGCGCGCAACGGTTACGCACTGCCATGTATACCCGTCATACTTCAAGCTGCAGGTCTTACACCCAGTGTATGGCAAATCGCATAACTCAATTCGGCACGGTTGAGCGTATAGAAGTGGAAATCTTTCACGCCCTCACGACTGAGGATTTTCACCATGTCCATGGCGATGGCCGCACCCACCATTTTTCGAGTGTCAGCATCGTTATCCAGTCCATCGAACATTGCCGTCATCCAATTCGGCACGCGCACATTCGTCATGGTGGCAAAGCGTTGCAGTTGTTTGAAGTTGGAGACCGGCAGAATGCCCGGCACAATCTCCACATCAATACCCGTTGCAACGCAGCGATCGCGAAAACGTAAATAGCTTTCTACATCGAAAAAGAACTGCGTGATGGCGCGATTGGCCCCCGCATCAATCTTTTTCTTCAGGTTGATCAGATCGGCCTGCGCACTTTTGGCCTCTGGGTGAACTTCTGGATAAGCCGCGACCGAGATATCAAAATCACCGACGCTTTTAAGCAGACTCACCAAATCAGCGGCATACATGTCCGGCTTCCCCCCTCCCGGCGGCAAATCCCCACGCAGCGCCACAATGTGGCGAATACCGCTCTGCCAGTAATCCTCTGCGATTTCACGCAGCTGCTCACGGGAGGCATCAATACACGTCAGGTGCGGTGCCGCTTCCAGCCCGGTACGCTCTTTGATCGTCTTGATAATGCTGTGCGTGCGGTCACGTTCGCCAGAGTTTGCACCGTAGGTAACAGAAACAAACTTGGGTTTCAGGTTGCTCAGGCGGTCAATTGAGTTCCACAGCGTTTCTTCCATCTCGCTGGTTTTCGGCGGGAAAAACTCAAAGGAAACATTGATTTGCCCCTGGATCTCCGCCAGGCTTTGATTCAGCGCTTCCCGCTGGTTTGCGTGAAAAAAACTCATACCCTTGCCACCCTTGTCGTCGCGTTACCGTCATAATTCATCGAACGTCTATACGTTTAGACGTCTATATAGAAAATGACGGAATATCACCCAAGAGTCAACGAATTTCGTTTAAAAGCTGTTGATGATTGCTCAAGGTAAATGAATATTTTTCATCATGCTGTCTCGCACCGCATTACAGGACAGGAATATCGTTGAAATGCACCGCATGTCCCTGCGCCGTTACCCAGAAAATAGCGTACTGCGGCGTTTCCTGACTGATGTCAAAACCAGAGACAAAACGCAGTGCAGACTGGTGGTTGGTGCCGCGCACCGTGCTAAAGGTAATGCCGCGCCAGTTACCGCTGGCAGGACGGTGCACATGGCCTGCGGCAATGTGCCGAACGTTGCCATAACGCAAGCAGCATTGATGCAACGCATCGGCGGCGTCCGGTGCTAACCGCACCGCATCCAGCGACGGTAAACCGATGGGCATCGGCGGATGATGCAAAAACAACAATACCGCTTTGTCCTGCGCTCGGCGCAGTTGGCCTTCCAGCCACTGTAAGCGCGTACTGCACAGGTTTCCCGCGACATCACCGCTTTGCAGTGAATCCAGCAGAATCACACAATGATCGCCGAGGGTAGTGACACTTTGGATAAAACCGTGCTCATCGGCTAACGCGGGAAACGCGCGCAGAAAGGCCTCCCGGTCATCATGGTTTCCTAACGTCACACGCCAGGGAACCTGCAATTCCGCCAGCGTATCAGCCAGCGCAGCGTAAGATGCCGCGCTGCCATCATCGGAAAGATCGCCAGAAATAACCACCAGCGCCGCATCGCGCTGGTGCGTATTTATATCTGCAATCGCAGCCTGAAAGTGTTGCAGCGGATCGCGCCCATGCAACACACGGCCTGGCGTCGTTAAATGAAGGTCGGAGAGCTGAATGATTTTCATGGTTTCCCTCTGTGCATCACAATGCGTGGCATGTTCAAGATATTCAGGCCGATTGGCGGCGTACCAGTGGCGCACTCACTTCGGCTTTGCTGGTTGGTGCCTGCGGCTGTGCCTGTCGGCGTTCCAGCAACTGTAGCGCCTGTGCGGCCATCACCACCGGATCCTGACGGAAGGTGGTCAGTGAATAGGCATCCCAGCCCGCGGCAGGAATATCATCGAAACCGATAACCGCCAGATCGTCAGGGACTGACAATCCTCGCTGACGCGCGCAATCAATCACGCCAAACGCCATTAAATCGTTGATGCAGAACACGGCATCTGGCCAATCCACTGGCGGTTGCGCAAACAGCGCCTGACAGGCACCAAGCCCGCCCGCATAGTCTGATTCGACACCACGTACCGTGCTCACATCCAATCCCAGCGTGCGCGCTTCATCGCAAAATGCCTGCTCACGCTCAACAATGTTCGGCGTGGCTGATACCGAGCCCATCAGTGCCACCTGTTTTCTGCCGTCAGCGGCGAACAAGCGCGCCGCCGTACGTGCCGCTGTGTCATTGTCGATATGCACGCTGTCGCAGGCATCGTCATTGCGTCCAATGACGATCAACGGCTGACCGTTCAACTGCGCCAGTTCAACAAACTCCTGCGGCGGTGAACCAGACAAAACGATAGTCGCTTCAGCACGATGGCCGAACAGAATCGAACGGGCCGCAGCCATCGCGCCGCGCGTGTGTCCGGTGTTGATCAGCACCGGGATCGAACCGCGCTGAATAAGTGCCTGAGAAAGCGCCGCGACCAGATTGGCACGAAAACCCACTTCCGGCTGTGTGACCACCAATCCCACCAAACGACTGCTGTTCGCCAGCAGACCGCGCGCCAGATCGTTGACCTGATAGCCCAGTTCCTGCGCTGCCGACATCACTTTGGCGTAAGTCTCTGCCGAAACGCTTGCGCCTGGTGTGAAGCTGCGCGACACCGCCGAGCGCGATACGCCTGCTCGGCGCGCCACATCCTGCGCGCTGACATAACGCTGTTTGCTGATGCTCATTTTCCAATCCTCGCCAACACGTCTGCTTTCAGGAAACGTTCCACCACCAGCATGAAAATAATGGAAGGCACCAGTAACACCAGCGCGGTTATCGACGCAATCTGGTAATTGCCGCCCGCCCCCGCGCTGTACAGCATCAGTGGCATCATCTGCACATCCGGCGCGCCAACAAAGTAGCTCCCCGTGAATTCATCCAACGATTCCAGAAAGACAAATATAGCCGCCGCCATCAGCCCCGGAAGGGCTTGCGGCAAGGAGATATCGATAAACGTGCGCCACGGCCCGGCCCCAATCGAACGGGCGGCCTGTTCCATTTCACGGCTAATAGCAGCAAACGCCGCAGAGGCAATCCACACGGCAAACACCAACCCGTGTACCGTATGCACCAGCACTACGCCAAACAGCGTGCCGTTAAGCCCCCACTGATAAAACAGGCGAGCGATATTCACGTACACCGTCAGATTGGGAAACGCCTGTGGAATCAGAAAAACCAGCAGAATAACGCCGCGCGCAGGCAACGCCAGCCGCGCCAGTGCAAACCCGGCGGGAATAGCCAGCACCAGCGAGGCCAGCACGGTGAATATCGCCACCAACACGCTATTGCCCAGCGCTTCCCAGGCAACGCTGCGTGCCGAGAACACGCGCCGCCAGAAAGCAAAACCCCATTCATTAGGCAGCAGGTGCGGATAAAACCATTTTTCCGCCACTGCCCACAGCAGCAGGTTAGCCAGTGGGCCAAAGATAAGAAAAATCAACACACCCAGAATAAGTGCCGGGGCAAGCCATCCACATACGCGCTTCATGCTTTCTCCCTCATGCTGATACGCAGATAGATAACTGCAAATACCGCCGTCATCAGCAGCGAGATGGCACCCAGCGCGTTCGCCACGCCATAGTCACCATAGGCATTGATACGAAAAGCAATATTGGCGCTCAACAGCGTCGGGGATTGCGCATTGATCATCAGCGGCACCGACAGCACCGACATCATGGTCACAAAAGACAGAATCAAGCCGGTGAGCAAGGTGTGCCACACCTGCAGCACTACAATTTCAAACAGAATACGCAGCCGACCCGCGCCAAGATTGCGCGCTGACTCCATCGTAGCGCGGTCCAGCGATGCCATCGCACCGGATACCAATAGCGCCACAAACGGCGTCTGTTTCCAGACAAAGGCAAACACGATACCGCGCCAGTCGAGCCAGTTGCTGGCGCTGGCGATATCAACAATGCCCACCATATCTAATGCACCGTTTAGCCAGCCGTTTTTGGCCAGAAAGGTGCGTAAAATCTGTCCGGTGACAATAAACGGAATAAACAGCGGCCAGCGATAAACCCAGCGCAGCAGTGCTACCCAACGCGGATTTTCACCCAGCGTCAGGTAGCCGCCGATCAATACGGAAAACAGACCGATCAGTAACGTAGACACGCCAACTATCAGCAATGTAAACAGGATATCCGGGGTGTAGAGCGTCAACGCGGTAACAAAATTGGCCCCGCCGATGCCCTGCTCGCTGACAAAAGCGCCGCCAACCGACAGCCCGAGCGGTGCGATAAAGCACAGCGCCACCACCAGTAGCGCAGGCAGCACCAGCGCAATGCCGGCCAGACGAGAAGAAAAAGAAGGGAGTGGTAACATGCGGTTCTCCCCTTCCCGGCCAGACGGGCCGGAAAGGATGCTATCAATCAATCAGGTCAATAATGCGGGCGATTACTGCGCCATCGCGCGCTCATAAGCATTGAGGATCGCGGTGTTATACGGCGCGATGGGGAAGGTTTTCCCTTTGGTTGCCAGATCCTGCGGCGAAATATCGGTAAACAGACGCTGCCAGACTTCCGGCTTCAGTTCCGATTGAACGTATTTGGCATCAATACCCGGATACCAATTGAAGCGCTCAACAATGCCTTGCGCCTGCACTTTCGGGCTGGTCGCCAGTTCGACAAACTGCTGGGCCAGCTCACGATTGGGGGCTTGTGCCGGGATCACATAGTGCATCGGCTGACCGGGCATGCCCGGGGCAGGCAGCAGAAGTTTGAAGTTATCCGGCAGTTGGCCATTGGCTTTCCACGAATAGAACATGTCCACCCACACGGGGCCGATGGCAATTTCACCCCGGCTCAGCATATCCAGCGTGCCCGCATTGCCCGGTGTCAGGGTGACGTTTTTATTAAACGCTTTCAGGTGTTCAAACGCCGGTTGCCATTTCTGCGCTTCCGTTTCTTCAAACGGGCCGTTCATCAGCTTATTGGCATCACCGCCGTAAGCGTAAACCCATCCCATCACGAAGCTGACGCCCGAAGCGCCCCCTTTAATGCCGTTATAGCCGAACAGTTTTGGGTGCGCTGCCGCCCACTGTTGCAGCTCGTCATAGCTTTTCGGCGGGTTCGGTACCAGCGCCGGGTTATAGGCCAGTGCGGTTTGGCTGCTGAACATCGGCATCACGTAGCCTTTGACATCACTGCCTAGCGCTTTGTCTGCCGCCGCCATGGTGACTAACTTACCACTCGCGATCGCATCACGGTATTGCAGCAGTTGGCCCTCCTTCACCATCGGGCCGACAAATTTTTCATGTACCACGGCAACGTCGGTATCCCAGACTTTGCTGCCTGCGGCTTGCTGCGCGTTAAAGCGCTCAAGGATCTTCTGTGAGCCAGCATCACCCGGTCCGGTGCCGACGGCTCTCACTTTGACGCCCGGATGCTGTTGCTCAAACAGCGGCCCCAGATAGTCGTTCACATAATCGACCATGTTTTGATCGCCAGCCGTCAGCACGGTCAGCTCTTGCGCTTGCGCAGCAGAAAGTGAAGCGCCCATCATGAGCGTTACAGCAAAAATGCGTTTCATGTCAGTGGTCTCCAGTACAAGATTGGGTAGTCAGGCCGGGAAGCGAATCGTGAGAAGCAACTGTCAGTGATGTTGACGCGAACGGGGCTGGCGTATCAGACGCCGGAAACAGGAATAGCGCCTCAGCCGGGATCTGCACCTCCACGCGCTGACCGACGTCAAAAGGCGCAGAAGCATGCACCTGCATCCGCCATATCCCGCTGACCACCGTGTGCTGCCAATGCCCCCCCGGATAGCTTTGGGCCAGCACGGTGCCCTGACGCACCAGCATGCCGGGAGCCGCGGGCGGCGCTTGTGTCGCATCGTAGAGCTGTGCGGCTTCAGCGCGAAAGCGCGCTTCCACCGTGCCGGGTTGCAACGTCGCATGCTGTGGCACCAGCGCCGCCCCCTGTTCGTCGCCACGCAGCGTCAATCGATCGCCGTCATAGTAGGCTTCCAGCATCAGCTGATTTTCAGCCCCCATAAACGCCGCGACAAAGGCACTGGCCGGGTGGTGGTAAACCTGTTGCGGGCTGCCCGCCTGCATCACGCGTCCTTGGTGTAGGATGACGATGCGATCTGCCATCACCATGGCTTCTTCACGATCGTGGGTTACGTGAATGGCTGTAAGGCCCAAGCGCTGCTGCAAAGCGCGAATCTCGTCGCGCAGTTGCAAGCGAATGCGGGTATCCAGATTGGAGAGGGGCTCATCGAGCAGCAAGATGTCTGGCTGTATCGCCAATGCTCGCCCCAAGGCGACGCGCTGACGCTGGCCGCCGGAGAGCTGTGCCGGTTTGCGTTCCCCCAAGCCGGTCAGCCCCAGCATGTTTTCAAGCTGTGTTACACGGTGGGCGATCTCCGCTCTCGGCATACGCCGTAATTTGAGACCATAGGCAATATGTTGTGCCACCGTCATATGCGGCCACAGCGCGTAACTTTGAAACACCAGCGCCATACCGCGTTTTTCCGGCGGATAGTGGGTAATGTCCTGACCGTTGACCAGTACCGCACCGGCATCGGGTGCCGCAAACCCGGCGATAGTGCGTAGCAAGGTGGTCTTGCCGCAACCAGAGGCACCGAGCAGCGCGACAAATTCCCCGTGAGCAATGTCCAGGTGAATATCATTTAAAACAGACGTAGCACCGTACCCGGCATGCAGATGCGCGAGCGTAATGTGCGGCGTTGCCAAAGCTGGAGATGTTCTATTTTGCACACCTGTGCACCCAAACTAACCTTTCGATGAGGCTGATTGTCCGGGGTAATGATGTCAACGGCGTGTTAACGCCATGACATTTCAGTGACAGGTTTAAGATAATCGCCAGACCAAAGGCACCTTTAAAAGCACTTTTAAATGACCTATAATGATATTTCAAAATACAGAGGAGAATATTATGGCGTTTCAAATTTTAACGACCACTGCAGCCAGCATTACCGAGCTTAAGCGTGATCCTATGGGAACATTCCATGCGGGAGAAGGTGCTCCGGTAGCCATCCTGAATCGCAATGAACCTGCATTTTATTGTGTTCCACCGGCACTCTATACGCAACTGATGGAGCTGCTGGAGGATCAGGAATTGGGCCGTATTGCAGATGAGCGGACCAACGAGGCAGTCATTGAGGTCAGTATTGATGACCTATAGGCTGGCTTTTAATGAATCGGCCCTGAAAGAGTGGAAGAAACTGGGTCATACGGTCCAGGAGCAATTCAAAAAAAAACTTAGAGAGCGCCTGCAAAACCCACGGGTACCTGCATCGCAACTTCATGGACGTAAGGATCAGTACAAAATCAAGCTACGGGGTGCGGGCTACAGACTGGTTTACAGGGTTGAAGATGACATTGTGACGGTTACCGTGATAGGCGTCGGTAAGCGGGAAAATGATGATATCTACAATGCTACCCAACACCGAAATTGATTCCCCCTGCTTGAGGTCCCCGGCCTATGCCGAGGACGACGGGTGTGAATAGGCTGATAATGCGTTTTATAACAACTGCGCCAATCGGTTGAGATCCGACTGAATCGCCCCGGCCGT
The DNA here is from genome assembly GCA_964293225.1 of uncultured Symbiopectobacterium sp. Lineage (GTDB taxonomy): Bacteria > Pseudomonadota > Gammaproteobacteria > Enterobacterales > Enterobacteriaceae > Symbiopectobacterium. Next base: position 33,063 of record CAXYYB010000033.1, on the reverse strand, counting down.
GACATCGCGCCCGGCACCCGGCCCACGAATCACCAGTGGATTGTCGCGATACCAGCGGCTTTCGATCGCGAACACGTTGTCACACGGCAGCAGAGAAGCCAGCGGATGATCCGGTCGTACCGCTTCCACGCCCACGCGCGCTTTGCCGCTGACATCGAATCGCGCTACGTGACGCAGCACCAATCCCATCTCCTGTGCCGCTTCCAGACGCTGTACCATCTGCTCGTTAAGCGAATCGCCATTTTCGAAAAATTGATCGATCGAACCCGTTTCACTGCCCGCAGGCACCAGTGATTCCACCCGCACCTGATTCGGTTCGATGTCATAACCCGCTTCGCGCGCCAAAATCACCAATTTGCGCATCACGTCCTGCCCGGAGAGATCGACCCGCGGATCCGGCTCCGTCAGCCCCTGTTGCCAGGCCTGATCCACCAGTTCGGTGAACGGTACGCTGCCATCAAATTGCAGGAACAGCCACGACAAGGTGCCGGAGAAAATGCCGCTGATGGCTAAAATACTGTCACCGCTGTCGCGCAGATCGTGCACCGCATAGTTCACCGGCAGCCCAGCTCCCACCGTGGCGTTATACAGCCAGTGGCGTCCGGTTTTGGCAAAAGCATCGCGAATCTGGCGATAACGATCGCCGCTGGATGCGCCCGCAATCTTGTTGGCGCTGATCACGTGAAAACCGTAGCTGGCGAAATCAAGATAGAGATCGGATACCGCTTCACTGGCAGTCACATCCAACACCACCAGGTCATCGTAGGGGTGAGCACGCATCCACAGGAACAGGTCTTCACCATCACGTTCCTGCGCTTCATCATCAAAGAAGGCCAGCACGCGACTGGCTTCCAGCCCGTCGTAGTTCAGCAGGCTACGCGTGCTGTCTACCACACCCGCCAGCACAAACTCAAAGCCGGTACGCGCCGAAATCAGCGCCTGCTCGCGCGCAAACAGTTCCAACCAGCGGGAACCAATATTGCCCTTGCCAAACAGCACCAAGCCGATCCGTTTTTCAGCGCGGAACAATGAGTGGTGCAACCCGCGAATCAAATGCTCCGTCGGCCCCACGCGCAGTACCGCCACCAGGCTGATGCCATCTTCGGACTGCCAGACAAACTCGATGGGCTGATCTTTTAACTGCTGATAAAAACGGTGGCTGTGCAACGGGTTACGGCATACGCCAGCCCCGACCATGGCCACCAGCGCTAATCCTTCACGCAGTGTGAACGTCACAGGCAATCCCGCCTGTTCCAATGCATGCCAGGCGCTATCCACCACTTCCGAGGTGTAACACAGTTGAACCAGATTGCGATCGGCATGCACGCCAATCGCCAGAGGACGCACTTGCGCACGGCTAACGTATTGTTCAATCTCTTTATGCACGCGCGCAAAATCGTGCTGAGTAGGGATCTGCACGTCGATCAGGCAAACGTCATCGTGGCTGGTGACAATCTTCGCCCCGGTGCCCGACGCTAACACGCGTTCGATGCGCGTAGAGCCTTGTTCCGGGTTATAACTGCAACGCAGTTGCAGATCGATATCGCTCGCTGACACCGGCTGCAAGGTGCGCGCATGCAGCACCGGTGCCGCCAGACGCGCCAGTTCGCTGGCCTCATCCAGGCGCAGCAGAGGCAGCAGACAGGCATCTTTCACCTTACGCGGGTCAGCACTGTAAACACCGGCCACGTCGCTCCAAATGGTCACGCGCTCCACACCCGCCAGCGCACCGATTTGCGTCGCCGAATAGTCACTGCCGTTGCGCCCCAGCAATACCGTCTCACCGGCCTCGTTGCGGCTGATAAAACCGGTCACCACCAGCCGTTGCCCCGCATGCTGCGTCAACAGCTGTTGCAGCAGCGGCCAGGAGCGCCCTTCGTCCACCTGCGGCTGCGCGGCCCGCTCAGCGCGCAAGAAATCTCGGGCATCCAGCCAGTGAGCATCGATATTGCTCAGGTTCAGCACCGCCGCCATCAGGCGCGCGGACCAAATTTCGCCGTGCCCCACCACTTCGGCATAAACTGCATCGGTCACGCCACCATCCAGCAGCGCCGCCAGACGCTCCAGATCGCGGATAAAAAGGGTGGTCAGCCGCTCTGCGGCATCCGCAGGCAGCAAACCGGCAATCAAATCGCTTTGGTAACGCCGCAGCGCCTGCTGCACCTGATGGGCAGAAAGGCGATCGCTCTGGCTCAGTTTCAGCCAGCTAATCAGTTGGTTGGTGGTGCCGCCAGCGGCTGACACCACCATCAAATCGCCGGGGCGGCTGTACTCAGCCATGATCCCCGCGACGCGTTGATAACACTTCACATCTGCCAGACTGCTGCCGCCAAATTTATGCAGTTGGCGGCCAGAAACTGCCGCTGATACGCCTAACGCACTCATGCTGCTCCCTCAGTTGCCACCCGGAATGCCCGATCCAGATCCGCCACCAGATCGTCACCGTCTTCAATGCCGACCGAAATACGCAGCAGGGTTTCGGAGATACCGGCCGCCGCACGCGCTTCCGGTGCCATGCCCGCATGGGTCATGGTGGCTGCATGAGAAATCAGGCTTTCCACGCCGCCCAGCGATTCTGCCAGCGTAAACAGTTCCAACTCACCCAAGAAACGGCGCAGGGTGTCTTCATCACCGTTCAGTTCGAAACTTAGCATGGCACCGAAACCGGACTGCTGACGACGTGCAATCTCATGACCGGGATTGTTCGGCAGCGAAGGGTGATAAAGTTTTTTCACCAGCGGCTGGGTTTGCAGGTAATCAATCAGTTGCAGCGCATTTTTCTGCGCAGCCGCCATACGCGGGCCAAGGGTGCGCAGTCCGCGCAGCAGCAGGTAGCTATCAAACGCGGCCCCCGTCACACCAATATTGTTCGCCCACCAGGCCAGTTCTGTCACCAGTGCAGGGTCTTTGGCAATCACCGTGCCCGCGACCACATCGGAGTGACCGTTAAGATATTTGGTGCAAGAGTGCACCACCAGATCGGCCCCTAAGGCCAACGGGCGCTGCAACGCCGGGCTCAGGAAGGTGTTATCCACCACGCTAACCGCACCGGCCTCACGCGCCGCCTGACAAATGGCAGCGATATCCACCACGCGCAGCAACGGATTGCTGGGGCTTTCCACCAGCACCAGTTTGGGTTTCTCTTCCAGCGCCGCTGCCAGCGCAGCCGCATCACCCTGATCGACAAATTTTACGCGGAATGCACCGCGCTTGCTCAGGCTGTCAAACAAACGGTAACTGCCGCCGTAGCAATCATGAGGCGCAACCAGCAAGTCACCCGGACGCAAAAACACGGTGCACACCAGCAAAATGGCTGACATGCCGCTGCTGGTCATCACCGACCCAGCCCCACCTTCCAATTCGGCCAACGCGCGCTGCACCACATCACGCGTCGGGTTACCGCGACGCGAGTAATCATGGGCTCTGGGCTGGTTGAAACCGGTGAAGTTGTAAGTGCTGGAGAGATGAATCGGCGGAACCACACAGCCGTATTGTTCATCATCATTAAGTCCGCTACGAACGGCGATCGTTGCTTGTTTACGCGTCATGGTCATTTTCCTAACTGGCGGCAGGGTATAGGCTCTCAAGAGTAATCCCAAGCTCAACGGACGTCAATACATCTAGACTTCTAAACTTCTTTGCGTATAGATTGAGCATTGACGGAAATCCCGTTAGAATTACCCTCATATCATGACGGTTTTATCTTCCCGACGACTATATTTTTAAGGTATCCCATGGCTGAGTGGAACGGCGAGTATGTCAGCCCTTACGCTGAACACGGTAAAAAGAGCGAGCAAGTTAAAAAGATCACGGTCTCGATTCCGCTTAAAGTGCTGAAAATCCTGACTGATGAGCGCACCCGACGTCAGGTTAATAACCTGCGCCATGCAACCAACAGTGAATTATTGTGCGAGGCGTTTTTGCACGCATTTACCGGCCAGCCACTACCGGATGACCACGATTTGCGTAAAGAGCGCAGCGATGAAATCCCTGAGGTAGCCAAGGCGATCATGCGCGAGATGGGGATTGACCCGGATACGTGGGAATATTGATCGGGCGATAGAAGCAATAAAGGCACCCTTGGGTGCCTTTATTGCTTATGCGGGGACGCTTATTTTTTGCTGCCCGGCACGCTGAAACGCTTGTTGAAGCGCTCAACACGACCACCGGTGTCAACAACACGTTGTTTACCGGTATAGAACGGGTGGCATTCGCCACAAACGTCCAGGTTCAGATCGTGACCCACGGTAGAATGGGTTTTGATAACGTTACCGCAAGAACACGTTGCAGTAATCGCTACATAATTCGGGTGAATACCTTTTTTCATGGCAAACCTCTGTTAAGGCCGTGTCGCTATCCAGCCCTGTTTCGCCAGACACCACACGAAGTTAAGCACTGTAAGCACAGCACTGTACATTGACGCTCTACGATCAGTATACGCTTCGCCGTCGCGCCGGTCATGACACCACGCATAGCAAAGTCGTATAAAGGCGGCGAATCATACAGAAATTAACCAGCCGATGCAATCAGGTAACACATTTTAGTCTGCAACCTGTACACTGGCGGCGCAAGCCCCCATGACGTCCACGGCGCGGTAACACATCGTACCGTCGGGCTGCGCTGTGCAGGGAAAAACAGCAGAGCGCCAGAGTTATCAGCCGGAGAAAGCATGTCCATCGTTCAGGTCGCATTGCCCGTGCCGCTGGCACGCACATTCGATTACCTGCTGCCCGCAGGCATGACGCCATCGCCGGGCGTGCGCGTCAGCGTGCCTTTTGGCAACCGCAAGGCGATTGGCATTGTCGTGGCGTGCAGCGATCGCAGCGAACTTCCGGTAGAACAGCTCAAATCCATTCACGACGTGCTCGATGCGCAGCCCCTTTTCCCTGCCAGCCTGTGGCGCATTCTTCTCTGGGCCGTGGGCTACTATCACTACCCGATGGGCGAAGTGTTGTTCCACGCCTTGCCGATGTTGCTGCGACAGGGCAAACCGGCCCATCGCGCGCCGCTCTGGCAGTGGTTCGCCACCGAACAAGGTAAAGCCACGCCGCTCGCCACGCTGGCGCGAGCCCGCAAGCAGCAGCAAGCGCTGGCAGCCCTGATACAAGGTGCGCTGTACCGCCATCAGGTGAATGAATCCGGTCTGACGGAAACCGCCTTGCAGGCGTTGCGCGCCAAAGGGTTGTGCGACCTCAAGGCCATCGACGCGGAGGTGCGGGACTGGCGTGACCAGCCCATCACCCATGATGAGCGGCTGCGCCTCAATACCGAGCAGGCGACCGCCGTGGGAGCCATTCGCAGCGAAGACAGCCAGTTTACCGCCTGGTTGCTGGCGGGGATCACCGGTTCTGGTAAAACCGAGGTGTACCTGAGCGCGCTGGAAAATGTGTTATCACAAGGCAAGCAGGCACTGGTGCTGGTGCCCGAAATCGGCCTGACACCACAAACCATTGCCCGTTTCCGCGCACGCTTCATCGCGCCCGTGGATGTGCTGCACTCGGGACTGAACGACAGCGAACGTCTGGCGGTTTGGCTACGCGCACGCAGCGGAGAATCCGCGATTGTCATCGGCACCCGGTCCGCGCTGTTTACCCCGTTTGCTCGCTTGGGAATGATCATCATCGATGAAGAGCACGACGGCTCCTATAAACAGCACGAAGGATGGCGCTATCACGCGCGTGATTTGGCGGTGTTCCGCGCCAGAGAGGAAAATATTCCCATCGTGCTCGGTTCCGCCACGCCAGCGCTGGAAACGCTCTACAACGTGCAGAACGGCAAATACCGCCAGCTCACGCTGCGCAAACGCGCGGGCAATGCACAACCCGCGCGCCAGCATATCCTTGATGTCAAAGGACTACCGCTCACCAGCGGCCTGTCACAGCCGCTGATTACCCGCATTCGCCACCATTTGGAACACAATAATCAGGTCATCCTGTTTCTTAATCGTCGAGGTTTTTCGCCGGTGGTGATGTGCCACGAATGCGGTTGGATTGCGGAATGCCAACGCTGCGAACACTATTACACCTATCACCAGCAGCAGCGTCAGCTCCGTTGCCACCATTGTGACAGCCAACGTCCGGTGCCACAGCAGTGTCCGCACTGCGGTTCAACGCATCTGGTGCCCGTTGGTTTGGGCACCGAGCAGTTGGAGGAATCGCTGACCTCCCTGTTCACCGATGTGCCCATTACCCGTATCGATCGCGACACCACCAGCCGCAAAGGCATGCTGGAACAACAACTGGCACAGGTGCGTCAAGGTGATGCGCGCATTCTTATCGGTACGCAGATGCTGGCAAAAGGGCACCATTTCCCGGATGTTACGCTGGTGGCGTTGCTGGATGTCGACAGCTCACTGTTTTCTGCCGATTTTCGTGCCACAGAACGTTTTGCTCAGCTGTATACGCAGGTTTCCGGGCGCGCAGGACGCGCCGGGAAGAGCGGTGAAGTGGTGCTGCAAACCCACCATCCTGACCATCCGCTACTGCAATTGTTGCTACAAAAGGGCTACGACGCCTTCGCCAGTCAGACGCTAAAAGAGCGCCAGAGTGTGTTTCTGCCGCCCTACACCAGCCACATTCTGTTTCGCGCCGACGATCACGATAACCAGCATGCACCGCTGTTCCTCCAGCAACTGCGCAACCTGCTGGAAAGCAGCCCGCTGAAGGATGACGCGCTCTGGCTGCTCGGCCCGGTTCCCGCCTTGCAGCCCAAACGCGCCGGGCGCTTTCGCTGGCAATTGCTGTTGCAGCACCCTTCCCGCGCCACGCTTCAGCGTGTGGTTAAAGCCTCACTGCCGCTGATCCCGTTACTGCCTGAAGCGCGAAAAGTGAAATGGGTGTTGGATGTCGATCCCACCGATAACTGATCGTTCTCGCTAACACACCGCGAAAAAATGCGAACGGTGCCGAAAAAACGACATTCGTCACATCTTTTGTGCAATCCGAGCAGCAAAACTTGCGCGCCATCTGTTAAGCGTAGGCAGAGAAACAGTATCCTTAGCAAAATGGGTGATATAAGCCTGCTGGGCAAAAAATTGGGCGGTGTGCGTGCCGCCGTCTTGTTCGCCAATCGCATACGATGCAAGGAGAACCGCGTTGGATTATAAAAATGACACCACGCCGGCGACGATGAAAGACGTGGCAGAGGTCGCGGGTGTATCGACGGCCACCGTCTCCCGAACATTGATGAACCCGGAGAAAGTCTCCAGCCAAACGCGTAAACGGGTTGAGCAAGCCGTGCTCACCGTGGGTTACGCGCCGCATGCGCTTGCCCGCCACGTCAAACGCAGCGAATCACGCACGCTGCTCGCGATTGTGCCGGATATTTGCGATCCCTTTTTTACCGATGTCCTGCGCGGTATCGAAGAAACCGCCGCTAAACAAGGCTATCTGGTACTGATTGGCGATTGCGCCCATCAGCATCACAAAGAAAAATCCTTCGTGGATTTGATTATCACCAAGCAGATTGATGGCATGCTGCTGCTTGGGGCCAATCTGCCGTTTAGCGCCAGCAAAGAAGAGCGGCGCAACCTGCCACCAATGGTGATGGTTAACGAGTTCTCACCCGATCTGGAATTGCCGACGGTGCACATCGATAATCTCACCGCCGCCTTTGATGCCGTGTATTATCTGCACCGGCTCGGACATCGCCGTATTGCCTGTATCGCAGGCCCCGAAAACATGCATCTGAGCGAATACCGCTTGCAAGGGTATATTCAGGCGCTGCGCCGCAGCGGCATTCAAGTGGATAATCAGTATATCTATCGCGGCAGCTTCAGTTATGAAACCGGCGTGAACGGGCTGATGATGCTGATGAAGCACCCGGCACCACCCAGCGCCATATTTTGCCACAGCGACATGATGGCGATGGGCGTACTCTCTCAAGCGAAAAAAATGAAGCTGGATGTTCCCAAAGACCTGTCGCTGGTGGGTTTTGATGATATCGAGCAGGCACAATACTGTTTCCCAGCGCTCACCACCGTCGCACAACCTCGCTATGCACTGGGGTGTGAATCCATGCATCTGCTGTTAGAGCAATTGCAGGGCCATCCGGTGCCCAGCGGTTCACGATTACTCAACAGCAAACTGGTTATTCGTGACAGCACGGCCACGCCAAATTACGCCCGTTATCGGGTTTAAGAATTCCGGTGCTGGTCAAAGTTTTTAGGGTTCAGTAACATGCTCCCTAAATCTTTCATTTCATTTGTAGCGAAACGACAGTGGCACAACGAGATTACGTCAGCCGTGGGCGCTCAGGCGCTCGACGAAAAAAGACAACCAGTCGAAGAGGAGGCTCTTCGTCGGGCGTCTCTAAATTCATGATAATGCTGGCTGTTGCTGTGCTGGTTACCTTTGCGGGCGGGCTCTATTTTATTGCCAACAACAAGCCTGCCGAGTCGCCCGTGCTACCGCGCAGCGCTACCAACAACGGCAATGGTCTGCCACCGAAGCCGGAAGAGCGCTGGCGTTACATTAAAGAACTGGAGAATCGTCAGTTGGGTGTTCCTGAGCCAACGGCACCCAATTCCGGTGGAGAAATCAAATCCCCCGTCCAACTCACGCAAGAACAGCGCCAACTGTTAGAACAGATGCAGGCGGATATGCGCCGTGCGCCGACGCAACTGTCAGAAGTGCCTTATAACGATCAGACGCCGGTGCCGCGCTCCCAGGTCACCATTACTGCGCCCAAAACCGTGGTGATACCGCCAGTAGCCACCACGCCAGCGGTGACACAGCCGCCGGTGAGCACACGTTCGCCCGCCCCTGTGACACAGCCCACGACGCCTAAGCAGGAAACGCCAAAACCGGTGGAAACCGCGAAGCAGCCGGAAGCGCCCAAGCCAGAAAAAACGCAGCGCTGGATGGTGCAGTGTGGTTCGTTTAAGACGCTGGAACCGGCAGAATCGGTGCGCGCGCAGTTGGCTTTTGCCGGTATTGAAAGCCGCATCGCCAGCAGTGGCGGTTGGAATCGCATCACTTTAGGGCCGTATAAAGATCGCGTCACCGCCGACAAAATGTTATCACGCCTGAAAGACGCTGGCGCAGCAAACTGCATTCCTCTCGCTGCCGGGGGTTGAAAACGCCTAAGCGGTCCCCATCTACAACATTAATATGCCCCGCAGCACTGTGGGGTTCTTTTTCCTTATCTAGCGGGGATCGACACGTGACAACTATAGTAAGCGTACGTCGCAACGGCCACGTGGTGATTGGCGGCGACGGCCAAGCCACATTGGGCAATACGGTCATGAAGGGCAATGTGCGCAAAGTACGCCGCTTATACAACGACAACGTGATCGCAGGATTCGCGGGCGGTACCGCGGACGCCTTTACGCTGTTCGAGCTGTTTGAACGCAAGCTGGAACTGCATCAAGGCCATCTGGTCAAGGCCGCCGTAGAATTGGCAAAAGACTGGCGCACCGACCGTATGCTGCGCCGTCTGGAGGCACTGCTGGCCGTCGCAGACGAAAATGCGTCGCTTATCATCACCGGTAACGGCGATGTGATTCAACCGGAAAACGATTTGATTGCTATCGGTTCTGGCGGCCCGTATGCGCAAGCCGCAGCCAGAGCGCTGCTGGAGAACACTGAACTCAGCGCGCGCGAGATTGTTGAAAAATCGCTGGGTATCGCAGGCGACATCTGCATCTACACCAACCAGTTCCACACGATTGAAGAATTAGCCTCCAAGGCGTAAGGAATGACATCATGTCTGAAATGACCCCGCGCGAAATCGTTAGCGAGCTCGACAGCTACATCATCGGTCAGCACAAGGCCAAACGTGCGGTGGCAATCGCATTGCGTAACCGCTGGCGCCGTATGCAACTTTCCGACGCGTTACGCCATGAAGTGACACCCAAGAATATCCTGATGATCGGGCCGACCGGTGTCGGTAAAACAGAAATTGCCCGTCGTCTGGCCAAACTGGCTAATGCTCCGTTTATCAAAGTGGAAGCCACTAAATTCACCGAAGTCGGCTATGTTGGTAAAGAAGTGGACTCTATCATCCGTGATCTGACGGATGCGGCCATCAAGATGATGCGCCAGCAATCGCTGGAAAAAAACCGCTTCCGCGCTGAAGAGATGGCTGAAGAACGCATTCTGGATGTGCTGATTCCTCCGGCAAAAAATAACTGGGGTCAGCCGGAAGAGCCGCAAGAACCGTCCGCGGCGCGTCAGGCCTTCCGCAAAAAACTGCGTGAAGGGCAGTTAGATGACAAAGAAATTGAAATCAATCTGGCAGCTACCCCGATGGGCGTTGAAATCATGGCCCCTCCCGGCATGGAAGAGATGACCAACCAGTTACAATCCATGTTCCAGAATCTGGCGGGTCAAAAGCAGAAAGCGCACAAGATGAAAATCAAAGATGCCTTCAAGCTGCTGATTGAAGAAGAAGCCGCCAAACTGGTGAATCCGGAAGAGCTGAAACAGCAGGCTATCGAGTCCGTTGAGCAACACGGCATCGTGTTTATCGATGAAATCGATAAAATCTGCAAACGCGGGGAAACCTCCGGCCCAGACGTCTCTCGTGAAGGGGTGCAGCGCGACCTGCTGCCACTGGTGGAAGGTTGTACGGTCTCCACCAAACACGGCATGGTAAAAACCGATCACATTCTGTTTATCGCCTCCGGTGCGTTCCAGGTTTCCAGCCCGTCGGATCTGATCCCCGAACTGCAAGGGCGTTTACCTATCCGCGTTGAGCTGCAAGCGCTGACCACGGAAGATTTCGAACGCATTCTGACGGAGCCCAGCGCATCACTGACGGAACAGTATAAAGCGTTGCTGGCAACCGAAGGCGTGGATATCGTCTTCACCACGGACGGCATTCGCCGGATTGCCGAAGCTGCCTGGCAGGTCAACGAGCGCACCGAGAACATCGGCGCACGTCGTCTGCATACGGTTTTGGAGCGTTTGATCGAAGAGATCTCTTACGATGCCAGCGAAATGGGCGGCCAAACTGTTACCGTGGACGCAGAATACGTGCGTAGTCACCTCGACGAGCTCGTAGCAGATGAAGATCTGAGCCGTTTTATCTTATAATCCCTACAATTCGGATTGTCCTGTTGCGCAAACGCTCTGTTTGGCAAATGATGGGAGGCTGATGCCTCCCATTTGCGTTTCTGGCCAGCGCTCATGGACTGGACTTCTCATTAACACATGCATGCGACAGACATTGCATTGAAAAAACGAAACGTATCATGACCTTATCAACCCAAAGCAGCAAAACCAAAGCCTGGCTGGACAGCTTGCGTCCGAAAACGCTGCCCCTCGCGTTTGCGTCCATTGTGACGGGCTCCGCCATTGCCAGTTGGCACAACAATTTTAAACCGGGTATCGCTCTGCTGGCGCTCCTGACCGCCGGACTGCTGCAAATCCTCTCCAATCTGGCGAATGATTACGGTGATGCGGTAAAAGGCAGCGATACCGAAACCCGCATTGGGCCATTGCGCGGTATCCAAACCGGCGTTATCTCGCTGTCGCAGTTGCGCATGGCGCTGATCGTCACCGTGGTGCTGACCATCGTGTCCGGGCTGTCGCTGGTCATCATGGCGTGCGAGAAACCCTCGGATATTGTCGGCTTTCTGATCCTTGGTGTGCTGGCGATGGTCGCCGCCATTACCTATACCGTGGGCAATAAACCCTACGGTTATATGGGGCTGGGTGACATATCCGTCATGATTTTCTTTGGCTGGCTCAGCGTCGCAGGCTCCTATTACCTGCAAACCGGCCATTTTGACAGCATCGTGATGCTGCCCGCCACCGCCTGCGGTCTGCTCGCGACGGCGGTGCTGAACATCAACAATTTGCGCGATATCGACAACGATCGGCTCAGCGGTAAAAATACGCTGGCCGTTCGCCTCGGCGCACAGCGTGCCCGTTGCTATCATTCCCTGCTGTTGCTGACTGCGCCGCTGTGTCTGGCCCTGTTTGCCATGTTTTATCTGCACACGCTGGCGGGTTGGTTGTTTATCCTGACCCTGCCGCTGCTGCTCAAGCAGGCTGCCTATGTCCGTCGGGAAATCAGTCCGTTCAGTATGCGTCCCATGCTGGAAAAAACCGTCAAGGGCGCGCTGCTGACCAATTTACTGTTTGCTGTGGGTGTGATGCTCAGCTAAGCGTCGAGTATTTACTGATACGCATCAAGTTAACATTTGATGATTTTGCCAACACTGGCCTTTAAGGGATATACTCAGGATCCCGGCGGCAAACTGACGTAAATCCGATGAAATACGATACTTCCGAGCTGTGCGATATCTATCACGAAGAGGTGAATGTTGTTGAACCTCTGTTTTCCAACTTTGGAGGACGCACTTCCTTTGGTGGCAAAATCACCACAGTGAAATGCTTTGAGGATAACGGCATCCTCTACGATGTGCTGGAAGAGAGCGGCATAGGTCGTGTACTTCTGGTGGATGGCGGCGGTTCTGTGCGTCGTGCGCTAATCGATGCTGAACTGGCACGTCTGGCGACACAAAACGCGTGGGAAGGCATCGTCGTCTACGGTGCGGTGCGCCAGGTGGACGATCTGGAGGAGTTGGATATCGGTATTCAGGCTATGGCAGCCATTCCGGCGGGTGCCGCCAGCGAAGGGGTTGGCGAAAGCGATATTCGCGTCAATTTCGGCGGTGTGACCTTCTTCTCCGGCGATCATCTGTATGCCGACAATACCGGTATTATCCTGTCGGAAGATCCACTGGATATCGAATAGCTCAGCAGTAAAATATTGATAAAAAAGGGCGCAATGCGCCCTTTTTTGACTGTTGCGTTTATCGCTTAGACTTCTTCCATCTTGCCCAGCAGCGCACGCAGGCGTTCCTGCCAGACAACCTGTTCTTCTTTCAAGTGTTCGTTTTCACGCACCAGCGTTTCACGGGATTCAGCGGCCTGTTGTACTTCCTGGCTCAGCTGACCGTTCTTTTCTTTCAGCTCTTCGATTTCCATTTGCAATAATGTAATGGTATCAATCGCTTGCTGAACTTTGGCTTCCAGTTTCTCAAACACTTCAAATGACATTCTTCAACCCCTTTTAATCGCAAGGCACCAATGAGGCGTACTATCTCCCCTTCCCATGCCAATCCTGTTTCACCTACGCTCGCTATCACGCTTGCGTTAAGGATGGCACTCCACCAGCACGTCTCTTTCGTTCAGTGTATCAGCAAATTGTATGGGGCTGTCAGGGCGCTGTCTAGCAGGCATCCACTGTGGTGGGCATCTTGTTGGTTTTTTTTGATGATGCAATCAGTGCAAACCGAAATTCCTTGCTTGCTTGCGTAATAATTTGCGCGCTACCCTTCTGCCCCCTCCGTTTCATGTTAACAACGTTAACGCCGCCGTTAACATGAAACGGGCGTAAGAAACCGTACAGCAAGGCTTTGATAGGCGAATACGCTCATTTTTATGACGAACAACACACATTTTGATTTCGATATTTCTCGCTTTCGAACATTAACGATAAATTCACATCGTCCACACATTATATACAGGGTCGCTCTATGTCAGCGGCCTGAACATAACTCTGTAGCCCCGTAAACAGGAAACCATTATGAGTCAATCAAGAGTGCCAACCTTAAAAGGCCAATGCATCGCCGAGTTTCTCGGCACCGGTCTGCTAATCTTCTTTGGAGTGGGTTGCGTGGCAGCGTTGAAACTTGCCGGTGCCAGCTTTGGTCAGTGGGAAATCAGCGCCGTCTGGGGTCTGGGCGTCGCGATGGCGGTCTACCTGACTGCTGCCATTTCCGGGGCCCACCTCAACCCGGCGGTCACCATCGCCCTGTGGCTGTTTGCCTGCTTCGACGCACGCAAGGTGGTGCCTTACATCATTGCGCAAGTGGCGGGTGCCTTTTGCGCCGCAGCCCTGGTTTACGGCCTTTATCACAATTTATTCACAGATTTTGAACATATTCACAACATCGTGCGCGGTAGTGTGGAAAGTTTAAATCTGGCGGGCACGTTCTCAACGTATCCACACCCGCAGATTTCGGTCTTCCAGGCATTTATCGTTGAAATGGTTATCACCGCCGTACTGATGTGTTTGATTCTGGCGCTGACCGACGATGGCAACGGCGTACCGCGCGGTCCGTTAGCACCGCTGCTGATCGGTATCCTGATCGCTGTCATCGGCGCTTCTATGGGTCCGTTAACCGGGTTTGCATTAAACCCTGCACGTGACTTCGGTCCGAAGCTGTTTGCCTATCTGGCAGGCTGGGGACAAGTGGCCTTTACCGGCGCGCGTGATATTCCGTATTTCCTCGTGCCGATTTTCGGACCAATCATTGGGGCCTGTCTGGGAGCCTTCGGCTACCGCGCTCTGATTGGTCGTAATTTGCCTTGCGATGTTTGCGAAGTAGAAGACAAAGAAACGCAGCGCACTGAAGCACGCTAAGCGACGCCCACGGCATACGCTTTTTTACCCGCTACATAACAGGATTAGAACCTATGACACCGGAAAAAAAATACATTGTCGCGCTGGATCAGGGTACTACCAGCTCCCGCGCCGTCATACTCGATCATGATGCTAACATCATCGCTATCTCCCAGCGCGAATTCACCCAGATCTACCCCAAAGCGGGCTGGGTTGAACACGACCCGATGGAAATCTGGGCAACGCAAAGCGCCACGCTGGTTGAAGTGCTGGCCAAAGCCGATATCAGCTCTGATGAAGTCGCCGGTATCGGTATCACCAACCAGCGTGAAACCACGGTGGTGTGGGAAAAAGAGACAGGCAAGCCGATTTACAACGCTATCGTATGGCAGTGCCGTCGCACCGCTGATATCTGTGAAACCCTGAAAAAGCAAGGCCTGGAAGATTACATCCGTACCAATACCGGCCTAGTGGTTGACCCTTACTTCTCTGGTACCAAGGTGAAGTGGATTCTGGACAACGTGGAAGGGGCTCGCGAGCGCGCCAAACGTGGCGAACTGCTGTTCGGTACGATTGATACCTGGTTGATTTGGAAAATGACCCAGGGTCGTGTACACGTCACCGATTACACCAACGCCTCACGTACCATGCTGTTCAACATCAAGACGCTGGACTGGGACGACCGCATGCTGGAAGCGCTGGATATTCCACGCGTTATGCTGCCGCAAGTGCGTCCGTCCTCTGAAGTCTACGGTCAAACCAACATTGGCGGTAAGGGCGGCACGCGTATTCCTATCGCCGGTATCGCAGGCGACCAGCAAGCCGCACTTTACGGCCAACTTTGCGTTCAGCCGGGCATGGCGAAAAATACCTACGGTACAGGCTGCTTCCTGCTGATGAACACGGGCAAAGAGCCGGTGAAATCCCAGCATGGCCTGCTGACCACCATCGCTTGCGGCCCGCGTGGCGAAGTGAACTACGCGCTGGAAGGTTCCGTGTTCGTGGGCGGTGCCTCTATCCAATGGCTGCGTGATGAGCTGAAACTGATCGGTGAATCCATGGACTCCGAATATTTCGCCACCAAGGTGAAAGATTCCAACGGTGTCTATGTGGTTCCTGCCTTTACCGGACTGGGCGCACCGTATTGGGACCCGTATGCCCGTGGTGCCATCTTCGGCCTGACGCGCGGCGTGAATTCCAACCACATCATCCGCGCTACGCTGGAATCCATTGCGTATCAAACGCGTGACGTGCTGGATGCCATGCAGGCAGATTCAGGCACACGTCTACAATCACTGCGCGTTGATGGCGGTGCGGTTGCCAACAACTTCCTGATGCAGTTCCAGTCCGATATCCTCGGCACCCGCGTAGAACGCCCTGAAGTACGCGAATCTACCGCACTGGGTGCCGCGTTCCTGGCAGGTCTGGCTACCGGCTTCTGGAATGATTTGGACGAAGTGAAGAGCAAGGCAACGATTGAACGTGAATTCCGCCCCAGCATTGAAACCGTGGAGCGTAACTACCGTTACAGCGGCTGGAAGAAAGCCGTGGCACGTGCTCAAGCGTGGGAAGATCACGAATAATCGCCGTAGAGAAAGCATCGAGGGCGCAGCTATCGCTGCGCCCTTTTTTTATTCACCGATAACGGCTAATCGCTCGGGTATCAGCGCATGAATACAGCGCTGTACCACGCCGTCGACGGGTGCTGAGATATCTACCGCCACCACATCCGGTTCGTCTGCCTGTGGCATTTCCAGCGCCATAAACTGGCTTTTAAGCAAACTTTCCGGCATGAAATGGCCTTTACGCTGCTGCATACGCGCCAACACCAGCGCGTAATCCCCCGTCAGCCAGAGAAAGGTGATACCGTGATTATCCTTCCTCAACCGTTCACGGTAGCACTTTTTAAGCGACGAACAGACCAGAATACCCGTCTCATTCTTTTGTTGCAGGCTGAAAATCACATCGTTCAACCGCTCGAGCCAGGGCTCACGGTCATCATCATTCAGCGCCTGTCCCTGTGACATCTTGAGAATATTGTGACACGGGTGCAGATCGTCACCATCAATGAACTTGGCTCCTAACCGCTGCGCCAACTGCACACCCACGCTCGATTTTCCCGTGCTGGATACGCCCATGATCACCACACATTGTCCTGCCATAACGGCTCCTTGTTACACCGCAGGCTTAAACAGCAACCAGCATGCCGCCATCAACAAACAACAGATGTCCGTTAACAAAATCAGAGGCACGTGAGGAGAGATAAACCGCCGCGCCGATCAGCTCTTCCGGGTTGCCCCAGCGCGCCGCAGGCGTACGTTTACACAGCCATTGGGTAAAGGCCTCATCCTCGACCAGCGCTTTGGTCATGTCGGTTTTGAAATAACCCGGCGCAATGCCATTGACCTGAATGTTATAACGCGCCAGCTCAACGCACATACCCCGCGTCAGCATTTTCACCGCCCCTTTAGAGGCGGCATAGGGGGTGATGGTGTCCCGCCCAAGCTCACTCTGCATTGAGCAGATATTAATAATCTTGCCGCGCTG
This sequence comes from uncultured Symbiopectobacterium sp., assembly GCA_964293225.1. Classification (GTDB taxonomy): domain Bacteria; phylum Pseudomonadota; class Gammaproteobacteria; order Enterobacterales; family Enterobacteriaceae; genus Symbiopectobacterium. Next base: position 16,158 of record CAXYYB010000033.1, on the reverse strand, counting down.
CCGTTTCACCATAAAGCGAGATACCGCCTGAGAAACCAGAAATACGGATTTCTGGTTGACGTCGATCACCGCATCCCATTCCTTTTCAGGAAACTCAGTGAAAGGGTGACGGCGTTGAATGCCCGCGTTGTTAATCAGCACGTCAATGGCACCAATATTTTTTTCAATATCAGCAATAGCGTTATTAACCGCCTGCCCATTGGTCACATCAAAGGCGCAAGCATCAGCCACAAAACCGGCATCACGTAATTGGCTGGCAGCATGTTGAGCGCGATCGTCAGTAATATCGTTGATAATAATATCGGCACCTTGCTCGGCTAAACCTTGCGCCAACAGAAAACCGATACCCTGCGCTGACCCCGTAATAAGGATTTTTTTATTCGTCAACGAAAAAAGATCTTTCATTATACTTTCCCGATAAATAATAGAACGGCATGTCCTATTGATAGCGATAAGGAACTCAAAACCCACTGAGAAGAGGGCTCAATAAGTGATAATGTGGAGCACCGCTGCCGTTAAAAATAACAGCGGCGCAAATAACATCGCCAATGCCAGACGCCTTATTATCAAACCGGTTTACTGCTAGCAAAACTGTGAGAGAGATCACTCAATATCATGTTACGAAAGGAGGTTACTTTTTACGTGATCCTTCGCGCGTATTTCCACTGGAATATCGGCTACCGTTTGTTTCCCACACGCTAACACACGAAAAACACTTATTATTTTCGCTCTCATCGCCATGTTACAACAGGTATTCCAGTAACACGCTTCCCTTTTTCCAGAGCGGCAGTGCATAATCCCCGTTTTAATCAGGCGACACTCGGGCTTTCCTGCATGAAGAACCAGCGCGTTACGTTACAGGACATCGCACAATTATCAGGCGTCACCAAGATGACCGTCAGTCGTTATCTGCGCACGCCGGATAAAGTCTCGCCTGAAACCGCGCAGCGTATCGCCCAGGTGATGGCAGAAGTCAATTACACCCCCGATGAGCGTAAAGAGGCGGTACAAGCGCCCGCCCCGCGTATCGGCATTCTGGTGCCCTCGTTTAATAACCAGATTTTCTCCGATCTGTTGGCCGGGATTGAATCGGTTACCGCGCTGAACGGCTACCAAACGCTGGTGGTCAATTACAACTACGATAAAACGCGGGAAGAAGAGCAGATCGTTAATCTGCTGTCTTGTAACATTGCGGGCTTGATTCTTACTGACTCAGAACACACGCTGCGCGCCAACAAATACCTCGACTCGGCCAATATTCCCATCGCTCAGGTGATGGATCTGGAGCCACTGCCAGGCCGCATTGTGGTTGGGTTCAACAATGCGCAGGCCGCCTATGATATGACGGTGGCAATTCTGGCCAGCGGTAAACGCCACGTGCTCTACTTTGGGTCCATGTCCGATGTGCGCGACCGCAAGCGCTATCAAGGCTATAGCCGCGCCATGCAGGAAGCAGGATTAGAACCGATGCAAATTTCGCCCAACAAGGTCTCTTCGGTATCGATTGGCGCTGATATGCTGGCACTGATACGCCAGATGTATCCACAGGTTGATGCCATCTTCTGTACCAATGACGATATCGCCGTTGGAGTACTGCAAGAGTGCCTGCGCCTGTCGCTTAACATACCGGGTCACATCGCGATTTCCGGTTTCCACGGCTTGGATATAGGGCAAGCCACCACACCCGCCATTGCCAGCGTTGTCACGCCTCGTTTTGAAATGGGTAAAGTGGCAACAGAAATATTGATCAAAAAAATCAATAAACTGCCAACGATAGAATACGTTGATTTGCATTATCGCCTGTCTCTGGGCGGCACGCTGTAACCCCCCGCCAAAGCAGTCATTGCCATCAAAATGCGGCGTGACTCGCCACCAAATGTCAGGCCGATCACGTTGCCAGTAACATCTTTTTTTAACATGATTTACAGTGATATATGTCACAAAAATAAAAGCAGAAAAAGGTTCTCATATTTATAACGTCAACAATGCCTGATGACAGTGAAGTGCAAAATAAGCATCAGCAATATTTATCTTGCCATTGATTAATTGATATTCACTCGGAGTACCTATTTCTAAAATAGATCTCAATGCAAGATGATGCGTATTAATAATACGCATCACGTAAATCCTTTTACATAACACTATATGCCATATCATTTGATTTGGCATTCAGGAATGTTTTTCAACATTATCCTGCTGCACGATAAGGTGCAGATGATAACAATACAAAATAAACAGGTAACCATGATGACGACTAAAAAATTAGCTGTTCAGCGTTGGTGGTATTTAATGCCCATCATTTTTATTACCTATAGCCTCGCCTATCTCGATCGTGCCAATTATGGTTTTGCGGCCGCATCGGGTATTGAGGTGGATTTGGGCATCAGCAAGGGAACCTCTTCACTGATTGGCGCGCTGTTCTTTCTCGGCTATTTCTTCTTTCAGGTACCGGGCTCCATTTACGCCGTTAAACGCAGTGTGCGCAAACTGATTTTTGTCAGCCTGATCTTGTGGGGGCTGTGTGCAGCCGCCACCGGATTGGTCAATAATATCCCGATGCTGATGGTGATCCGTTTCATCCTCGGCGTGGTAGAAGCGGCGGTGATGCCCTCCATGCTGATCTACATCAGCACCTGGTTCACCAAAGAAGAACGCTCGCGCGCCAACACCTTTCTAGTATTGGGCAATCCGGTCACCGTGCTGTGGATGTCCATCGTCTCCGGATACCTGATTAATGCATTCGGCTGGCGTGAAATGTTCATTATCGAAGGTGCGCCAGCGATTATCTGGGCGTTTATCTGGTGGTTCCTGGTACGTGATAAGCCGTCCGAAGTCACCTGGATGAGTGCACAGGAAAAAGCGGATTTCCAGGCAGTGATGGATGCGGAACAAAAGAACATCAAGCCGGTACGCAACTACGGTGAAGCCTTACGTTCACGCAATGTGATTATTCTGTGTGCAGTACATGCCTTGTGGAGCATCGGGGTTTACGGCTTTATGATGTGGATGCCGTCTATCCTCAAATCGGCGGCTTCTCTGGATATCGTTTCCGTCGGCTGGCTCTCGGCACTGCCTTACTTCGCCGCCATTGTGCTGATGCTGACGGTCTCCTGGCTGTCGGACAAAATGCAAAACCGCAAGCGCTTTATCTGGCCCCTGCTGTTGATTGCGTCGTTAGCCTTCTTCACCTCTTACGCCATTGGTGCCCAACACTTCTGGGTGTCTTATGCGCTGTTAGTGGTTGCGGCTGCCTGCATGTACGCCCCCTATGGTCCGTTCTTCGCGCTGATTCCTGAACTGTTGCCGAAAAACGTTTCTGGGGTATCGATTGGTTTGATCAACAGCTTTGGCGCACTGGGCGCATTCCTCGGTGCCTGGCTGGTCGGCTACCTCAACGGCATTACCGGTAACCCGAGCATGTCCTATAGCTTTATGGCCGTTGCCTTGCTGCTCTCGGTACTTTTAACCATTACGGTGAAAGCGCCGGGCAGTGAGAAAAAAGCCCAACTCGCCGCTTCACACCGTTAACACAAATGACGCCGCTCAGCAGAGCGGCGTCAAAGATCACAGGCAAACTCGTTTATGCATGTCCGTATTTCCCGGCGCATTCACCACTCCCTTGATATCATCCTGCTCCCGCCCGCAGCGAGTGTGGTAAAATTGCGCTCAATTCCCCCTTTTCCTATTACACAACAGACAGGTATCCATGAAACGTGAATTGGCGATTGAGTTTTCCCGCGTGACAGAAGCTGCCGCGCTGGCAGGCTACAAATGGCTTGGCCGTGGCGATAAAAACGCCGCCGATGGCGCGGCGGTGCAGGCCATGCGCATCATGCTCAATCAGGTTGATATCAACGGGCAAATCGTGATCGGTGAAGGCGAGATCGACGAAGCCCCCATGCTTTACATCGGTGAGCACGTCGGCACCGGCGTGGGCGATGCGGTGGATATCGCCGTCGATCCCATTGAAGGCACACGAATGACGGCGATGGGGCAAGCCAATGCGCTCGCCGTACTGGCCGTCGGTGAAAAAGATACCTTTCTGCACGCGCCCGACATGTACATGGAAAAGCTGATCGTCGGCCCGCAGGCCAAAGGTGCTATCGACCTGGCACTGCCACTGGCGGATAACCTGCGCAATATCGCCATCAAAATTGGCAAACCACTACAGCAGCTCACGGTGATCACATTGGCGAAACCGCGCCACGATGGCGTGATTGCCGAGATGCAACAACTGGGCGTGAAAGTGTTTGCTATTCCCGACGGTGATGTTGCGGCCTCGATTCTGACCTGTATGCCTGACAGTGAAGTCGATGTGCTGTATGGCATCGGCGGCGCGCCGGAAGGGGTGATTTCTGCTGCGGTGATCCGTGCGCTGGATGGCGATATGCAAGGTCGCCTGCTGGCACGTCATCAGGTGAAAGGGGACAGCGAGGAAAATCGCCGTTTGGGCGAGCGCGAGTTGCAACGTTGTGCAGAAATGGGGATCGAAGCCGGACGTGTACTCACGCTGAGCGATATGGCGCGTAATGACAACGTGATCTTCTCGGCAACCGGCATCACCAAAGGCGACCTGTTGGAAGGGATTGCCCGTCGGGGTAACATCGCCACCACCGAAACCCTGCTGATTCGCGGCAAATCACGCACTATCCGGCGTATTCGTTCAACACATTATCTCGATCGCAAAGATCCCGCGTTGCATGATTTCCTGCTGTAATAGCATGAATTCACAACCGCTATCGCAGCAATTGTTTCACTGTTGTTAAAGAATCGCGTATCGTAAAGGCCCTCTCCCCTGACGCACTGTTTCGTAAGGGGGATGGTCTGAATGGCCGAAAAACATCAGGAGCAGAGCACTATGGCAGAGTGGGTAACCGGTAACGTTATTCAGGTAACAAATTGGACGGACAACCTTTTCAGCATTCAGGTTCAGGCGCCGATTGCCGCGTTTACGGCGGGCCAGTACGCCAAGCTGGGATTGGAAATTGACGGCGAGCGCATTCAGCGTGCTTATTCCTACGTGAACGCCCCCAGTAATCCCACCCTTGAGTTTTATCTGGTCACAGTGCCAGACGGCAAGCTCAGCCCGCATTTGCATGCTCTGCAACCCGGAATGCCACTGGAAATCACCAAAGAGGCGGCAGGTTTCTTTGTGCTGGAAGAAATCCCTGACTGCGATACGCTGTGGATGCTCGCGACCGGCACTGCTATCGGCCCTTATCTGTCGATTTTAGAGGAAGGGAAGGATCTGGCGCGTTTCCAGCACATCGTATTAGTGCACGCGGCGCGTTTTGCCAATGACCTTAGCTACTTACCCAAGATGCAGCAACTACAGCAGCGTTACGGCGATAAACTGCGGATACAAACGGTCATCAGCCGGGAAACACAGGCCGGTTCCCTGACAGGGCGCGTTCCGGCGCTTATCAGCAGCGGTGCGTTGGAGAAGGCGGTCGGGTTGCCCCTCAATGCGCAAACCAGCCATGTGATGCTGTGCGGTAACCCACAAATGGTACGTGATACCCAGCAATGCCTGAAAGAGCAACGGGAAATGGCCAAGCACCTGCGTCGCCGTCCGGGGCATATTACCAGTGAGCATTATTGGTGAGAAAAGTCGGTGTGGCTGGCTTACCACTATCTGGCCGTTTAGGCCGCTCGGTATTTTTTACGCGGTAACGAAAGGTTATTTTTCAGGAAAATAACTCAGCCAGTCATACACATCATCAAACAGCCGATGATGGACAATAATCGTTTTATTTTCCCGGCATATCAGCCCTTCACGTTGCCAGTGTGTCAGTATTCTGGAAATGGTGACGCGAGTCACGTTGATGATTTGACCGTACTCCTCATGAGTCAACGTCAGCGGCACGGTATACCAGCCGGCTTTAGGCTCAATGCCACCTTCCAGTAACATGCTTTTTAGCAAAATCTTAAGACGTTGCGCAGGTTCACAGCAGGTGTTGGTGATGACCGCCTCCAGGCTGCTCTCCTGTTTAGCTACAACGTGACGGCATATTTTTATCGCCAGTTCAGCATTCTGCCGCATGGCATCCAGTAAAATATCGGGTGGCACCACCAGAATATCCGCATCCCTGATCACAATGGTAGTAACATTAACATGCTGTTTGGTAATACAGGTGATATCCCCCATCGTGCGTTCTGGCAGCACCAGTGAGAATGACATCGGGTTATTCTCAACATAGTTGGCATAATACATACAAAGCCCGTTAACCAAGTAGAATAACCGCTGTGATTCCCCACGACTCTTTATAATGGTGCCTTTTTTATAATGTTCCAGAGTGCCATTCCGTTGATATAATTCGCGAAGTTCAACAATATCTTTCGGGTATATCCAGGGTATTTGGTGGAAAATGTGTCTCATTATTATTTCCCTGTTTTGTGGAATGATATAAGCGCATCAAAAGATAATTCATCGTAGAAAAGCGTCGAATACGGTTATGCGCATAAGTTTGCCGCTTACGGTTTGGAATTACTACCGCGTCAAACCACATTTTGTTAAATCCATGGCATCATTTACCCGCACGTTCTTACGTCTGAAGAGCGCAGAAATAAAAGAAGGTAAATAACGTCGATGACATGTTGCATAACATAATCGATGAGAGAGGAAATTAACTGCGTTTGTTGAAAACACTGTTATGAAATGATTAATCGTTATTACACCGTAAGTTGATTCACTCAGGTTGAATCAACCCGAGTGAATCTGTGAGTGCATTTCAGGAGGAAATCAATTAACTTTTTTTATCGCTGGCTTTCATAACCAGTGGCTTTTTGGCTCCCAGGTCTTGCGCAATGTTCTCCGCCGCAATGCGCGCCGAGTTGATGGCAAAGCCAACGGTGCTGCCTGCCATCACCAGATCGTAACTGTCTCCGTACATGCCTCCGGCATCGTTGCCGATCACGTACAGACCAGAAACCGGGACGTGTTTATCATCAACCGCCTGCAATTTTTCGTTCACCTTCACACCGCCCAAGGTGCCGAGGGAGGTTGCCACACTCTTCACCGCATAGAACGGTGCTTTCGCCACAGGGCGCAGATAGCGGGCATCTTTCACGAAATCTTCATCGTGGCGAACGCTACAAAACTGGTTATAACGTTCAATATTGTCTTTCAGCGTTTGGTAATCCATGCCGGTTTTTTGCGCCAGCTCCTTAATGGAGTTCGCACGGAACGCTTTTCCGGCCGCCTCGCCTTTGGCGAAGTGCTCTTCCAGTTTGGTGAGCTTGGTGGCAACGGGGACCATCACGCCAACGCCAACATCAATGCCGTGATCGACCATGTAGTTTTTGGTGTCCTCGTCATACAACACAAACATGGTTCCACCCTGATTTTCCAGGGCATTGCCAGCAAATGGCCACTGCTCAATATTGGCTTCGTTGGTAAATCGTTCACCCTTGGTGTTCAGCCACAAATGAGGCTGTTTAGCAGAAGCCGCGTAATGGTTGGTAGTAGACTCTTTTGACGGCCCCGGACGATAGGACATATTGATAAATTCACGACCATCCTTTGCCGCACCGGCTGCCCAGGCCATTTTAATGCCGTCCCCCACTTTCCCTGGGATACCAACCACTTCCACATCGGGGAAACGGGTATACTCGGTCAGCATCTCTTTATTGCTGCCGAAACCACCGGTAGCAATAACCACCGTTTTGGCATTGATACGAATAGCTTCCCCAGTAGCGCTTTCTGCCATGAGCCCTACGACTTTCCCTTTTTCATCAGTAATCAGCTGTTTGCCTGCCGTTTTCACCAGCAATTTCCCGCCCTTTTCGGCAAAATGCTGTTGCAGAACATCAATCACTGCGCGCCCACGGCCTTGATAAATATGCCAGGTATAATAACCACCAGGATAATTCGAAGTCAGTTTCTCAAAATGAACACCGAGATCTTGTAGCCAATCAATGGTGTCCGCTGATTTATTAATATAATTGCGTACCAGCTTGGCATTGGGTCGCCAGTGGCTGTAATCCATCACTAACTTAAAAGCCTGATCGCGGGTAAATACATGATTATTTTCCCGCTGTATTTTACTTTCTACCGCAAATATCCCTTCCGAAAATTGTCCAGTCCCCCCAGTTTGTGGAAGCTTCTCCAGATTAATAACTTTCAGCCCCTGTTCGGTTAATGCATAGGCTGCCGCAGACCCTGATGCCCCGGCACCCACCACCACCACATCCGTGTCCATAACTTGCTCCGCATTCGCGGTCATCCCAAAACACGAAAGAATAGCGGCAGTTAAAATTGATTTTACTCTCATTTCGCTCCCCTCAACACGCTATATTATTATGTTAAAACAAATGAAATTTACACACCCGTTAACGGGTTATATATCAAGGGAGATCGTCACTTACGTATACCGTGATACATTATCGCGAATATTTTAAATACTGTTAATAACCTCTCATTTTGGTTGATAATATTTATTTACCCTACAACCACAAATAAACAACAATGCGTAATATAACGCTAACAAAGAAAAGCTATTGTATATTCTCTTATCGACGCATTTATTCTTAAGGAGAAAAGCGCTTGCTGACAGAATGATTCGACAAGGGTGTGCCAGCACGCGCCTTTTGACAATCGCGCCCAAATCCCGCTTTAATCAGACAAGCGCCCATTGTCAGTGCCCCCGATCCTGCTCTGACAACGCTCTCTTTTGAAAACGGAACACCTCAATAGCGGAACTATGACTATACGACTCGTTGCCCCAGCGTTACTCCTGCTTTTACTGACGTCTGGACCGGAGGTTCACGCGCAACCCCTTGTGCCGTCAAAAGACGCCACGGTGGCACCGTACTTGATGCCCGATGCGCCAACATTTGACCAGACTATCCCACAATTTCGCACGCGCTATAACCTCAGCAACCCCGCGTTACCCCTAGGTGAGTTTCGTACAGTGGATACCGGTGAGGCCGCCGGACCGCTGACACGAGCGGCGAGCAGAATCAATGCCCAACTTTACGCCTCTACCGCCCTGGAGCGGGGCACTGGCAAAATAAAAACCATGCAACTGACCTACCACCCGCTGGCAGGCGACCCTGAAACCGGCGCGAGACGCGCACAGGCCATTCAGTATATGGCTGCGCTGCTGCGCCATTTCATTCCTTCGCTCTCCGAGGAGCAAAGCAGCAAGAAGGTCACGGAATTGCTGGATATCGGCAAACGTCAGGGCTTTTACCAACAAACGGAAGGCGCATTACGATATGTAGTGGCAGATAATGGGGAAAAAGGGATAACATTCGCTGTTGAACCGATTAAGCTAACGCTATCTGAACCGTGATCGCGCTGGCATTGAGTGATGAAAATCCGAGCTTCTCGCGGGTTTGGTCTCTATACTGTCTGAAAAATAAAATTACTTGCTATCCCTATTCGGAGGAAAAAAGATGCGTCATCCATTAGTCATGGGTAACTGGAAGCTGAACGGCAGCACGCATATAGTTATCGAGCTGATCGCCGGTTTGCGTAAAGAACTCAGTACAGTGACTGGCTGCAACGTCGCTATCGCGCCGCCCGAGCTGTATCTGGATCAGGCAAATCATCAATTGGCCGGTGGCCGCATTGCCCTCGGTGCACAGAACGTCGATGTTAACCTATCCGGCGCCTACACCGGCGAAACGTCTGCCACCATGCTGAAAGATATCGGTGCAAAATACATTATCATCGGCCACTCCGAACGCCGCACCTACCACAAAGAAAGCGATGCATTCATTGCGAAAAAATTTGGCGTGTTGAAAGAAGCCGGATTAATCCCTGTGTTGTGCATCGGTGAAACCGAAGCCGAAAACGAAGCAGGTGAAACCGAAGCGGTTGTCGCTCGCCAGTTGGATGCGGTACTGAGCACATTGGGTGCTACCGCTTTTAACGATGCGGTTATCGCCTACGAACCGGTATGGGCCATTGGCACCGGAAAATCAGCGACCCCGGCTCAGGCACAAGCGGTACATAAGTTTATCCGTGACCATATCGCCAAGCAGGATAAAGCCGTCGCCGATCAGGTCATCATTCAGTACGGTGGCTCGGTGAACGCTGCCAACGCTGCTGAACTCTTCACGCAGCCGGATATCGACGGCGCACTGGTAGGTGGCGCGTCACTGAAAGCCGATGCTTTTGCCGTGATCGTAAAAGCCGCCGCAGAAGCCAAACGCGCGTAATGCGATAATACTGCAGCAGCGCATCTGTTTTACGGATGCGCTGTTTTACTCTCTTGCCCCGCCCCTCGCCGTACTCCTTTTCTGAAACCTTTGCACCGTGTCATGCCAGAAAACAAATACTTCGCAGTGAATTTTTCACGTTGCTAAATTAAAAATTTTATTTATGAAAAGAAAACCCCCCTTTTACAGGATTAAATATCTTAAATGCCTGTGTATTTATCATTTTCTATAAAACCTGCTTTTTACCTCAAGACGTATGCGTCTCAAATCACACCGTAATCATCATGCCACGCTGTACTACGCTCTATGAAGGGAGGAAGCGCATTCAATAATGCCATCCCTATTAAATTGATAAGTAAGGAAAATGGCGGTCTATTATGGAGATATCCCCATGCCCTTTGACGAATCCAGCAACACTTTCAGCCCCTATGTTTCAACCGGACATCTGCCGGACCAGGACACCGTTACACAATTAATTCAGGAAGCCCACCAGCGTTTTGGGCAAAACAATGAAGGTGTCGTTTCTAAGGTTTATCCTGCCCTTGAACGCGTACCACCCACGCTTTATGGCATTTGCATGGTTGGCACGAACGGCGCGGTACACGCTGCGGGAGATGTAGATTATGAGTTCACCATCATGAGCGTATCGAAGCCCTTCGTCTTTGCGCTGGTGTGTCAGGCACTGGGTGCCCGCGTCGCGCGCGAAAAGCTGGGCGTAAACAGTACCGGTATGCCGTTCAACTCTGTCACAGCCGTTGAATTTACCGCAGGCGGCCGCACCAATCCGATGGTGAACCCAGGAGCAATCGCCACCACCAGCCTGATCCCCGGCAACACCAGCGACGAGAAATGGAATTTTATATACAGCGGGTTATGCGGTTTCGCGGGCAGAGAACTCACGCTTAATGAGGAAGTGTATCAATCCGCCAGTGAGACCAATTTCCGCAATCGCGGTATCGCCAATCTGCTTTACAGCTACGGTCGGCTCGGCTGCGATCCGGCCATCGCCGTGGATTTATATACCCGCCAATGCTCACTCAACATCAGCGCCCGCGATCTGGCGGTGATGGGGGCGACGCTGGCCGATGGTGGCGTCAATCCGGTCACCCGCGATCGTGTGGTCAACAATGACGTGTGCCATTACGCCTTGGCCGTGATGGTCACCGCCGGGCTGTATGAGACATCCGGCGACTGGCTCTACGATATCGGCCTCCCCGGCAAGAGTGGCATTGGTGGTGGCATCGTCACTGTCTCGCCCGGCAAGGGGGGTTTAGGTACCTTTGCGCCCTTGCTTGACGGTGCGGGCAACAGCGTCAAAGGCCAGTTAGCCGCACGTTTTCTCTCTCGCAGCCTGGGTATGGATATGTTCGTCTCCGAACCTTACACCGAAAAAGGCTGATCATCGCTACCACGCCAACAACGCTAAAACTCACAAAAAGACAAGGATAATAAGGGGATAACCATTATGGTGAATCAATCAACACCGCACACAGTGACAGACGAGAAGGCGTCATGGGTACCGATGATCACCATCGCACTCGCCCAGATTCTGATGTCATTCAACGTCGCCTCGCTTCCCGTCGCGCTGGGCGGTATGGTGAACAGTTTCAATGTTCCCCCCACCACCATCGCAACCGGTATTGTCGTCTATTCACTGTCCGTCGCCGGTTTCGTGATGTTGGGTGCAAAACTCAACCAGCGGTTTGGCCCACTGATCATCTTCCGCTCTACCGTGCTGTTGTTCGGCGTCGCTCAGGTGATGATGACCTTTAGCCCTAACGCCACCATCATGATCAGCGCACAGGCGCTCAGCGGCCTGACGGCGGCAGCGCTGGTGCCCTCACTGGTGGCACTGATTGCGGAAAATTATCGCGGTGCACAACAAGCCACCGCGCTCGGCACACTGGGGTCGGCACGCGCCGGTGCGGGTGTGGCAGCATTTTTAATTGGCGGGGTGTTGGGCACCTATATCGGCTGGCGTCCGGCGTTTGGTCTGTTGATCGTCTTATCTGCCGTCATTTTCTTTCTCAGCTTCCGCATGAAAGCGGATAAGGGCCGACCAGAGGTCAGCATTGATATTGTCGGTGTGGTGTTGGCGGCAAGCTCCATCATTCTGCTGTCATTCGGCTTCAACAATCTTAACCGCTGGGGCATGGGTCTGGTTCGGGACGCTGCGCCTTTCGATCTGCTTGGCTTCTCTCCGGCACCCTTTATGATCGCGGTGGGTATCGTGCTCGGCCAGCTCTTTGTGGTCTGGACGCGACGCATAAAAGAGAAAGGTAAAACCCCGTTACTGGCGCTGGAAGTGATTACCTCACCCACAGAGCGGGCCGCTGTAGTCGCCATGTTTGCGGTGGTCGCACTGGAAGCGATGCTGAACTTTTCCGTACCGCTCTACATTCAGATTGTGCAGGGCAGCACGCCGCTGGCAACCGCCATCGCCATGATGCCGTTCAACCTGTCCGTGTTCTTCTCCGCAACGCTTATCGTGCGTTTTTACCACAAACTGACGCCGCAAAAAATTGGCCGCTACGGCTTTATCATTTGTACCCTTTCGTTGCTGTGGCTCGCTTTTGTGGTGCGTAACAACTGGAGTGAGTTCGCGGTGCTGTTTGGTCTGGTGGCGTTCGGTATCGGTCAGGGCTCACTGGTCACCTTGCTGTTTAACGTGCTGGTGAGTGCGTCACCGAAAGAATTGGCAGGCGACGTCGGCTCACTGCGCGGCACCACCAACAATCTGGCGAATGCAATTGGTACCGCCGTGGCCGGTGCGCTGTTGGTCGGGCTGCTCAGTTCCAGCGTGATGCGCAATATTGTGCAAACCCCTGTGCTGACACCTGAAATTCAGGCACAGGTGAATCTGGATAATATTAACTTTATCAGCAATGACCGCCTGCTCACCGTGCTGTCACAAACCACGGCAACGCCGGAACAAGTGGCCGAAGCGGTACGTGTTAACGAGGAATCGCGCCTGAAAGCGCTGAAGTTTGGTCTGCTGATCATGGCCTTCCTGTCCATGATGGCGATCATCCCGGCTGGCCGACTGCCCGGCTATCTGCCCGGTGAATTGCCTGCGGATAATTTGGATAAAGCACCGACCAAATAGGTCACTGTCAGAGACGAAAAAGGCTCCGGTAGCAACCGGAGCCTTTTTTATGATAGAGAAACTGGCTTAACGAACTGACGGAATCTGCTGAGTAATGCAGTGAATATTGCCACCGCCTAACAGAATTTCGCGCGCAGGCACGCCCACAATGGCGTAATCCGGGAACATCTGTTGCAACAGGTCACGCGCCGTATCATCGGTACGCGCATCCAATAACGGGAAAATAATCTGCTGATTGCTGATCAGAAAATTCACATAAGAACCCGCCAGACGCGAACCAGCTAAACGTTCAATCGCATCACCCGATGCGACTCCCGCCGCTTCCTCTTCCGTGGCATAGAGCGGGCCCGGCGCCGGCAACTTCCAGATCTTCAGCGCACGCCCTTGTGCATCCTGAGCCTGGGATAAGACCTGATACGCGGCGACAGAGCGCGCATACTGCGGATCGTTTTCATCATCCGTCCAGTGCAGCGCCACTTCACCGGGGCGCACAAAACAGCACATGTTATCGATGTGACCGTCGGTTTCGTCGTTATACACCCCAGCTTCCAACCAGATGATGGTGGAAATATTGAGGTAGTCACGCATTAACTGCTCAATCTCAGCCTTGCTAAGATGCGGATTGCGATTCGGGTTCAGCAAACATTCTGCCGTGGTCAACAGCGTGCCTTCACCATCAACGTGAATAGAGCCGCCTTCCAGAATCAGCGGAGCCGCATAACGTGCATCGCCGTGGTGCGCCAGCACCTGCTGTGCGACCTGCTCATCCTGCTGCCAGTCGTCGTACAACCCGCCCAACTCACCGCCCCAGGCGTTAAACTGCCAGTCGATACCCCGGCGCTCACCGTTACCGTTCAGCACGACGGTCGGCCCGGTATCGCGCATCCAGGCGTCATCGCTTTCCATCGCAACCAGCGTCACCGTTGCAGGCATCAGGCTACGCGCCTGCGCCATCTGCTGCGCGGGCACGCCCATGATCACCGGCGTCGTCTGACCAATCGCCTGTGCCACTGCGGCAAACGTCTGTTGTGCGGGCAAGGCGTTATTGCGCCAGTTATCCAACCGATAGGGCCAAATCATCCACACCGCATCATGAGGTGCCCACTCGGCGGGCATAAAAAAGCCATCCTGACGCGGCGTTGATGTGAGAGTCGAAAGTGACATCGATTATCTCCGGGTCTTGCCGTCAGAGGTTCCGAGCGCCGTATACATCTCAGGGCGACGGTCGCGGAACAGCCCCCAACTGGCGCGTTGAGCGGCGATCTCGTCCAGATCGAAGGTGTGCACCAGCACGGCTTCATCCGTTTTGTTCGCCTGCGCCAACAGCGCACCGGTTTGATCGGCAATGAAAGAAGAACCGTAGAAGGTCATTTCCAGTCCATCAATATATTTGCTCGCTTCAGTCCCGATACGGTTAGAGGCAATCACCGGCACCAGATTGGCGGCCGCGTGGCCCTGCTGCACCCGCGTCCAGTGCGGCTGGCTGTCAATATCCGGGTAAGCCGGTTCAGAACCGATAGCGGTAGGGTAGAAGATCAGCTCTGCGCCCTGTAACGCCAGGCTGCGCGCCGTTTCCGGGAACCACTGGTCCCAGCAGATACCCACACCCACTTTGGCGTAACGGGTCTGCCACACCTTGAAGCCGGTATCGCCAGGGATAAAGAACTGCTTTTCCTGATACGCCGGGCCATTGGGGATGTGCGTTTTACGGTACACATCCAGCACGCTACCGTCAGCGTCGATCATCACCAACGAGTTGTAATAAGCGTTATTGGCGCGCTCAAAGAAGCTCAGCGGCAATACCACCTCAAGTTCCGCCGCCAGTGCGGAGAAGTGTTTGATAAGCGGGCTGGTTTCCAGCGTTTGTGCCAGAGCATAGTGCTCAGGGCTCTGATCGATACAGAAGTAAGGCGCGGCGAACAGTTCCTGAATCAGGATTATTTGAGCCCCCTTGGCGTGCGCCTGTCGCACCAGTTTTTCGGCATTCTCAATATTCTTGGGCAGATCCCAGGAACACGCCATCTGCGTTGCGGCAACGGTCACTTTTGTCATGCGAAGACCTCTATTATCTCTCTATTACGCTGGCTCAATGCCAGCCCTACCCGTTTATACCCGTCATACTTCAAGTTGCAGGAGCGTTGGCTGCGTTCACTCACCCGAATCACTTACCTGAGTAAGCTCATCGGGATTCATTCACTTGCCGCCTTCCTGCAACTCGAATTATTTAGGGTATAAGTGTACGACGCTATTATGGCTTACGCAGCACCCGCTGTACACGCGCCTGCTCCCAGCGCAGCCAACGATCGCGCAGCCAGAATACCTTCACGGCATTCAGCGCCAGAAAACTGCCCCAGACCAGCAGCGGCCATAGGAACCAGTGGGAGCCCGGCGATGTCATTCGGTTCACCACGAACAGCACCAGATTGACCACAACATAAACCACCAGTGAGCGCCAGAAACGGCTCTCTTGTCGCACCTGACGTTTTGCTGCCTGAACGCGCAGCTCAAGCGATTCTCCGCTCAGGGTTTGTTCACTCTCTTCCGTCATCAACTCGGTAACATTCACACCAAACGCCGCAGCGATGGCACCGAGCGTATCCAGACTGGCACGCTCACCATTCTCAATACGCTGAACGGTTCTGACGCTCAAAGAGGAGAGTTCTGCCAGTTGCTCTTGGGACCAGGCGCGAGACAGGCGTAATGTTTTAATCGGATGGGTATTCATGGTTGTTTTCCTCATGGCTGTTTTTTCAACGCTATTTTTCAAAGCAATAAAAACACAGCCTCAACCTACGCCCGCTTAGCTGCCGCGAACACGACAGCGACCTGACTGTAGTGGATCACTTATTCAGGACACCTCCAAAACCTGTTAATGTTAAAAACAG
>CAXYYB010000032.1:0-49739 GCA_964293225.1 uncultured Symbiopectobacterium sp. | reverse complement strand
TCTACCGACTGAGCTAACGACCCGCTGTACGCTATGGCAATGTATCGCGGTGACAGCAACTTCAATTTCAACGTTGTAGATGGTGGGTCGTGCAGGATTCGAACCTGCGACCAATTGATTAAAAGTCAACTGCTCTACCGACTGAGCTAACGACCCATCATGCTGCTACATTGGCGTTTTCACCTTGCCTTGGCAACGGCGGCATATATTACTAACTTATCCGTTTAGTGCAACCTATTTTCCTGAAAAACGGTTCAACTGCTTAATCATCAAACGACAAAGCACAAAAATCGCTCATAGCGCGCAATTTTTGTGCCTGAAAAGGGAGGTTAAAGCCCAGTCAGCCGTTTCTGTGCCTGCTTGGCACTTTCGGTGTTGGGATACTGCTTGATGACCTGCTGGTAGACAGCCTTCGCTTTATCCGTCTGCCCCTTTTCCTGCATGATCACCCCAACTTTGAGTAAGGCTTCGGAACTTTTGGGGGATTTCGGGTAGTTCTTGACCACGTTCGCAAAATAGTAAGCGGCGTCGTCTTTCTTACCTTTGTTGTAGTTCAACTGACCCAACCAATAGTTGGCATTCGGCTGGTAGGTTGAATCAGGATATTTTTTGACAAATGCCTGAAAAGCGGCAATTGCCTGATCGTACTGCTTTTTCTCTAGCACCAATGCCGCCGCAGCGTTGTAGTCACTGTTGGCGTCACCAGTACTAGCAGGTGCCGCAGCCGCGCCCGCACCATTGCTGGCGGGGCTAGCGGTGGATGCACCCGTATCGGTTGCTGGCGCAGAAGACGCCGACGGCGTTGACGACGAGGAGCCCATGCTATCCATTTGCTGATAGATTTGCTTCTGGCGTTCAACAACCTGATTCAACTGGTACTGATTTTCCTGAATCTGCCCGCGCAAACTGTCAATATCGCGCTGCGTATCAGAAAGCTGCTGCTGAAGTTGAGTTAAAAGCTGACTATGAGCGTTAGAAATACGCTCCATTTGGGTGACACGGTCTTCCACCGAGCCAGAGCCGACATTACTGATTGGCGCTTGGGCAGTAGCGGACCAAGGGACCGCTACGCCAACCAATAACGACAGACCCACGAGATGACGTCTGAAGTTACTGTTCATGCAATGCTCTTAGTATACCAGGACCGCACGACGGTTTTTGGACCATGCAGCTTCATCATGACCCAGAACCGCAGGTTTCTCTTTACCGTAAGAAACGATAGAGATCTGATCAGAAGAAACACCTTTGCCTTGCAGGTACATCTGAACAGCGTTCGCACGACGTTCACCCAGGGCGATGTTGTATTCCGGCGTACCGCGTTCATCCGCATGACCTTCGATAGTCACTTTGTAGGACGGGTTACTGCGCAGGAAGGAAGCGTGCGCATCCAGCATCTGAGCGAAGTCAGAACGGATATCGTACTTGTCCAGATCGAAGTATACGATGTTGTTGCGTTGCAGTTCTTGCATTTGCAGGCGAGCCTGCTCAGAAGAAGACATATTGCCGTTTTCATAACCGCTGCCTGCAGTGCCAACGGTAGACTGGTCATTGCCGTCTTTCTTGTGTGAACTACATGCGGCGATAGCCAGCACCGGCAGAGCCAACATCAGGCCTTTCAGTACTTTATTGAATTGCATCTCTTATGTCCTTTGAAAAAATTATTTATGTTTATAAATACGGCGACCAGGCAGGGAATTTAACCTGTCCATCAGTTGCCGGAAGACGCGCTTTGAAACGTCCGTCAGTAGACACCAGTTGCAGCACTGAGCCCAGCCCTTGTTTAGAGCTGTAAATCACCATCGTGCCGTTCGGTGCGATACTCGGCGTTTCGTCCAGATAGGTGCCCGTAATGACTTGAACGGCCCCCGTCACCAGATCTTGTGTAGCAATATGCTGAGCGCCACCGTTGGAGCTCACCATCACTAGCATTTTTCCATCGTCACTGACTTCTGAGTCCTGATTCTGCGACCCTTCCCAGGTGATACGCTGCGGGGCTCCGCCATTGACGTTAATTTTGTAGACTTGTGGACGTCCAGCCTGATCCGAAGTATATGCCAAAGTTTGGCTATCGGGGAACCAGGTTGGCTCAGTATTGTTGCTGCGACCATCCGTCACTTGACGGATCTGACCAGAACCGATGTCCATAACATACAGGTTCAGGCTACCGCTTTTGGAAAGCGCAAAGGCCAGTTTGCTGCCATCCGGGGAAAACGCCGGCGCACCGTTGTGACGCGGGAAGGACGCAACCTGACGGATTGCACCATTGGCCAACGTCTGAATCACCAGCGCAGAACGACCGCTTTCAAAGGTGACATATGCCACTTTGCTGCCATCCGGCGACCAGGCCGGTGACATCAGCGGTTCCGGAGAACGGTGCACCACAAACTGGTTGTAGCCATCGTAGTCAGAGACGCGCAGTTCGTAAGGGAACTGACCGCCGTTGGTCTGCACCACATAGGCGATACGGGTACGGAAGGCACCCTTGATACCGGTTAATTTCTGGAACACTTCATCACTGGCGGTATGCGCGGCATAACGCAGCCACTGTTTGGTAACCTTGAACTGGTTTTGCGCCAATACGCTGCCCGGATTACCCGAGGTATCAACCAGTTGGTAAGAGATCACGTAGCTACCGTCTGCACCGGGTTGAACCTGACCCACGATGACAGAGTCAATCCCCAGCGCCGTCCAGGCAGCCGGCGTGACTTCCGAGGCAGAACCCGGCTGCTGCGGCATACGGCTGGGATCGATCGGATTGAATTTACCGCTGTTGCGCAAATCCGCACCAACGATACCACCAATATCTTCCGGCGCTGCGCCACCGCCAGCCCACTTGAACGGAACCACAGCGATAGGGCGTGCCGAGTCAACCCCTTGGGTAATCTCGATACGCACTTCGGCGTGCAGTGCTGTGACCCACAGCATTAAAAAACCTAGTGCAACTTTACATGCCTGCTTCATTTCATCTCCCTTATCCAGAGGTATCGCCTCGGATAAATTAGCAGAATTTTAACAAACCGGTATCACCAAAACACAATACCCATGGGTGGTGCTATCATCCTTGTCCTAAAGGTACTGTGCGGCACCGTTAGGCTCGTACTGCACGCCACGATTATTGCGGTTTGAAATCAATCGGTGCGTTTTTGAAAGCTTCATACACATCTGTACTTGGCGGCTTCGGTATTCTTGCCTGCTTCGCAGCGGCAATCGCCGCCTGACACAGTGCCGGATCGCCACTTTCCGCTTCAACGGAAACTAACAGACCGTCCGGTGCCAGTTTGATGCGCAATGTACAGGTTTTACCCCGATAAAGCTGCCAGTCATAGAATTTACTCTGGATCGCCGCGCGCACTTGGCCGCCATAACTGTCCAGTGCGGCACCTGAGGCACCGCTCTTTTTCGCTGCACCGGCCCCCGCTGGCGCACCGCCACCCGATTTAGGCGCGTTTTTCGACGATGCCAAACCACCGAGCAGATCGTCAACGGAATCAGACTGTGCAGCGGCTTCCGCGGCGGCTTTTTTATCCGCCGCTGCCTTGGCTTTTGCGTCTGCGGCGGCTTTGGCTTTCGCATCAGCAGCCGCTTTCGCTTTCGCATCGGCTTCCGCTTTTGCCTTGGCGTCTGCTTCCGCCTTCGCTTCTGCGGCCTTCGCTTTAGCATCGGCTTCAGCTTTCGCCTTGGCCTCTGCATCCGCTTTGGCTTTCGCATCAGCGACCGCTTTGGCCTTCGCTTCTTCTTCTGCCTGCTTTTTCGCAGCAGCAGCGGCGGCGGCCTGTTTTTTCACTTCTTCTTCGGCTTTTTTCTTCGCGTCAGCGGCTGCCTTGGCTTGTTGTTCAGCTTCAGCTTTCGCTTTCGCAGCAGCGGCTTCCGCCTGCTGTTGCTGTTCTTTGGCCTTAGCGGCAGCGGCTTCCGCCTGCTTACGCTGTTCGGCCTGCTCTTGCGCCTGCTGCTTAGCGTTTTCTTGCGCTTGAAGACGTTCTTTTTCAAGCTCTTTTAAGCGCTGTTGCTCAGCAGCCTGCTTTTGCTGTAACTCTTCAGCCTGCTGCTCAGCCTGCTTTTTACGCAACTGTTCCGCGCGTTTTGCATCACTCTGTTGCTGCTGCTGGCGGTTGTACTGTTCAAC
This sequence comes from uncultured Symbiopectobacterium sp., assembly GCA_964293225.1. Lineage (GTDB taxonomy): Bacteria > Pseudomonadota > Gammaproteobacteria > Enterobacterales > Enterobacteriaceae > Symbiopectobacterium. The sequence goes on along the minus strand of CAXYYB010000032.1, from coordinate 45,616 downwards.
GACGGCATTGGGATCAACCATTACCGCATCGATTGCCGAGCCGCCGCCACCGCCGCCACTGGCATCCATAGAGGAGTGGAATGAGCTCCACACCAACAAAGCAATCAGTATGATGTGCAAAACGGCCGAGACAATAATGGCGCGTTTCAACTTATCAGGTTTTTCGGTGGCCTTTAGCACAAGCGGTTCCCAAATACTGTGTTGCCGTAATAAACGATTGCCAGAAAAAACATCACGCTTTGACTGCAACGCATTGATTATATAGGCTGAGTCATCAGACCTACTGATTTGACCCCAGCCTGGCGCAGCAAGTTCAGCGCTTTGATGATCTCATCATAAGGCACGTCTTTCGCGCCCCCGATCAGAAACACCGACTTGGGGTTTTCAGCCATACGTGCCTGGGCTTCCGCCACAATCTGCTCAGCGGGAAGTTGTTCCATCCGCTTTTGTTCAATCACCAGACTGTACTGACCGACGCCAGACACCTCAACAATCACCGGTGGATTATCGTTGCTGGAGACGGTTTTGGAATCTGTCGCATCAGGCAAATCCACTTCCACGCTCTGCGTGATGATAGGTGCCGTCGCCATGAAGATCAGCAACAACACCAGCAGCACGTCCAGCAATGGAACGATGTTAATTTCGGATTTTAGATCCCGGCGACCACGTGAACGAGCCATGCTGCCTCCTGATTACTTACTACTTTCAGTGAAGGCCTGACGATGCAGGATAGCGATGAACTCTTCCATGAAGTTGTCGTAGTTCTGCTCCAGTTTGTTCACACGCTGATTCAGGCGGTTATAAGCCATTACCGCCGGGATCGCCGCAAACAGACCAATCGCGGTCGCAATCAGTGCCTCGGCAATACCCGGAGCAACCATTTGCAATGTGGCCTGCTTCACCGCCCCCAGGGCGATAAAGGCGTGCATGATCCCCCACACGGTGCCAAACAGGCCGATATACGGGCTGATAGAGCCGACTGTTCCCAAAAACGGGATATGGGTTTCCAGCATTTCAAGTTCACGGTTCAGGGAAATGCGCATGGCACGCGAAGCGCCCTCTACCACCGCCTCTGGCGCATGGCTGTTAGCCCGATGCAAGCGGGCAAATTCTTTGAAGCCGGAATAGAAGATTTGCTCTGAACCTGCCAGCGAATCGCGGCGCGTCTGGCTTTCCTGATACAGTCGGGAGAGTTCAATGCCTGACCAGAATTTATCTTCAAAGGCTTCAGCTTCACGCGTAGCGGTATTCAAAATGCGCGTGCGTTGGATGATGATCGCCCAAGAGGCGATAGAAAAACCAATCAAAACCAGCATGATAAGTTTCACTAAAAGACTGGCTTTCAGGAACAAATCAAGGATATTCATGTCAGTCACTGCTTAAACTCCGCGACAATAGACTTAGGAAGCGCGATGGGCTTCATGTGATGTGGATCGATACAAGCGATCAATACGTCGGCCTGACTCAACAGATCGCCGTGAGAATTGAGAATACGCTGAGCAAACGTGAGAGAAGCACCGCGTATCACTGTGATTTCACTCTCTACGTTCAATAAATCATCCAGACGCGCTGGAGAAAAATACTCGACCGCCATACGGCGCACAGCGAAAGCCACATGCTCTTCCAGCAAGGCGCACTGATGAAAGCCGTGCTGGCGTAACATTTCTGTCCGCGCACGCTCATAGAAGGCGATATAACGGGCGTGATACACCACGCCACCGGCGTCTGTGTCTTCATAGTAGACACGCACAGGCCAACGAAACAACATATTGCTCACTCTACATCCCGGTAATACAACGAAACACCGCTACTATACGCAAGAGAAATGAGGTTTGGAATGGGTTGCTGAAAGGGAAATTAAATAATTATGGGTTGCAGGGAACCCATAACTAAACGGAATAGGCCGTACCCGTCATATTTCAAGCTGTAGATGCGTTGGCTACGTTCACTCACCCAAATCACTTACTTAAGTAAGCTCATTGGGACTCGCTCCCTTGCCGCCTTCCTACAGCTCGAATTATTTAGGGTAGATACTAGCGAAAGAAGTAAATAAGCCCTGCGAGCAGGATCACAAAGGCAGGAAAAGGCGCAAAAATCACGCGCCACAGCAGGCGTTGTTGGCGAAACCCGACCCCGTATATCACACCGGTGCAAACGGCCCATACCAGCAACGGGCCTTGCCACACTTCCAATGCGCTGGTGCGCGCGGCAAAGCGTGTCGGGTCCCACATCACACAGCCTGCCATCAGCAACGCCATGAGCAGGGCAAGAGCCCGTAACGGGCCCTTGTCCATCAGTTGGTAGAGTTTATCAACCAGACTGCTCATTGCGCGTTGTCTTCTGCCGCTTTCGCTTTAGTCGCTTCACTCTGCTCTAACGCCAGAGCGGTAATAATCCCCAGCGAGCAAGCAAGAAGCGTTCCGAGTATCCAGGCAAAATACCACATCATTAAGCTCCTTACTTAGTACAGAGAGTGGGTGTTCTGTTCAATATGCTCTTTGGTAATGCGACCGAACATTTTGTAGTAACACCATGCTGTGTAAGAGAGCACGATGGGTACAAAAATAATGGCGACGATCGTCATCACTTTCAGCGTGTACAAGCTGGAGGTGGCATCCCACATGGTCAGGCTCACGTTCGGTTGCGTGATGGAAGGCATCACAAACGGGAACATGGCAACCCCAGCGGTCAGAATAACGCAGGCGATAGTCAGCGAGCTGAACAGGAAGGCCAGACCGCCCTTGTCCGCACGCGCCGTGGCGATGGTCAGCAGCGGCAGCACTACGCCCAGCAGCGGGATAGCCCACAGCACCGGATGCGCCGTGAAGTTCGCCAACCAGGCACCGGCCTGATGCGCCACTTCTTTGTGCAGCGGGTTAGACTCAGCCGCCTTGTCCAATACGGAGGTAATGGTATAACCATCAATACCGTAGATCACCCACACGCCAGCCAACGCAAAGGTCACCATCATCACCAACGCTGACAGCTGAGCCGCACCTTTTGAACGAACATGCAGGTCGCCATTGGTACGCATCATCAGGTAGGTAGCGCCTTGCGCCAGGATCATGGTCAGGCTGACAATGCCCGCCAACAGGCCAAACGGGTTCAGCAGTTGGAAGAAGTTACCGGTGTAGAACAAGCGTGCATTGGCATCGATATGGAACGGCACGCCCTGCAACAGGTTACCGAACGCCACACCGATCACCACTGGCGGCACAAAGCTACCGATGAAAATGCCCCAGTCCCACATGTTACGCCAGCGCGCGTCTTCCAGCTTGGAGCGGTAGTCAAAACCGATCGGGCGGAAGAACAGTGATGCCAGTACCAGGATCATTGCAATATAGAAACCGGAGAATGCTGCGGCATACACCATCGGCCAGGCAGCAAACAGCGCCCCGCCCGCGGTGATCAGCCACACCTGGTTACCGTCCCAGTGAGGAGCGATACTGTTAATCATGATACGGCGTTCTACATCATTACGCCCCATCACGCGCACCAGCACACCGACACCCATATCAAAGCCGTCAGTAATGGCGAAACCAATCATCAGCACGCCAATCAACAGCCACCAGATAAAACGCAATACTTCATATTCAAACATAGTGGACTCCTGTTTACCGTGCGTCCTGAGCCAGCGTCAACGGCTGTTCAAAGTGGTAACGCCCTGTTTTCAGGCTGCTTGGGCCGAGGCGCGCGAATTTGAACATCAGATACATTTCGGCGACCAGGAACAGGGTGTACAAACCGCAGATCAAGCCCATCGATAGCAGAATGTCACCCGCCGTCAGCGAAGAGTTCGCCACTGCCGTCGGCAACACTTCACCGATAGCCCACGGTTGACGACCGTATTCGGCAACAAACCACCCTGCTTCAACCGCAATCCACGGTAACGGAATACCGAACAAGGCAGCACGCAACAGCAGCTTGTTTTTACCGATACGGTTTCTGATCACGCTCCAGAACGACAGGCCGATAATCAGCAGCATCAGCACGCCACAAGCCACCATGATACGGAACGAGAAGTAGAGCGGCGCAACGCGAGGAATGGAATCTTGAGTCGCCTGCTGAATTTGTGCTTCAGTCGCATTAGCAACGTCTGCGGTGTAACGTTTGAGCAGCATGCCGTAACCCAAATCCTGTTTGGACTGGTTAAAGGCTTCACGCACGGCCGGATCGGTATTACCCGCGCGCAGTTGCTCCAGCAACTCATACGCTTTCATGCCGTTGCGAATACGCACCTGATGACCATCCATCAGTTCACGCAGTCCCAGCACCACGCCGTCCGTCGAACGCGTGGCGATAAGCCCCAGCATAAACGGAATGCGCACCGCGAACTGGTTCTCCATTTTCTCCTGATTAGGAATGGCGAACAGGGTAAAGCTGGCGGGTGCCGGTTGGGTTTCCCACTCGGCTTCAATCGCGGCCAATTTGGTTTTTTGTACGTCGCCCATTTCATAGCCGGATTCATCACCCAGTACGATAACCGACAGCACAGCAGCAGTGCCGAAGCTGGCAGCAATGGCGAATGAACGTTTAGCAAAGGCCAAATCACGGCCCTTAAGCAGATAGTAAGCACTGATACCCAGAATGAACATGGCACCGGTGGTATAACCTGCGGCAACGGTATGGACGAACTTCACCTGCGCAACCGGGTTCAGCACCAGTTGTGAGAAGCTCACCATTTCCATGCGCATGGTTTCGAAATTGAATTCAGAAGCGATGGGGTTTTGCATCCAGCCATTCGCCACCAGAATCCACAGCGCAGAAAAGTTAGATCCCAACGCCACCAACCAGGTCACGGCCATGTGTTGCACTTTGCCCAGGCGATCCCAGCCAAAGAAGAACAAGCCAACAAACGTTGATTCGAGGAAGAACGCCATCAAGCCTTCAATCGCCAGCGGCGCGCCGAAAATGTCCCCGACATAGTGAGAGAAATAAGACCAGTTAGTACCGAACTGGAACTCCATAGTCAGCCCGGTGGCCACGCCCAGCGCAAAGTTGATACCAAACAATTTGCCCCAGAACTTGGTCATATCCTTGTAGATTTGTTTGCCCGTTAGCACATAGACCGTTTCCATGATCGCCAACAAAAACGCCATCCCCAGCGTTAATGGTACGAAAAGGAAATGGTACATCGCGGTTAAGGCAAACTGTAAACGTGACAGTTCGACTATATCAAACATCTTGACTCCTTGCTCCTCGCAGGAAGGTTTTAGCTTGTCAATGCAAACAAGCCGCTAAACACCCAAAAAGAACACAACAGAAAATTGCTTCAGAACCGGCTTTTATAAACAGCGAGAGTTCACCGTTAACCCAATAACACGCCAAAGAAAACACGTTAAGAATAGCTAAGAACGCTACCACAAATAGGGTAGCGGCTATATTACGCCTGTAATCCCCTACAATAAATAGGTTTTTACGTGACACAGATTGTGTTTTTGGTTTCAAATCAACTTTCCTTCTCCGGCACACCTTAGACGAAAATTGATATGGCGCAATTTAAACGTATTTCTCTATTTATAGCCAGCTTAAGATTTTGATCTGACGCAAATAGTACATCCAATGTTAATTTCTGGTTTACTAAGGTTTCGTCATACGATTAGTTGTTAACTAAATGTAGAAATAAACACAACGACAGTATCAATTAGCAGACCAATTTTTGACTTACTCGCGCAGATTTAATTTAAGGCAATATTAAACGTAGATGATTTAATCATAACCACAGTGTTTAAATTGTTAATTTAATGTTGCCATGGTTAATGTATTGAGCGTTAAATTAATAACAGTTCTTAATTATTTTTTCATCTTTTATTACGCTACCCGTAATAAAAAAGGGCCATCCAAAGATGGCCCCTGTGGCTCATAGTGTAGTAATAAAAAACTAGCGCGCCAACACAGCTTTCAGCGCATCGCCGATATCTGCCAGGCTGCGCACCGTTTTCACGCCAGCGGCTTCCAGCGCCGCGAATTTATCATCCGCAGTGCCTTTACCCCCGGCAATGATGGCACCAGCATGGCCCATACGCTTGCCCTTCGGTGCCGTCACACCAGCAATGTACCCTACCACCGGTTTAGTGACATGCGCTTTGATATAGGCGGCCGCTTCCTCTTCCGCCGTACCACCGATTTCACCAATCATCACGATGGCCTCGGTTTGCGGATCCTGTTCGAACAGCGCCAGAATATCGATGAAATTAGACCCCGGAATCGGGTCACCGCCGATCCCCACGCAGCTTGACTGACCCAAACCAATGTCTGTGGTCTGTTTCACCGCTTCATAGGTCAGCGTCCCTGAACGAGAAACAATCCCCACCTTGCCCGGTTTGTGAATATGGCCGGGCATAATGCCAATTTTGCACTCTCCGGGGGTGATAACGCCCGGACAGTTGGGCCCAATCATCCGCACGCCGCTCTGTTCCAGCTTCACCTTCACGGTCAGCATATCCAGGGTTGGGATGCCTTCTGTGATACAGATGACCAGTTCAATGCCCGCATCAATCGCCTCCAGAATGGAGTCTTTGCAAAACGGTGCCGGGACGTAAATCACTGAAGCCGTCGCACCAGTCGCGTCCACCGCTTCGCGCACGGTATTGAACACCGGTAAACCCAAATGTTCTGTGCCGCCTTTACCGGGCGTTACGCCGCCCACGAGCTTAGTACCGTAAGCGAGTGCTTGCTCAGAGTGGAAGGTGCCTTGGCTGCCGGTAAATCCCTGGCAAATGACTTTAGTGTGTTTATCAATCAGAATAGACATTATTTACCCTCCGCTGCCTTCACAACCTGCTGAGCTGCATCTGTCAAACTGGTGGCGGCAATGATATTCAAGCCGCTGTCCGCCAGTTTCTTGGCACCCAGTTCCGCATTGTTTCCTTCCAGGCGCACCACCACAGGTACGTTAACGCCCACTTCGGCTACCGCACCGATGATGCCGTCAGCAATCAGGTCACAGCGCACGATACCGCCAAAGATATTGACCAGTACCGCTTTCACGTTATCGTCGGAGAGAATAATTTTAAAGGCTTCGGTCACACGCTCTTTGGTTGCGCCACCGCCCACATCCAAGAAGTTGGCCGGCGCGCCACCATGCAGCTTGACGATGTCCATGGTACCCATGGCAAGACCCGCACCGTTCACCATACAACCAATGTTACCATCGAGCGCCACATAGTTCAGTTCCCACTGTGCGGCATGCGCTTCACGGGAATCTTCCTGGCTCGGATCGCGCATTTCGCGCAGTTCCGGCTGACGGAACAGCGCATTGCCGTCCGCACCAAGTTTGCCGTCCAGACAGACCAGATCGCCCTGCTTGGTGATCACCAGCGGGTTAATCTCCACCAATGCCAGATCGCGTTCCAGGAACAGCGTTGCCAGGCCCATGAAAATCTTGGTGAACTGCGCCACTTGCTTGCCACTCAGCCCCAGCTTAAAGGCCAACTCACGCCCCTGATAAGGCTGCGGGCCGGTCAACGGGTCGAGCGCGGCTTTATGAATCAGTTCCGGCGTCTCTTCCGCCACTTTTTCAATTTCCACGCCGCCTTCGGTCGAGGCCATAAACACCACACGACGCGTAGCGCGATCGACGACGGCACCGAGGTAGAGTTCTTGATCGATATCGGTTGCGGCTTCCACCAGAATCTGATGCACAGGCTGGCCTTGGGCATCCGTTTGGTAAGTAACCAAACGTTTGCCCAGCCAATTTTCAGCAAACGCGCGAATATCTTCTTTGCTGCTCACCACTTTTACGCCGCCCGCTTTACCGCGGCCACCCGCATGCACCTGGCATTTCACCACCCACGGACCGGCACCAATTTTCGAGGCGGCCTCTTCTGCTTCGCGCGGCGTGGTGCAGGCATAACCGGTCGGCGCCGGCAGGCCATATCGAGCAAAGAGCTGTTTTGCCTGATATTCATGTAAATTCATGATGTTCTATCCATCTCGGTTTGAAGATAAGTCGCATGACTTTCTTGATATTATTGGATAACGCCGCCAAAGGCGGCTGCATAGCACAAAGTAAACCCGTATCTTTTCCGTATGACCGCCGCTCGGCAGGCAGCGGCGGTCTACGCCATCACGCGCTATACATCCAGCAGCAGGCGTGTTGGATCTTCCAGCATCTCTTTTACCGTGACCAAAAAGCCCACGGATTCACGACCATCAATCAACCGGTGATCGTAAGAAAGCGCCAGATACATCATTGGCAGAATCACCACCTGCCCCTCCACGGCCATCGGTCTGTCTTTGATGGCATGCATGCCCAAAATCGCACTCTGTGGCGGGTTGATGATAGGGGTGGACATCAGGGAGCCGAACACGCCACCGTTGGTAATGGTAAAATTACCGCCGGTCAGTTCTTCTACCGTCAGCTTACCGTCGCGCCCTTTCACCGCGAGATCTTTGATTTTCTTCTCAATGTCAGCCATACCCAGCGCATCGACATCGCGCAGCACTGGCGTAACCAAGCCGCGCGGTGTGGAGACCGCGATACTGACATCGAAATAGTTGTGGTACACCACATCTTCGCCATCAATGGAGGCGTTCACCTCGGGGTAGCGTTTCAGCGCTTCCACCACGGCTTTGATGTAGAACGACATAAAGCCCAGACGCACACCGTGGCGTTTTTCAAACGCTTCACCGTACTGCTGACGCAGGTCCATAATCGGCTTCATGTTGACTTCGTTAAAGGTCGTCAACATAGCGGTACTGTTTTTCGCTTCGAGCAGACGTTCAGCAACGCGCTTACGCAGGCGCGTCATTGGCACGCGTTTTTCGCTGCGATGCGCCAGCGCCGGTGCTGCTTCTGCGACTTTCTCCGCTTTTTTGTCACTGCCGCTGGCAGCCTGCAACGCCAGATGCTTTTCAACATCTTCACGCGTGATACGGCCACCGACGCCACTGCCTTTGATCGCAGCCGCATCCAGACCGTGCTCACCGATCAGGCGACGAATCGCCGGGCTGAGTGCGTCGCTGCTCTCTTCCGTCAACCCTGCGGTATGACGCTGGGCTGGCGTAGACTCTTTGCTCTGCGCTTTTTCACTGGTTTGCTTGCCGGAGCTATCGCCACGGCGCAGACGCCCAAGAATTTGGCGCGATATCACCGTCGCGCCTTCACTTTCCAGCACGGCATCCAGCACGCCCGCTTCGGGTGCAGGCACTTCAAGCACCACTTTATCCGTTTCAATTTCGACCAGCACTTCATCACGCTGGACGCTGTCACCCGGCTTTTTGTGCCAGGTCGCCACGGAAGCATCCGCTACCGATTCGGGAAGGTCAGGGACAAGAATATCTACGCTACTCATTATCTATCCTTTTATTTAATCAACGTTCAGCGCGTCGTTAACCAGATCTTGCTGTTGTTTCTGATGCACAGACATATAACCGACCGCCGGAGAAGCGGAGGCCGGGCGTCCGGCGTAACGCAAAGACGCTCCAAAGGGAATCACTTCGCGGAAATGGTGCTGGCTGCAATACCATGCCCCCTGATTGAGCGGCTCTTCCTGACACCAGACAAAATCATGCACGTGTGCAAACGGCGCTAACGCTGCCTGTACCGCCTGTAGCGGGAACGGGTAGAGTTGCTCGATGCGCACGATCGCCACGTTGTCCTGCTCATTCTTACGACGCTGTTCCAATAAATCATAGTAGACCTTGCCGGAACAGAGCACGACGCGCTTCACTCCTTGCGGATCAAGTTCGTCAATTTCACCGATAGCCGGTTGGAACGCGCCGTTTGCCAACTCTTCCAGCGAGGAGATCGCCAGCGGATGGCGCAACAGCGATTTCGGTGACATCACCACCAGCGGGCGCCGCATACCGCGCAGCGCCTGACGACGCAACATATGGTAAACCTGGGCCGGCGTCGACGGAATGCACACCTGCATGTTTTGCTCAGCGCACAGTTGCAGATAACGCTCGAGACGCGCGGAGGAGTGCTCAGGGCCTTGGCCTTCATAGCCATGCGGCAGCAGCATCACCAGGCCGCACATGCGTCCCCACTTCTGCTCACCGGAACTGATGAACTGATCGATCACCACTTGCGCACCGTTGGCGAAATCACCGAACTGCGCTTCCCAGATGGTCAACGTGCGCGGCTCTGCCGTGGCATAGCCGTATTCAAACGCCAAAATCGCCTCTTCGGACAACACAGAGTCCCAGACGTTAAAGGTGCCCTGCGCGTTATGCACGTGTTCCAGCGGCGTGTAGCTTGAGCCATTCTTTTGGTTATGCACCACGGCATGGCGGTGGAAGAAAGTGCCACGACCGCTGTCTTCACCGGAGATACGGATAGGAATGCCATCATCAACCAGCGTGGCGTAGGCCAGGGTTTCCGCGCCGCCCCAGTCGAAGGGCTTGTTACCCAGCGCCATTTCGGCACGATCGGCATACACCTTGACGACGCGCGGATGCATTTCAATGGCTTCCGGCACTTCACTGATGCGTTTTGCCAACTCTTGCAGGCGTTTCATCTCCACTTTGTGCGGATAGGGTTCATCCCACTCGTGGTTCAGGTAAGGCGTCCAGGTGAAGGATTGCATGTCCATTTCACGCCACTCTTCCACCACGCATTCTCCTGCATCCAGCGCGTCGCGATACAGGTTAACTTGCTCGGTGGCGTCCTCCAGCGTGATGCTTTTTTCCAGTTCCAGACGATCGGCATACACCTTACGCGGCGTCGGGTGTTTTTTGATCTTCTGGTACATCATCGGCTGCGTTGCACTTGGCTCATCCGCTTCGTTGTGGCCATGACGACGGTAACAAATCAGATCGATAAACACATCGCGTTTGAATTCATTACGGAAATCCAACGCCAGACGCGTCACATAGGCGACCGCTTCCGGGTCGTCAGCATTGACGTGGAAAATCGGTGCCTGCACCATCTTGCCAATGTCAGTACAATATTCTGTGGAACGAATATCCAGCGGGTTAGAAGTGGTAAAGCCGATACGGTTGTTGATCACGATACGCAGCGTACCGCCCACTTCATAGCCACGCACGGTGGACATGTTCAGCAGTTCTTGCACCACGCCCTGCCCGCTGATGGCGGCGTCGCCGTGAATGGTCACTGGCAACACGCGCGGACCGCTCTCACTGCTGAGACGATCGAGACGTGCACGCACTGAGCCGGTCACTACCGGGCTGACAATCTCAAGGTGCGAGGGGTTAAACGCCAGCGCCAGATGCACCAGACCGCCTTCGGTGGCGAATTCGGACGAAAAGCCCTGATGGTATTTCACATCACCGGTGCCGAGATGCTCTTTATGCTTACCGGCAAATTCATCGAACAAATCCTGCGGCTTTTTCCCCAGCACGTTAACCAGTACGTTGAGGCGGCCACGGTGCGCCATGCCCAGCACCACTTCGCGTGTGCCGTTGTTACCTGCATGGCGGATCATCTCTTTAAGCATCGGCACCAGCGCATCGCCACCTTCCAGCGAGAAGCGTTTAGCGCCCGGGTATTTGGCACCCAAATAGCGCTCCAGCCCTTCCGCCGCCGTCAGCTCTTTCAGGAAGCGACGTTTCTCTTCCAAACTAAAAGCGGGCTGACCGGTAATGGATTCGATACGCTGCTGAATCCAGCGTTTCTCATCAGTGCTGGTGATATGCATGTATTCGGCACCGATAGAACCGCAGTAGGTGCGCTTCAGGGCGTCATACAATTCACCGAGTTTCATGGTCTCTTTGCCAATGGCAAAAGAACCCACGTTATACGAATCCTGAAGGTCATCAGCCGTCAGGTTATGGTAAGCCAGATCCAGTTCTGCCACGGGCGCTTGCGGACGTAAATCGATCGGGTCCAGCTTGGCCTGCTGATGTCCACGGAAACGAAACGCGTTTATCAGCTGCAATACTTTGACCTGCTTGGCGTCAATGTCAGGATCGGTCACAGAGGGGCTAAAGCGCGAGGCGTCTTTCGCCAGACGGCGGAAATAGTCGCGCGTTTTGGAATGCAGTTGATCGGGTTTGACCCCCGCCGTAGGCAACTGCTGGAAGATAGACCGCCAGCTAAGATCGATAGAATCCGGATCGGTTAAAAAATCTTCATAGAGCTGTTCTATGTAGGACTGGTTCGCGCCCGCCAGATAGGAGGAATCCAGCCAGGCCTTCATTGCGCCGTTCTGCATTGTGATCCCTTAAGCTAATAAGCTTCAGTTTTCGCCGTGGTTAACATGTCCTGTGCCGTAAAAAAACAGGCACCGTAAACGGTTCATTTCCCTGTCAGATACGCAGGGCCAGGGTGTCCTTTCCCTTTAAGGAACCTTTAAAAACCGGTTTGGCGCACAAGCCCGTTTTTAAAGGTTTCCTATCATCCCCCCGCAGCGAGCCGGGGGGATAATCATGTTACGTCTTACCACTGCACAATACGGCAGTTTTACCTCTGCGCCGCGCCGTAATTTCTCTGCGCGGCGGCGTTTACGTTGTTTCGCGCTGCGCCTTAGGCACCGCGTTGCAACAACATCGATTTGATGTGACCAATCGCCCGCGTTGGGTTGAGGCCTTTCGGACAGACATTAACGCAGTTCATGATGCTGTGGCAGCGGAATACGCTGAATGCATCATCCAGCGAATCCAGGCGTGGCTTGGTTTCCGTATCACGACTGTCGATCAGGAAACGGTAAGCCGCCAGCAGCCCCGCCGGGCCCACAAATTTATCCGGGTTCCACCAGAACGACGGACAAGACGTGGAACAGCAGGCACACATGATGCACTCATACAATCCATCCAGCTTGGCACGCTGGTCCGGTGACTGCAAATGTTCACGCGCCGGTGGATTCTGCCCATTATTCAACAAGTAAGGCTTTATTTTCTCATATTGGGCATAGAACTGTCCCATGTCCACCACCAAATCACGGATCACCGGTAATCCCGGCAGCGGACGGATAACAATTTTACCCTTTGCCCGTTGCAGCGCCGAGACCGGCGTAATGCAAGCCAGCCCGTTTTTGCCGTTCATATTCAGGCCGTCAGAACCACACACCCCTTCACGGCATGAGCGGCGGAACGCCAGCGTAGGATCTTGCTCTTTGAGTTGGATCAGCGCGTCAAGCAGCATCATGTCGCGCCCTTCTTCCGCCTCCAGGGTATAATCCTGCATGTGCGGCGCGTCATCGACATCCGGGTTGTAGCGATAAATTGAAAATTCAAGTTTCATCGTGCCATCTCCGCGACATTAATAAGTACGTATTTTCGGCGGAAACGCCGGACGTAATTTAGGCTGCATGTTCACCTCACGGCGCGTCATGCTCTCGTGTTGCGGCAAATACAACGAATGACACAACCAGTTTTCATCATCGCGATCCGGGTAATCGAAGCGGCTATGTGCTCCGCGACTTTCGGTGCGGTAGTTGGCGGAGACAGCCGTGGCATAGGCCGTTTCCATCAGGTTATCCAATTCGAGACACTCAATACGCTGGGTATTGAACTCCGTAGAGGTGTCATCGAGACGCGCGTTTTTCAGACGCTCGCGAATCACCTTCAGTTCTTCCAACCCTTTCGCCATTGCATCCCCTTCACGGAACACCGAGAAGTTGTTCTGCATGCAGGATTGCAACGCCTTGCGGATTTCCACCGGATCTTCTCCGGTACGGTTATTGTTCCAGCGATTCAAGCGTTCCAGCGCGGCTTCAACATCGCTATCGCTGGCATCACGCAGTTCACCCTGCTCTTGCAATGATTCGTGTAAATGCATGCCCGCAGAGCGGCCAAATACCACCAAATCGAGCAGCGAGTTACCGCCTAAACGGTTAGCGCCGTGTACAGAAACGCAGGCAATTTCACCGACGGCAAACAGCCCTGGCACCACCACATCTTCGCCTTTTTCATTGACCGTCAGCGCCTGACCACTCACCTTGGTAGGAATACCTCCCATCATATAATGGCAGGTGGGAATGACCGGAATCGGTTCTTTCACTGGATCGACGTGCGCAAAGGTACGCGACAGCTCCAGAATGCCCGGCAGACGAGATTCCAGCACATCTTTACCCAAGTGATCGAGTTTCAGCTTGGCGTGCGGTCCCCACGGGCCATCGCAGCCGCGCCCTTCACGGATTTCAATCATGATGGAGCGCGCCACAACATCACGCCCCGCCAAATCTTTGGCGTTAGGCGCATAGCGCTCCATAAAACGTTCACCGTGCTTGTTGAGCAGATAGCCCCCTTCGCCACGGCACCCTTCGGTCACCAGCACGCCCGCGCCCGCAATCCCGGTCGGGTGGAACTGCCACATTTCCATATCCTGCACCGGCACGCCTGCACGCAGCGCCATACCGACGCCGTCACCGGTATTGATGTGGGCATTAGTGGTCGATTGGTAAATGCGGCCTGCACCACCGGTAGCCAGTACCGTTGCGCGCGCTTTGAAATAGACCACTTCGCCGGTTTCGATACAAATAGCGGTACAACCCACCACTGCGCCATCCTGATTTTTCACCAGATCCAGCGCATACCATTCAGAAAAGATGGTGGTGTGGTTTTTCAGGTTTTGTTGATAGAGGGTGTGGAGCAAAGCGTGTCCGGTACGGTCCGCCGCGGCTGCGGTACGCGCCGCCTGCTCACCGCCGAAATTCTTCGATTGCCCGCCGAACGGACGCTGATAGATACGGCCATCATCCAGACGAGAAAAAGGCAGCCCCATGTGCTCCAGTTCCAGAATGGCTTCCGGGCCGGTTTTGCACATGTATTCGATGGCATCCTGATCGCCAATATAGTCCGACCCTTTTACGGTATCGTACATGTGCCATTCCCAGTTATCCTCATGGGTATTGCCCAGTGCTACCGTAATACCGCCTTGCGCAGACACGGTGTGCGAGCGCGTCGGGAACACCTTGGACAACAGCGCACAGGAAAGCCCCATTTGGGAGATTTGTAACGCAGCGCGCATACCTGCGCCGCCTGCGCCGACAACAACGGCATCAAATTGCCTAATTGGTAAATTCATCACGCACCCCACACCACAACGGTTCCATAAATAACGTACACCAGCAGCGCCACCACGATGGCGAGTTGCAATATCAAACGCAACGCCAGCGGCTTGATGTAGTCAGTCAGCACTTGCCACATCCCTATCCAGGCATGAACCAGGATGGCGAATAGCGTCAGCAGCGTGAACACTTTGGTAAGGGGCATCGCGAAGAAACCGCGCCAGACGGGATAGGTGATATCTCCCGCCGTCGCGATGAAACCCACGAGATAAATCACGTAGAGCACGATAACAATGGCAGAAGCGCGAATGAGCAGCCAATCGTGAACGCCATTACGTCCTAATGCAGAAGCATTGCTTACCATACGAGGACTCCAGCCAGTAGTGAAAGCACGACAGTAATGATAAAAGAGAGCCTTGCAGAACGATTTCCCGATGCGAGATCTTCTTCCAGAAAGCCAAAGTCCATCATCAGATGGCGTACTCCGCCAACGATGTGGTAGGCCAGCGCGGTGAGGATGCCCCACAGAATAAATTTAACAATCACGCTATCCAGAATGGCCGCGGCGTACAGAAACCCCTCTTCTGAAGCAAGAGAGTGCCCGAGCAGCCACAGCAGGATGCCGACGGCCACAAAGGTAATGACGCCAGAAACACGGTGAAGAATTGAGGCTATCGCAGTTACGGGAAACTGGATCGTTTGCAGATCCAGATTGACAGGTCTTTGTTTTTTCACGGATTTGCCCACACACCTTTATTATTTTTCGTTCCTCCGGACCTGTAACTAGGTCAGACAGCGCGAAGAATGCAGCCACATGCTTCCGGGTAATACGTTGGCCTTAACGTCAACATCCCATGTTAAACGGCACATGACTTATTCACGCTGGGTGCTCCTACTTCAGGGGGTTCCGGAGACCTGACGCGAGTATAAGTACTTTACAATCTTATTACAATTAGCCCACAAATTGTTTGGTGACATTTCAGCTAAACAGTGAGTTAGATCACTTATTTCACATTTTATATAAAATTAACCAACTCATTTGACATATATTAAACAATTAAATTACAAATAGGGCTGTAATCTGTAAGTCGCCCGTTAAAGAATTCAAGATAGGCTTTCCCAAGTGACATGACTTGTGTAACAGTGGAAAGTCGAATTCCACGTAGAAAGTCATGTTAATGACTAGAGTAGACTAGAATTTAGAGAATCGTTACTAACCAGAAGAACACGGTTTTCCTTTGATGGGGTGGTGTGCCCTGCCACTGCCCGATGCTGTACCCTGATAGGTGCAAATAATGAGACTTCGGCGTTTGACCGAGTTTCTCCATTAGGTGTACAGGCATAACGGTATTTCTTCGGTGATAAATTTTTAAAATTAAAGCGCTAAGGAGACTGTAAATGGCTGATAAGAAAGCGACACTTACCCTAAATGGTAAAGAGCCCATCGAGCTTGATGTGTTGTCCGGCACGCTTGGGCAAGATGAAATCGATATCCGTAGCCTCGGTTCCAAAGGCTTTTTTACCTTCGATCCGGGATTTACCTCCACGGCGTCTTGTGAATCTAAAATCACCTACATTGACGGTGACAAAGGCGTGCTGCTGCATCGTGGCTTCCCTATCGACCAATTGGCGGAGAAATCCACTTATCTGGAAGTCTGCTACATTCTGCTGTTCGGAGAAGCCCCCACCGCCGAGCAGTTTGACACCTTCCAAACCACCGTAACCCGTCACACCATGATCCACGAACAGATTACGCGTCTGTTCCACGGTTTCCGTCGCGACTCTCACCCGATGGCGGTATTGTGCGGCGTAACCGGTGCATTGGCAGCGTTCTACCACGATTCATTGGATATCAGCATTGAGCGTCACCGCGAAATTGCCGCGTATCGCCTGCTGTCCAAAATGCCGACCGTGGCGGCCATGTGTTACAAATATTCTCTCGGTCAGCCGTTCATTTATCCGCGCAACGACTTGTCCTACGCCGGTAATTTCCTGCACATGATGTTTGCTACGCCGTGTGAGGAGTATGTGGTGAATCCGGTGCTGGAACGCGCAATGGACCGCATTCTGATCCTGCATGCCGATCACGAACAGAACGCGTCCACCTCGACGGTGCGTACCGCTGGTTCTTCTGGTGCAAACCCGTTTGCCTGTATCGCTGCAGGCATCGCGTCTCTGTGGGGACCGGCGCACGGCGGTGCCAACGAAGCCTGTCTGCGTATGCTGGAGGAGATCAACTCGGTTGAACATATTCCTGAATTCGTCAGACGCGCCAAGGACAAGAACGACTCCTTCCGTTTGATGGGCTTCGGCCACCGGGTGTATAAAAACTATGACCCGCGTGCCACCGTGATGCGTGAAACCTGCCATGAAGTGCTTAAAGAGCTGGGCATGAAAGATGACCTGCTGGAAGTGGCCATGGAGCTGGAGCACATTGCGCTCAACGACCCCTACTTTATTGAGAAGAAACTCTACCCCAACGTGGATTTCTACTCAGGCATCATTCTGAAAGCGATGGGCATTCCGTCTTCGATGTTCACTGTGATCTTCGCGATGGCACGTACCGTCGGCTGGATTGCCCACTGGAACGAAATGCACGACGATGGCTTGAAAATCGCGCGTCCACGTCAGCTGTATACCGGCTACGACAAACGCGATTTCACCTCTTCGCTCAACAATCGCTAAGCGTCACCCGCGAAGCAGATACGCTGAAAGCCGGGATTTTCCCGGCTTTTTTACGTCTCAATGCTGGCAATGTGGACACCAAAAAAACGGGCGCGACGAGAGCATGGTGCGCACAATGGGGTGCCCGCAGCGCTCACACGGTTTTCCCTCACGGTCAAAAACCTTGAAACGGAACAACGCGCCGTGATGGTGGTTGTCATCCACCGTTCCTCGCGTGTGATAGGAAAGACGCGGCAGTGATAATAACGCGTCACTCAGTTTGGTCAGTTGCTCCTCATCCAACGTCATCGCCGTGTGCTGCGGCGACAGCGCAGCGTGCCATAAAATTTCCGCGCGCAAATAGTTGCCCAATCCGGCTAAAAAAGCCTGATCGAGCAACAAGCCACTCAAACGGCGACGGCAGAATCGCTGACTCAGTGCTCTGGCTCGCACCTGCTCTGGGGTGACAGCGCTATCAAGCACATCAGGGCCAATGCGTTGCAAGAACGGGTGGCTGGCAAGCGCATCCGGCGTGAGCATGACAATATCCGAGGCGCTATACAGCAGAATCGCACGGCGTTGCGTTTCCAGACGAACGCGCAAATCGCGTTTGGTATCGGGTGTCACGCCCGCGTCAACGATGCGCCACAGGCCATAAAGCTGGTTATGGGTGTAAAGCACCCTGCCATTCGAAAAGTAGGTGAGCAGCGCTTTACCACGCGTTTCCAACTTTTCGATCGTCTGCCCTGTAAGCCCTGTTTCATAAGGTTTTAATTCAGGGAACGCAAACCAAACCCCGGTTAACGGCTCCCCCACCACCGCCGCGGCTAATGCGTCGGCGGCACGGCGGATCTCTGGCCCCTCAGGCATCCATTTCTCCTTTCTTGTCGCAGAATTTTCCCCAGCCGCTAATGCGTCGTGCCGCCAGAAATAATCGCGTCTTGTCGCTGGGTCACCGCGACGGCAATCATGGCAACCAGCGCCTGAGTCACCATCGCGATCGGCATTGATGGCTCCCCGGGATGACGCGCAGCCTGTTCCGGTGCATAGGGTATATGAACAAAACCACCGCTGGCGACACCGGGGCGCTGTGCCAGCGCGTGCAATAAGCCATACATCACATGGTTGCACACAAAAGTGCCTGCGGTGTGGGACACCGAGGCGGGAATCCCCTGCTCCCGTAATGCATTCACCATCGATTTGATCGGCAAGGTGGAAAAATAGGCGTCTGGGCCGCCTGCGATCACCGGAGTATCAATCGGTTGTTTGCCGTGATTGTCAGGAATACGCGCATCATTGATATTGATAGCAACGCGTTCGACGGTGATCTCGGCGCGGCCTCCTGCTTGACCAACAGCAATCGTGCAATCGGGCTGATGCTCAGCCAGTGCGGCATCGAGCTGCTGCAAAGCCAGCTCGAACACGCAGGCTAACTGGCAGGTCACCACCCGCACGCCGGCAACCTCACGCCCTTGTAATACCTTTACCGCTTCCCAGGAAGGGTTAATGGCTTCTCCATCAAAGGGTTCAAACGCCGTCACCAATACGGTTTTCATGCTTGATATTCACTCATTTTGCTTGTGCGGCGTCATTACGCCGCCCTGACTTGAATCTGGTGCTCATTGAAACACTGACGCAATTTGCGCGCAAACAGCAGTGCATGATCGCCATCGCCGTGAAGACAAACCGTATCAGCCTCCACATCAACCCAGGTGCCATCACTGGCCCGCACCCTTCGCCGCTTAATCATCTCCAGCGTTTGCGCCAGTGCCAACTCATCGCTTTTGATCAATGCAGCAGGTTGGTCGCGCGGCACCAGCGTGCCGTCCGGCAGGTAACCGCGATCGGCAAACACCTCCTGCCGTGTAGCCAAGCCCAGACGCTGTCCCGCGTGAATCAGTTCACTTCCCGCGAGCCCGACCAACCGCAACGTTGGATTCACCGATTTGACCGCACGTGCAATGGCATCGGCCAGCATGGGATCGCGTGCAGCCTGGTTATACAGCATGCCGTGCGGTTTGACATGCGTCAGCCTGCCGCCTTCAACCGCCACAATCGCACTGAGCGCCCCCAGTTGATACACCACCTGTGCGAAGACGGTGTCTGCGGATACCGACATCGCTTTGCGGCCAAAGTTTTCCCGATCCAGAAAGCTGGGGTGGGCACCCAGCGCCACGCCGTAGCGCATCCCCCAACGCACCGACTGGCGCATGGTTTGAGCATCCCCCGCATGGAACCCACAGGCAATATTGGCAGACGTGACTAGCTGCAATAGCGCTTCATCATTGCTGCCGCCTTCGCCCAGGTCAGCATTTAAATCAATAATCATTGAGCCTCCACGCCAGTTGTTCCAGATAACGCCGCTGCGCCTCTGACGCACGTAAAGCGTCGTCCAGCGTGCAGGGAATGAAATGTATCGGTTCACCGAGCCGAATCTGCGCCAGATGGAATAAATCCGCGTCAATCACACAGGCAATGCGAGGGTAGCCACCGGTGGTCTGCGCATCTGCCAGCAACAAGATCGGTTGACCACCGTGCGGCACCTGAATCACCCCCGGCAGTAAGCCGTGAGAAAACAGCTCTCGCGGTGTTATGCGTGTCAATGCAGGTCCCTGTAACCGATATCCCATACGGTTACTCTGCGGACTCAATTGCCACCCCGTTCGCCAGAACGTGTCGCGCGCCTCTTCACTGAATTCATGATATTCCGGCCCAGGAAGCACCCGCACCCGATTACTGAAGAGAATCTGCTTGATGCCCACAGGCTTGTGCGGCTTGCGGTAGGCTGCCTTTTTCAGTGGAATCGTATCGCCATCCTGAAGCGGGCGACCAAGATAGCCCCCAAACCCGGCTTTCAAATCGGTACTGAGTGACCCAAGCACCTCTGGCAGCCCCAGGCCACCCGAAATGGCCAGATAACTGCGCATGCCTCGGCGCGGCGTACGCAGCCTGAGCGTTTGGCCTGCTTTCACGTGAAAGCGCCACCCGGTCCAGACCGGTTTCCCGTCGAGTTCAGCGTGACTATCTGCGCCAGTCAACGCAATCCAGCACGATGAGGTAAAGGTCGCGGCGAATTTTCCGAGCGTAATTTCCAGCCCGGCCTCAGACATCGCGTTACCCACCAACAAATTGGCGATGCTTAACGCTGGCGTGTCCAGCGCACCAGACTGGCTGATGCCCAGATGACGCAGATGATGACGCCCCGCATCCTGCACCGACGTATGCAGCCCGGCATGAATGATCTTTAGCATAGGCCCTCCGGTTGCGGTACAAAGCGCACATTGTCACCGGGACGCAGCAACGTGGGCGGCTCCGCGCTCGGATTGAACAGCGCCGTCGACGTTCGGCCAATCAACTGCCATCCGCCGGGGGTTGCCAGCGGGTAAATGCCGGTTTGCCGACCACCAATGCCGACGCTGCCAGCAGGCACACTCAGGCGCGGCTCTGCGCGCCGAGGAGCATGAAGGTATTCAGGTAACCCCGCCAGATAAGGAAATCCCGGCTGAAAACCCAGAAAATACACCACGTAATGCGCTGCTGCATGCGCCTCCACCACCTGACGAGGAGAAAGCTGGCAATGCTCCGCCACCTGCAACAAATCCGGGCCAGCATCACCGCCGTACACCACAGGGATCGCGATATCCCTCGCTTCGAGCGTTATTGATTCACTCTCTTCCCACCAGCGCTGCAAACGTTCGATAGCATCGCGCGCCGCCTGCTGCGGGTGGGTTAACACCACAGTCAGGTTATTCATTCCAGGAATTGCCGCCTCAACCGCTTCATGCTGTTGAAGACGTTCAGCCAGCCCCCAGATACGCTGTTGGCTTTGCAATGACAGCGGCGGCTCCAATTCCAGCACCACGGCCCGCTCGCCCAATAAGTAGCACCGCGCTCGTTGCACGCTCTTCTCCCCATCGCGGTAGGGCATTGCTATGCCATGCCGCCTTGATACGCCCTTCGCCCGACACGCTCTGGCGATAAGGTTTCTTAATAGACAAGCAATAAAGATGCCACTTTTTCCCACTAAAATTTTTATATTATTTTTAAAAAACAGTGGGTTGATTAACACTAGGCGGGATTGGGGATATCAATAAAGGTCACATCAAGCCCATGCTGCTGCGCCAACCACTCCCCCAGCGCCTTGATACCACCACGCTCTGTCGCGTGATGGCCTGCCGCATAGAAATGCAGCCCCATCTCACGAGCGACATGAATCGTTTGCTCCGAGACTTCCCCGGTGATGAATGCCTGCACGCCAAAACGCGCCGCTTGCTCAATAAAACCTTGGCCGCCACCGGAGCACCAGGCCAACCGTGTTATCTGCGACGGTGCATTATCCCCACAATGCAGCACGGAACGCCCCAAGCGCGTCTCCAGGCGCTCACGTAACGCCTCACCGCTCACAGGCTGAGACAGTTCGCCATAAGGCAGCAGTTGCTCAATCTCACCCAGCACGGTGATATCTAACAGCGCCGCCAGGCACGCGTTATTGCCTAGCTCGGGGTGCGCGTCCAGCGGCAAATGATAGCCATACAGGTTGATATCGTTCGCCAGCAAAGTTTTCAAGCGGCGCCGCTTCATGCCGGAGATCACCGGAGATTCGTTTTTCCAAAAATAGCCGTGGTGTACTAGCACGGCATCGGCCTGTTGAGCAACGGCTACATCCAGCAATGCCTGTGAGGCGGTTACCCCGGTGATGATCCGTTGCACGTTTTCACGCCCTTCAACCTGCAACCCGTTAGGCGCATAATCCTGAAATGCAGTCACATTCAGTTGCTGATTGATCACGGTTTCCAATTCGCTGTTGCGCATAACGCTCCTTAATATGCCTGATTCTGGCCTGGTTCCTGCGACGCTTTCGCGGCTTCAAAGGCCTCCAACGTCATTTGTCTGGCTTGCTTATGATCGACCATCGGCGTCGGATAATCCAACCTACGCCCTTCCCGCTGTGCCCAGCGATGCGGCTGGTGAATATCACGCTCAGGCACGTCTGCCAGTTCGGGCACCCAACGGCGGATAAACGTCCCTTGTGGATCGAAACGCTCTCCCTGCGTGGTGGGGTTAAAAATACGAAAATAGGGTGCAGCATCCGTACCGGTAGAGGCCGCCCACTGCCATCCACCATTGTTCGCGGCCAAATCACCGTCCAGCAACTGAGCCATAAAATACCGCTCCCCTGCCCGCCAGTCGATAAGCAAATCTTTTACCAGAAAGCTGGCGCAGATCATGCGTAGACGATTGTGCATCCAGCCGGTGCCGTTCAGTTGGCGCATCGCGGCATCGACAATCGGAAAACCGGTTTTACCCTGCTGCCAGGCTGCCAGCGCTTTTTCGTCTTGTCGCCATTGCACCTGCTGCGTCCACGCCACAAACGGGTGGTGTTTACACAAACGCGGCCAGGCTACCAGCAAATGGCGATAAAACTCACGCCACACTAACTCGCTCAACCAGGTAAATGCCCCACCGTCAGACTGCTCTAGCAGAGTGGGATGCTCTGCACGTAAGCGATTAAGGCACTGACGCGGGGAGAGGACGCCCAATGCCAGATAAGGCGAAAGCTGGCTGGTGCCTTGCTGTGCGGGAAAATCGCGCTGTTGGTCATAATCCGCCACCGTGGATTGGCAAAATTGGCGTAATCGCGACAACGCAGCCTGTTCGCCTGCCGGAAACAGCGCCTCGTCAACCGCCTGCTGAGGGTAATCGAAGGGGGCCAACGCAGCCAATGTCCCTACATCTCCATTGGCCCGCGGTTTCGGCGCAGGGAAACAGGTCACCGCCCTCTCCAGCAAACGCTGAATAAAGGCTTTGCGAAACGGCGTAAAGACTTTGTACATCTCCTGCTTTCCGGTCACCAGACTGCCTGGCGCTAACAGTACACTGTCATCAAACCCCTGGCACACCACCTGACCGTGCAGTTTGGCTTCCAGCGCGCGATCCCGCTCACGTTCATTGATTTCGTACTGGTAATGATAAAACAGGTGCGAAACATGCTGCTTTTTGCAAAACGCGTCAACCGCATCAACTGCCTGAGAGAAGTCGTCACACTGCTGATAAAACAGGGGAATGCCTTTATCTGCCAACGACTGTTGCAATGCCTGGAGATTACGCAGCAAAAATGTTGCCTGCCGCGGAGCCATGCCGTGCGCCTGCCATTGGTCTGGCGTAGCAATATAGAGTGCAATGACCCTGGCATCGGCGTTCTGACAGGCCGTATGCAGCGCGGAGTGATCGGTGATCCGTAAATCATGGCGAAACCAGACCAAATGCGTGGTCATCATTGCTCCTTACTGAAAAACATTAATGTCCATAGCGTAAACGCAACGCTTCGGGATAGGGGTCAAAGTAACGCTGCTGCGCCAGGTAATCATCCGGGTATTCGGTCATGTAATGACGCAATAGCGTCATCGGTGCCAATAGCGGTTGCATACCTTGCCGATAGCGATCGATAAGATTGGCCAACTCCTGACGCTGCTGAGAGGTAAGGTGGGGACGAAAATAACCCTGAACGTGCATCAATACATTCGTATGATTACGACGTGATGCCGGGTGCGATAACAAGCGCATAAAACGCAATCGGTATTCCGTCGCAAAGGCTTCCAGCGATGGCCATTGCGCCATTCCTGCAACAAAAGGCCCCAACTCTCGATATTCAGGCTGTGAGTGCGCCAGTAACAACAACTTGTAGCGACTATGGAACGCCATCAGTGCACCACGCGAGAGCCCCTGCTGCCAGAGCTGCTGCAATTCATGCAAGGCATACACCCGGGCAATAAAGTTTTCTCGCAGCACCGGATCGCTCAAGCGGCCATTCTCCTCTAACGGCAACCACGGCATATGCCGTTTCAACGCCTGCGCAAACAGCCCTTCTCCACTTTTTCGGGCATTTTTCCCCTGACTGTCATACACCTTTACGCGTTCCATTCCGCAACTGGGGGATTTGGCACACAGGATAAAACCACACAGCTCGCTTAACGCGGCTATTTTTTGCTCGGAAAACGCGAGCATCTCATCGGTAACATCGAGGCCTGAGCCGTTGCTGGCACAGAGACGAAGACCTTGCAGGCCCGCGTTAACCAATCGCAGCGCAGGGCGTGGCACAGGTAATCCAACCGCCATTTCGGGGCATACGGGCTGAAAATGGCAATAAGGCGCCAATTGCTCAACAGCAAAATCAAAGCGCTTATGCCCTCCATCAAACCGCACTGGCGCACCGAGCAAACATGCACTTATTCCAATAGGAATAGGAGCTGACATCATAAACACTCTCCCGTTCGTCAACATTCCCTCAGCATAGCGGATTTCAAGCGGTTACGGAGCACAACGACGAAGATCGAGCGAAAACAAAAACCAAGGCGTATCAGAGGGAAAAGCAAGGGGAGTAAAAACAGAGCTACTGGCCGAGGGGATTTTGAGGCCAGTAGCGCACGATAAGATTTTTTACTTAAGTGCAGCGTCGCTTAGAAAAAATCACCGGCTGCCGCTTCAGATTGCGCCATCCAGACCGGCTGATCGCTGGTTTTCAACCAAACACGGTGCAAATAGCTGTAAAAGCGGGCGCGATCGCTACGAAACAGCATCACAGGCAACGCCAGTAAACCGAAAGCAACAACAGCAACGCGACGCAGGAGAACGCGATACAAGGGATAAGCAGTATAAATCGACATAGCGATCCTCCTTCATCAGTGAGCAGCCACTGCAACGACCTTGCTCACAAAATCAACACAACGATGAATAACTGGTCAAAATAGTACCGCTTTTGCTGAAACTTTACTACTCATCGGACCAGAAAAAGATCGTGTTTTCGTCATTTTTCCCGAACATTCTGTCATTGAGTTACAAAATGGTTAATGGATTACATTAAATGTATGAACTCATGTTACGTTTATTGGCTTTTAATCCGCGCCTGCTGCCCTGCTCTCTTTTAATCATCCGAAAGGCTTTTGTCGCAAACGCGCAGAAAGATATGATAGCGTCATCACGTATCACTTAACGTCGTGCAAACGGCTCCGCGCCAGCAGCAACGAGACAGAAGGAGTCGATGCCCTGCTATCCGCCAGCGTGTTGATCATCGAAGATGAAAAAGAGATCCAGCGCTTTGTGCGCAGCGCGCTGGAAAGTGAAGGGCTGCGCGTTTTTGATGCACAGACCTTGCAACGTGGTCTGCTGGAAACCGCTACCCGCAAACCTGATCTGGTGATTCTCGACCTCGGATTGCCTGACGGTGATGGCACCCTTTACCTCCGCGACGTTCGCCAATGGAGCAGCGTGCCGATTATTGTACTGTCCGCGCGCAGTGATGAACGGGATAAAATCGACGCGTTGGATGCAGGTGCTGACGATTATCTCGCTAAGCCGTTCGGGATTGGCGAGTTACTCGCCCGCGTACGCGTTGCGTTGCGCCGCCACGGTGCCAATGCAATGGAAAGCCCGGTAGTGACATTCGACAGCGTTACCGTTGATCTCAGCCAGCGTTTGGTCAGCAGAGATGGCGAAACACTGCATCTGACACCGACGGAATTCAAACTGTTGGCACTGCTGCTGGCCAATGCGGGCAAAGTGCTGACGCAGCGCCAACTGCTGGTGCACGTTTGGGGGCCCAACGCCGTAGAAAGCAGTCATTATCTGCGTATATATATGGGACACCTGCGACAAAAACTGGAAAGTGACCCCACTCGACCTCGTCACTTTATCACCGAAACCGCCGTAGGTTACCGCTTTATGCCTTGAGCTACCGCACTGATTAACAGCGGATAACACTAGTTATCCCCCCTGAGCAGGCGTAACATCCCACGCTCATTCTGTTGATCTCCATCCCGATTTTTAATGCTGAGGCTCATCATGAGTAGCTGGTTACTTTATGCATTACTCTCCGCCCTGTGTGCCGCCGCCGTGGCTTTGTTTGGTAAAGTGGGATTGCAAAACCTTGACGCCAACACGGCAACTGCGGTTCGTGCCGTGGTGATGGCGCTGTTTTTAGTGGGGGTTGTGGTGGTACAAGGAAAAACGACCCTGATCGGTGAAGTACTTGCCAATAAAAAGACACTGACATTTATTCTGTTAAGCGGGGTTGCAGGAGCGCTTTCCTGGCTATTTTATTTTCTGGCATTGAAAAGTGGTAATGTGGCTCAGGTTGCCCCAATTGATAAACTCAGCGTTGTGTTTGCCGTTATTTTGGCAGCCGTGCTCCTTGGCGAGAAAATATCGCTATTAGGCGGCGTTGGCGTAGCCATGATATCCGTTGGTGCACTGCTGGTTGCATTAGGTTGAAGGTGGCCCTCGGCTTAGGCCGAGGGTTTATAAAAAGAAGAAACAACTGACCATTAGCAACAGGTTTAGATTAAGAAAATCGCATCGTATGACAATCGAGGCTCTTTCTCTTTTCATGTAAGCGACAGATTGAATAAAATATGAATTGAGAGCGCTGCTTATCTCTGCCAGTGAAATAAAAATAAAGATCGTATTTATTTCTCAAGCTATTCATTTTCTCCTTATAAATATGTGTCATCATTAAATAAACAGAATCACTCGTTTTCTTAGCATTGTTCTTTTTCAATGAACCCGCCGCACATGATTTATATTGAAGAAAAATATCTTTTCTGTCCATATCGCTATCCCATGAGATAATAATTAAAAAGAACGCTGCGGTATAACAGGTTAACGCACCATAAGCTTATATCATTCCTACTTCAAGCTACAGGTGTGTTAGCTGTACTCACTTACCCGAATCACTTACCTAAGTAAGCTCATCGGATGCCTTCACTTGCCGTCTTCCTGCAACTCGAATGAGTTAAGATATCGTTGTTGTCACTTTTTCCTGCGATTGACCTAATTTAAGGGATCGGGCCTCAACCGGGCTGCCGTAGCACGAGCACTGCGCCCTGTACCAAACATCTGCAACAAAAAATAGCCTCAATACTGAGAGCGTCGGTTTCACCGTTAATGGTTACAGGTATACGTAATGATAATATCCAACAAACGATAAACGAAAGGCAAACCAATAAAAAATGCTCCTATTATTAGTCGCGGTACGAGATAAAACTGATGACTAACAGACTAAGCAAACGATTACCATTGAAAATCTCAATTAATATCTTTCACTTTTATCTCTTTAGTAAAAATCACACCATTGAAAAAATATAAATCTCACAACTGCTTTCATTTTAAGAAAATGATTACTATTCAAATGTTTTGCTACGGATATCGCACGATTACAATGAATGTGATTTCAAAGGATAACAGTTACACAACGACTAAACAAAAAAAATGGACATTGGAGAAAACCATGCTATTAAATATTAATACGAATCATTGGAGACCAAGGGGAAGAGGTTAATCTGTAAACATTGCACTCCATAAAACCAGATAATAAAAAAACAATACAGTTTTTACATCAATCATTTATTAACTCACCATCGATGAATGTATTCACCCTACATAGCATCTAGGTGCATTTTCCCACACAGACATTTATTCGGGAACAACCGGCTAAATAGGTACTAGACGATGGAAAGAACTGTTGTGCTCCTTCATTTTGATCGCTATTTTACTGTCGGCCTTGGACACCTCATCCATCAATGGTTCCATACCCAAAAACTTGAGGTCAATATTCAACACAGCGCTGAGCAGCTTGAACAAGCGGATATTATTTTCACTACAGCGACAGAGCATACACCGCGCTGGTGGCGTCAATTTCGCCGCAAACGGCGTGCTACCTTACTTTTCTTGCTGGTAAAGCAGAAAAACACACTCTGCTGTGGTTACGAGGACGGACAATTGGCGCTAAGCGATCCACCAGAAACGCTGTCCACGTTGCTAAATACCTTTGTTGCCAGCGCTTCATCGTCTGGGATTCCATCCCATGTACAGCGATATAATATCGTGCAGCGCCTTAGTCCACGAGAGCGAGAGGTATTATGGGGCTACAAACAGGGGTTAAATAACAGCAAAATCAGTGAACTATCCGGAATATCTATTAAAGCTATCAGCGCGTACCGTAATCACGCGATGCAAAAGCTGATGCTGAAAAACCATGCAGATCTCCATGAGTGGTTACACAGTATCGCCGCCGAGAACCTTCCCTGCTATTTCAAGCAGAAAAATGAAAGGGTGAAATGATGAACAAAACAGCAAAACACGCTAGCATCCGCCACCTATCTGACAACAGTACTCGTAAAGACAGTTCAAGATTAAATGACAAAGGACGCACAGTGCGTCCTTTGTTTCTCTTCCTCTGCGGCCCCTAAAGACGGCGAACTGAAGGAGCGCTTATTTGGCGTTCGCCAGCACAGCGCTAACAATATCTACCGCTTCTTTCTCAATGCGCGCGCGGTGCTCCGCGCCCAGGAAGCTTTCGCAGTAAATCTTGTAGGCTTCTTCCGTGCCCGACGGACGCGCCGCAAACCAGCCGTTATCCGTCATTACTTTCAACCCGCCAATAGAGGCACCATTACCCGGTGCAGCCGTCAAACGTGCCGTGATCGGATCGCCAGCCAACGTACTGGCTGCAACCTGTTCCGGTGATAACCGCGACAGTGCCGCTTTTTGCGCGTGCGTTGCAGAGGCTTGAATACGGTTGTAGCTCGGTGCACCAAAACGGGCCGCCAGCGCATCATAATGTTGCTGCGGATTTTTACCAGTTACCGCCGTGATCTCAGCCGCCAACAGGCACATGATGATGCCATCTTTATCCGTTGACCATGGCGTGCCATCGAAGCGCAAGAAGGATGCCCCTGCACTCTCTTCACCACCAAAACCGAAGCTGCCATCGAATAAACCATCAACAAACCATTTGAACCCGACCGGTACTTCGACCAGTTTACGCCCAAGGCAAGCAACCACACGGTCAATCATGGCGCTGGAAACCAACGTTTTGCCGACAGCAACAGATTGTCCCCACTGCGGACGATGACGGAACAGGTAGTCGATAGCAACCGCCAGATAGTGATTTGGATTCATCAGACCGGCGGGCGTCACAATGCCATGGCGGTCATAATCCGGATCGTTGGCAAAGGCCAGATCGAATTTATCACGCAGCGCCAGTAATCCCGCCATCGCTGACTCTGAAGAGCAGTCCATACGGATAACGCCGTCATGATCCAAGGTCATAAAGCGGAAGGTCTGATCGACCGCATCATTGACCAGGCGTAAATTCAACTGGTAGTGCTCTGCGATGCGCTGCCAGTAGGCAATGCCCGAACCGCCCAACGGATCGACACCCAGCGTCAGCCCTGCTTTCTGAATCGCAGGGATATCCACGACCTCACGCAATCCCTCGACATAGGGTTGCACCAAGTCTTGCTCATGCACATAACCACTCTGCCAGGCTTTATCCAGCGTCAGGCGTTTCACCGCTTTTAAGCCATCGGCTAACAGGGCGTTGGCACGTTTTTCGATAACGCTGGTGACATTGGTGTCAGCAGGCCCGCCATTAGGCGGATTATATTTGATACCACCATCTTCCGGCGGATTGTGAGACGGAGTAATCACAATCCCATCGGCCTGCGCATTGCCTTTGCGATTATGTACCAGAATGGCATTGGAGATAGCGGGCGTCGGCGTAAAGCCATTATCCTGCTGCACCACCACGTCAACGCCGTTCGCTGCCAGCACTTCCAGCACCGAGATAAAGGCCGGCTCCGACAGCGCATGGGTGTCTTTACCGACAAAACAGGGGCCGGTGATCCCTTGCTTTTTACGCTCTTCGGCAATCGCCTGAGCGATAGCTAAAATATGCGCCTCATTAAAACTGTGGCGCGCCGCGCTGCCGCGGTGGCCAGATGTCCCAAACTTCACGGCATGTGCGGCATTATCCACATCGGGGCGTAATACATAATACTGTGACGTTAATTGCGCCACATTAATCAAGTCACTTTGCCGGGTGGGTTGTCCGGCTCTGGGGTGATTAGCCATCGGCGTTCTCCCTGACGCTATTCGTTAAGACGCTATTTATTAAATAGTACCGCACACTTTTTCGACAAGTTCCGTGGGGAACTGCATCGACTGCATGATTTGTTCAACCATGCTGCGTTTGCGATCCGTATTGGTATTGGTGATGACCCAGTAAGGCGTGCCCTGAATATGCTTAGGTTTGGTATGGACGCCATGCTGAAGCAGTGTGTGTTCGTCGCCGGCAAAATAAACACGCGTGCGACCATGAAGCTGCTCGGTGGCCGCAGAAAAGGCGTTCGGTTCGAGGCAATATAAAGTGGAGAGCACCAGCATAAAGCGATTGATGGCTTTACTTTGCGCGGCGTATTCATCGGACAACAACAGTTCACGCACTGCCCTTACTCCATCACGCGGTTTTGTCGCGACGCTCGCTGGGGCCTGCGCTTTCGTTGTGGTTGTTTCAGAAGCGGCAACAACCTGTCCTGCCCGGAAATTCAACATGCGACGCAGAATATCCGAGGCGCTTTCACCAATGTGCTGCGTGTGGCTGGCAATATAACGATACAGCTCTTCGTCGACCTCAATAGTTTTCATCTTTATCCAGTACTGTTTTTTACTCTAATTAATCGGCAAGAAGTATATAGGCGAATCAATACCACCGAACAGCGGCATTACACAAACAATATCGAAAGTCAGACGATCCCCCATCCCTCATCTGCTCCCTCGCCCCATTACCTGTAACCTGCAAAAAGCATATACCCTAAATAATTCGAGTTGCGGGACAAAACGTTTACGTTTTGAACAGCGCTTGCGCTGGCCCTTTAGGGCGAGGCTCATTTATGAGTCTCGTAACGCGGCAATCGAATGAATCCCGATGAGCTTACTCAGGTAAGTGATTCGGGTGAATGAGTGCAGCCAACGCACCAGCAACTTGAAGTATGACGGGTATAGTCTTCATTTTCCACAGGGCAACATCATCGGCAGCAGTCATGATACCCTAAGCGCCTGTGTCTCTGAATGAACTTCACCATGAAATTGAATTATCGCTTGCAAAATGCGCAACAACCCACGCATACATTGCCTATCGTATTGATTCACGGTCTGTTTGGTAATCTGGATAATCTGGGCATTCTGGCGCGTGACCTGCAAAAGCAGCACGATGTCATTCAGATTGACTTACGTAATCACGGATTATCACCGCGCACGCCGGAAATGAACTACCCGGCCATGGCAGGCGATGTGAAAGCATTACTGGATGCATTAACTATCGATAACGCCATTATCATCGGGCACTCTATGGGGGGAAAAACCGCCATGGCGTTAAGTGCACAGATCCCTGACCGCATTGAGAAAATCGTCGCCATTGATATTGCGCCGGTGGATTACCAACTGCGTCGCCATGATGACGTTTTTGCCGCACTGCGTGCGGTTACCGCGGCAGGCATCACCACGCGTGCCGAAGCCGCTGCCATCATGCGTCATCACCTAGAGGAAGAGGGCGTGGTGCAATTTCTACTGAAATCCTTTGCGCAGGGGGAGTGGCGCTTTAATGTCCAGGTGCTGTGGGAGCAGTATGAACACATTGTCGGCTGGGAAACGGTACCCGCCTGGCGCAAGCCCATCCTGTTCATTCGCGGTGCATTATCCCCTTATCTGGACGACCGCTATCGGGAAACACTTTTACAGCAGTTTCCCAATGCCAAGGCACACGTGATTGCAGGCAGCGGCCACTGGGTTCATGCAGAAAAACCCGATGCGGTTCTGCGCGCCATTCATCGTTTTCTTGAAGAGCCTCCCGCATAATCCGTAACGATCGGCGGCAGTTACCCATTGTCGCCGCCAGCCTCGCTGGGGTATGATGGCGCCCGCAGTAGAGGGACGGCTGAATCAGCCTTATGCACAGTAACCACATCATCAAAATGTCACGCTTAACCGATGCGTGTATTTTGGTCAGACTTCCTTGCAGCAGCACTACCTATGGCAAAAGAACAAACGGACCGTACCACGTTGGATCTGTTCGCGGATGAACGTCGGCCTGGTCGTCCCAAAACCAACCCGCTTTCACGCGACGAGCAGCTTCGCATTAACAAGCGCAATCAATTGCGTCGTGACAAGGTGCGGGGCTTGCGCCGCATCGAATTGAAAATTAATGAGGAAGCCGTGGAAGCACTCAATAGCCTGGCTGAAATGCAGAATATCAGCCGTAGTGAACTCATTGAACGCATGCTGCTGGCACAACTGGCGGGCAAAGACCTTTCATCCTGATACGTTGATCTCCGGCGTCATCCATGACGCCTTCTCTCCCTCCCTGGTAACAACATTGATGGGTAAAGCGCTCGGTTAAAATTGTTCCCAGTTATCGTTTCCCGGTGGCAGCGCCTTTTTGGTGGCAGCACCACTGCCAGCGCGCGCCAAGACGGCAACCGGCACCGCAGCAGGAGCGGCAACGGGCACGACGGACTCAGACAGTTGGAACACCGCCACAGTCTGGTTAAGCACCGCGGCCTGCTCTTCCAACGACCGCGCTGCCGCAGACGCCTGTTCCACCAATGCCGCATTCTGCTGCGTCACGCTGTCCATTTCAGCCACCGCTTGTCCAACCTGTGCAATCCCCTTGCTTTGCTCACCGGAAGCGGAGGCAATTTCCCCCATGATATCCGTTACATTGGTCACGGCACGCACAATGTCACTCATGGTAACACCCGCATCTTCAACCAGTTGCGAGCCAGTACCCACACAGTGCGCGGATTCAGCAATCAATCCTTCTATCTCTTTTGCCGCCTGCGCGCTGCGCTGTGCCAGGCTGCGCACTTCACCGGCCACTACTGCAAAACCGCGCCCTTGTTCACCGGCTCGCGCGGCTTCAACCGCGGCGTTAAGCGCCAGAATGTTAGTCTGGAACGCAATACCGTTGATCACTGTGGTGATCTCGGCAATGCGTTTTGAACTTCCCGAAATCTCCGCCATGGTTTTCACCACGTTATCGACGATCTCGCCCCCTTTTCGCGCCGTATTGGACGCTTGTAACGCCAATTGGCTCGCGTGATTGGCATTTTCCGCATTCTGTTTAACGGTTGCCGTCAACTGCTCCATGCTGGCCGCAGTCTCTTCCAGTGCAGAAGCCTGATGTTCAGTACGCGATGAGAGGTCATTATTACCGGAAGCAATCTCGGAGGCACCGAGGTAGATGGCATCCGTGCTGGAGCGGATCGTACTGACGGTCTTCGCCAGGCTGGTTTGCATATCCCGTAGTAGAGGCAACAAACGCCCCACGCAGTTACGACCAAAATCATGAATCGGTTTGCCGAGTTGTCCGGAAGCGATAGCACTGAAGTGTGCGCGCAACGTATCAAGTGGTTTAACCAAACAGGCCACCAGATAGCGATCGGTGAAAAACAGCAGCAGTAACCCAACCACCAATCCCGTCAGCAAAATGTTTTGGCCAATGGCGGTGATTTGCTGAAAACGCGCGCCCGCTGCGGCGAATTTATCGGAGCCTGCCTTATTAAACGCGTTGACCGAGGCGCCAAATTGACGACTGAGCGCGGGCACCGTTTCCTTGGCATAGCGTTGATATTCATCCAAGGCGTTGGCCTGCGCCTTTTGAAACATCGGATCAACACCCTGAGTAATCAGGTTACCCCAATCGCGCACCACCGCTTCCGCCAGCGCCGCATCCAGCCCCGCGTGATCGATGCTGCTAAAGGTAGCCAAGTCGGATTTCAGATTATTCAATGCCGTCAATGCTGACGCCTGTTCTTTATCCGCCAGCGTGTTTTCACCAGTGCGACGCCAATCCACTACCCGTGCTAAACGGGTCACCATGCGAAAATATTGATCGTTACCTTGATTGACTAAATTCATGTTATGAACCAGCAAGGTGCTAGTCTGTGACGTTGTGGTCATCTCTTTGAAGGAGAAAATGGTGTAGACAGAAACACCGCCCCAAAGCACACAGAAAACCCCTAAAACCCATAACATTGCCGTTCTGATGGCGATGTTTCTCAAAAATTGCATAAGCAAGCTCCAGATATAAAATAACGTGCGGTAGGGTTATTATTTAAAAAAAAAAATCATCAGGTTTGAAACGATCCCCAAAAGGGGGAAACGCGCGATGCTTTACGCCTGCAAGCACGCGGCGAACCTGCTACTCTCATCGTCAATATTAAAAGAATATTTAGTAGTTTCCCTCCGTGATCTACAGCACGCTGTCACTAAAAAATAGTGATTAGTGATATTTTTCACAAAGATAGGGCAATGGGTGCTAACTATGTCGCCGCTAAAGTAATTAAAGAAACTGGCGATATGGCAAAAAAGAACTATCCGATAAATACCCTTATTTAATAGCGGTTATTTCCACTTTTGGCCAGGGGAAAGATACAAGTTTCTCCCACCCCCAGCGTCTGATACTATTACTTGATATGTAGGTGATAAACCGCACCATACCATTAAGAATAAAGAGGTTATTTTATCCATGGCACTCATAGGCATTTTCTTTGGTAGTGACACTGGCAATACCGAAAACATTGCCAAGACAATCCAACAGCAACTGGGCAGTGATGTTGCAGAGGTTCATGACATCGCCAAAAGCAGCAAAGAAGATATCGAAGCGTTTGATATCCTGCTGCTTGGCATTCCGACCTGGTACTATGGTGAGGCCCAGTGTGATTGGGACGATTTCTTTCCGACACTAGAAGAAATTGATTTCAATGGAAAAATCGTTGCCCTGTTTGGCTGTGGCGACCAGGAAGACTACGCTGAATACTTTTGTGACGCGATGGGAACGCTGCGCGATATCATTGAACCGCGCGGGGCAACGATTGTCGGCAATTGGTCAACGGAAGGTTACTATTTCGAGGCATCTAAAGGACTGGCAGACGATAACCACTTCATCGGTCTTGCCATTGATGAAGATCGTCAACCTGAACTGACCGGTGAACGCGTAAGTGCCTGGGTCAAACAAATCAGCGAAGAGCTCAACCTGAAAGCCCTGGTAGGTTAATTGCCCCTGTTTTACACAGAAGCCCTGATAGCAATGTCAGGGCTTTATTAATAGATAAAACCGATTAAATTAATAGAAACATTTTTTTAACTTCCCGGTCTAAGCCTGTACAATAGTACCCATCGGTTTTGTACGTTTATCAATTTTCTCCATTTTACAACAAGAGATTGCGCGCAAATGCACACTTTCTTTATGGAGACGGTATTGTTAACATCCCATGGTTTTCATTTTTAATGTGCGGTTCTATAATTGAGACGCCATTACAATTTTTGAGCCGACCGATGTCATAGGCTTAATTGCCCCCATCGACGAGAAAGTAACAGGACTAAACCCGCATGACTGACAATAACACCGCATTAAAGAAGGCCGGCTTGAAAGTCACTCTGCCAAGACTGAAGATTCTGGAAGTGTTGCAGGATCCAGAGTGTCATCACGTCAGCGCGGAAGATTTGTATAAAAAACTGATAGATATGGGCGAAGAAATCGGTCTGGCGACCGTTTATCGCGTGCTTAACCAGTTTGATGATGCCGGTATTGTCACCCGTCATAATTTTGAAGGTGGTAAGTCAGTGTTCGAGCTGACACAACAACACCATCATGACCATCTTATTTGCCTGGATTGCGGACGCGTTATTGAATTCCGTGATGAATCTATCGAAGCGCGTCAGCGCGAAATCGCAGACAGACACGGTATCAAACTGACTAACCACAGTTTGTACCTTTATGGCCATTGCAGTACGGGTGACTGCCGCGAAGAAGAAACGCTCCACGATCCGAAATAAGTCAGGCTCTTTTCTGATTGATGCCGTAAAAAAACCGCCCAAAAACAGGCGGTTTTTTCATTTCAGTCAAACGTTGGCCTCAACCAACCCAGGTATCACGCAGACCTACCGTACGGTTAAACACCAGATGTGTTTCGCTTGAATAACGGCGATCGGCACAGAAATATCCTTCGCGTTCAAACTGATACGCTTTTTCTATTTCTGCTTTTACCAAGCTCGGCTCAACAAAGCCCTGAGCCACTTTTAACGAATCCGGGTTAATCGTTGCAAGGAAGTCATCCGCAGCACCTGGGTTTGGCACGCTGAACAGGCGATCATAAAGACGGAATTCAGCCGGCAGCGCATGTGCGGCAGAGACCCAATGGATAACCCCCTTCACCTTACGCCCGTCAGCCGGATCTTTACTCAAGGTTTCGGCATCATAGGTGCAATACAGCGCAGTGATAACGCCCTGTTCATCTTTCTCAACGCGTTCCGCCTTGATGACATACGCATTGCGCAAGCGCACTTCTTTACCCAGCACCAGACGCTTGTACTGCTTGTTCGCTTCTTCACGGAAATCGGCACGATCGATATAAATCTCACGGCTGAACGGCACCTGACGCGTACCCATTTCCGGCTTATTCGGGTGATTCGGCATGGAAACCCACTCTTCATGGCCTTCCGGCAGGTTCTCGATAATCACTTTTACCGGATCCAACACCGCCATGGCGCGCGGTGCATGCTCATTCAGGTCGTCACGAATACAGGATTCCAACGCCGCCATTTCGACATTATTGTCCTGTTTGGTCACGCCAATACGACGACAGAATTCGCGCACAGAAGCGGCAGTGTAACCACGGCGGCGCAGGCCGGAGATAGTTGGCATGCGGGGATCGTCCCACCCTTCAACCACTTTTTCGGTCACCAGCTGATTCAGCTTGCGTTTAGACATCACCGCGTATTCCAAATTCAAGCGTGAGAATTCATACTGGCGCGGATGACAAGGAATGGTGATGTTGTCCAGCACCCAATCATACAGGCGTCGGTTGTCCTGAAATTCCAGCGTGCATAATGAGTGCGTAATCCCTTCCAGCGCATCGGAAATGCAATGCGTGAAATCGTACATGGGATAGATGCACCATTTTTTCCCGGTCTGGTGGTGCTCGGCGAATTTGATGCGGTACAGCACCGGATCGCGCATCACGATGAACGGTGATGCCATGTCTATCTTAGCGCGCAGACACGCAGTCCCCTCAGCGAATCCACCATTGCGCATTTTTTCAAACAGATTCAGGTTTTCCTGAACGCTGCGATCGCGGTAAGGGCTGTTTTTACCGGGGGAGGTCAGCGTGCCACGGTATTCGCGGATCTGCTCGGCAGAGAGTTCGTCCACATAGGCCAGCCCTTTGCCAATCAGTTCGACGGCGTACAGATGCAACTGGTCAAAATAATCAGAAGAATAGCGAATCTCTCCGCTCCAGGAGAAACCGAGCCATTGCACATCCTGCTTGATGGACTCGACGTACTCGATATCCTCTTTCACCGGGTTGGTGTCATCAAAACGCAGATTACACTGACCGTTGTAATCTTTCGCCACCCCAAAATTGAGGCAAATGGACTTGGCATGGCCGATATGCAAGTAGCCATTGGGTTCCGGCGGAAAACGGGTTTGTACCAGGCTGTGTTTTCCAGACGCCAGATCCTCATCAATGATCTGACGGATAAAATTGGTTGGGCGGGCTTCTGCCTCACTCATGCTTGATTCCTCGATGCAAAACGACACATAACCCGCAATGATCCAACAAGCTACGGCAGGACACAACTGTTACTTGCACTAAATCTTATGAATTACACAGAAAGAAGCAAAACGGCTGATGATTACGCATGAGGTAACCGAAAGCGGGCGGATGGTAATACCAACGGCGATAAAAAATGCGGCGTGAGGAATGCCCCACGCCGCACCATTCAACAACGACACGACCCTTATTGCTGGTTTTGAATATCCTTTAAGGCCGTGGCGATGGCTTCTGCCTGCGTCCCCACGACAATTTGTACATTCTGTTTATTCAAGCGGATAACCCCCGCCGCGCCCAAGCGTTTTGCATGAGCCTCGTCCACTTGCGTAGAATCCACTACATTCAGCCGCAGGCGCGTGATACATGCGTCGATCCCGACCAGATTGGCTTTCCCCCCCAGCGCCGCCAAATATCCTTGAGCCAGAGAGGTCGTATCATTTACCTTCTTTTCGGCAACGCTTTGATTTAACGTAAAACTATCAGCTTCGCTGCCCTCAACCGACTGCTCACGCCCCGGCGTCAGCAAGTTGAAACGTTTGATGGTGAAACGGAACGTCACATAGTAGACAACAAAGAACACCAACCCCTGCGGGATCAGCATATACCACTGGGTTGCCAGTGGGTTGCGCGAGGAGAGTGCCATATCCACCAACCCGGCGCTAAAACCAAAGCCCGCAATCCAATGCATACTAGCGGCAATGAACACTGAGATCCCTGTCAACACGGCATGCAACACATACAGCACCGGCGCAACGAACATAAATGAAAACTCAAGCGGTTCGGTGATCCCCGTAAAGAAAGCGGCAAACGCAGCAGCCATCATAATCCCCGCCACTTTGCTTTTATTTTCCGGACGAGAGCAGTGATAAATTGCCAGCGCAGCACCCGGTAAACCAAACATCATGATAGGGAAGAACCCCGCCTGATAGCGCCCCGTGATGCCAACCACCGCTTTGCCCGCATCAATGGACTGCTGCCCGCCGAGGAAATTTGGAATATCGTTGATGCCCGCTACATCAAACCAAAATACTGAGTTCAACGCGTGGTGCAGCCCGACAGGAATGAGCAAACGGTTAAAGAACGCATACACGCCTGCCCCCACCGATCCCAATTGCTGTATATGCTCACCAAGAGTCACCAATGCACTAAAAATCACCGGCCAGACATACATCAGGATAAAAGCAACAACGATCATCAGAAACGAGGTCAAGATCGGCACCAGCCGACGCCCACTAAAAAACGATAACGCCTCAGGCAGTTTGACATGGCTATAACGGTTGTAGAGTTCAGCCGAAATAATACCGACCAGAATACCAATAAACTGGTTTTGGATTTTGCTGAACGCCGGAGGCACTTCCGCCAAAGGAATATGCTGGATCATCGAAACGGCTGCGGGAGAGCACAGCGTGGTCAGTACCAGAAAACCGACGAACCCGGTTAACGCAGCCGCCCCGTCTTTATCTTTGGACATACCATAAGCGATGCCCACCGCAAACAGCACGCCCATATTTTCAATGATTGCGGCACCGGATTTAATCAGCAACGCTGCCAGCGCACTCTCACTCCCCCACCCATTGGGATCGATCCAGTACCCTATCCCCATGAGAATCGCTGCAGCTGGCAACGTCGCCACTGGCACCATCAGCGCTCGACCTACCCTTTGCAAATAGCTAAGAACACTCACATTATCCTCTCTCTCCCGCCAGGGGATACCAAACTGCCCGTTAGACCGATTCACAGCAGCCATCCCATACCAGGCGGCTTGTGCTTGAAGTGTAAAAAAAATAATTCGTCACGCAAATTAAACCCTAACATTCTGTGACATGACGCGCAAAATACCCGCATATTAAATCATTATACCTCTCCATTTCCTCGCCTTATTTCAAGATAAAAAAAAACAAGCTAGACTCACCAATAACCTATCTTTATCATCCAGGCAGTAGCAAATCGGTTTACTGGTTTTGGAACGCTTATCCGGAGATTTATGTATGAGACTTATTCCCGTCACCACATCAGAGCAGGTAGGCAAATGGGCGGCACGACATATTGTGCAACGCATCAATGCCTTTAATCCCAGTGCTGAGCGCCCTTTTGTGTTAGGCCTGCCCACAGGCAGCTCACCATTAGAGGCCTACAAAGCGCTTATCGTGATGCACAATGCGGGGCTGGTCAGTTTTCAGCACGTAGTGACATTTAATATGGATGAATATGTCGGTCTGCCAGCCGCACATCCGCAAAGTTATCACACATTCATGTATGAGAATTTCTTCAATCACGTTGATATTCAGCAGGAAAATATTAACCTGTTGAACGGTAACGCTTCAGATGTGGTGGCAGAATGCCAACGCTACGAAGAGAAAATGGCCTCCTATGGCAAGATTCACCTGTTTATGGGCGGTGTAGGTAATGACGGGCATATTGCGTTTAATGAACCCGCCTCATC
Source organism: uncultured Symbiopectobacterium sp. (assembly GCA_964293225.1). Classification (GTDB taxonomy): domain Bacteria; phylum Pseudomonadota; class Gammaproteobacteria; order Enterobacterales; family Enterobacteriaceae; genus Symbiopectobacterium. The sequence goes on along the minus strand of CAXYYB010000032.1, from coordinate 5,144 downwards.
CTTAGCCTCTCGTACGCGAATCAAGACGTTAACCGAAGAGACTCGCACCGCCAATTCCCGTTTCTTCGAGGGGGATGTATCTCAGGTTCCCAAATATGCGCTTACCGTCGGCGTCGGCACCCTGTTAGATGCTGAGGAAGTGATGATTTTGGTGTCTGGCCGTAACAAGGCACAAGCGTTACAGGCAGCCGTAGAGGGCAATGTCAATCACATGTGGACCATCAGTTGTCTGCAACTGCATGCCAAGGCAATCATTGTTTGCGATGAGCCCTCTACCATGGAGTTGAAAGTAAAAACCGTGAAATACTTCCACGAGTTGGAAGCTGAAAGCATTATCGGTCTTTAATCTGTAAGCCGGGAGTTCAAGATGTATGCGTTAACCCATTGTCGTATCTATACCGGGCACCAAATACTGGATGACCATGCCATCGTTATCAACGGTGACACGATCGACAGCGTGTATCCCGAATCCGATCTTCCCGCCCCCCTGCCACGCCACGATCTGAATGGTGCCTCGGTGGCCCCCGGCTTTATCGATTTACAGCTTAACGGCTGCGGTGGCGTCCAGTTCAATGACAGCCTTGATGCCATTTCCATTGCCACGCTAGAAACCATGCAGCAGGCCAATCAACGCTCAGGCTGCACTAGCTTTCTCCCTACACTTATCACTTCCAGTGATGCCTTTATCAAGCACGCGGTTGAAACCATGCGCGCGTATCTTGCGTTACACGCCAATCAGGCTCTCGGCCTGCATATTGAAGGGCCATGGCTGAATGTAGTAAAAAAAGGTACGCACGATGCCCATCTGATCCGTGCGCCAGAGCAACAACTGGTCGACTATCTTTGTGCCAATGCGGATGTGATTGGCCAAATCACGCTGGCACCAGAAAAGGTACCAGCCGCCATGATTCGCCAGCTTAGCCAGGCAGGGATCGTGGTGTCGGCCGGTCATTCCAATGCCACCTGGCAGGAAGCGAAAGACGGATTTGCTGCCGGTATTCGCTTTGCCACCCACCTGTTTAATGCCATGCCGTATATTAGCGGACGCGAACCGGGTTTAGTGGGCGCTATTTATGACGCCCCAGAGATCTACTGCGGCATCATTGCCGACGGCATGCACGTTGATTGGGCCAATATCCGCAACAGCAAACGGATCAAAGGCGAGAAACTCGTGCTGGTCACTGATGCCACGGCCCCGGCTGGCGCTGATATCGATAGGTTCACTTTTGCCGGTAAAACCATATACTACCGTGATGGGTTGTGCGTGGATGACAATGGCACGCTGAGCGGTTCAGCGCTGACGATGATCGATGCCGTCAAAAACAGCGTGAAACATGGCGGTATTGCGCTGGATGAAGCGCTGCGCATGGCAACCCTTTACCCAGCGCGCGCCATGCATTTGGACGATCGGTTAGGCAGTATCGAAAGTGGAAAAATCGCCAACCTGACAGTATTTGATGATGGGTACCACGTCCTTCATACTTTCGTAAATGGCAACAGCGTCTATACGCGATAACACGTGTAGCAAACGCTTAGGCTATCTGAGGTAGGGTGGACATACAACGAGGCCAAAAAGATAAGCGAGCGTTCAAGAATGACGACAGGCGGACAAGCACAAATAGGGAATGTTGATCTGGTCAAGCAGTTAAATAGTGCCGTTGTCTATCGTCTGATTGATCAACAAGGCCCCATTTCCCGCATTCAGATAGCCGAATTCAGCCAGTTGGCCCCTGCCAGCGTTACAAAAATCACCCGTCAGTTGTTGGAACGTGGATTGATAAAAGAAGTTGACCAACAGGCCTCTACGGGCGGGCGGCGTGCCATTTCTATTATTTGTGAAACGCGGCCTTTTCACGCGATAGCCGTGCGTCTGGGTCGTCATGGTGCCACGATTGCACTCTACGATCTTCAGGGTAAATCGCTGAGCGATGCCCACTACCCGTTGACAGAAAGTACGCAGGATACGCTGGAAGCCTCGCTGTTTGACGCGATCAGCGACTTTATCACCATCAATCAACGCCGTATTCGGGAACTGATCGCCATCTCGGTCGTGCTCCCCGGTTTGGTCGATCCCTCGGCGGGAATCGTACATTACATGCCGCATATCAGCGTCGATAAATGGCCCTTGGTTCAGTTGCTACAACAGCGCTTCAAGGTCACGTGCTTTGTTGGCCATGATATCCGCAGCCTGGCGCTGGCTGAACACTATTTTGGTGCCACTCACGACTACCCCGACTCCATTCTGGTCCGCGTTCACCGTGGCACTGGTGCGGGCATTTTGGTCAACGGACAAATATTCCTCGGTAGCAACGGCAACGTGGGCGAAATCGGGCATATTCAAATCGATCCCCTTGGCGAACGCTGCCACTGCGGCAACTTTGGCTGTCTGGAAACCGTGGTGTCCAACGGGGCGATAGAGCAACGCGTCGCTCACCTTCTGTCACAAGGGTTCAGCAGCAAACTGACACTCGAAGAGTGCACCATCACCGCTATCTGCAAAGCCGCGAACCGCGGTGATACGCTAGCGCAAGATGTGCTCGAACATGCGGGTAAATATTTAGGCAAAGCGCTTGCCATCGCCATCAACCTGTTCAATCCGCAAAAGGTCGTGATTGCGGGTGAGATAACCGATGCAGAGAAAATTCTGCTGCCCGCCATTCAACGCTGCGTCAACACCCAGGTGCTGAAAGAGTTTCGTCAGCACCTGCCGATTGAAGTCTCCACATTGAACCACCTCTCCCCCATTGGGGCTTTCGCGCTGGTAAAACGCGCCATGCTTAACGGTGTCCTGCTGCAGCATTTACTCGAGCCCTCTTGATCGTGGACGTTTGCGGGATTATGAAATCTGCAAAAATCCGCCCTCAATAGCGACACTGATTATCATTTTTTCATAAACAAGCCTTTCGCATTGTATAAAACACATGCCAAAGGCTTTTTTCATTAAATGATATTGAATTCAAGTGGCATTTTGATGCTAAATCACTGTCATTGGTACAGCAGAAGGCAACGCGAACCGTTGTGGCAATGTCCCACTCAAGGTTGCTGACGCCATAACCGTGTTATTTCACTTCAGACAGGTGAGCAAGAGGGAGTTCTTTATGTGTTCTATTTTTGGTGTGTTGGATATCAAAACCGATCCGGTTGAATTGCGTAAAAAAGCGCTGGAGCTATCTCGACTGATGCGCCACCGCGGCCCGGACTGGTCTGGTATTTATGCCAATGAAAAAGCGATTTTGGCCCACGAACGTCTGTCTATCGTTGACGTCAACACCGGTGCCCAACCGCTCTACAACCAGGCACACACCCATATTCTGGCTGTCAACGGTGAAATCTATAACCATCAGGCATTGCGCCAGCAGTACGGCGACCGTTATGCCTTCCAGACCGGTTCTGACTGCGAAGTCATTCTGGCACTGTACCAGGAAAAAGGGCCGGAATTCTTAGACGACCTGCGAGGCATGTTCGCTTTTGCCCTGTATGACAGTGAAAAAGACGCTTACCTGATTGGCCGTGACCATTTGGGCATTATCCCGCTGTATATGGGTTACGACGAACACGGCAACCTGTACGTGGCTTCCGAAATGAAAGCGCTGGTGCCGGTATGCCGCACCATCAAGGAATTCCCGGCAGGTAGCTACCTGTGGAGCAAAGACGGCGAAATTCGCGAATACTACCATCGTGACTGGTTCGACTACGATGCTGTCAAAGACAACGTGACCGACAAAGAAGCACTGCGCGAAGCGTTGGAAGAATCGGTGAAAAGCCACCTGATGTCCGATGTGCCTTACGGCGTACTGCTTTCTGGCGGCCTGGACTCTTCCGTTATTTCCGCAATCACCAAGAAATTTGCCGCACGCCGTGTAGAAGACGACGAACGTAGTGAAGCCTGGTGGCCGCAACTGCACTCTTTCGCCGTTGGCCTGGAAGGTGCGCCGGATCTGAAAGCTGCGCAAGAAGTAGCAAACCATTTGGGCACCGTGCACCACGAAATCCACTTCACCGTGCAGGAAGGGTTGGATGCCATTCGCGACGTGATTTATCACATCGAGACTTACGACGTGACCACCATTCGTGCGTCTACGCCGATGTATCTGATGTCACGTAAAATCAAAGCGATGGGCATCAAAATGGTGCTGTCCGGTGAAGGCTCTGATGAAGTGTTCGGTGGTTACCTGTACTTCCACAAAGCGCCTAACGCCAAAGAACTGCACGAAGAAACGGTGCGTAAACTGCTCGCGCTGCATCAATACGATTGTGCGCGTGCCAACAAGGCCATGTCGGCCTGGGGCGTGGAAGCGCGAGTACCGTTCCTGGATAAAAAATTCCTGGATGTGGCAATGCGCATCAACCCTCAGGACAAAATGTGCGGCAACGGGAAAATGGAGAAACACATTCTGCGTGAATGTTTTGAATCCTACCTGCCACACAGCGTCGCCTGGCGTCAGAAAGAGCAGTTCTCTGATGGCGTAGGGTATAGCTGGATCGACACGCTGAAAGAGGTAGCAGCAAAACAGGTTACCGATCAGCAACTGGAAACCGCCCACTTCCGTTTCCCATACAACACGCCAACGTCCAAAGAAGGCTACCTGTATCGCGAAATCTTCGAAGAGCTGTTCCCAGTACCGAGCGCCGCAGAATGCGTGCCTGGAGGCCCTTCAGTCGCCTGTTCTTCGGCAAAAGCGATTGAATGGGATGAATCCTTCAAAAAGATGGACGATCCATCAGGCCGTGCGGTTGGCGTTCACCAATCCGCGTACTGAGCGTAGCCGTTATAGAACATTGCCTTATGGTGATTGTCTCGAATAAAAATGGGCCCTTTCTGGGCCCGTTTTTTTTCCTTTTGTCACAGGAAAACCTGTTTTATTGCCGCTTTTCTCATCATACTGTTCACAACCCAAACAAACGAACCGTCACAGACGTTTTTAGGGAAAAAATGTGTTGACGCAATTCGGCCAACTACGCATAATGCGCCCCGCAACGCCGATGAAGGTGACGCGGAAAAGATGGCTACGTAGCTCAGCTGGTTAGAGCACAGCACTCATAATGCTGGGGTCACAGGTTCGATTCCCGTCGTAGCCACCATCTTTTCTTGCGGGAGTGGCGAAATTGGTAGACGCACCAGATTTAGGTTCTGGCGCCGCAAG
>CAXYYB010000031.1:0-50302 GCA_964293225.1 uncultured Symbiopectobacterium sp. | reverse complement strand
ATGAAGAACAGTGGAAACAGGTTATCTCGGTGTCCTGATTTTGTGATCCACTACACTGAGCATGCTGACGGCTTGGGAGGGAAGGGGAATAACGTGTTCTCTGCGGGCTTTCATTCGCGTTGCCGGAATGGTCCACAGTGCATTATCGAGATCGAACTCTGCCCATTCCGCTTCGGTAACTTCGGCGGGTCGCGCCAGCGTCCACCACATTAGCCACATGCAATAGTTAACCTGGTATGAGCCGCGGCTGTTGTCAAAACAGCTTAATAACTTTCCGATTTGCTGAGGATTCAGTGCTTGTTTGTGCTGTGTCTTATTCGCCGGAAGTGCCTTGCGAACAGGCCAGACAGGATCGCTGTCTGCTCTGAGCGTTGCGACCGCCAGCTCAAAAATCGATGAAATGGTACGGCGTGCTTCAGCGGCTACTGTTGGTGCGCCGCGTTTAGCCGTTTCCTGAAGAATTTTAAGAATGTGGTGCGGGGTGATTTCCCTGATAGGAAGTTTGCCGATGGTGGGGAAAACTACACGCTCCAGCATATCCAGTCGGCGCGTTTTGGTGATGTCGGCCCAGTCTTTCATCTGCAACCACTCTTTGGCGATAAGCTCAAAGGTGTTGGAGGCATCGTTGACCTTGCGAATTTTATCTAGCTGCCTAGCCTGTGCCGGGCTAACTCCATCCGCGACTTGTTTACGTGCTTGCTCACACTTCTCCCGTGCCTCGGCGAGTTTTACCGTTGGATACTCACCCAACGCAAACATGCTGGATTTGCCGTTGAGTTTAAACCGATAGCGCCATGCCTTTTTGCCATTGGGTTTCACTTCGAGGTAGAGACCGTTGAAGTCATTGAGTCGATAGAGTTTTTCTTTTGGCTTGGCAGTGCGGCATTGCGTATCAGTGAGCATAGCGAGTCCTTGTCTATTTCTTATACCGCTATTGTACTCACCTAAAATGTAGATGGAAACTGATTGTACTCATGCCTGTACTCATTTTTTACTGCGCTCTCATGAGATAATGTGAGACGCCATGAAAACAAAAATCCACGCAATTGCGTGGATTTTATAGGTTTTGTCAGTCTTCATGCGATGCAGTGAGATCCCATGAGACAACAAAATCAAATTAGACGTTAAACAAGAAGTTCATCACATCGCCATCTTTAACGATGTACTCTTTCCCTTCTGAACGCATTTTCCCTGCTTCTTTCGCGCCTTGCTCACCTTTATAGGTGATGAAGTCTTCATACGCGATGGTTTGCGCGCGGATAAAGCCTTTTTCGAAGTCGGTGTGGATTTTACCGGCGGCCTGTGGAGCCGTCGCGCCGACAGGGATGGTCCAGGCGCGCACTTCTTTTACGCCTGCGGTAAAGTAGGTTTGCAGGTTTAGCAGTTCATAACCGGCGCGGATCACGCGGTTCAGGCCAGGCTCTTCCAGCCCCAGTTCTGCCATAAATTCGTCGCGATCGGCATCATCCAGTTCAGCAATGTCCGATTCCACTGCGGCACACACCGGAACAACGACAGAACCTTCGCTGGCAGCGATTTCACGCACCTGATCCAGGTAAGGGTTGTTTTCAAAGCCATCTTCATTGACGTTAGCGATGTACATGGTGGGCTTGAGCGTCAGGAAGCTCAGGTAACGAATGGCGGCTTTCTCTTCAGCATTCAGATCAAGCGCGCGCAACATGCCCGCTTTTTCCAACTGCGGCAGACATTTTTCCAGCGCGGCCTGTTCAATTTTTGCGTCTTTGTCGCCACCTTTGGCTTTCTTCTGCACGCGGTGCAGGGCGCGTTCGCAGGTATCGAGATCCGCCAGCGCCAGTTCGGTGTTGATGGTATCGATGTCGTCAGCCGGATCGACCTTGCCCGCAACGTGGATAATGTTGTCGTTTTCGAAGCAACGCACCACGTGGCCGATTGCTTCCGTTTCACGGATGTTAGTCAGGAATTGGTTACCCAGGCCTTCACCTTTGGACGCACCTTTTACCAGACCCGCGATATCAACAAATTCCATCGTGGTGGGGAGAATACGCTGCGGTTTAACAATTTCGGCCAGTTTATCCAAACGCGGATCGGGCATCGGCACCACGCCAGTGTTGGGCTCTATGGTGCAAAACGGAAAGTTGGCCGCTTCGATACCGGCTTTGGTCAATGCATTGAACAGCGTAGATTTACCCACGTTAGGCAGCCCAACGATACCGCATTTGAATCCCATACTTTTATCACCTTAAATAGCTTATCAATCAGATGGTTGTGGTTTATCATCTGAACAAATAAATACGTTAGCGCCGATTATACACGGAATGGCGCATTAACTCGAACCGCGTGCGCACGAATATCATTTCACGCAGGTTTATAAGCGTGCAGTCGATTCATTGCTTTCACCATATCGTCTTTCAGCAAAATCTCGGTGCAGCGAATGGCTTCTTCGATCGCACCGTCGATCAGCATCTGCTCACTGGCGGGCGGTTTGCCCAGCACAAAACCGGTAACCTTACTTTTATCGCCGGGATGGCCGATACCAATGCGTAAACGGTGAAAATTAGGGTTGTTACCTAATTTGCTCATGATGTCTTTCAAGCCGTTGTGCCCACCGTGTCCGCCGCCCAGTTTCAGTTTGGCAACCCCCGGCAAAAGATCCAGTTCATCGTGTGCCACCAGAATTTCATCCGGTTGGATGCGGTAGAAGGTTGCCATTGCCGCCACCGCTTTACCACTGAGATTCATAAAGGTGGTTGGCACCAGCAGGCGAACATCGTGGCCAGCCAGCGTGAGGCGTGCGGTATAGCCAAAGAATTTGGCCTCTTCCTTCAGCGATTGACGATGAGCCTCTGCTAACTGGTCCACGTACCAGGCACCGGCATTGTGGCGCGTGGCGGCGTATTCGGTGCCCGGATTCGCCAATCCGACGATTAATTTGATACTGCTCACGTTAAGTCCCAGATGTTGCGTCTCATGACGCTCGGTAACAGAAATTCAAACGCGTAGTTTACACAGGAGTAGGGCCGTGAAAAAGCCTTCAGCAGGATGTTTGTCGCGCGTTTGACGGCAGCACGGCTGAAAATGGATGAAAGCAATTTACTTTGGTAATAATTCAAATTTGTTATTAATTATATTTACACGTGTTCAGCACTAAATGTAAAAAAACGTTTCTACACTTGCTTATCTGTGATCGCCTACGCAATACCTTATTGCCTACAGCGTCTATAATTACAGCAGAACAAGGACGGTTACGTAGCATTTTCATTTTTCCGATCGGTCACGTATTTTACCTGACCATTACAGGAGGTGACAGATGAAACGCAAAAATGCTGTCATGCTGGGCAACGTATTTATGGGTATCGGTATGGTGTTAATGGTCGGGGGGATCGCCTTCACCATTATCAGCCAATTACCGGAGCTGAACTTGCCAGCCTACTTTACCTATTTCGACCTGATGGCCATTTTCGCCGGTGCCATGACCTGGCTGGTCGGGGCGCGTATTGGCGGGCGTGAAGCTGTCGCCGATCGCTATTGGTGGGTGAAGCATTTTGACAAACGCTGCCGCCGTCAGCAACCCCATTCCTGATAATACCAGACGCCTGCTGTTTCGGCAGGCGTAGGGATATTATTTTCTGCTTGCAGAAAATACCCACTTTGCGCGCTGATTATATTCCTCTTGCGCTTTAGTTAGCCCGGTAATAATTATCGACACTGTTTGCAAATCGTATTATTGCCACGCTAAACGATATTACGTGCGAAACGTAACCGTACTCACGAGAAAATAAAAAACGCCACCCGAGGGTGGCGTTTTGTCGACAACAGAAATGGACGCTGTTGATTAATGTTCAAACATGGCAGAAATAGATTCTTCGTTGCTGATGCGACGAATAGCTTCTGCCAGCATGCCCGAAAGTGTCAGTGTGCGCACGTTAGGCAGTGCTTTGATATTTTCCGACAGTGGAATGGTATCGCAGACGATCACTTCATCAATTACCGAATTCTTGATGTTGTCATACGCATTACCGGAGAAAATCGGGTGAGTGGCATACGCAAAGACGCGTTTGGCACCGCGTTCTTTTAATGCTTCTGCCGCTTTGCACAGTGTGCCACCGGTATCGATCATGTCGTCGACCAGAATACAGTCGCGCCCAGCGACATCACCGATGATGTGCATCACTTGAGAGACGTTGGCGCGCGGACGACGTTTGTCGATAATCGCCATGTCAGTGTCATTCAGCAGTTTGGCAATGGCACGTGCACGCACTACGCCACCGATATCTGGAGAAACCACAATCGGGTTTTCCAAATTCTGCTGCAACATGTCTTCCAGCAGAATCGGGCTGCCGAACACGTTATCGACCGGAACGTCGAAGAAGCCTTGAATCTGTTCTGCGTGCAGGTCCACGGTCAGGACACGGTCAACCCCAACGCTTGACAGAAAGTCAGCGACCACTTTAGCGGTGATCGGTACACGCGCAGAACGCACACGGCGGTCCTGGCGAGCATAGCCGAAATAGGGGATAACGGCAGTAATACGTCCCGCTGACGCGCGGCGTAGAGCATCGACCATCACAACCAGCTCCATCAGGTTGTCATTGGTTGGTGCACAGGTGGACTGGATGATGAAAATGTCGCCACCACGAACGTTTTCATTGACTTGCACGCTGACTTCACCGTCGCTAAAGCGACCTACAGCGGCGTCTCCCAGGCTGGTGTATAAACGGTTGGCAATACGTTGCGCTAGTTCGGGGATAGCGTTACCAGCAAAAAGCTTCATATCAGGCACGAGAAGAACCTCAGGCTTGCGTCCAGAGAAATATTGTACCCGGTGTCTCGAGGGCGTTGCGAGACAGCAGGTAAAATATGCATACGGGTGTATGAGTTAAGCGTTGAACTTAAGGCATAAACCCGCCATACGGGGTAAAACTGTTTTCAACGCTTAACGTTGCCCGGAAAGCACACGGTGCAGCGGCGAGGTGTTCACGCCACGCGCAACAAAACCGTTCAGCGTTTCCGGGGCCTGGTCAAGCACCTGACGAGCGGCGAATTCGGTGTCGAATTCGGCAAACACACAAGCTCCCGTTCCTGTCAGGCGCGCCGGTGCGTATTCTAGCAGCCAAGAAAGTCGCTGTTCAACCTCGCGAAAACGTTTTCTTACGGTAGATTCACAATCATTGACGAAGGTCTGTTTTTGTAACTCATCCAATGAGCGTACCGGTGTGTTGCGCGGTAAGTCCGGATCGCCAAACACCAACGGGGTCGGAACGGTGACGCCGGGGTGTACCACCAGATACCATTTTTCCGGCGGCGAGGCCGGTGTCAGTATCTCACCAACGCCTTCGGCGAAAGCGGCGTGCCCACGTACAAACACCGGTACATCTGCACCGAGTCGTAATCCCAGCTGCGCCAGCGTGTCTTCATCAAGGCCGCATTGCCACAGATGATTCAACGCAACCAGCACCGTAGCCGCGTTGGAAGACCCCCCCCCCAGACCACCGCCCATCGGCAGGCATTTATCGATAGCGATATCGGCACCGTTATAGGCAAGTTGGCGGCTATGCTCATGGCAATATGCCTGTAACAAGCGTGCGGCGCGTACTGCAAGATTGGTGTCATCAGGCACGCCGGGTAAGGGCGTGAGTAGCTGGATAATACCGTCGTTGCGTAACCTGATGTCGACCGTGTCACCATAATCCAGAAACTGAAACAGCGTTTGCAACAGGTGATACCCGTCAGCGCGCTGGCCGGTGATATACAGAAACAGGTTGAGTTTGGCCGGGGAGGGCCAGTGCGTCAGTTGTGCCGCATCGCTCATGCTTATTGCACCGTCCAGTTATTCATTTTCAGCTTGATGCGTTGCTCACCTTGCGTCAGTTCCAGAGCGTTGGGTAGGGTGGGGGTGACGCTATCATCATAACCGAGGTATTTCACTTCCCACGTCAGGCCGTTTTGTTGAAGCGTTGCCGTACTCAGCCGCGCGTGCTCATCCAGCGTAAACTGCTGCGCCTCTCCTGGCAGGCCAATCATCCACTGGCGCAGATTGGTCAACGGAATGCGCATCCCGGTCAGTTGGGACAACATGTACTCGGCATCTTTACCGACATAACGTTTCCCTTGCCCATCGGTGATTTGAATGCCATCGGGCTGCGCGCGCAGTTCCAGTTCCGTGCCGCCGAACGGGTTGGTCAGCAGCAGACGATAGCGTTGCGCAGAGGATTCTTGCCAGAAAAAGTTGGCCGACAGTTTTTTGCTATCGGAAAGATAGGCAAATGCGCCACGTGTCTGATATTGGCTTAATTGTTGTACCTGCTGCTTATGTTGTAACCAGGCCGGAGAATCCGACGTTGCGTTAGGACCCGAGGGCTTGGTCAGTGTACAGGCAGTCAGCAGTAAACTGGCTAAAGGCAGGAGACGTAAGGCGCGGGTGGTATGACTTAACATGTTGCATATATCCTATTAAGGGCAGAGAAACCCCGTCATCATGTCGAATGGATACAGTGTGCCATGCGTTGCAAGCGATGCCCAGCGGCAATGCATGGCAGAGAAATAAGGAATGCGTCACACAATGTCAACTACACCAATAGAGGTACTTCGCGCCGCGTCGCTTTTCATGCTGCGCCGCATCAAGTAGAATGCCCCTACTCTAAGACCATACTAATGTCGGCATTACTCTTGACGACATGTATTCAAGAATGACCCAATGACCCTGCTTGCGCTTGGCATCAACCACAAAACCGCTCCAGTATCACTCAGGGAACGTATCGCGTTTTCCCCTGATGCGCTGGGCGATGCTTTGCACAGCCTGCTTGCGCAGCCGCTGGTGCAGGGCGGGGTTGTGCTGTCTACCTGTAATCGTACTGAGCTGTATCTCAGTGTCGATGAGCAGGAGAATCAGCGTGAACAGGTGGTCGACTGGCTGTGCCAGTTCCACCACCTGAACCCTGATGAACTGAAAAACAGCCTCTACTGGCATCAGGATAATGCGGCGGTTAACCACCTGATGCGCGTTGCCAGTGGATTGGATTCGTTGGTGCTGGGCGAGCCGCAGATTCTTGGGCAGGTTAAAAAAGCCTTTGCCGAATCTCAACGCGGTCATTCACTCTCCAGCGAGTTGGAACGCTTGTTCCAGCGTTCTTTCTCAGTGGCAAAACGGGTGCGCACGGAGACGGATATCGGCGCGAGTGCGGTATCGGTAGCATTTGCTGCCTGTGCGTTGGCGCGGCAGATTTTTGAATCGCTGGTGGGGGTTACCGTGCTGCTGGTCGGTGCGGGAGAAACCATCGAACTGGTGGCGCGCCATCTACGCGAACATCAGGTGAAGCGCATGGTGATTGCCAACCGCACCCGCGAACGCGCGCAAGTCCTTGCCGCTGAAGTGGGCGCTGAAGTGATCACGCTGGGCGAACTGGATGACTATCTGGCACAGGCCGATATCGTGATCAGCTCCACCGCGAGCACCCTGCCGATTATTGGAAAAGGTATGATGGAACGGACGCTGAAGGCGCGCCGTAACCAGCCCATGCTGATGGTGGACATCGCCGTGCCGCGCGATATCGAGCCGGAAGTGGGCAAATTACCCAACGTCTATCTGTATAGCGTGGACGATTTGCATGCCATCATTCAGCACAACATGGCGCAGCGTCAGGCGGCGGCAGTGCAGGCTGAGTCCATCGTGCAGCAAGAGTCTGCCGATTTTATGGCCTGGTTGCGTTCGCAATCGGCGGTAGAAACCATCCGAGAATACCGTTCACAGGCAGACGCGATTCGCGCGGAGATGACGGCGAAAGCGCTTACTGCCATTCAGCAAGGCAATGACGTGGAAGCGGTGCTGGACGCGTTAACCTCGCGTCTCACCAACCGCCTCATTCATGCGCCTACCGCCGCGTTGCAGCAGGCTGCCCGCGACGGCGATCTGACCCGATTACATATTTTACGCGACAGCCTTGGGCTGGACTAGCACCCCTCCATTTACGTTGACAGGAATTAACCGCACGCATGAAGCCTTCTATTGTTGCCAAACTGGAAGCGTTACAAGAACGTCACGAGGAAGTACAAGCCCTGCTGGGTGAGCCGAGCGTTATCGCCGATATGGAGCGCTTTCGGGCATTGTCTCGCGAATATGCCCAGTTGGCGGACATCACGCGCTGTTTCCAACGCTGGCAGCAGGTGCAAGAAGACAGTGAAACCGCAGAATTGATGCTGGACGACGCGGAAATGCGTGATATGGCGCAAGAAGAATTAAAACAGTTGAAGATTGACGGTGAGGCGTTGGAACAGCAGCTTCAGGTGTTGTTATTACCGAAAGATCCTGACGATGAGCGCGGCTGCTTCCTTGAAGTGCGCGCGGGCACCGGCGGTGATGAAGCGGCGCTGTTTGCCGGCGATCTGTTTCGCATGTACAGCCGTTATGCTGAATCGCGCCGTTGGCGAGTGGAAATCATGAGCGCCAGCGACGGTGAGCACGGCGGTTATAAAGAGGTGATCGCCAAAGTGAGTGGCGATGGCGTTTATGGTCAGTTGAAATTTGAGTCGGGCGGCCACCGCGTGCAGCGCGTGCCTGCCACCGAATCGCAGGGTCGTATTCACACGTCAGCCTGTACGGTCGCGGTCATGCCCGAGGTGCCCGAGGCGGAAACCCCCGATATCAATCCGGCGGATTTGCGTATTGATACCTTCCGTTCTTCCGGTGCCGGTGGTCAGCACGTTAACACCACCGACTCCGCGATTCGTATCACCCACTTACCGACCGGGATTGTGGTCGAATGTCAGGATGAACGTTCCCAACACAAAAACAAGGCGAAGGCCATGTCGGTGCTGGTTGCGCGTATACGCGCAGCAGAAGTGCAAAAACGTCAGCAGGAAGAAGCATCGACGCGTCGTAACCTGTTGGGCAGCGGCGATCGCTCCGATCGTATCCGCACGTATAACTTCCCGCAGGGGCGCGTGACCGATCACCGCATTAACCTGACCCTTTACCGCCTGGATGAAGCGATGGAAGGCAAGATGGATATGCTGATCCAACCCGTGGTGCAAGAGTATCAGGCCGATCAGTTGGCGGCGCTGTCCGAGCAGGAATAATGGATTACCGCACCTGGGTAGCAACGGCGCTACAGCAGTTGACCCACAGTGAAAGCCCGAAGCGTGATGCTGAAATTCTGTTGGAACACGTCACGGGAAAAGGGCGCACCTTTCTGTTGGCGTTTGGCGAAACCTTGCTTGATGATGTGCAGCTTCAGCGCCTGTCAGCGCTGCTGGCCCGTCGCATCAACGGTGAGCCAGTGGCTTATTTGACGGGCGAGCGTGAATTTTGGTCGCTGCCATTGGCTGTCTCACCGGCAACCTTGATTCCACGTCCAGACACTGAGTGTCTGGTGGAACAGGCGTTGCAGTGCATGGCGCCGTTCAGTGCGCCGACGGTGCTGGATTTGGGCACCGGTACCGGGGCGATTGCGCTGGCGTTGGCGAGCGAACGCCCAGATTGCAGCGTGACTGGCGTTGATGTTCAGCCAGACGCCGTGGCATTGGCACAACGTAACGCGGCGACATTGCAATTGCCCAATGTGCAATTTCTGCATGGCAGTTGGTTTACCCCCGTAGCACCCACGCGCTTTTCCGTGATTGTCAGCAACCCGCCTTATATCGACGCCGAAGACATCCATCTGCGTGAAGGGGATGTGCGCTTTGAACCGCTTAGCGCACTGGTGGCCGCCGAAGGGGGATTGGCTGATTTGCGCTGGATTATTCAACAGGCTCCGCAACATTTGAAAAATAGCGGCTGGTTACTGTTAGAGCACGGTTGGCAGCAAGGTGAACCGGTGAGACAGTTGCTGCAACAGCGCGGTTTTGAGCAGGTTGCCACCTGTCGCGATTACGGTGGTAACGAGCGCGTGACGCTGGGGCAGTGGCCCACGGTAGAGGGAGAGGCATGATGTCGTACCACGCCGTTGTTCTCACGGTGCACGTGCTTGCCGCTGTTGTCACGCTTAGCCTGTTTGTCACGCGTTTCTATTGGCTGTGCCGCCACTCTCCCGCGTTGCAACAGCGTTGGGTCAAGGTGGTGCCGCACATTAACGATACGCTACTGTTAGCGAGCGGTATTGCACTGATCGTTATCAATCGCTTTTATCCTTTCTCTGCGCAAGAAAGCTGGCTGACGGCGAAGCTGTTTGGCGTTATCATTTACATTTTACTGGGACACATCGCGCTGGGTCGGCGGCAACGTAGCCTGAGTCTGCGCTGGGTGGCGTTTATCCTTGCCTTGGTGTGTTTCTTTCTGATTGCACAGGCAGCAATCACTAAACTCGCATTTCTGATGGAATAACTATGAGTTCTATTGCGGATTTTGAATTCAATCAGTCGCCGTTAAGTGAAGGGGTTATTTTAGTTTCACAGAGAGTGCGAAGTGACTTCTCCGCCCTGAATGTACGTAAGAAACTGCAACTGTTGGTCGATGAAGCGCGTAAAACCATTCCCCACGATCTGGATCAGGATCAACAACTGGATATGTTGTTGACGCTGTTTTACCACACCTGGGGATTTGGCGGCGCCAGTGGTATTTACCGTTTATCCGATGCGCTGTGGTTAGATAAGGTGCTGGAAACCCGTCAGGGAATGCCGGTATCGCTGGGCATTGTGTTCCTGCATATTGCTCACGCCTTGGATTTGCCCATGATGCCAGTGATTTTTCCGACACAGTTGATTCTGCGCGCAGACTGGATGGATAACGAGATGTGGCTCATCAATCCGCTTAATGGCGATACCCTGAGCGAGCATGTGCTGGATGTGTGGCTTAAAGGTAACATTGGTCCGTCTACGCAACTGATGGATGAAGATCTGGACGAAGCGGAAAACGTGCTGATTGTGCGCAAATTGCTCGATACGTTAAAAGTGGCGCTGATGGAAGAGAAGCAGATGGAACTTGCGCTGCGGGCCAGCGAAGCCGTGCTGCAATTCGATCCGGAAGACCCTTATGAAATTCGCGATCGCGGTTTGATCTACGCACAATTGGACTGTGACCATATCGCCGTGTCTGATTTAAGCTACTTCGTGGAACAGTGCCCTGAGGACCCGGTCAGCGAAATGATCAAAGTGCAAATTCACTCGATAGAGCAAAAGCATATTGTATTGCACTAATGCATTTTTTTAATGTTAATCACTCCGATAAGGTAATAGCATGAAGAACAAAGTGGTCAAGGTTGGTGATATTCCTGTTGCCAACGACGCGCCGTTTGTCCTGTTTGGCGGTATGAATGTGCTTGAATCGCGCGATCTCGCCATGCGTATCTGCGAACATTACGTCACCGTAACGCAAAAGCTGGGCATTCCCTACGTGTTCAAGGCCTCCTTCGACAAGGCTAACCGCTCCTCCATTCATTCTTATCGTGGACCGGGTCTGGAAGAGGGCATGAAAATCTTTCAGGAACTGAAACAGACCTTCGGTGTGAAGGTGATAACGGATGTACACGAAGCACAGCAGGCGCAGGCCGTTGCCGATGTGGTGGATGTGATCCAGTTACCGGCGTTTTTGGCTCGCCAAACCGATCTGGTTGAGGCAATGGCGAAAACCGGCGCGGTGATCAACGTGAAAAAACCGCAGTTTATCAGCCCGGGACAAATCGGCAATATCGTTGACAAGTTCAAGGAAGGTGGCAACGAGCAGGTTATTTTGTGCGATCGCGGCAGCAACTTTGGTTATGACAACCTGGTTGTGGATATGTTGGGTTTCAACGTCATGAAACAAGTGTCTGGCGGCTGCCCGGTGATTTTTGACGTGACTCACGCGTTGCAGTGTCGCGATCCGTTCGGTGCGGCCTCCGGTGGTCGTCGTGGTCAGGTCACTGAGTTGGCACGTGCAGGCATGGCGGTTGGGTTGGCGGGGTTGTTTATTGAAGCGCATCCGGATCCGGCTAATGCGAAATGTGACGGCCCGTCTGCATTGCCGTTGAATAAACTGGAACCCTTCTTGCAGCAAATTAAAGCGATTGATGACTTGGTCAAACAGTTCCCTGAACTGGATACCAACAACTGATTACTCGATTTTTCGTTATCCCCTAAAAGCAGATTCCCGCCTTGGCGGGAATCTGTCACTTCAGCAGAAAAACGCCAGCACGCTGTTATTTATACAGATCCGCGCTGATGGTCATATTGCTGCCTTTATTAAACCACTGCTTGGTAATGTGGTAGTACTTGGCACCTTTGTCGGCAGCACGTTTTGCCACCGCTTCTGACACATCCGTCGTTCCGTTGAAGTTGCCGCGGAAGGTGATCGAGTCGAAAGGCGTCATCTGCGCGGCGGTGGCCTTGTTCAATTCCTGAACACTTTTGCCATCGGCCAAATTCACCGTATAGCGTCCGCCTTTAGATGATTGCGTTTCGTAGAAATTACCCACGTTACGGCTCGGGCTGCCAGACATCGCAACGCCGGGGATTTCCACTTTAGCTGCTGCTTCACCCCCTGCGGCAAGCGCCGCACGGCCCGCGTCAGAGTCGGCGGGGATCACGTCAGTGCTCTGCACCACACGCTTGGGCGCATCGGCCTTATAGACATAAGCGGTAATTTTCTGGTTGGTGCCAGTGCTGTTGATATCGACCTGGCGCACGATAAAGAAAGAGGCTGCATTCTTCTCTTTAGCGGCTTTGGCGATGGCGGCGTTGATATCGGGCTGGGTAGAGAAATAGCCGCTGACTGATACGGTATCAAACGGTTCCAGATGGTAAGCATCATATTGCGGCAGTTCGCGAATGCCATCAAAGGTGCGCTGTGCTGGAGTGGCATCCGCTTTCGGTGCCTCTTTGTGGTACAGGTCGACATAAACCGTCTGACTGTTGCCTCGGTTTTGTTCGTTAATCGCCTGAATGTAAAACGCATCAGCGCCGGCTTTGTCGGCACGTTTTGACGCTTCAGCCGCCGCGTCAAAAATGGCGTCAAAACGGCCACTAAACGAAATTCGATCGAACGGTTTTACCGCAGCCGCCTGCTCGGGTGTCAATTCCTGTGCCGCATGGGCAGAAAAAACCGCGAGAGAGAGGAGGGTAGACGCGATAACGCGGGTCTTCAGCTTCATAAAAAATCCTTTCGCCTGACGCAGGGAAGTTGCGACATAAAACGTCATCACCTGATGACACAATGTGGTGCCGATTATGGCACGTAATCAACGCGTTCGCCTCTGCATTTTGTCTGGCGGCGGGGTATCGTCAGGGAGTAAAGCATTCACGGCACAAAAAAGGGAATAATACCCATTAATGATAATTTGCGTGCGATAAGTGAGATTTATAAGGATTGTCAGTAATAACAACCTTGTAACAAGCGAGTTTTGTGAATTACCGCTAAATACGTTTTGGAAGATAATGATAAAAACAAGGTAGATAGCGGCGGCTTTTCTCCTGAATTCGAGCCATTCGCCGAAGTTTGCTAAGCATTTGCAGGAAAGTGATTTTATATATGGATCATCGATCACATTTTCAGTAGGTTATATGTCATTGCCTTGTGATTGTTGATAACAGAACGTTGCGCAAGCATTGCCGGGCAATCGAGTTATCAGGTGGGGTGACAATAAAAACTTCGTATAAATAAGCGATAGGGAATCAGTATGCGTATTGGTATACCAAAAGAACGGTTGGCCAATGAAGCGCGTGTCGCAGCAACGCCGAAAACGGTGGAACAGTTGCTAAAACTCGGCTTCGAGGTCTCAGTAGAACGTGACGCGGGCAAATTGGCCAGTTTCGATGATGCCGCTTATGTCGCTGCGGGCGCAGCGATTGCGGAACCGGCGGATGTCTGGCAATCCGATATCATTTTCAAAGTTAACGCGCCGTTGGAGGATGAAACGGCGTTGTTGCGTGCAGGCAGCACGCTGGTGAGCTTTATTTGGCCCGCGCAGAATCCTACATTGCTGGAAAAACTGGCAGAGCGTCAGGTCACCGTGATGGCAATGGATTCCGTGCCGCGTATTTCTCGCGCGCAGTCGTTGGATGCTTTGAGCTCCATGGCCAATATCGCCGGTTACCGCGCGATTGTGGAGGCTGCCCATGAGTTTGGCCGTTTCTTCACCGGTCAGATCACTGCTGCGGGTAAAGTACCACCGGCCAAAGTGATGGTGATCGGTGCGGGCGTTGCCGGATTGGCCGCCGTCGGTGCAGCAGGCAGTCTGGGCGCGATTGTGCGTGCGTTTGACACCCGCCCGGAGGTCAAGGAACAGGTGCAGAGTATGGGCGCCGAATTCCTTGAGCTTGATTTTGAAGAAGAAGCGGGCAGCGGCGACGGCTATGCCAAAGTGATGTCCGAAGCCTTTATCAAAGCGGAAATGGAACTGTTCGCCGCGCAGGCAAAAGATGTCGATATTATCGTGACTACCGCGTTGATCCCCGGCAAGCCAGCACCGCGTCTTATCACCAAAGAGATGGTGCTGAGCATGAAGCCGGGTAGCGTGATTGTCGATCTGGCGGCACAAACCGGTGGCAACTGTGAACTCACCGTGGCCGATAAGGTGACCGTTACCGAGAACGGCGTGAAAATTATCGGGTACACCGATTTGCCGAGCCGTTTACCGACTCAATCCTCACAGCTGTATGCCACTAACCTGGTTAACTTGCTGAAACTGTTGTGCAAAGAAAAAGACGGCACCATCACCGTTGATTTCGATGACGTGGTGATCCGCGGTGTTACCGTGGTGAAAGAAGGGGATGTTACCTGGCCGGCGCCGCCGATTCAGGTTTCTGCTCAGCCGCAACAGGCTAAGGCGGCCGCTGCTGCGCCGAAAGTGGAGGCGGCACCGGCTTCGCCGTGGAAAAAATACGCCTTTATGGCGCTGGCGATTTTGCTGTTCGGCTGGCTGGCCAATGTGGCACCGAAAGAGTTTTTATCACATTTCACCGTGTTTGCGTTGTCGTGCGTGGTGGGCTACTACGTGGTGTGGAACGTCAGTCATGCGCTGCATACGCCGCTGATGTCCGTAACCAATGCGATTTCGGGCATTATTGTGGTGGGGGCGCTGTTGCAGATCGGTCATGGCGGATGGGTGTCGTTCTTCTCCTTCATTGCCGTACTGATTGCCAGCATCAATATATTCGGTGGTTTCACCGTCACCCAGCGCATGCTGAAAATGTTCCGTAAAAACTAAGGGGTAACACATGTCTGGAGGATTGGTTACAGCTGCATACATTGTTGCCGCTATTTTGTTTATTTTCAGTCTGGCAGGGCTGTCAAAACATGAAACATCACGTCAGGGGAATATCTTTGGCGTTACCGGGATGGCGATTGCGCTGATTGCCACCATTCTCGGGCCGAATGCCGGAAACGTGGGTTGGATTATTGCCGCAATGGCGATCGGTGGTGCTGTCGGTATCTACCTGGCGCGTAAAGTCGAAATGACGGAAATGCCGGAGTTGGTTGCCATTCTGCACAGCTTCGTTGGTCTGGCTGCGGTATTGGTTGGGTTTAACAGCTTTCTGGATCACGGTGAAATCACCGATCCGGTGATGGTGAATATCCATCTGACGGAAGTGTTCCTCGGCATCTTTATCGGTGCGGTAACCTTTACCGGTTCCGTGGTGGCCTTCGGTAAACTGCGCGGCATTATTTCATCCAAGCCGCTGATGCTGCCGCATCGCCATAAGATGAACCTGGCTGCGCTGGTTGTGTCGTTCCTGCTGTTGTTGTGGTTTGTGAATACCGGCAGCGTGGCAGGACAAAGCATTGCGCTGCTGTTTATGACCGCCATTGCGCTGGTGTTCGGTTGGCATTTGGTGGCGTCTATCGGTGGCGCCGACATGCCTGTGGTGGTGTCGATGCTGAACTCCTATTCCGGTTGGGCGGCGGCGGCGGCGGGCTTTATGCTCAGCAACGACCTGCTGATCGTTACCGGTGCGCTGGTCGGTTCTTCGGGTGCGATTCTCTCTTACATCATGTGTAAGGCGATGAACCGTTCGTTCTTCAGCGTCATTGCCGGCGGATTCGGTACCGATGGTTCTTCTACTGGCGCCAGCGAAGAAGTGGGTGAATACCGTGAAGCGTCGGCGGAAGACGTCGCTGAACTGCTGAAGAACTCTACGTCGGTGATCATTACCCCGGGATACGGTATGGCGGTGGCACAGGCGCAATATCCGGTACATGACATCACGGCCAAACTGCGTGCACGTGGCATCAAAGTGCGTTTTGGTATCCACCCGGTTGCCGGGCGTTTGCCGGGCCATATGAACGTGCTGCTGGCGGAAGCCAAAGTGCCTTATGACGTGGTGCTGGAGATGGACGAGATCAATGACGATTTCACTGACACCGATACCGTGCTGGTCATTGGTGCTAACGATACGGTGAACCCGGCGGCACAGGAAGATCCGGGCAGTCCGATTGCGGGGATGCCCGTGCTGGAAGTGTGGAAAGCACAGAATGTTATTGTGTTTAAACGTTCTATGAACACCGGTTATGCCGGGGTGCAGAACCCGCTGTTCTTCAAGGAAAACACCCAAATGCTGTTTGGCGATGCCAAAGAAAGCGTGGAAGCGATCCTGAAAGCGCTATAACGGAAAGTGTATTGATTAAGGGCAGGAGAAATCCTGCCCTTTTTTATTGGCGGTGCGTTTACCAGCTCAAACCAAAACCGCGCGGAAAGGCGACCGTACCCGTGTTGGTTTCAGCGTCGTAGTCTTTCCACACCACCACCGGTAGCTTGCCTTGCGGCGAGGCGTTTCCTGTCAGAATTTTCGCTAGCGATATCATGGATTTTCCGCGCCACACGCCGTTGTCGCAGCCAAAATAAGCGTAACTGGCGACGGCAGCCTCAACGTCGTTGGCATAAAGGGCGATGTCATAAGGTGCACGCAGTGACAAATGTACCCGCGTTTTGGCAAGCGATCCCGCATAGCGCAGCCAGTCCAGGTAGCGCGTAGTGTCGTTTTGCAGCGTGTTTTCCTGTGTTGCAATACCGTCTTTTTCTACAGGGGTAAAACGCGTGGAGAGGGTGCCGAGTAGAAATACATCACATTGCGCTATCTGCTGGCGAATCTCTCCATCGGTTAATTGCGATTCCTTGGCAACATCAACGTGAGGGTAGCCGTATTGCTCCATCGTTATTTTGATGCCATCGGCCTGTTCCATCCAGGGCGTCAGGATAAAGTAGCGTAAGTTTTTATTGAGCAGCGGTAGCGTGTCCTGTTGATTAACCACTGCGGTGATGGAGCGATCGGCAATCAGGGTTTCGATATCGTCGTTGGGTGCAGCGATCGCCGGGTCACTGGCGTTGCCCAGCAGCTGGTAGCGTTGTTTCAGCGTGAGGATACGCGCTACGGATTCGTTGATTTCCGCCTCGCTGTACTCGCCCTGTTTCACTTTCTCAACCACGCGGGCAATCAAGGCTGACAGTGCGGCGCCCTGTTCCTGTGTCGTGATACTGACGGGCATCAGCGCGATATCCACACCGGCCTTAAACACGGCATCCAGCGCGTCTTGTTGCGTGAAGTGGTCGGCAATCGCGCCCATGTCCAACGCATCGGTGATGGTGACACCCTGATAATGCAGTTGTTCGCGCAGCAGGTTACTCTGTATTTCTCGTGACATGGTGGCTGGCACAATGATGCTTTCACCGTTGCAGGTCATGATCTGGCTGTTATCCAGCGCGGGGTACTGAATGTGCGCGGTCATGATCATATCGGGTGCAGACCCGTTTTCGATGGCGTGCGCGAAGGGGGCGATATCAATGGCAAAGGCATCATGGCGCGAGCGAACGACCCGAGGCAAAGACGTATGAGAGTCGGTTGCGGTATCACCATGACCGGGAAAGTGTTTATAGGCCGTCATCACGCCTTGTTGCTGCATGCCCGCTGAAATTTTTTCTGCCAGTGTGGTGACGGTCGTAACGTCATCGCTAAAACTGCGCACATTAATCACCGGATTGAGCGGATTACTGTTCACGTCAACCACCGGGGCAAAGTTGGTGTTGATGTTCAACGTCCGCAAATCGTACCCCATGCGTGCGCCCTGTGCGTAGGCCAGTTGGGTATCGCCTCCGCCGGTAACGGCTGAGGCCAGCGCCATGTTGCCTGAAAACGGGGGGGACTCATCGCGCGGCAAGCGAAATACGTTCCCGCCTTCATTGTCGATGCCGATAAACAACCGGATGCCAGAAAGGCTTTCCAGTGAGGCGTACCATGTGGTCAGTGTTTTAATTTGTGCTTTGTTTTTCAGATTGTTGGCAAAAAGAATGACGCCACCGATGTGGTGAACGCGCAGCAGGTTCGCAATGACGCTGTTAGGCTCGGTCATATCCTCCTGTTGCCAGAGGCGAAAATCCAGCATGATTTTCTGTCCTATCTTTTCCTCCAGCGTCATGGTATGTAGGATTTGCTGAACTTCCATGGTCGGTCTCCTGTATCAATAGCGTGTTAACTCTTCTTACCTAAGACAAGCATAAACGAGAAAATGCGTTAAACCGTTTGGCAACATAAACGAGATGACGGCACAAGGTGTCCGGTGACGGTTGCTCGCGCATAAAAAAACGAAATCGGCCGTCAGGTCGATTTCGTCCAGAGAAGCAGATTATAACCTTGTGGCACTAAGCTTTGGTATCCTCACCTTCGCCATCAAGGGTGACCGGAGAGACAAAATCATTGGGTTTGATGGCTAACAGGTCACATTTAAGGTGATCGATAACGTGTTCAACGGTGTTACCGATAAAGGCCGCCGACAGTCCGGTACGCCCCAATGAGCCCAACACCACCACGCCCGCCTGTAAGTGCTCCGCCAGATCGGGGATCACATCTTCCGGTAGCCCTTTTTCGACATGCGTCAGGCGTTCGTCCAACGAAAATTTCTGGCGTAAGGATTTCATGGCAATCAAGTGCTGACCACGAATAGCATCGTTATACACACCGGGATCGAAATCCGGCAGTTCAATGGCAATATTGATGGGGGTCACCGGATAGGCACCGACCAGATGCACTTCGGTTTGGTCGACCTGCTTGGCGAGGGCCAGCGCTTCAGAAACCAGCTTAATATTAAGCGGATCGTGGTAAGGATCTTCACTGGCGAGGTTAACGGCGACCAGCGCACGGCCATTGTCGGGCCAGGGTTGGTCTTTCACCATCCACATCGGGCAGGGGCACTTACGCAGCAATTGCCAATCCAGTGGGGTAAAAATCACGGCCTCCAGCCTGTCATGTTGGTGGGCCATTTTTAACACTAAATCGTGCTGGTGGGCGATTACTTCCTGAATAATGGCGACATAGGGTTTATTGTGCCATACGACTTTGATATCGATAGGGATACCGGCTTCAATGTAGTAGGCACACTGTTCTGCAATCCATGCTTTCCGCTGTTCAATGACACCCTGGCGCATTTCCGTGCGTTCGTCTGGCGAGAGCAAGGTGGTCATTTCGTAAGAGAAATCATAAATCGGCAGGAATGCCTTGATACGACCGCCTAACCGCTGAACCAGGTATGCTGCGCGGCGCAGCGCGGGTTGGTCATCCTGATTCGGGTCAATAGCTACCAGTAAGTTCTGATATGTTGCCATAGGTCCTCCTAACAGCTGTCACCTTACAGCCGGTAATTAAGAGTACCTCATGGGAATTGCTTTTAACAACAGGTGATGAGAGCCGGATCAATAAAATAAAACAATGACCCGGCAATAGGTTAGGCTTTGGCGCGTGCGGTTCCGGCCAGTTCTGACAGGGCGTCGATATTCTCGATGGTGATGTATTTCCCTTTCACTGCCAGAATACCGCCTTTCTGGAAGCGGCCGAGCAAACGGCTGATGGTTTCCACAGTAAGCCCTAAATAGTTACCGATATCGCCGCGCGTCATGGTCAGTCGGAACTCGCGCGGAGAGAAACCGCGCTGGGCGAAACGGCGCGACAGGTTGTAGATAAACGCGGCCAGACGCTCTTCAGCGTTCTTTTTCGACAGCAGCAGTATCATGTCTTGATCGCTACGAATTTCGCCGCTCATCAGACGCATCATCTGTTGGCGCAGATTCGGCATTTTGCCAGAAAGGTCGTCCAGCGTCTCGAAGGGGATTTCGCACACCATAGAGGTTTCCAACGCCTGCGCAAAGCTGGGATGCTGGGCATTGCCAATGGCATCGAAACCGACCAGATCGCCCGCCAAATGGAAACCGGTAATCTGCTCGTCACCCTGTTCGGTGATGGTGTAACTTTTGATGGTCCCAGAACGGATCGCGTAGAGTGATTTCAGTTCATCACCGGCTTTAAACAACGCTTGTCCCTTTTGGATCGGCTTCTTCCTTTCAATGATATTATCGAGCTGATCGAGCTCGTGCTCATTTAATGTAAAAGGAATGCACAGCTGGCTGATGCTACAATCCTGACAATGGATTGCACAACCACCAGACTGAATGCGCCGAATAATTCGCTTTTCCGGGATCATAGACTTTGCTCAGTCGATAATTGATATCGGTCAATTTTAACAGCTTTTATCGGTGATGGTAAGTGTCGTCATTCGTATATCAAACGAATAAATAGGGGGCATAGCGTGTCATTAAAAGAAAAACGATAGCCGTCACACCGTTTTACGCAATATCAATGAATACACGATATATCATGAATTACATAACGATAGCGCACCTTGCTGTGCAATCGCACCTTCATGTGCCAGTAGCCACGCTTTACGTTGCACTCCGCCGGCATAACCAGTCAATGCGCCATTGGCACCAATAACACGGTGGCAGGGCACGACGATACTGACAGGGTTGCTGCCATTTGCCATGCCGACTGCGCGAGATGCCGTGGGTGAGCCGAGGCGGACCGCCAGCTCACCGTAGGTAATGGTCGTGCCACAAGGAATTTTACGCAATTCCTGCCATACCCGCTGTTGAAACGGTGTACCGAGGCTGGCAACCGCAAGCGAATCGATCGCTTGCAAGTCTCCGGCAAAATAACGCGTGAGTGCCTGGGTTAATCCGCCTGGGTCAACCGCTTCTGTTAACTCGAAAGGATCATTTTTATAACGCCGAGCCAGCAGACGGTATAATCCCTCTTCATACTCTTTCCACTCCACCGCGCGTAACCGCTGCTGTTCATCGGCGATAATCAATAAATCCCCGAGCGGTGTGGATAAGGTATCCAATAAAAAGCGTTGTGCCATGATTCAGGTCCCTCGATACGGTATATCCCGTTGTTACCGCCATTATTGCCGACCCCCTGGACGAATGAAAATAAATTGAGATCGTCATCACGTAAAACGACGGAAAAAGTGAATAACGTCACGTTTTGACGCCACGGAAATGTGATGTAAATCACCTATAACCCGAAGCATTTGCGATAACTCTCACAACTTGGTGACATATTCCCTTTTCGCCGAATATCCCTTTCAAAACAGCGTTTCACCTAATGAGTGCAACGCTTATGCTGACATCCATTCACTGAAACGGTCATTCAATCGGATGCGGGATGACGGCAAGATTCGGCGAGTTGGTGCAAACGCGCGGGTGCCATCAGCATGGGCAAAAAGTGCGGATAGTCGTACTGATGCTGTGCCAACCAGTGATGCAATTTTTCAGCAAATGCCTGGGCGTCATTGCAGTGTTGTTCGCGGGCGCTGACGGTACCGCCGTAACTCAGGGTAAAGAGCGCATCGGCAATCAGTTGTTTGGCGTGGTCGTACAGTTCGGTATACCACCAGGCGCAATCCCAACTCGCAGCCAACCGTGCGCTGAGTGGCTCAGGCAGCAGTCTGGCGTGGTGAATTTCACGCGCGGATTGACGTAGGTGATGGGCAAAAAAATGAGATTGCTGGCGCTCAAGGGTCACCAACTCATATTGATGACTTCCTAACGCTCGGTCGTCTGTTGGGAATAGCGGTTGAAAAGCGTGAGTCCAGTTGGCGCTTCGGGTTTCTGCATGCAATAACGGAATAGCCTTTTCCAGGGTGTGGGGTAATTGACTATGGCGGTGCAACAAGCGTCCAAGGAAATACGGTGTCTTACACATCCAGTCATAGCTGTTGAAAAACAGCGATTGCACGCTATCAAGTCGTTTGCTTGCGGCATTGTTGCTGGTAACAGCGGTGGCATTGATAGCATGGTTGTCCTGCAACCAGCGTTGAAACAGGGCCGCGGCATGAAGTTCACCGCCCTCGGCGTGGTTGATCAATTGCGCCAACCCGTACAGGTTGATTTCATTGATCGATTCCAACAGCGAACTGTTGCTGATCCACTCCCAGCTAATGCGGGCGCTGATGGCTTCCAGTTCGTCGCCCGCCACAGCATGCGCCCAGCTCAAACGTCCCTGAATTTCGTCCACCAGCATGCAGGGCAGCAGCGTCCAGCCGTAGTCGATGCCCCACAAATCGAATTCGATCCATTTTTTATTGCCGGGAAAAGACGTCAGTTCTGGATTATTGGCAAATCCAGGGCGGTAATCCATCGCCGTGGCTTTCATCGAGACGCGCACGTCATCCGGCAGGCTGCTCAGGGTGTTATGCAACTGGCGACGCGGCCAACTGTCATCAAGGTAATCGCGCAACACCAGTTTTTTACCGTGCAGGCGCAAAATGCGGTGCAGCACTTTCATGCTCTGTTTCCACTGCTCGGGATGAAACGTCGGGGTTTGCAGGCTGAGGATAAGCCCGCTGATGTCCGGCAGGGCGGCCAGCATCTCGTCCACGGTTTCACTGTAAAAACGCGTCAGAAACGAGGCGTTATTCGCGACAGCGTCATCGTCCAGAAAGAATTCAGGAAATTTTTGCTTGATTTTGGCGTCACCGGGAAAGGCTTCACCCTGGATCCACAGTTGAATATGGCGCGACTGGCAGTGGTGTGACACCCGTTGCAAGTAGCTCAAGGTACTTTCGCGTTCGTGATGCAGGTTTTCAATCCCGGGGTTTTTGTTATGCGCCGGCGGGCGCGCGAGTAACGCCAGGATATTTTGTTGATGCACGATCAGCCCGTTGAAGCGATAGCGGGCAATGAGGTCAATCACCTCGAGAAAATGCGGCCAGTGCCAGATCAATGGCGTGTTGACCTCCAACAAGCGTAAAGGGGGAAGCACATTCATCAGGTTACAGCGCTGTGGTTGTCATGCATGGTGCCAGCATAGCAAAGAGTCATGAAGCGTTGTCAATGAGCGCACGCGATATTGGTTAACGTGCTCGAAAAATGGCGACGGTACATTGCGTTAACGTCAGAAAAGAAGGAATGATACGAATGAAGAAAAAATATGCCGTTGTTGGCACCGGAGGGCGTGCCGGCCTTTATTTAACCTCAATCGCCAGGGATTACCAACAAACCAGCACCTTTGTCGCCTTTTGCGACACCAACCAAACGCGCATGCAGTATGCCAATAAAATGATTGGCGAGTGGGGACATGCGCCGGTGCCATGCTTCAGTGCGGACCAGTTTGAGACCATGATCGCCGAGTGCAAACCCGATATTGTGATTGTGACCTCCATCGATCGTACCCATCATCACTATATTATTCGGGCGATGGAATTGGGCTGCGATGTGATCAGCGAAAAACCGATGACGATTGACGAAGAGAAATGTCAGGCCATCATCAACGCCATTGCCCGCACCGGACGCAAACTGCGCGTCACCTTCAACTATCGCTACGCGCCGCATCACAGCAAGATTCGTGAGCTGATTGCTTCCGGTGTGATAGGCGATGTGTTCTCAGTGCACTTTGAATGGCTGCTGAATACGCAGCACGGCGCCGACTATTTCCGTCGCTGGCACCGCGACAAACGCAACAGCGGCGGGCTGTTGGTGCACAAATCTACCCACCATTTCGATCTGGTGAATTTCTGGCTGCACTCTGAACCGGAAACGGTCTATGCCCAGGGCGATTTGCGCTTTTACGGCAAGGCCAACGCGGAAGCACGGGGCGTAACCGAATTCTATGCGCGTTCGCATAACAACGAAGCGGCCAAGGACGATCCGTTTGCCTTGAACATGAGTGAAAGCGCCCAACTCACGGCGTTGTATCTGGATGCCGAACATGAGGATGGCTACTACCGCGATAAGAGCGTATTTGATGACGGCATCAATATAGAAGACGTGATGGGCGTTATGGTGCGTTACAAAAATAAAGCGATCATGACCTACTCGCTCAATGCCTATCTGCCCTGGGAAGGGCTGAACGTGGTGTTCAACGGCAGCAAAGGGCGGTTGGAGATGAAGCTGGTTGAGAAATCGTATGTCAACGGCGGTGGGCAGAAAGAGGACGAAGGCGCACTGGATCAGTGTGAAATCACGGTTTATCCGATGTTTGACGCCCCCTACAAGGTGCCGGTGGTGTATCAGGCGGGTGGGCATGGCGGCGGCGATCTGGTGATGTTGAACGATCTGTTTGGCACGCCCGATCCCGATCCGCTACAGCGTGCGGCGGACTATCGCGACGGCGCGCGTTCTATCCTGACCGGGATTGCTGCTAACCGCTCGTTGCGACTGGAACAGCCGGTCAAAATTGCCGATCTTGCCGTTAAGCTGCCTGACTGACGGATACACTGGGCGGGGCGTCACCATCATGTCCTGCCCACAATAAACCTGCAAATAGTCATGGGAGGCCACCGAACACAAACTGCGAGTACCCTGCTGTCGCTTGCGAGGTGGACACACGGCCCAGCGCGACCCTACGTTTTTCAATGAAATCTATGTTTTTCGATGGAATAGAGTACCCACGATATTCTGCTGTGTGGGTGATACCAGCACAATGACTATAACTAAGGGTTCTATTATGACGAAAGTCTTGCATCGTATTCCTCGTATCCTACTGTTATGTGCCGCATTACCAATCAGCAGCGTTGCCGTTCATGCTGCCGATCCGGTTGAAGTTCGTATTTCCTGGTGGGGGGGCAATCAGCGTCATGAAGCTACCTTGGCCGCCATAAACGCCTTCCAAAAGGCGCACCCAGAGATCAAAGTGAAAGCTGAATATGCCGGTTGGGATGGTTACCTGTCACGCCTGTCAACCCAGATGGCGGGTGGGCAAGAGCCGGATGTGATCCGTATCGACTGGAACTGGTTGCCACAGTTTTCACGTAACGGTGATGGTTTTTACGATCTGTATAAACAGCGCGATGCGCTGGCGTTAACGGATTTCCCGCCTCAGTATCTGAAAACCGGCGAAGTGAAGGGCAAGCTGCAAGGGGTGCCTATTTCCATGACAGCACGTGGGTTTATCTATAACAAAGGCACCTGGGATAAAGCGGGGGTTGCCTACCCGAAAACCTGGGATGAACTTTTTGCGGCCGGGCCAGCCTTTAAAAAAGCGTTGGGTGACAATTTCTACCCCCTTGGCGTGGCGCAGGGCTCTTCTGACGTACTGGATATTCTGACGTTAGGGCGCGCCTACATGGCGCAGAAATATGGCATCGATATGATTGCCGAGAGTAAACAGAGTCTGGCTTATAATCGCGAGCAGGTGCGTGAACTGTTTGGCTTCTATAAAAAGCTGGTGGATAACCATGTGATACCCGATCAGCGTTATTTCTCGTCGTTCGGCCGTACCAATGTGTATGAGATTCGTCCGTGGATCAACGGTGAAATGGGTGGCATGTATTTATGGGATTCTGCTATCTACACCTATGCCAGCAACATGCCAAAAGAGACAGTGCTGGAGCCGGGACCATACCCCATGCTGAGTAACGCCAAAGACTCAGCGATCAATACCAAGCCGTCTTCACTGTTTGCGGTGGGTAAAAACACCAAGTATCCCAAAGAGTCCGCGCTTCTGGTCGGCTTCTTGTTGACTAACCCGGAAGGCATCAAGGCTTTGGCGTTACAAAACGGCATGCCGGCAAACCCGAAAGCGGTAACGCTGCTGGAACAAAGTGGGGTGATCACACCGACTAACCTGCTGGCGAATGCCTATAAGGCAGCGGCTGAACAGCCTGCCACTCAGGTGCCCGTATCCCCTTACATGGAGAACCAGGAACTGGTGCAATTGTGGACCACCAGCGTTCAGCGCCTTGATTACGGTAAAGGATCGCTTAATGAGGTCGCTGATGATTTCTATAGCAACGCTAACCGCATTTTGAAACGCGCTATCCGCTAAGCGCAATCTACAACACGTTTAAGGCGTTATATCAACAAACGGTATAACGCTTTTTTTATCTCATTGCCCCGGTATCGATAAAGTGACTCATTATCATTTATTCGATATTTGGCACTTTTAATCTAACAATATCTTATTTTTATCTCCGTATTTGTATTTTATACGGTATTAAAAACCATAGTTCATACAAAATTAATTTAAATCATAATCTAGTGGCTGTGCATTGGGTAAAACGGTTGCGTTGCTATCTGTCTTCCCAACCTGTTAATGGAATTGAAAATGAATAACCCAATGAAGGTACTGTTTACTGCTGCACTGTTTGCCTTGCCCGTTGCTGCCTTTGCTCATATCGGCGTTGATGATGGCGCCCACCATGTAACCGGTTTTATGCAGGGGTTTATCCACCCGCTTACCGGCCTCGATCACCTGTTTGCCATGACGCTGGTCGGTGTGTGGAGCGCCATGAATACTCAAAAATGGTGGTTGGCACCGATCTCGTTTGCCAGTCTATTGCTGGTGGGCGCACTGATTGGGATGGCGGGGCTGGTTGTGCCAGCCACTGAACATATTGTTGCGGCGTCGCTGCTGGTTCTGGGGCTAATGGTAGCCATGCAAATGAAGCTGTCAGCCGCCTCCGGCGCTGTGCTGGTCGGTGCTTTTGCGCTGTTTCACGGGCTGGCGCATGGCGCAGAGTTATCTCACTCATTCGCTGCCTTGTCGGGGATGGTGGTCGCGACGGCGCTGCTGCATATCGGTGGGCTGGCGTTGGGCTACGCCATGCTGGCGGCGAAACGCAGCGTGTGGTGGCCGCGCGTCATCGGCGCGGGCTCTGCGCTGCTTGGCGTCGGGTTGCTGAGTGGCTTCTTTGCCTGAGTGTTTTTCTCGATAACGACACCGATTCCCACCGTCTGGTGCGGTGGGATATCGGATTTTACAACGTGGGCTAACCCTGCAACTGTTATCGTGTAATTCACTGAATTCCACCGAATATCGCCATGTTGCCAACTGTGACTTCCGAATCTATCGCTCTGTTACCCCTTTATTCCCGCGATCGGCAGCATGCTGCCTTGACGCCCGCTGACGTGATGAAGCAAACCCACCTCAGGCCGCATGGACCGTTGATGTATCGTTTTCAAGACCGGTTCTTCTGGTGTGAGCATGATGATGTCTCCTCACTGAGCAGTCGGGTGAGTTATATCAATACGCTGATTAATCATATTCGGCAGACGATGCCCAACCAAGAGCAACCGCTGACGCTGATTTCACTGGGCGCCGGTGGGTTGCTGATGGAGTCCTTTATTCATACGCAGTTAAAAGGCAATGGGTATCAGGACATCTACTGGCGGGTCATTGATGCCGAATACGGGCCTGATGGGACTCAATGTTGTCTTTCACACCGCGATAGTCTTGATGCCTTTGCCGCGTTAACGGCGGAAAAACTGGCTGTTTACGCGTCGGATCAACGCTATTTCAATACCTCTGCGGGTGGGGGCGGTGGAACTAATGACAGAGATCGCGGCGCAACTGTGCTGCTGGGTATTGATCCGCCTACCGCATCATCACAGGCTTTAGGCCTGACATATTTGGATCCGCTGCGCATGTCGGTCAAGGGCCGCCCCGTTGAGGATATCGCTGACGCCAATTGTCTCTATTTGATTTCCTGCGATCCTGAAGATAAAGAGCTGGTACACCATGCGATGGCGGCGCTGGCACGTGGCGATCGTGTGGTAACGCTGGGCAGCATTATAAAATGCCACGTTAACAAATTCGGGCGTTGTGAGGTATTGTCGACCCAATCGCCAAGCAGTCTGATGATGAAAACAGCCTGTGCACCGCTTCTGGAACAGGAAAAAACCGCACAGGCGTCAACGTCGACTTTCGACATGACGTTATCAGATATCAAGCGCGCCGTTGAGCGCTATGTTGCCGCGATGGCCGATGAAAACGATCTGTACTACGCCGTGTGCTGCGTGTCTGATTACGAGGTCAGTCTGGCACGATTGCGCGATCACATCATTGATAACCCGCACTCATCATTACTCGCCACACTGGAAATGAACGCGACCCATATTGAAAACTTCCCGTGAACGGCCTGATGTGGAGATGTTGCCCCTGCGCAGAGCAGGGGCGGGGCACTTATTTTGCGCCAGAAGGCGTAGGTTTGAATATTTGCAGAATGGCACCTAACTGTTTGCGCTGTTCGGCATCCAGTTCGCCACCGGCAGAATGCCCAGCATTTTGCAGAATCAAGGCATTCAACCCAACCAACCAGTCATACACGTAAAAGGCCGTATTATTGGTGGGAGTGAGCGACAATTTGGTTAATCGCTTGGCGGCCCCCCAACTGATGGCCTGTTTTTCCGGCTTGGCAAAGATTTTACGACCACGGTTGATGCGGCTTTCCGGGCGCTGTTCTTCGGGTATTTTCTGGAAACCTAACCAGGCGATATAATCGCCGAGTACCGTTAGGGCGCGAGAAACCTGGCTGTCGATTTCATTGTCCGTGTAGGCGCTGGGGTGATCGTCCTGATTCAGCGTTGCGTGCAGTGCCTGATTGATGCCTTGACGCAGACCGGCGGTGATGATTTCTTCCATCAGCATTTCCAACGTCGGTTTACCCAACCCGAGTAATTCGACCAGCGGTGCGTTGTCCGGCAGGTTGCGCATGTGGTTTATCCAAAAACGCAAAACCTGACGGGCAAAGGCCGCATTGGTATCCACATCATTTGGTGTTTGGGGCTCATCGGCCTGTGTCATATCCAGCGGGGCGTCGCTGAATAAATCGATATCTATGCCGATGCCAAACGGATCGGCATGGGTCATAGTACTGGTATTATCCAGGGTGGGATGGGCGACATGGCTAACGCCAGATTGACGCTGCTGTTGGTAAAGGCGGCGTAACTCATCGCGCGTTGGCAACATGCGTTCCAGCAATTCACCGTGTACGCCCGGTCGCGTCTGGAGTGATTTCAACACCGATTCGGCCACTTTCTGCTTTCTCATGGCCGAAATTTCACTGTCAGACTGATACCAACCGCCGAGAATGTGCTCGAACAGTTCATTTTGCATGTCATGCAACTGTTCTGACAGTCGCGCCAGCTTGTTTTCCCGTTTGACTTCGGTATTCAGCCAGTTCGCCATACGTTTTACACCGCGCTCATCCGTTGCCAGCATGGTTCCCCAGGATTCCCCCGGATTACCCACGTAGCGTTGAACACCTTCATCGTAGTGTGTGTTGTGTATAACGCGCTGATCGAATTTGGTCACTGCCCAAATTAAGCCGGGTTTATGCTGACTGCGCCGCTGCGCGGTTTCACCTTGCGTCTGTTTCACCCAGTAGTCGAGCGCTTTGCCGACTGCTTTAACATCGGCGCGCCGATCTACCGCCGTGCAGATCATCAACAGATTGATGGCGTGCTGATCGGTGTACCGCTCCAGTAAATAGCTGGCCTTGGCTTGCAGCAGGTTTT
Organism: uncultured Symbiopectobacterium sp.; assembly: GCA_964293225.1. Taxonomy (GTDB): domain Bacteria; phylum Pseudomonadota; class Gammaproteobacteria; order Enterobacterales; family Enterobacteriaceae; genus Symbiopectobacterium. Next base: position 20,855 of record CAXYYB010000031.1, on the reverse strand, counting down.
TAATCAGCACCGGATAACGTTGCACGGCGCCGTGCTCGCGATCGTTACTGGAAGCGGAGTGTACGTTGCTAAGTGGGTTGAAACCCGGAATATCCAGCAGATCAACCTGCTCAAACAGCGGCTCGCGCGTCGGTGACTGTAGCGTCACCACCAGTTCAACGGCGAGGAAAGCCAGCTCTGCCAGTGAAAGTTCAACCGGTTTGCTGGCCCGATTAGTGATGACCGGACGCACATGCACGCTGGGATCGGAAGACGTATTGAGATAGGCGACGGTTGACAGATTCATGATGCCATCGGTCGGCAGCAAAACGTCATCGACCAGTACGCTTAGCGGGGCCAACACTTTATGGCTGTAATTCAGGCGCTGTAGCGTATGCGCAAACTGGCGATAGACTGCCGTGTACTCTTCTTTGCCTTGCCATAACACCGAGAATAGCCGCGCCCGATCGTCAATGGTCAATGCCGGGGTAAGGGCAATGGCGGCAGGCCAGAAGTGAGTTTCAAGCCATTTTTGCCGTTTACCATCGTGACGCGCCAGGCTGTCCCACAAGGCAATGACTTCATCACTGCTAAATCCCGGGATTGTCTCTGGCTGACGATGCATCGCCAACAGCGCCATTTGCTCGACGAGTTGCTGTTCATCTTCGGCCAAACTACGCGGCGACGGAGGTGCCACGGTCGTGGATAAATACGCCTGCACCAGAATATTGACGATGTCCGCTTCGCTTAACAACAGCAATTGAACCGGGTAGGTGGCGTTTTTTACGCCTGGCTGACGCGTAAAGCGAGTGACCAGCCCGGCGAGCTGGCTTTCAGGATTGATATGTGCCTGATAGTCGAGGGTGTGGCCGCCGAGATCGCTCTCCAATCGACCATTTTCGCCCGCGGCTAACGCGGTAATCAGGTAGGTTTTGCCCTCCTGCGCTTGACCGAACAGCCCAATGGCCATCTCCTTTCCTGCGCTGTCTGCCAGCCGTTGTGCTTTATTGCGATGACGGCGCAGTTTGATGGTTAACGTATCGGCTTCCATCTCCAAACGCGGCGAACGAGAACGGTTAGTCTCAACCCACTCAATGGCCTGCTCAATGCCTTCTGATGCAGCAGTTAACTGCGTGGTTAACCGGGTCGAAAGTTGTTTTGGCGTCAGTGCTCTCATTTGCTGAATACGCTCCCGCTGTCGATCCAGTAGTGTGTTGCGCCACTCGCGCTGTCAGCCAGCGTGTTGAGCCGCAGCCGCAGATAGTGAAGCGGAACCTTACTGCCATCTTGCAGCGTAGCGTCGGCGATGTCGAAACGTTCTGGCGTAGGTTGCCCCGCCTCGCGCGCGACTGCCAGACGCAGATGCAGCACGCTGTCACCGGCAAGCTTGCGGGCAAGCGGCTGATCGATAATGGTCAATGTGTAAAGCGGCGTGGCGGGCCAGCGCTCGTTATCCAATTGACGGAAACCAAGGCCAATACCGCCGCGCACCGAAAAGTAGCCGCGTTTATCCAATTCAAAATCGGCGGCGTCCAGATCGATATCGCTGTAGTAGAGATTATCCTGCGTTAACTGCTGGTTAGCATCGATCATGCCGAAATAGCGAATGGTGGAATAGGGCTCGAAATCCCCCGCTTTGAAATAAAAGCCCGGCAGGCGCAAATCCAGTGCCAACAAACACAGCATGGCACCGACCGCTGCCGTGGATTTTGGGTTCTCGATGCGGCCGAATTTATTAAACGGATACCAATCGCTGGTGTGGTAACCATCCAATGATACGATGCGGCTGATAGGCAACGGTTGAAGATAACGGAACAGTGCCTGTATGCCGGGGAAGCGCGATGGGCGGCCAGTAAGCAGCAACACATCACAATCATAGAGTGCCACCACCTCGCACAGCGAACGCAAATTTTGCGTGATGCTGATGCGATTGGATAAGAACTCGCCGTGCAACTTGCTCAGCCGAACGATGAGCGGCGTGTGCAGGATATCAAACGCGGCAGCCTCCTCCGGTTGTTCACGCTGGATTTCGCCGTTCAAATAGTCAAGCACCTTGCCGGTTGGACGTTGCGGCAACAGTTCACCAAAACTGGCTTCCAGTTCGGCGCTCATGTCGAGCGGATCGAACCCTTCATAGGCTTCGAGAATGGCACGCCCAATCGGCATCAGGATTTGCAGGGTAGATTGCTGGCGCAGGGTCGATTGACCATCCATTCTGCCCGCGTTGCCAAACAGCTTGTCCATCAGACTATCAGGCGTAGCGATCCCGGCTTTTTTCAGTGACGCGTGCAGCGCTGGCAGCACGTAGAGCTGGATCATATCCAGCAAGATATCGTCGCCCGCCACTTTGAAACCTTCGCGGAACATCAGCAACGGACTGATTTTGACGTTACTGCCGATACTGTCATCCAGTGTGTATTGCGTCACCGCGAGATCGGTGGTGCCACCGCCGATATCAATCGAGGCAACGCGCAGGGTTTGTCCCGGCAACTCATCGGCGTCGCGCACCCGGTCTGGACGCGCCTGACTGGCAAAGAACGCTTTGGTATTACCACCAAAATTGACCTGACTTTCGTTGTAGAGATAGACCATCTGGCCGCAGGTGGCTTCATCCCATTCCATTTGCACGTCAGGTACGGGGAAGCGACTGGCCGCTTTCTCTTGTTCGGTATTGAAGCCGTCATCCGCCGGGTGCCATCCCATGGCTTTCCAGACTAGACCAATGGCTTGTTGCATGCGGCGGCGGAAAATTTCGCGCTCAGGTTTTGGCATGGCTGAGGGCAGCGTCAGAATGATATTACGCAGGCGCCTGGGCGCGCTGTCATTCATCATTTTGGCGCGCTGTGCTGCGCTGTTCATCTGGCTTAATGCCTGCGCCAGTAATTCACACAGCATCAGCGTCATCAGCGAGCTGCGGCTATACTGTGCGGAAAATACCGGAAGACGATCGTCGAACGGCACCGTAAACAGCGGCTGACCGTCATCATTGATCAAATGGGTGAACGGTGCGGCAATGGCGTGCGGTTCCAGCGCGGCATTGCCGACGGTTTTGCTGAAGCGCCAACCGGGGGCGTAGCTCTCTTCATCCCACAGATAGCGGCGTGGGCTGGAGAGACCGCTGGCACCTTCTGTGCCGAGACGCGCCAGCGCCATGCGGCTGGCTTCCCGGCCAACGCGCACGATGGAAGGCCAGAGGAAAGCGTCTTCGCGGCCACTTTCGAGCGAGAAATTGGGTTTGCCAAACTGCGCGTGCGCAAATTCAATGCGGCTTTCAAACATCTCATTGTAGATCTGATGCGGCTGTTCCAGATCGCGCAGTTGCAGCTCATAGCTTTGACTGAGCCCGTTGTGCGCTTCTGGATGGTCTTCGACCAAAATGCCGCAGGTGTGTGAATTACCCACATCCAGAATCAGATCAACGGCGATATCCGGCTCTTGCCGTGTACCTGCAATCAGCGTGATTTCCGGGATCCGCAGTTGCTTGCCCAGCATATCCAGTAGGTTCAGGTAGTGCGCCTGATACTCAAAACCACGCAATGCGGTGCGCTGGTCTGCTTCACTGCGCTGTTCACGCTCGGTGGCATGCTGGGTAAAGACTTCACGTAGCCAGCCATCCACCCAGGTTAAATCGAGGAACTCACCCAACTCTTCACTGTGATACGCCAGCGTAAACTTCAATCCCGCTGCAATGTCGCTCTCGGTCGGGGCGAGCAGTTCGTTCTCCTCACCGTCAGGATAGACTTTGGTATCGAAAACGATGCAAATACGGTGAGTATTACCCTCCTGATCCGGTCTTGGCAAAGCCACGACTTTCATGCGCGCCCAGTTATCCGGGCCACCGATAAAGGTACGCGGTGGGTTGAAGCGCATAAACGGCAGCGGCAGCCAGACATTACTCAATAGCAGCAGAGATTGGCCCAGCGAGAAACTGGATTCTGGGCGTACCACTTCGGGCACCGATCCCAGTGGGGCAGGTAGGAGATATTTGCCGTTCTCCTCATTAAGGATCAAGCGCAGTAGCGGGCCGTTTGCCGTCTTGCGAACGAACTTGCCCGGGCCTTGCGCATCGATAGCCGGTTTAAGCGCAAAATCCAAAAATTGCAGACCGCTGTCCTGGATGAGGGTGATCTTTTGTTTATAGTCCGTAATCGTGGCCAGCATAGGGTTATTCGCTCTCACGCTTGAAAGTCAAAGGGATCAGGTTGTCGTCGTCATAACGGCCTGAGCACTCAGCCGGGCCGCTGGCCCCCTGAGAACAAACAATTTCTGGCATTTGATAGCGTGACCCATCGCTACAACGGGCTTTCACCCGGCTGTTGATAATCAGGTTGCCCGATTGCATCAAACCGGCAGTGACGTTGGCGCGACAAGTGACGCCATCACCGTGAGTGAGTCGCACTGTACCCTGGCCATCCTTGAGTTGATAACGCAGGCTGGACGGTTTGCCGATGGTCGGGGTTTTGGTATCGGCTGTCACGCGCCAGGTGCCGTTCAGGAAATCGGTTTTTCCCAGCTTGACCGATAATAGGGGCATCACTAGCGCATTTTTGTCTACCGGTTTGGCCTCTTCCGGTTTGACTTCTGCAACCACTGGCTCAACCGGTGGCGTGCTGGGAACTGGAGCGGGTTTCTGTGCCACCACGGGCGCGGTTTCTGGATGCGCCACCACAGGCGCTTTTTCTGCTTCAGGCGGCGTGTCAACGGCAACAGGCGGTGGCGCTATCGGTGTGGCGTTCTGTGCGATAACGTCAGCGTCTTTGGCTTTTTCCGTGGCTGGCAGCACGCGTTTTTCCGGCGTATGCGCGACCACCGGTTCGGCAGTGATTGGTTTACTGGGCACGCCAGCGCGGAATTGCCACACCAACGCCCCCGCGAGTGCCACGCCCGGTGCAACCCACCACCAGCGACGCAATGCCGATTTCCCTTGTGGCGTCGGTGGCACGGGTGGGATTGCCACCTTGGGCATTTCATCAGCGTCGTTTTCCGGCTCAACCGGCAATGACGCCGTCTCCGCATAGACGGCGGCAGCGTTGGGTTGTGGAATAGGCGGGGCAATCGGATCGACCAGCGGTTGTGCCGTGATGACCGGTAAGGCTTCGCGCAGGCATTCTAAGGTGTCGGTTCGAGGTTTTTGGTCAAGGTTAATAAAACCCCAAAAGGTGATGACGGGGCGGCCACCGACCAGATAAACGTAATTGGCGGCGGGAAATTGGAATGCCTTGGCGAGCAGGGCCCCAAATCGTTGCTGCGCCGCACTGTCTGACGCTAATGCGCGTTCACTCAGCGCTGCAACGGTGGTCAGGCAGGTTTGCAACTGTTCCAGCGCCGCCTCTCGTTCCGACTCGCCAGCGGCCATCCATGAGGTCACTTTTCCTTCGCCGGGAGCGTACCAATCGAGACGATCGCCCGTTTCATTAGGCTGCGGAATGGCCAGGCAGTCAGCGATCGTTTGTTGTCGCCGTAAACGCAGAGTTTCCCGCAATTGAAGAGCCGATGCATACACCGGTTGCCCATTTTCGCCCAGCGCAAAAAAATCGGCCAAACTTCCGCTGCGTAGTAATGATTTTGCCAAGAAAAAGACCTTATTAAATGGAAGGTTAAAATCTGAAATCAAATCAGTTTACTATAAAATGTACTTTAAACCGGAAATGGCGATGTCAAACGGATAAAGAAACGACAAAACCACTAAATATTTGACCTATCAACGCCGTTTCTTGGGTTTATCAGCGCGTAGGGGCGGTTTTTTTCTATGGGCTATCGTTTTCCGTGTATGCGGTGCCTCGCGATGCTGGCGGGAGGAGGGGCGACGTCTTCTCGGGCACAAAGGGCATCCACCACAGCGGAGGCGTCGATATTGAATGACTGTCCACCACTTCACCCAGACGCGGACAAAGCACCTGAATGCCGTTTTGTGCGGCCAACGGCTGACTGCGTTGTACCGGTTCGGTCCAATGGTGCAATGACAGCGTAAACATGCCCCAATGAATCGGCATAAAGGTACGTGGTGCCAGGTCGCGTACCGCTTGAATGGTTTGTTCCGGCGTCATGTGGGAGTCGGGCCAGCGTCGGTTGTATTGACCATTCTCAACAAAAGCCAGATCGATAGGACCAAACCGCTCTCGGATTGCCGTGAAGTGATCATCGTAGGCAGAATCTCCGCTGTAATACAGCGTTTCATGCGGGCTTTGCAGCACCCAGGAGCACCAGAGCGTGCGGTTATGATCGAAGGGGGTGCGACCGGAGGCATGACGCGCTGGCGTCGCTGTCAATGTCAGCGTCTTCCACGTGCATCCCTCATACCAATCTCGCTCAGTAATGCGTTCTGCGGCGATCCCCCATTTTTGCAGGATTTTCCCCATGCCGAGCGGGGTAAAAAAGTGGGTTTTCTTATCACGGAAAAAATCGATGGTTACGCGGTCCAGATGATCGTAATGATTGTGTGAAAGCACGATCGCATCGATGGCAGGTAACGCTTCCATCGGGATCACGGGCGGTTGAAAGCGTTTGATGCGAAAAGGAAAGGGGGCTGCGGACGCGGAAAATACCGGGTCGATCAGCACCGTGACACCTGCCATGTTCAGTAACAGGCTGGAGTGACCAAACCAGATAACGCGGGTCTTACTGTCAGGTCTGAGAAACTCCCGCCAATTCGGCGTCACTTCTGGCAAACGCTGCTCCGGCATACGGGATCGTGCAGTAAACAGCAGGCGTCGGAGTACCGAAAGCCGTTCGCGCCAGCCCATATGCAGGTATACGCTGGGGCGCACGTTGTGAAAACGCTGGTCAGCCGCAGAATAGTGGGCAGGCGTGGCGTTCGATATCGCCTTTTCGGTCATGGTATCACTCCGCCTTAAGGTGAAATTGTGCTGTCTGCGTAAAAAAGCTACATGACAGCGTCAAGCGTGTTTAGTATGCTAAACAAACCGTGATTAACGATGACATAACAATATCATGATTTTATCTCAGGTAAGACAGGGTGCGTTATCCAGTAATAAGTTATTGCTCATTTGTGGCACCGGCTGGCTGTTTGATGCCATGGATGTCGGATTATTGTCCTTTGTTCTGGCGGCGCTAAAGCTGGAGTGGGGGCTGTCGGCCGCGCAGTTAGGGCTGATCGGCAGTGTCAACTCTATTGGCATGGCGGTTGGCGCATTTGTTTTCGGACTTTATGCCGATCGTAAAGGACGAAAATCCGCCTTTATGATCACGCTGTTGATGTTTAGCATCGCCAGCGGACTAAGCGCTTTTGCCTGGGGGTTCGGTAGCCTGCTGGTGTTGCGCTTCTTTATCGGCATGGGCTTAGGCGGTGAACTGCCCGTGGCATCGACGCTGGTGAGTGAAAGTGTGGCCCCGGAAGTGCGAGGACGCGTGGTGGTGCTGCTCGAAAGCTTTTGGGCCGTGGGCTGGTTGCTGGCCGCGTTAATCGCCTATTTTCTTATTCCTTTGCCGAGCGTCGGCTGGCGCGGCGCCATGATCCTGTGTGCGTTGCCCGCCTTCTACGCGTTATACTTGCGCTTTCGTTTGCCGGATTCGCCGCACTATCTGCAACTGAGTCAGAAAGAGAAGAAAAGCGCTTTTCGCCACAAGATCGCCGCGCTGTGGGCTCCAGAACAGCGGCGTGCCAGCGTGATGTTGTGGATTGTCTGGTTTTGCGTAGTGTTTTCCTATTACGGCATGTTCCTGTGGTTGCCGAGCGTGATGATGCTCAAAGGGTTCGATATGGTGAAAAGTTTCGGTTATGTGCTGGTGATGACGCTGGCACAGTTACCCGGCTATTTTACCGTTGCCTGGCTGATTGAACGCGTTGGGAGAAAAATCGTGCTGGTGGTCTATTTGTTGGGAACATTGGTCAGCGCCTATTTCTTCGGCATCGCCACCAGCACGCCACAGCTGCTGCTCTCTGGATCATTGCTGTCGTTTTTCAACCTTGGGGCCTGGGGCGCGCTGTATGCCTATACGCCAGAACAATACGCGACAGCCATTCGCGCTACCGGTGCAGGAATGGCCGCGGCGGTGGGGCGTATAGGTGGTATCTTTGGACCGTTATTGGTTGGCGCTTTGGTGGCAAGCGCAGTGCCTATTGGCGGCATTTTTGCCGTGTTTAGCCTGGCACTACTGCTTGCTGTCTTTGCTATCATGCTGATGGGAAAAGAAACACGACAACGTGCACTCTAGCATCGAATAAAATGACGGGGGCCGGGCGGCTCCCGTTTTTTTATGTCTGTCTTACAGAAACGTTTCATGCAATAGGGTTAACCTTTAAGGTGACAATGTCACTTTTTAGTGCTGAAAAGAGTAATTAATCCTTGGAAATGCTATAAAACGATTAAATAACGCAATGGTTTAGCGATGATTTAATAGTAACCTCGTAATCATTAATAGAACAAATCGCCTATTTAGTGGCTTATTGTGATGTTTATTGCTGTTAATGATCGCCAAGGAGGTGAATTTTTCTATGGTATTCAATTCTGTTTCGTCAACTACTCGCCCACACTGGCTGAAATTGCTCACCGTGGGAGGGCTCGCATTGATTGTTGCCGGATGTACTACGCCGCGCTCAACGTTAGTCGATCGCGGCGATTACATCGTAGATACCACGCATCCGGCTAAAGGCCAGAATGAGCGTGTCCGATTTCTGATTTTACATTACACCGCGCTGAATGATGCGCGTTCGCTAGAGGTGTTAACCCAGGGGCAGGTCAGCGCACATTATCTGGTTGCGAAAAATCCACCGCTGCGCAATAACAAACCCGTCGTGATGCAACTGGTTCCAGAAGATATGAGAGCCTGGCATGCGGGTGTCAGTAGTTGGAATGGCCGGATAAATCTCAATGACTCTTCGGTGGGCATTGAAATTGTTAACCTCGGGTTTACCGATAACATGCTTGGCGTTCGTACCTGGTATCCTTACAATGAAATGCAAATCACCGCGCTTGCTGCGCTGACCAAAGACATTATCAAGCGTAACAACATCACGCCGGATAATGTTCTAGCGCACAGCGATATTGCACCGCTGCGCAAACAGGATCCTGGAAAATTGTTCCCCTGGAAGCGGTTTGCGGATATGGGGGTGGGGGCCTGGCCTGATGATGCTACGGTGAACAAGTATCTGGCCGGACGGCAGCCGAGTGCGCCGACGGACGTGCTGACGCTTCAGAAAGCATTGCGTCAATATGGTTATGATAAAATTCCACAAAACGGTGAGCTTGATAAAGAAACGCGGTTGACCATTAGCGCGTTTCAGATGCATTTCCGCCCGTCGGATATCGAAGGCAATGCTGATGCGCAAACGGAGGCCATTGCCAAAGCGCTGGTGGAAAAATACCGAACCTGACCCCCTGATTGCCCTTTCGACTGCCAAGGAATTGCCCAAACATGCTGAGTTATCGACGTCGTTTTTTTCTGCTGTGTTTGGTGTGTGGTGTACTTGGGTGCAGTAGTAAGGGGAAAATCATCCCTCCCGTGGTGGTTGAGCCTCCCGTTCGCGTCTCTCCGGCTGTGCCGGAGAACGTGAAAGGCGTTTGGTTGACCACGCTTTCTGGCCTTGACTGGCCGACCCCCGCGTCGAGTGATGAACCGTCCGATGAGCGCCGTATTGCGTTACAAAAACAGACGCTGATCGACAAGCTGGATAATCTGGTCAGCCTGGGCGTTAACACGGTCTTTTTTCAGGTAAAACCGGATGGCACCGCGCTATATCGCTCGGCGTTACTGCCGTGGTCTGATGTATTAACCGGCGTGGTGGGTAAAGATCCCGGTTACGATCCTTTAGCCTTCATGTTGGCTGAAGGACATAAACGCGGACTACGCATTCACGCCTGGCTTAATCCCTACCGTGTGACCAGTAATACCCAGCCGAAAACGGTGACCGTGCTGCGGCATACCCTTGGTGCTTCTCCTTCCAGTGTCTATGCCCTGCACCCCGAGTGGATACGGACAGCAAGCGATCGGTTTGTGTTGGATCCTGGTATTCCTGAAGTGCGTCAGTGGATCACCAATGTGGTGGTGGAATTGATCAACAACTATGCGGTGGATGGCATCCACTTTGATGATTATTTCTACTACGAAACGCCAGCTTCGCGTTTGCAAGATGATGCTACCTATCGGCAGTATGGACAGGGATTTGCCACCAAAGGGGACTGGCGGCGTAATAATACCTTGCTATTGATTGAACAAATATCGATGGCGATCAAAGCGGTTAAGCCGCAGGTTGAGTTTGGCGTTAGCCCTGCGGGCGTGTGGCGCAACGCAGAAAATGACGCCCGCGGTTCTAATACGCGCGGTGGTGCGGCCTATGATATTGCTTATGCGGACACCCGGTTGTGGGTGGAACGCGGTTTGATTGACTACATCATCCCGCAAATCTACTGGCCTTTTTCACGAGAAATCGTCCGTTATGACACACTGGTAAAATGGTGGGCGGATGTGGTAAGGCCAACAAAAACGCGTCTTTATATTGGTGTTGCATTGTATAAAGTCGGTGTGCCTGCACAAAAGGAACCTGATTGGGCGCGAGATGGCGGTGTGCCTGAGCTGCGGCGACAGTTGTCGCTCAACGAAGCGCTGCCGGAAGTGAAAGGCAGCGTGCTCTTTCGTGAGGGTTTTCTTCATCAACCTCAAACGATACCCGCGGTGGATTATCTCAGAACGCACTGGGGTAAATAACGGTTAAAACGACGTTGCGGTGAAAAGCCGCTATATTTTCTGTTGAAGAACAGACATTCCGACGCGCATTTTCAAAAATGGATTTTAGCGCGTGCGGCAGGATTTAAACGTCGTGTTACAACCCCTAAGCAGGCCACCATGAAAACACCTGTATTTTCCGATGATATGTTGCTGAACCGCATGTTGCTTCTCGCCGCATTGGCTATCGTCATGATGGGAATCCATCTGGCGGCATCCATCCTCTCCATTATCCTGCTTTCCCTGTTTTTGGCTATTGTGCTTGAGCCAGTGGTAGCGCTGTTGTGTCGTACACGCTTGCCGCGCCCTCTGATCGTGGTGTTGCTGGGCGGTGTCCTGTTGATGCTGTTGGTTTACGTCCTGCTGAGGATGGTTGCGGCATTGCCTGAGTTGAATCAAATGAGTCTGCAAATGCGTAGCTTGCTGACGCGTCAGCTTACCATTGGCATGGCGCCGTTGCAGGACTTGGGGCTAACGCTATCGCCGGAAGCGGCGATGTCGCTGATTGACCCGGGGCAATTCCTTGGGCTGATCACCCGCATGTTAAGTCATGTATCTAGCTTTTTTTCATCGGCATTGGTGGTGTTTCTGACGGTTATTTTCATGCTGATTGAGGTGCCGGTATTAGTAGAGAAAATCCAGCGGTTGTTTCGCGCGGAATCGTCTGGCATGAAAGCCGTGCGCCGCGGTATTGACAGTGTAACGCAGTATCTGATGCTCAAAACGCTGATGAGCGTGTTAAACGGCGTAGCGATCTGGGTGTTGTTAACCATTTTGCAGATTAAATTCGCTTTTATTTGGGCAGTATTGGCCTTTTTGTTGAATTTTATTCCCGTGCTGGGATCGATTCTGGCTGCCGTACCTCCTATCATTCAGGCGTTTGCTTTTAACGGTATGAGTACCGGTATGGCGGCGCTAGCGGCATTTCTGGTCATCAACTTGATATTAGGCTGGATTGTTGATCCGTATCTGTGTGGTCGGAAACTGAACATTGCCACCAGTGTGGTCTTGATTTCACTGCTGGTGTGGCAGGGATTGTTGGGGCTGATCGGTATTTTGTTGGCGGTGCCGCTAACCATGACCCTAAAGCTGATTATCGAACAGGTTGATGGTGGCGCGCGCTGGGCGCGCCTGCTGGAAGGCGGAAAGGAGCACTAACGCGGGTCATCCATTGAGTATAGCTAATGCCTGCTGGTGAAGCTGCGGATCGCCTAAAGCGACAATATTCCCACCGCCTTCAGGACGTCCGCCATCAAGGGTTGTCACGATGCCGCCTGCCTGCTCAATAATGGGGATCAGCGCGGCAATATCGTAAGGTTGCAGGCCATATTCCACGCAGATATCGATGTGGCCGGCGGCCAACATGGCCATGGCATAGCACTCTCCGCCATAACGGGTCATTAGTGTGTGCTGCGTCAGTGCCTGAAAATGTACTGTAGGGTGACTCGGAATGGGTTCGGGGGACGTAGTGTGCAGGATAGCTTGCGCCAGCGGTAGATTTTTACGCGTTTGCAACGCCTGTTCACCGTAGGGACCCCGATACCATGACTGAATCCCATCGGCCCAGAAGCGCTCCTTTGTAAAAGGCTGGCTCATCATTCCCATAACGGCGCGCCCGTTATGCAGTAGGCCCATCAGCGTTGCCCACACGGGGATGCCGCACAGAAAGGGGCGGGTACCGTCAACCGGGTCCAATATCCATTGAATGTCACCACCGCCAACAGCGCCAAATTCCTCGCCTAAAATCGCATGTTCAGGGTAGTGCGCGCTAATCAGTGCGCGAATGGCGCGCTCTGCTTCTCGATCGGCATCGGTCACCGGGTCGAAGCGAAAACACTCCTTGGGTTTATTACCAATATGAAGATTTTGTGCTGAACGATAGCGAGGGAGAGTCTGCTCGGCAGCGGTATCGGCGAGCGTGTGAAAAAAAGCAATATCAGGTAAGTTAGGCATGATGATGTCCCTTCTAATGCGTTTCTGGTATCAGTAATCCCGCGGCTTATTCAGCAACGCGCTCTTCTGTCGGTATTCACGTTGATGCGTTTGCGCTATCCTGACACTATGAACATGGTGGTCTTCACAACGGATGCTAACAATAACGTTATCATTCAGATAAAGGAATAACATGCAGTACGTACCCATCACGCCGGACGCGGAAAGTGCCCATTTTCATTCCGGGCCTGCACACTATGATGTGATCTCTATTCAGTCACAGGTCGTTTATGGTTGCGTAGGGAACAGTATCGCGGTACCGGCGCTATCGCAACATGGGTTACGCGTTGCATTGGTGCCTACGGTCATTCTCAGCAATACGCCTCATTATCCTCACTGTTATGGCGGAAAAATTCCGGTCGAATGGTTTGCAGGCTTTCTGCAAGGTTTGTTAGAGCGGGGCGCATTAACACATGCGCGAGCTATCATCATTGGCTATATCGGCACGACCACACTGGTGCCGCCGCTCGTTGCCTGGCTTAAACAGGTGCGCGACGCGTGGCCGGATATTCATATCATTCTCGATCCGGTGATGGGGGATACTGACTGCGGCTACTATGTTAACGCTGAGATAAATGCCTACTATCGCGATGAGGTATTACCGTTGGCTACCGGGTTGACGCCCAATGCATTTGAGCTGAGCTGTTTGTCGGCCATGACGCTGGACAGTGCCGAATCAGCAATTGCTGCCGCGCGGACGTTACTAAAAGGAAAAATGGAGTGGGTGGTTGTCACCAGCGCGCCGGGTAACCTCGATAAGCAACGGATTCAAGCGCTGTGCGTCACGCGCGATACGGTGGAGTCTATCCAGCACAACCGCTTGCCGATTGCGCCGAAAGGCACAGGCGATCTGTTTTGTGCCGAATTGACGGCTGCCTTACTTGAGGGGCAATCTCCAGCTCAGGCTGCGCAACATGCCTGCCATCAGGTAGAACGCTCCGTATTGAAAACCCAGTTGGCTCAAAGCGAAGAGCTTTGCCTGGCACCGTTGGTGTAAGTGAATAACGCCAGTGGTGATTGAAGCGTCGCACTACACATTCATTTTAGTTACAACATACATTATTTTTTAATAAAAAACACTCTCCTGCAATACCCCCTCTCGTTGATAAAACCCAATCAGCAGTGCCTGAGGGGAGACGATACTAAAACCATGATCGGGCTTCACTTTTTTTCTTGTGCTTGCAAATAGAATTGAAACTCGATTTCATTTTATTAATCTGCATGGGGTGAGAAGTGAAATATCAGCCATTCTCCGGTATTGCTGCTGCAGTATCCGTTTCTTTGCTGTTAGCGGCTTGTCAAACTGCAACATCGCCACAGGCACAATATCTACCTTCATTTCCTGGAACGACACTGCGGCCCGTACTTTCCAGCGATGAAGCTGCGCGTTTTACACAACAACACTATTTTGCTTATCGTGGGCTCTATGCTTCACCCATTGCAGATGCCTGGACGCCGCAGCCTATCAATATCGCTTCAGTGAATACGCCCTATGTGGTGGGTCCCACCAAAGGGATTGATGGCGCTACCTACACGCAGATTCAAGACGCAGTTAATGCGGCATTGCAACAGCAGAAAGGCAATCAGCGTATTTACATTAAAGTGCAGCCAGGAACCTACATCGGCACGGTTTATGTGCCTGCTGAAGCGCCACCGATAACGCTGTTTGGCGCAGGTGATACCCCGGAAAAAACCGTCATCTCGCTGGGATTGGACTCGATGGTTTCACCGGCCACCTACCGAACGATTGTTAATGCCAATCAACAATATCAGTCTGGCGATCCTGCCTGGTATATGTATGACGTTTGCGCATCAAAACAGAACAAGACGATTGATACTATCTGTGCTGCGGTTTTGTGGTCACAGAGCGATGAGTTTCAGTTAAAAAACCTGACGGTAGTGAACTCGCTGCTGGATACGGTAGACAATGGTACTCATCAGGGCGTCGCGCTGCGAACGGATGGTGATAAGGTTCAGTTGGAGCAGGTGCGTTTAATTGGGCGGCAAGATACCTTCTTCGTCAACACCAGCGATAAAAAGAATAATTACGTCACCGATCACTACAGCCGCGCCTATATCAAAGACAGTTATATCGAAGGTGATGTTGATTATGTCTTTGGTCGTGCCACCGCCGTGTTTGATAACGTTCGTTTCCATACTGTATCTACGCGGAAATCAAAAGAAGCCTACGTATTCGCCCCCGATACCATGCCGTGGGTGAAACACGGTTTCCTAGTGATCAACAGCGCGCTGACGTCCGACAGTGGCTATAAATCGGGTAAACAGAGGGCCAATATGGGCCGGGCTTGGGATCAGGGGGCACGCCAGACCGGTTATTTGCCCGGTAAGACAGCAAATGGTCAATTAGTGATTCGCAATAGCACGGTTGATAGTGGCTATGACTTACTCAACCCATGGAGTGCAGCTGCCACGACCAGCAGACCATTTAAAGGCAATGCAAGCCCACAACGCGATCTGGATGACATTAATTACAATCGTTTATGGGAATATAAAACCACCGTATTGCTAAACCAATAACCGTGCATCGTTACTGCACTGGGTGTGGTGAGCCACACCCAGTGCTATATTCATATTTTCAAGCCGCTGATATTCGTTAACGCAATCACTCGACCCGATAATTCACTGGCAGTGCTATCACCGTAATTAAAGAATATATACCTCACCTCTTTTTTTGACAAGCCAATGGATGTGCTAGCAATTTTAACCAGCATATTGAGTATCTTTCTGGAAATACCAGATTTTTTCGCCAAGACTGCATCTAAAGAGTAATAATCGATGAATATATTCTCATCAGCCGCTCCATTATGACTTGTTGTAAAAATGAAAATAGAAAATCTAACTTAACCTGAAAGCAACAAAAGTCAGAAGTGGCACATCTATGCGGAGTCATTTTCTGGCATCGCGGTTATTGTGTTTGTTGTTTGGTTGATAAAAACCTTGAGAATACAGCTCAGATTAAATCACCATGAAAAAATACTTATGTAAAATTTTTATGTGTATTCACGCCTAACCCTATAAAACGCATAACATTGTGCTACGTTTAAATCAGTTTGTTTTTGACGTGGTTTTTATAACAAACTGAATTGGTTGGTTTTATTTTGTGCGTCATTTTACGGAGATGCGTTCTGTTTATAGCAATGACGCCATTATCAACGCAGGTCACTAGTTAATGCGTTTCTGTCCGCTTGGGTATCAGGTTAATGATGACGAAAAGGGTCAGCGCTTATGAACAACGATATGCTTTCAAATAATAAAACTGCTGCGAGTAACGATTACCAGCGAAAGGTAGAACAGGTCTTGGCCCGGCTGGAAACCAGCGAGACAGGACTAGACAGCCAGGAAGCCATGAAACGTCTCCAAACCTACGGTGAAAATACCTTGCCGCAAAAGCAAGGAAAACCGGCCTGGTTGCGTTTTTTAGCCCATTTTAACGATGTGCTGATCTACGTCTTACTCGCTGCCGCACTATTGAAGGCGGTTATGGGGCACTGGGTTGATATGTCCGTGATTCTTGGCGTGGCTGTTATCAATGCGCTGATCGGCCATATTCAGGAAAGCAATGCAGAAAAATCCCTGAAAAGTATTCGTAATATGCTTTCCAGTGAGGCGCTGGTGATACGTCGGGGAAAGTATGAAACGGTGCCGACAACGGCATTGGTTCCTGGCGATATCGTTGTTATTCGCGCTGGAGACAGAATCCCTGCAGATTTACGGGTTATCGAAGCGCACAATCTGTGCGTAGAAGAGGCCATACTGACGGGCGAATCCACAGTTGTGCAGAAAGAAACCGGGGCATTAAGCGGCGAGTTACCGCTTGGCGATCGCCTCAATTTGCTGTTCTCGGGCACAACGGTCAGCTCTGGCGGTGGGAAGGGAGTCGTTATTGCCACCGGTGGCGACACGGAACTGGGCCACATCAACCAGATGATGGCGGATATTGAGAAGCATCGCACACCGCTGCTGGTGCAGATGGACAAACTGGGAAAGGCAATTTTTATCCTTATTTTGGTGATGATGGCGGCGCTGTTTGTTTTCAGCATCCTGTTCCGTGATATGCCGGTTTCCGAATTAACGCTCTCATTGATAAGCCTTGCGGTTGCTTCTGTACCAGAAGGGTTGCCCGCCATTATTTCGATCATCCTGTCGCTCGGCGTGCAGGCCATGGCACGGAAACGCGCTATTATTCGCAAACTGCCTACAGTAGAAACCTTAGGGGCAATGACGGTTATTTGCTCCGACAAAACCGGCACCTTGACCATGAACGAAATGACGGTCAAAGCCATTATCACCGCTGATGCAGTCTATCGCGTCGAGGGCGACAGCTACGAACCGGTAGGCACCATTCATTCACTGGAGGATCCTCACCCGGTATCCATGGCCGCTGATTCATTGCTGGCGCGCTATCTGCGCACCATCGATTTATGCAATGACAGTCAACTGATCAAAGACGATAACGGGTTTTGGAAAATCACCGGTGGCCCGACCGAAGGGGCACTCAAAGTGCTCGCCGCCAAGGCGACGTTGCCCGCAGTAGAAACAGAACTGCGCAGTAAAATTCCGTTTGATTCCCAATACAAATATATGGCGACCCATTATCGGATCGGTACCGAAGAGCAGATATTGATCACCGGTGCCCCGGATGTGTTGTTCAGGCTGTGCCAGCAGCAACTGACGGATTGCGGCGTACAACCGTTTGATTTGCGCTATTGGGAAAGCAAAATGGCAGAGTACGCGCGGGAGGGGCTACGTATGGTGGCCGCAGCCTGGAAGCCTGCCGCAGAAGGGCAAGAAGCGCTGACGCATCAGGATCTGGAACAGGGCGCAATATTTCTTGGCATCGCAGGGATGATGGATCCGCCCCGCCCAGAGGCTATTACGGCGATCGGCGACTGTTTACAGGCAGGTATTCGCGTCAAGATGATCACCGGCGACCATCCTGAAACGGCAATGAGCATCGGAAAAATGCTCGGGATCGGCAATGCCGACAATGCGATTACCGGCCGCGAGCTGGAAAAAATGGATGCGGAAACGCTCAGCGCGGCGGCTCATAATTACGATATCTTTGCCAGAACCAGCCCCGAGGACAAGTTCCGGTTGGTGCAGGCGCTGCAAACCAGAAAAGAGATTGTCGGCATGACGGGCGATGGCGTGAACGATGCGCCCGCGCTGAAGCAAGCAGATGTCGGGATCGCCATGGGGATAAAGGGCACGGAGGTGACCAAAGAAGCCGCAGACATGGTATTGACCGATGACAATTTTGCCACCATCGCCAGTGCCGTGAAAGAAGGGCGGCGCGTCTATGACAATCTGAAAAAAACCATCTTGTTTATTATGCCTACCAACCTGGCGCAAGGCTTACTGATAATCATCGCGTTATTAGCGGGTAACTTGATTCCGTTAACGCCCGTGCTTATCCTGTGGATGAACATGGCTACCTCAGCTACGTTATCCTTTGGTCTGGCGTTTGAATCCGGTGAAAAAACCATCATGAAACGCCCGCCGCGTGACCCACGCCTGCACGTGATGGACGGTTTTGCTATTTGGCGCGTGGCGTTTGTCGGCACCATGATTGCGCTCAGCGCCTTCGCGTTGGAAGCCTGGCTCCAGCCACAAGGCCACTCCGCTGAGCTGATTCGCACTGTCTTGCTGCAAACGCTGGTCACGGCGCAGTGGTTCTATATGCTTAACTGCCGGGTATCCAACGGTTTTTCTCTGACCAAGGGATTATTAGCCAACCGGGGGATTTGGATTGTCAGCGCCGTACTGCTTGTGCTTCAACTGGCGATTATCTATCTGCCCTTTATGCAGATGCTGTTTGGCACGGAAGCGTTGCCATTCCGTTACTGGCTCATCACCTTTGCCATCGGTTTTGTTATGTTCTTGATTGTGGAAGCGGAGAAACCGCTGACGCGTAGGTGGCGTTCATCGTAACGCAAGCTACTGTGTGCCGCTTTTACTGAGCGGCACACACCATGCACGTTGGAAGAAGAAAAGGTTAACGTTTATTTCCACGACTGTTTGCCCAGGGATCGACATCATCGGCTTTTGCGGCGGGCGCCTCTTTCAACGAATCAAGATACAGCGCTTCGACCTCTGCGCGTGCCCACGGGGTTCGACGCAAAAACTTTAGACTGGATTTGACGCTGGGGTCGCTTTTAAAACAATTGATATTAACCAGTTGGCCCAGTTTAACCCAGCCAAAACGTGCAACCAACGCATTGACTTGCATTTCAAGGGTTATGCCATGAAGAGGATCTTTTGAAATGTGAGCAGCCATGAAGAATCCGATAACGTTATATAAGGTGATCGTGGGCGCCGAGAGGTTACAAGAAAGTAGGGCAGCCAGCAATACATTCCTCTGGGTTTCGTTGACAGCCTGATAGTGACCAGGTTGTCAACGTTAACGCAATGTAGCCGCTTATAATATAGACAGCGATAAGTAAAACGTCATTTTCACATCTCCAGCACAGTCACTTATTTATCACACTTAATTGAGGAGGGCTCCTCGTCTTCCAGCTTTTTTATCATATCTGGCAAAGAAACCGCCTTTGAAAAATACCACCCCTGAACAGCACAGCATGGTAGTTTTTGAGCTAAAAAATCGATTTGTGACTGTGTTTCTACGCCTTCAAAAACAATTTGCTCAGAGAGGTTTTTAAACATTTCAACCAAACCAGGCAGGATTTTTTTATTGATAGACTCAGTGCCAATAGAATCAGTTAGTGATTTATCAATTTTAATTTCATCCACAGATAACTTTGATAACCAGTTTAAATTTGAATAACCTGTGCCGAAATCATCAAGAGCGAACATCACACCCTCATCTTTATAAAGTTTTATACACTCTTGCAATGCCCCTAGGTTAGCACTCTGCCTTTCCGTTATCTCCAGCATGATAATGCCATGGGGGATATGGTGTTTTCTAATCAATGAAAATAGTTCATTTTTAAAACGAGTGGAGAGTAAATCACTGGAATTTATATTTATGCTGAGGAATATATTATTTTTCTTTGCATGCTCTACAAATTCATGGACCGTTTTTTTGAGAACATACAGTGTGATATCCCCGATAAAATTATGTTTTTCAGCAATAGGGATGAACACATCAGGGCCAATAGGGCCAAGTTTGTCATCCCGCCAACGCAACAAAGCCTCAACCCCAATGATGTTACGGGTGCACAGCTTATAAATAGGCTGATACACGATATCTAATTTCTTCATTCTAACTGCTTCTCGGAGTCTTGTGGACAAAGAGAGACTTTTATTAATACTCCCGTTAATGATAATAGAGAGTAATATCCCTGTTACAAGAGAGACAAATACCAAAAAGGCATTAACGAAAACAGACTCGTTGTAAATACCAGAGTAACTCGCTGCTGAGATGACACAAAGATCATTATCTTTACTGCATTTTTTCACGAAGGGGAAACTGTATTTTTTAATTTTATCATGCCCCATGATCTCCAGTGCTTTTGTCTCACTACCAATTTCGAAATAATGTTCAGTATGAGTTTGATTACCAACAACAGCATTAAAGTCTTTAGTGTTTTTATCTAAAGAGAATCGTTTAAAAGCAAAGGGCGACACCGTAATGGCAATGGTGTTATTATATATAACATCAGCAATAATCCCTTCATTAATCAATGAATCAAACACCCACGTAAAATCATCTCTTTTGATTTTTTTTGTGTATGCATTCATAAATGATGGGGCCGGATATGTTCCCCATAAAGCGGAGCAAATTATCGCATTATTATTAATATATGAAATATCTTTAATTAGAGGGTAAGGCCAAAGTAAACGTCTTAAAGCATCTATATATTGTTGACTGCACGGAGTGTAGACATCAAATGATTTAGCCTCAGAAGATATATTTTTAACTTGACTAATAAGATCGTCAGTTCTTTTTATTATTTCCTCTGAATAAACGGAAAGTTTTTCTTTGAATAGATTGTAGTTAACCAACTCGCCTAAGCCATAGAACACTACGGTAGATAAAAACATAGAACAAGCGGTGACACCTATTTTTATACAAAATATATTATGCGGTATGTTTTTTTTCATTTTGCATTACCTCTTTATAATACTCTTTCCTCACAAAAAAGCACATACTACATTTTGTTAATGACCTGCTCCCCGTTGATTAATACACCGTGATGTTAGTAATGTCTTCATAAGCC
>CAXYYB010000030.1:0-55481 GCA_964293225.1 uncultured Symbiopectobacterium sp. | reverse complement strand
CTTTTCGCTGATGATCGCGCTTTGCTTGCCGAACAGCAGTTCCTGCGTGCGCAGGGCGAACTCGGGCAGGCCATCGATCCCGAGATAGTTTTTGGTGGCTTCATTCTCCAGCAAAAATTGTTCTGCTTTTTTTACGCTGGCCAGCACCGGTGTCTTTCCGGTTTCATCTTTGTATACGCCGATACCCAGATTGATTTTTTGTGGACGAGAGTCGGCGCGAAACAGATCGGCCAAGCCAAGAATCGGGTCAGCGGCAGCGGCAGTAATATGTTCAAACATTGATGGCTATTCCATGACAGAGGGTAGGCAAGAACCTTCAGGTTACCGCTAGCCATGCGCTTTGCCAACCGTTTGCGATCAAAATGCGGGTGAAATAACAGGAAATATTGTGGCAGACGCGATAGCGATAAATGGCGCTAATAGTCTGGGGGAAGAAAACAAAAAGACAGGGCACGGAGCCCTGTCTTTTTCGTTATCAGACGGCGTAATGCCGTGGTGATAAAACGAAATTAGAACTGGTAAGTTACACCAACAGCAACTTTGTCGTCGTCATTAACGCCGTAAGCGTTAGTGTCTTTGATCAGGTTGATGTCGTATTCACTGTATACGGAGAAGTTTTTGTTGAATGCGTAAGTTGCACCAACGCTCACGTATTTAGTGATGTAGTCGTTTGCACGGGTAGTACCATCACTAGCTTGCGCTTTAGCCTGAACATAGCCCAGAGACGGTGTCAGACCGAAATCGAAGTTGTATTGAGCAACAGCTTCAAAGATTTTGGTTTTATCTGCGAAATATGCAGTACTAACGCCTGACGGAAGGGTACTTACGTCACTTTCCAGTACAGAAGCATTACGCAGTTCAGAGTAGATTGCTGCAACGTAGATGTTGTTAGCATCATACTTCAGGCCAGTACCCCAAGCTTCAGCTTTTTTGCCTTTACCAACGAGTTCAGCGTTCTGATCAACAGTACGATTGATTGCTGCATAAGAACCTACGATGGCTACACCAATCGGAGAGGTATATTCGAGAGAGGTACCCCAGCCGTCGCCATTCTGAACGTCAGCACCCTTACGGTTGTTCAGGGTATCGCTGCTGTTTTTGCCTTGATATTGCAGACCGAAGTTCAGGCCATCAACCAGACCGAAGAAATCTTTGTTACGGTAGGTCAGAACGCCAGTAGAACGGCCAGTCAGGAAGTTATCAGAGTTAGATTGGTCGCCGCCCCACTCAGGCAGAACATCGGTATATGCCAGCGTGTCATAGGCAATACCCAGGTTGCGACCGTAGTCAATAGAGCCGAAATCAGTGACTTTCAAACCGGCGAACGCGTAACGCGTTTTAACAGAAGAACCTTCGGTGTTGTTGCCTGCGAATTCAGCTTCGTAACGACCATAGCCTACCAAGTCGCTATTGATTTGGCTTTCACCTTTGAAACCAAGACGAGCATAACTTTTGTCACCGTCGTTCTTCGGATCATCAGAGAACAGGTGTTTAGCAGTTACTTTACCGTAGATATCAACTTTGTTGCCGTCTTTGTTGTACACTTCTGCTGCGTTTACTGCGCCAGCAGCTAACAAAGCCGGGATTACTACTGCAAGAATATTGCGTTTCATCATTATTACCCTCATTGGTGTTTTAAGACACCCGCCGCTGCCATTAACAATTCTCGAAAAAAGTAATAAAACTCTTACGGAACTATCACTGGAAGTTTGGTGTCCTCCTGTGTCTGAACGCAGTGTTCCATTCACTCGCCCGTTAATCTACCCTAAAAATGATACTAAGTTCGTAATCGGGTAACAAAAAGAAAGATTGTGTTTCAAATTGTAAATTTCAGGGAACTTTGTGAGCCTTATCTGAAAGAAAAAAAAAGACCGCGAAAAATTCGCGGTCTTTTTTCTAGTTATTTGTTTTACTTATGTTTAATGCGTATTTAGAAACTGGCGTTGCGCGGAGTGCGTGGGAAAGGGATGACATCGCGCACATTTTGTACACCAGTAACATAGGCAATCAGACGTTCAAATCCGAGCCCAAAACCGGAGTGCGGAATGGTGCCGTAGCGACGCAGATCGCGATACCACCAGTAATCTTCTTTATTAAGCCCCATTTCTTCCAGACGACTGTCCAACTGCGCCAGACGCTCTTCACGCTGAGAGCCACCGATGATTTCGCCGATGCCCGGTGCCAATACGTCCATGGCGGCGACGGTTTTGCCGTCTTCATTCATACGCATATAGAACGCTTTGATGTCTTTCGGGTAGTTTTTTACCACCACCGGCGCTTTGAAGTGCTGCTCTGCCAAATAACGCTCATGCTCGGAGGCAAGATCGACGCCCCAGAACACCGGGTTTTCGAAGGTGTGTCCACAATTGAGCAGAATCTCAATCGCATCGGTGTAATCCACCTGGGCGAAATCGGCACTGACGAAGTTTTCCAGACGGCTGATCGCTTCTTTATCGACACGCTCAGCAAAAAACGCCATGTCATCGGCGCGCTCTTCGAGCACGGCTTTGAACACGTATTTCAACAGGCTTTCTGCCAGCGCAGCGGCATCGTCCAGCGTCGCAAAGGCCACTTCCGGCTCGATCATCCAGAATTCCGCCAGATGGCGGCTGGTGTTGGAGTTTTCGGCACGGAACGTAGGACCAAAGGTGTACACATTAGAAAGCGCACAGGCGTAGGTTTCACCGTTCAATTGACCAGAAACGGTCAGGAAGGCCTCTTTGCCGAAGAAGTCTTCACTGAAATCCACTTTGCCCGCATCGGTACGCGGCAGGTTTTCCAGATCCAGCGTGGAAACGCGGAACATTTCACCGGCACCTTCGGTATCCGACGCGGTAATCAGCGGCG
Organism: uncultured Symbiopectobacterium sp.; assembly: GCA_964293225.1. GTDB lineage: Bacteria > Pseudomonadota > Gammaproteobacteria > Enterobacterales > Enterobacteriaceae > Symbiopectobacterium. The sequence goes on along the minus strand of CAXYYB010000030.1, from coordinate 52,634 downwards.
TAGAGACCCAAAAATAACCGTTCTCATGGAAGAAGCGGTGAATGGCCTGGGCCAGCGTATGGCGCACGCGCGCTACGGCACCGATCAGGTTAGTGCGCGGGCGCAGGTGCGCGACTTCACGCAGGTATTCGATGCTATGGCGTTTTGCCGCCATCGGGTAGGTGTCCGGATCGTCCACCCAGCCTACCACTTCAACGGCAGTCGCTTGAATTTCGAAAGACTGGCCTTCACCCGGTGACGCAACCACGGTGCCCGTGATGATAACGGAGCAGCCGGTGGTCAATTTCAGAACGTCATTCTGGTAATTGGGAAGATTATTATTTACGACCGCCTGTAACGGATTAAAGCAGGAACCGTCATAGACGGCGATAAAGGAGATACCGGCTTTAGAATCTCTCCGGGTACGTACCCAGCCGCGCACGGTGACTTCACTGTCAACGGCGACACGGCCTTGCAGTACGTCGACTACAGGCACTACGCTCATAAAATTCTCTCTTCTCAATGAATGATATTTAACGGGTCAACCCCTAAGGGTGATTTGCTATGTTACTTGCCGTCTGGCAGGACACAAGCAGAAATCACCGGAATGCGTCAAGTTTTGCGCATTCCGGCAACGTTGGGTTAAATACTGAGCAGTCGAACAGACTAACTGGCTTTTCTGATGCGCGGCAGATCGAAGGCTTTGCGCAGTGCGGAAATAAATGCGGCGTCATGGCAAATAGTTTTGCCGGGGCTGTCGGAGAGTTTCGCCACCGGACGACCGTTGCACTCCACCAGCTTGATAACAATATTTAGCGGTGTCACGCCTGGAATATCGCAGGTCAACCGTGTACCGATACCAAACACCAGATTGATGCGCTGAAAAAAATGGCGATAGAGCGTAAGCGCTTTTTCCAGATGCAGATTATCGGAGAACACCAGCGTTTTACTCATGGGATCAATGCCTAAGCGCTGATAATGCGCGATGGCCTTTTCGCCCCAATCAATCGGATCCCCGGAATCATGACGCAGACCCTGATAGGCGTTCGCGAAATCGAGGTCGAAATCACGCAGGAATGCATCCATGGTGATGCAGTCTGTCAGCGCAATACCAAGCTGATCGGGGTATTCCACCAGCCAGGCGTGCAGGGCGGCACGTTGGCTGTTCGCCAATGTCGCGCCGAGCTGTTGATGCGCCTGGAACCATTCATGCGCCTGCGTTCCCACCGGCGTCAGTCCTAAGCGACGCGCCAGATCGTAGTTGCTGGTGCCAATCAAATAGGGGAACTCTTGCTGTAACACGCTCACGATCTCGTGTTGCACATCGCGGGAAAAACGACGCCGGGTGCCGAAATCCATCAGTTTGAAATGGCTCAGGTCGATCCCCTGACTGCGTTCACGGAACTGCGCCAGCGTGCGGCGCAACTGCGCCACGGCGTGCACGGCGCTAACGTCCGGCGTGCGCGAGCGGTGCACCACTTCACTGATCACCGCCAGTAGGGGAACTTCCCACAAAATCACTTCGCGCCAGGGGCCGCGAATGCGAATATCCAGCTTGCCGTGATGGTTGCTTACGGTAACCTGCTGCGGGTTAAAGCGGAAATGGCGCAGCCACTGTAAATAATCTGCGGCAAAAAAAGGCAGCGTAGAGAGGTAAGCGAACTCGTCGTCGCTGAGTGACAGTTGGCTCATCAGCGCAATCTGCGCGGTGATAGTCTCTGCATAACTCCCTAACAGCTCATCGCCGCGGCAGCGGAATTCCGCTGTAACGTCCACATCATAATAATGATGAAACACCGCTTGCTGCATATGAAGCTTATACGCATCCGTATCCAGCAATGAGTTCAAAATCGGGGAAGGGTGTAAAGTCATAATGCGTTACAGCATCCTCGTCAGACGCGTTTCCACTATTAAAATCATCAGCAACGTTCGGTGAGTATACCTTGATTCACGCTGCGTTGTCGCTATCACCAGATATACCCGTCATACTTCAAGCTGCAGGTGCGTTGTCTGCACTCATTCACCCGAATCACTTACTTGAGTAAGTTCATCGGGATTCGTTCGCTTGCCGCCTTCCTGCAACTCGAATTATTTAGGGTATAACATCATAATCCGGCCAGAAAAGAGAGGTCCATTCGTGCTCTGCATGGTTATTGTTCTCATTCACATAGTCATGGCAACATCGTTGTAACAGGCATAAACTGAACTGTCAAAGCAAAGAGTGAGGTGTAAACATCCTATGAATCAACAGCCGCAAGTAAAATACCGTCATGATTACCGTGCACCGGACTATACCATCAGCGATATCGCGCTTGATTTTGTTCTGGATGCACAGAAAACGCACGTCACGGCAGTGAGCCAGGTGGTTCGGCAGGGAGAGGCGGGGGCGCCGTTAAAACTGGACGGTGAAGGACTGACGCTGTTAAGCCTGACGGTGGATGGTCAAGCCTGGCCGCACTATCAGGTTGAGGATGATGGCTTGCTGCTAACGCACCTGCCCGCCGCGTTCACGCTCAGCATCGTCACAGAGATTAACCCCGCGGCTAACAGCGCGCTGGAAGGGTTATACCAATCCGGTGCGGCGCTTTGTACCCAGTGTGAAGCGGAAGGTTTCCGCCACATTACCTATTATCTGGATCGCCCCGATGTGCTGGCGCGCTTTACCACGCGCATCACCGCCGATCCGGTGCGCTACCCGTATTTACTCTCCAACGGAAACCGTATCGCACAGGGCACGCTGGATGATGGCAGACACTGGGTTGAATGGCAGGATCCGTTTCCGAAACCGTGCTATCTGTTCGCGCTGGTGGCGGGGGACTTCGATGTGCTCAGCGACAGTTTTACCACCCGTTCCGGGCGCGAAGTGGCCCTGGAGCTGTATGTCGATCGCGGCAACCTCGATCGTGCTGGCTGGGCGATGACCTCACTGCAAAATGCCATGAAGTGGGACGAAACCCGTTTCGGTCTGGAGTATGACCTCGACATCTATATGATCGTCGCAGTGGACTTCTTTAATATGGGCGCGATGGAGAATAAAGGGCTCAACGTCTTCAATTCCAAATACGTGCTTGCCAAGGCAGAAACCGCTACCGATAAAGATTATCTCAATATTGAAGCGGTGATTGGTCATGAATATTTTCACAACTGGACCGGCAACCGTATTACCTGCCGTGACTGGTTCCAACTCAGCCTAAAAGAAGGGCTGACGGTGTTCCGCGATCAAGAGTTCAGTTCCGATCTGGGGTCGCGTCCGGTGAACCGCATTGATAACGTGCGTGTGATGCGCGGTGCGCAGTTTGCCGAAGACGCCAGCCCGATGTCGCACCCGATCCGTCCGGATCAGGTGATTGAAATGAATAACTTCTACACCCTGACGGTTTACGAGAAAGGTTCAGAAGTGATTCGCATGATGCACACGCTGCTGGGGGAGGATAACTTTCAGGCAGGCATGCGGCTTTATGTCGAGCGTCATGACGGCAGTGCAGCGACCTGTGATGATTTTGTGCAGGCGATGGAAGATGCCTCGGGCGTGGATCTGACGCAGTTCCGCCGTTGGTACAGCCAGTCGGGAACGCCGGTGGTGACGGTGCGCGATGATTATAATGCCGCAACGCAGCAATATCTGCTGTCGGTCAGCCAAAAAACGCCGGTGGGCGCGGACGGTCAGGAAAAACGCCCGCTGCATATTCCGCTGGATATTGAACTGTACGATCAGCAGGGCAACGTGATTCCGTTGCAATATGCCGGTCAGACCATCGATTCTGTGTTAAACCTGACCGAAGCAGAGCAGACGTTTGTGTTTGATAATGTGCCGAGTCAGCCGATCCCTTCTTTATTAAGAGAGTTTTCTGCGCCGGTTAAGCTCAATTATGCCTGGAGCGATGCGCAACTGACCTTCCTGATGCGTCACGCACGCAATGATTTCTCGCGCTGGGATGCGGCACAAAGCCTGCTGGCGAACCATATTCGCCTCAACGTGGCGCGCTATCAGCAGCACCAACCGCTCTCGCTGCCGCTGCATCTGGCTGATGCGTTTCGTGGGGTATTGTTGGATCCTGCATTGGATCCCATGTTGGCGGCACAAATTCTGACGCTGCCCAGTGAAAACGAAATGGCGGAGCTGTTTGATATTATCGATCCGCTAGCCATTGCAGCAGTGCGCGACGCGATGGTGCGTACGCTGGCGACGGAGCTGTCCGATGAGTGGCTCGCGGTGTATCGCGTTAACGCCACCGCTGAGTACCGCATCGAACATGCTGATATTGGCAAACGTGCTCTGCGCAACACCTGCCTCTATTATCTGGCGTTTGGCGATGTGGAGCAGGCTGATGCGCTGGTCAGCGCGCAGTATCAGCAGGCGGACAACATGACCGATGCGTTGGCGGCACTCTCGAGTGCGGTCAGTGCGCAACTGCCGGTGCGCGATGCGTTGATGGCGCAGTTTGACGATCGTTGGCACACCGACGGTCTGGTGATGGATAAATGGTTTACCTTGCAAGCCACCAGTCCGGCCAGTGATGTGTTGTCTCGGGTGCGAGCGTTGCTGAACCACCGTTCATTCAGCCTGAATAACCCCAATCGCCTGCGTGCGTTGGTCGGCGCGTTTGCCAGTGCCAACCCGGCCGCGTTTCATGCCGCGGACGGTGAAGGCTACCGCTTCCTGACCGAGATCCTCAGCGATCTCAATACCCGCAATCCGCAGGTCGCGGCTCGGTTAATTGAGCCACTGATCCGGCTGAAACGCTACGATGAATCGCGTCAGACGTTGATGTGTCAGTCACTGGAGCAATTGAAAACGCTGGATAACCTCTCTGGCGATCTGTTTGAGAAAATTGGTAAGGCGTTGCAAAGTTAATCTGTCCTCAAGGTTCCCGCGTTAAGCGGGAACCCGTTTTCTGTGATTAGTGTTTTACTTTCCCTCGCGATCTCATTACCATTCCCCGCCGTGCGTCAGGAAGTCACCCGCGTTATTCTTGTTTTTGCATGCATGACTTTTGGGATCTCAGGAGACACTATGTTCTATCCCGTAATCAAGAAGGCACTCTTTCAGCTCGATCCAGAACGGGCTCACGAATTTACCTTCCAGCAGTTACGTCGTTTATCGAATACCCCCTTTGAATTTCTTATTCGCCAATCCGTTCCCACCAAACCTGTTACCTGCATGGGCCTCTCATTTAAAAATCCACTCGGTCTAGCCGCCGGCTTGGATAAAGATGGCGATTGCATTGATGCGCTGGGCGCAATGGGTTTTGGTCATATTGAAGTCGGTACGGTAACACCGCGTCCGCAGCCGGGTAATGATAAGCCGCGTCTGTTTCGCGTTGTGGAAGCGGAAGGGTTAATTAACCGCATGGGATTTAATAACCATGGTGTGGATAACCTGATCGAGAACGTAAAAAAATCCCGTTTTGGCGGTGTGCTGGGAATTAATATCGGAAAGAATAAAGATACGCCGGTTGATCAGGGTAAAGATGACTATTTGATCTGCATGGACAAGGTCTATGCCCATGCCGGATATATTGCGATCAATATCTCTTCACCGAATACGCCGGGATTACGTTCACTGCAATACGGTGACGCGCTGGACGATCTATTGCAGGCGATTAAAAATAAACAAGAAGCTTTGCAGCAACAGCATCAGAAATATGTGCCGATCGCCGTGAAGATCGCGCCGGATCTTTCTGAGGAAGAATTGATCCAAATTGCTGACAGTTTGGTACGTCATAACATTGATGGGGTGATTGCTACCAATACCACATTGAATCGTGACTTGATTCAGGGGTTAAATCATTGCGGGCAAACCGGCGGGTTAAGCGGGCGTCCGTTACAGCAAAGCAGCACCGAGGTTATTCGTCGTCTGGCGCAAGAATTGAATGGCCGTTTGCCGATTATTGGCGTTGGCGGTGTCGATTCACTCATGGCGGCACGGGAAAAAATGGCCGCGGGTGCATCCCTGGTACAGATATATTCCGGCTTTATTTTCCATGGACCGCGCCTGATTAAAGATATCATTACCCATATTTAATCTTTTCATCACATCATTTCTGGTTGGGGGTTTATTTATTCCCCCAGCTAGTCTATATTTTACTCGTTTGTGCAATTAATCTTCTTTTTTACCAAAAACGCGACTGACATACTCTCACAAACGGTATGAAGGATATAAACCGTTTTACTTGTCAAGGATGGCAATGGCATGTGGTATGCAAGCGCAATGGCGTCGATGAAAAGCCCAGGGGGAAGGTGAATAATATGAAGTTAAAACCTGACGACAATTGGCGCTGGTATTTTGATGCGGAACACGATCGTATGATGCTGGATTTAGCTAACGGCATGGTATTTCGTTCTCGTTTTGCGGCAAAAATGCTTACGCCAGATGCGTTTTCCCCCGTCTCATTTTGTGTTGATGACGCCGCATTGTTTTTCACCTTTCAGGAAAAATGTCAGCCTATTTCGTTGCAGCATGAATTGCAGGCAGAGCTGGTATTAAATGCGCTGGTGGCTCACCGCTATTTAAAACCCCTGATGCCAAAGAGTTGGTATTTTGCGCAGCAACCCCATGAACAACAGGCACCGCACATGGGCGATGCGGTTTGGGTCATGCTGGCTGAAAGCCAGGAGATTGCCTGTTTTATGGTGGTGGATCGCGGTGAAAAAGCCAGCTTGTGCGTGTTGGCACAAGAAGCGCTGACGCTCAACGGCAAAACCATGCAGTTAGGCGAAGCGATTAAAATCATGCATGACCGCCTGTTGCCCCAGCAGAGCACGCTGGCAGGGGCGATGCCATCGGCATCTTTCCCCTATGCCAAGGTGGTGTAGGGGAAAGGGCCTTGTCAGGCGAGCACCACATCTCCCAGCGGCACGCAGCTGCACGCCAGAATAGTGCCATCCTCGCGCACGGCCCCCTGCTTTAAGGGCGAAACCTCTCCGCTGACCAGCGTCATTTTACAACAACCGCACACGCCCGCCCGGCAAGAATAGGGCACGCGCACGCCGTGCTGCTCTAGCTGTTCTAACAGAATCTGCTGATTATTCCCCGGTAGCGTTTTACCCTGATAGTGCAGGGAAAGGCCTTGCTCCGCCTGAATTGGCGATGCCAGCGTGGCGGCAGGGGTTCCTGCACCATAGCGACGCGGTGGCTTGGTTGCCAGCACCTCAACGCTATCGCCCACCCGAATGACACCGCTTTGGCGTGCCACCATATTCTGACCAAAATCCACGTCGCCGTTTTCCGCCGTGCGGAAGGCTTGCAGCGTGGCGAGCGGTTCTCCCGAAGGGTGCTTGCGCCCGCGCTCGGTGCTCACGGTGGTCAACACGCAGCGGCTGCACGGTTTGACTACGTCGAAAGTCACCTCGCCAATACGCAGCGTCTGCCAACTGTCTTCCGCGAAGGCCTCAGCGCCGGTCACCACAATGTTAGGGCGGAACTGAATCAGCTTGATCCCCGCGCTACACCGCTGGCGCAGTGCCTGAAAAGAGGCCTCATTGACCAACAGATAAGGGTAACCGTCGGCGAACCCCAGCGGGATGTCGGGAAAACGCTTCACGCGGCGAGAGGGCATGTCGCCAACCCAGCGCAACTGTACCGGACGTTTAAAATAACCGCTCAGCCACTGGTTGATGTTATCGGGTGCGATGCAGGCGGAAAAATGCGTGCCCCAGACTTCAGTGGGCTGTGGCGTAGGGGCGAAATCCGCATAGCGGACTAACGCCTGAGCGCCATCAGGTGCGGTGAGAAACAGGCCGTCAGGCAGCAAGGCCGGTGTAAACAGCACCATTTCAGGAAACTGGCGCGCCGTGATAAAGGTCCCATCCGGTTCCGTCACCATAAATGAACGGTCATACGCCAGACCACTGGGCGTTGCCAAGGCATGGGAAAGTTGCAAACCGCGTAAGGATTTGACCGGGTGAATGTACAGTTGGGAAACACCAATCATCAAGAGTGCCTATCTGTTCAAAGGTATTTAACGCGGCAACTTTATGACAAGTCGCTGGGATTAGCTATAATGCGCCTCAATTTTATGTGTTACACCCGTGATACTTCAAATTGCACGTGCGCTGACTGTGTGAGGTTACTCGAACCGCTTATCGCTTTCCTGCAACCTGAAGTCGTCTGGGTCTACCCTTTTACCTTGGTGGTCGTCGTATTATGAATTCTCTGTTTGCCAGCACGGCGCGTGGTCTGGAAGAACTGCTTAAAAGTGAACTTGAAGCGTTAGGTGCGCAGGAATGCAGCCTGGTTCAAGGCGGCGTGCATTTTCAGGGTGACGACCGTTTGATGTATCACAGTTTGCTGTGGAGCCGCCTGGCATCACGCATTTTACTGCCGCTCGGTGAATGCAAGGTCTACAGCGATCTCGATCTCTACCTCGGCGTGCAGGCCATTGACTGGACCTCCGTGTTCTCGGTTGACAGCGCTTTTGTGGTGCATTTTACTGGCACTAACGACGAAATCCGTAATTCCCAATACGGCGCGCAGAAAGTGAAAGACGCCATTGTCGACAGCTTTGTGCGTAAGACCGGTCAGCGCCCTAACGTGGCTAAACAGCAACCAGACATTCGCATCAATGTGTTTCTGCAACGCGAGACGGCCAACATTGCGCTGGATCTCAGCGGCGAGGGTTTGCATCAGCGCGGTTATCGTGAAGGCACTGGTGCCGCGCCGTTGAAAGAAAACCTGGCCGCAGCCATTGTGCTGCGCTCGGGGTGGCAGCCGGGTACGCCACTGATCGATCCGCTGTGCGGTTCCGGTACGTTGTTGATTGAGGCCGCGATGATGGCCGCCGATCGCGCACCGGGCCTGCGCCGTAATCATTGGGGATTCAGCGCCTGGCTGAACCATAACGCCGATCTGTGGCGCGAGGTAGTGGCCGAGGCGCAGGTGAGGGCCAAGCAAGGCCTGCAAACCACCACCTCCCGTTTTTACGGTTCGGACAACGATAGCCGGGTGATTGAATTGGCGCGTGCCAATGCGCGCCGTGCTGGTGTCAGCGAGTTGATAACCCTCTCGGTACAGGATGCGGTGCAACTGCGCAATCCGCTGCCGCAAGGTCCGACAGGCACGGTACTCAGTAACCCGCCTTACGGTGAGCGTCTGGAAAGTGAACCCGCGCTGATTGCCTTGCACAATATGCTGGGCCGCAAGCTGAAAAGTGAGTTTGGTGGCTGGACGCTGTCGCTGTTCAGTGCGTCACCGGAGCTGTTAACCAGCCTGCCATTGCGCGCTGAACGCCAGTTTAAGGCCAAAAACGGGCCGCTGGATTGCGTTCAGAAAAACTATCGGATCAGCGCTGCGCCTGAGTCCTCTGCGGATGAAACCAGCACGCCGCGCGTCAGCGCTGAAGTCGCGCCGGATTTTGCCAACCGGCTGCGTAAGAATTGCCGTAAACTGGAGAAATGGGCCCGTCAGCAGGGTATCGAGTGTTATCGCCTGTATGACGCCGATCTTCCTGAATACAATGTGGCTATCGATCGTTACGGCAGTTGGGTGGTGGTGCAGGAGTACGCGCCGCCGAAAACCATCGATCCACAAAAGGCACGCCAGCGCGTGTTTGATATCATCAACGCGACGTTGCATGTGTTGGAATTGCCTGCCAATCGTCTGGTGTTAAAAACCCGCGAGCGGCAAAAGGGCAAAAGCCAGTATGAAAAACTGGCGCAGAAGGGCGATTTCCTGCTGATGCAGGAGTATAACGCCAAGCTGTGGGTGAATTTGACCGATTATCTGGATACCGGACTGTTTCTCGATCACCGTATCGCGCGTAAGATGCTGGGCGAAATGAGTAAAGGAAAAGACTTCCTGAACCTGTTTGCCTATACCGGCACGGCCAGCGTCCACGCAGGGCTGGGCGGCGCGCGTAGTACTACCACGGTGGATATGTCACGTACCTATCTGGAATGGGCGGAGAAAAACCTCAGCAGCAATGGTCTGGCAGGTCGCCAGCATCGGCTTATTCAGGCGGATTGCCTGACCTGGATGCAGGAAACACGTGAGCAGTTTGACCTGATTTTTATCGATCCGCCCACGTTCTCAAACTCGAAACGCATGGCCGATGCCTTTGACGTACAGCGCGACCACCTGGCGTTGATGAAAGATTTGCAGCGTATGCTGCGTCGAGGCGGCACCATTCTGTTTTCCAACAACAAACGCGGTTTCCAGATGGATCTGGCGGGCATTGCAGCCCTTGGGCTTCGCGCCACGGAAATCAGCGAGAAAACCCTTTCATTAGATTTTGCCCGCAATCGCCAGATTCACAACTGCTGGCTGCTGCGACACGCGGGCGAGGAAAAGTAAGTCATGTCATTAATTAGCGTCTCGGATGCCTGGCTGTCGTTTAGCGATGCGCCTTTACTTGATAATACCGAACTGCACATTGAAGAAAATGAACGCGTCTGCCTGGTAGGGCGTAACGGGGCGGGGAAATCGACCCTGCTGAAAATTCTGGCGCGCGAAGTGCGGTTGGATGATGGGCGTATCGTTTATGAACAAGATCTGATCGTTTCCCGCTTGCAGCAGGATCCGCCGCGTGACGTAGCGGGTAGCGTATTTGATTTTGTGGCGGAAGGGGTGGCCGAGCAGGCCGACTACCTGAAACGCTACCATGAGGCCTTGCGTCTGGTGGAACAGGATCCCAGCGATAAGCACCTCAACCAGTTGGCAGTACTTCAGGAAACGTTGGAAACCCAAGGACTGTGGCAATTGGAAAATCGCATCCACGACGTGTTGGCCCAATTGGGGCTCACGGCGGATGCACCCTTATCCTCGCTCTCGGGTGGCTGGCTGCGTAAGGCCGCGCTGGGACGCGCGTTGGTCAGCGGCCCGAAAGTGTTGCTGCTTGATGAACCCACCAACCACCTGGATATCGAAACCATCGACTGGCTGGAAGGTTTCCTCAAAACGTTCCAGGGCAGCATCGTTTTCATCTCCCATGACCGTTCCTTTATTCGCAACATGGCGACACGCATTGTCGATCTCGATCGTGGCAAACTGGTCTCCTGGCCCGGCAATTACGATAAGTATCTGCTGGGCAAAGAAGAAGCGTTGCGCGTAGAAGAACTGCAAAATGCCGAATTCGATCGCAAGCTGGCGCAGGAAGAGGTGTGGATCCGCCAGGGCATCAAGGCGCGTCGCACGCGTAATGAAGGCCGGGTGCGTGCGCTCAAGGCGATGCGTCAGGAGCGTTCACAACGTCGCGAAGTGATGGGTTCTGCCAAAATGCAGGTGGAAGAAGCGGCCCGTTCCGGCAAGATCGTGTTTGAGCTGGAAAACGTCGATTATCACATTGGTGATAAAAATCTGGTGCAGGGGTTCTCTGCTCAGGTGCTGCGCAGCGACAAGATAGCGTTGGTTGGGCCAAACGGTTGCGGTAAAACCACGCTGTTGAAACTGCTGTTGGGCGATTTGCAAGCGTCGCACGGTCGCGTTCATTGCGGCACCAAGTTAGAAGTGGCTTATTTCGATCAACACCGCGCGGAGCTTGACCCTGAGCGTACCGTGATGGATAACCTGGCCGAAGGCAAACAGGAAGTGATGGTGAATGGCCGCTCCCGCCATGTGCTGGGCTATCTACAAGATTTCCTGTTCCATCCTAAACGGGCCATGACGCCGGTAAAAGCCCTGTCAGGCGGTGAACGTAACCGACTGCTGCTGGCGCGTTTGTTCCTCAAACCCAGCAACCTGCTGATCCTTGACGAACCGACCAACGATCTTGATGTGGAAACGCTGGAATTGTTGGAAGAGCTGATCGACAGCTATCAAGGCACTGTACTGCTGGTGAGCCACGACCGTCAGTTTGTCGATAACTCGGTCACCGAGTGCTGGATTTTCGAAGGGGATGGACGTATTAACCGCTATGTGGGGGGTTATTATGATGCTCAGCAACAGCGCGCTGAAGCGGTGCCACTGCGTAAATCTGTGCCTGCGGCGTCGGAAAAATCCGCAGAGAGTAAAGCGTCTGTTCAAAGCGCACCCAGCGCTAAACGTCAAACCGGTAAACTCAGTTATAACCAGCAGCGCGAGCTGGAGCAGTTACCCCAGAAACTCGAACAGTTGGAGCAATCCATCGCGGCGTTACAGGCACAAATGAACGATGCTGATTTCTTTACCCGTCCGCGTGATGAAACACAAAAGGTATTGAACGCCTTGGCGGAAGCGGAGCAGGAGCTGGAAGTGTGTTTTGAGCGCTGGGAAGCGTTGGAAACGCAGAAAAACGGCTAACGTTGCGTATACTACCCACGGGGAGATGCGTTCTGGCGGTAACCCTGCGTAGGGTATACCGTGCCGTGGGAAACACGAGCCTTCTACAGGTAACGGCGGCGGCGCTCCTGATTGGGGTGCCGTACGGCGAAAGATAACGGAGGCGGAGCGTGTGCAATCATAATGCAAGGCATGACGACTACATGTTATGCCCCCAGTGCGACATGCTGGTGGAATTACCGCTCCTGAAGCATGGGCAAAAGGCGGTGTGTCCGCGCTGTAAATCAACCTTGGCCAACCGCCAGAATCAGGCGCGCCAGCGCTCCATCGGTTTTGCCTTCAGCGCCTTGCTGATGCTGGCATTGGCGAACGCTTTTCCTTTTGTTTATATGCGCGTGGCGGGCATCACCAGTGAGATATCACTGTTTGAGATCCCACAGGTCATGGTGTCGGATGATTATGCCAGCGTCGCCTTTCTGTTTATGCTGTTTGTTCAGGTGATCCCGGCGCTCTCCATGGTGATGGTTATTTTGCTGTCGCTGCGTTCTGCCATGCCATCACGGATGAAACGGCTGATGGCTATCTGGCTCTTCTGGTTAAAAAGCTGGGGAATGGCCGAAATTTTTCTCGCTGGCGTACTCGTGAGTTTCGTGAAGCTGATGTCTTATGGCGACATTGGCGTCGGCACCGGTTTTGTTCCCTATGTACTCTTTTGTTTGCTGCAACTGCTGGCCTATCAAAGTCTGGATCGGCGCAGCGTGTGGAATGACGTAGCGCCTGCGCCGCAACTCCCTTTTGCGCCGCATACCGGACGCTCGGGTTTGGCACAAGGTCTGCGCTCCTGCACCTGCTGTACGGCGATATTGCCTGCCGAACAGTGGGAATGCACGCGTTGTCATCGCCACGGCCATGCGCGACGTAAAAACAGCCTGCAATGGACGCTAGCGCTGCTGTTAACTTCCGTGTTGCTGTATGTTCCGTCGAACCTGTTGCCGATCATGATCACCGAGGCGTTGGGGAGCAGTGAAACCTCCACCATTATGTCGGGGGTTATTTTGCTGTGGGGGATGGGCTCCTACCCCGTGGCGCTGGTGATCTTCATTGCCAGTATTATGGTGCCGTCGTTGAAAATGCTAGCGCTGGCATGGTTGTGCTGGAGTGCGGCAGGTAACGGACGTCAGGATAATGAGCGGCTGCACGTGGTGTATGAGATGGTGGAGTTTGTCGGTCGCTGGTCGATGATCGACGTCTTTGTCATTGCGGTGCTGTCTGCCATGGTGCGCATCGGCCAGTTAATGAGTGTTTATCCGGCAATCGGCGCGGTGCTGTTCGCGCTGGTGGTCATTTTGACCATGTTTGCCGCCATGACGTTTGATCCCCGTTTGTTGTGGGATCGCCAGCGTGATAATGACCAAGAGGGATCAGCCATTGGCGAAAAATAACTATTCTGTCGCGAACGTAGAAGCGATTAAACGCTGGTCGCCCGTGTGGATTGTGCCCATTGTAACGGTGCTGATCGGAGCCTGGATTTTATTCTATCATTTCAGCCATCTGGGGCCGCAGATCACGCTAACGACGCAGAGTGCCGAAGGGATTGTGGCCGGCAAAACCACCATCAAAAGCCGCAGTGTGGATGTGGGGGTGGTGGAAAGCGTGGTGTTGAGTGAAGACCTGCGTCAGGTGGAGATTGTGGCCCGCTTGCATTCTGGAATGGGCAAGTTGCTGCGTCATGATTCCGTGTTCTGGGTAGTAAAACCCCAGATTGGCCGCGAGGGGGTCTCTGGATTAGGCACGTTGCTGTCCGGTGCGTTCATCGAGCTTCAGCCGGGGGTGAGTGGTGAAGCTCGTAGTGAATTTGCGTTGCTGGATTCACCGCCGTTGGCACCTCCGCATGCCAAAGGCATTCGCATTCTGCTCGACAGCGAGCGTTCGGGGCAGTTGAACGCGGGCGATCCGGTGCTGTTTCGCGGTTACCGTGTGGGCTCGGTAGAAACCAGTGAGTTCGATACCAAGGCGCGCCAAATGCGCTATCAGCTGTTTATTACCGCGCCTTACGACAGCCTGGTGACCAGCAATGTCCGTTTCTGGAAAGACAGTGGCGTGACGCTGGATATGTCAGCGCAGGGGATGCGGGTGGAAATGGGATCGTTGACCACCTTGTTCAGCGGCGGTGTTAGCTTTGACGTGCCGACCGGTTGGGATTTGGGTGAGCGTGTGCAAGATCGTGCGCACTATCAGCTGTTTGATAATGAGCGCAGTATTCAGGACTCGCTCTACACCGAGTACAAAGAATATGTAATGTTCTTTGATGAGTCTATTCGCGGGTTGCAGGTAGGGGCACCGGTAGAATTCCGTGGTATTCGTTTGGGAACCGTCGCACAAGCGCCGTTGGTGACGACCAATTTCAAGCAGGATATAAACATGGATTATCGCATTCCGGTGCTGATCCGCGTTGAACCTGCACGTTTTGAAAAGATCATCGGCAAGCAGTTTGATTATCAGAAACAGCTCGCTGACGCACAGTCCATGGGGCTGCGTGCCTCATTGAAAACGGCCAACCTGTTGACCGGCGCCTTGTTTATCGATCTCGACTTTTACCCGAAAGCGCGCGACAACAGTACAGAACCGCTGCGTGTCGTCGATGGGTATCCGGTGTTGCCAACCGTGGGTGGCGGTTTGTCGCAAATCCAGCAAAAACTGATGGCGGTGTTGGATAAGGTCAACGACCTGCCGTTAACGCCAATGGTGAGTGAAGCGACCAAAACGCTGGCGGAGAGCCAGTCAACGCTGCGTGAGTTGAAAAAAACGCTTGCCTCGTTAAACCAGATAACCTCCAGCAAAGCGATGCAATCGCTGCCACAGGACATGCAGCAAACGCTACAGGAACTGAACCGCAGTATGCAAGGCATGCAGCCCGGCTCACCGGCCTATAACCGATTGGTGGCGAATATGCAGCGGCTGGATCAGGTATTAAGGGAGTTGCAACCGGTATTACGCACGCTGAATGATAAAAGCAATGCGCTGATCTTCCAGGCGCCTGAGAGCGAAGATCCCCAACCGAAGAGGGCGAAACCATGAGTAAAGGATGGCTGGTGGCAATGGCGTTGTTGTTGAGTGCATGCAGCAGTACCACGCCAAAAACCTATTACCAACTGCCGCAGCCCTCCGTGGCGGCTGCGGGAAAAACAGATCTCACCGCGGCCCGCACGCTGTGGCTTTCCCACGTTTCGTTGGCGGATTATCTCAGTACGTCGGGCTTGGTTTACCAGACCAATGATGTGCGTTATGTCATTGCCAGCAATAACCTGTGGGCCAGCCCGTTGGAGCAACAGTTGCAACAGACGCTGCAAAGCAGCCTGAATGCGGGGCTGCCGGGCTGGACGGTAAGTTCGCAGCCGTTGGGGGCCGCTCCCTCAGAACTGGCTGTTACCGTCAAAGCCTTCCACGGCCGCTACGATGGAAAAGCGGTGGTGCAAGGGGAGTGGACTTTGCAGCGCGGCGATCGTTTGCTGCGCCAGCCGTTCAATCTGGTGCTGCCGGTCAATGACGATGGTTATGATGCGTTGGTGACAACGCTGGCGCAAGGTTGGCAGCAGGTTGCGCAATCTATTGCCGCGCAGATTCAACGCAGCGAATAGGTTTTAGTAATAGGATATACTTATTTAACACTATGTAATTTAACGATTTATCGTTTGTTGTGTAGCACTGTTTTTATGCATTTGCGTGCATGCAGTGCGCCATGATGGCGCACTGCACCTTTCTAAAAAATCCCCATCACTATCTTCTCTATAAATATCAATAGGTTATTTTTTGGCACAGATACTGCAATGTTAATCACATAACATTATGACCGCGAATGACAGGGCATTAACATGCAGCAGGATGACGCCTCTTCCGCTATCCCCGACGCCAACGTGCGCATTGAGCTCATCGCACGTATCGAAGCGTCGTTCAGCCAGCAGACCCCCAGCGGTAAACGTATTGCCGGTTGGCTGCTGAATAATCTGGCACAGATACCGTTTGAATCGGCGGATAGCATCGCTGGCTATACCGGCACAACGGGGATCACCGTGGGGCGTTATCTGCGCAAGCTGGGTTATCGCAATCTGGAGGATGTCAAAGCGAGTCTGCGCGCCGATGCGCTGGCACCGTATCGCCCGTGGGGCGTCACCGATCGTCTGGATGCCTGGCAGCAGCAGCGTACCCTTTCGGATCGCCTTAGCCCCTCTCTGCGTTTGGAGCTTGATGCCATTCAGGACGTCTATCGTCTGGCGCAAACGGAGACTTTCGCGCGCATCAGCCAGCAACTGGCTGAGGCAGAGGCGGTGTTTATTCTCGGTATCCAGTCCACGCGCGGCATTGCCAACGCGTTTTTTAGCCATCTTGAGTATTTGCGCCCGCGTGTGAGCTATGTCGATGGACTGTCTGGCACCTGGGTGGAGTCGCTCAATTCAGAATACCAACGCCCTTATGTGGTGGTGACCGACACGCGTGCCTATTCCACCGTGGCCCGACAGTATTGTCGCGCCGCCAGCGACCGGCAGATCCCGTTGGCGTTGATTACCGATCTCTGGTGCCCCTGGGCGCGTGATTACCCGATGGATTTGCTGCAAGTCAAAACCGATACCGGCCATTTCTGGGATTCGCTGGCACCGATCACCTGCTTGTTCAACCTGCTGCTCTCTGCGGTGGTGGAACAGTTGGGCGACAAACTGTCGGCGAGACTGGCGCTCAATCGCGCGTTGCAAACGGAATTTGGTCAATTTGAACCGTAAACAGGACAACACATGAAGGATGTTATCGACTTGGTGGATCTGGCGCAGACGCTACCCCAACTGATCATCGATATGAAATATGCCACGGCGGATAACCTGACCGGTCATCCCATTTACGCCGAAGCGCTTTGCCTGCTGCACCCGGATGCGGCACGGGGACTGGCGCGCAGTGTCGCCGTTGCCGAACAGAGCGGCTACCGGCTGCAACTGTACGATGCCTATCGTCCCCACGCGGCGCAAATACGCCTGTGGGATGCCTGCCCCGATCCGCGCTTTGTCGCCTCATTGGCGGTGGGTTCGCACCACAGTCGCGGCGTGGCGGTGGATGTCACGCTGTTGGATGAACAGGGTCAGGCGCTGGACATGGGCACCGGCTTCGACGAGATGAATGAGAAATCCTATGCGTGGTGTGCGGCGTTGCCCGTCGCCGTGCAACGTAACCGACTGCAACTCTATGCCGTGATGGCAGCGGGTGGCTTTGTCGGGATTGAAACGGAATGGTGGCATTTTGAACTGCCGGATGCTGACCGTTACCCGCTGTTGCCCGATCGGTTTGGTTGTACCTTGCCTCACTGTAGGACGGCTGTTTGATTGTTGCGCGCTGCGCGAACCGTTTGACTATCACCAGGAGCTGAATCATGAAGACGCATCACACTGCATTGTTACGACCTCTGCTGTTAGCTACCGCGATGGCGGCCGTATTGCCTGCCTGGGCTGCGGTGCCGAAAGATATGCTGGTGATCGGCAAAGCCGCCGATCCACAAACGTTAGATCCTGCGGTTACTATCGATAATAACGACTGGACCATCACCTATCCCTGCTATCAACGTTTGGTGCAGTACAAAACGGAAAATGGCAAAGGCGCTACCGATGTGACGGGGGATTTGGCCTTGAGTTGGGAAGCCTCTCCAGACCAAAAAACCTGGACCTTCACGCTCGATCCCAAAGCAAAATTTTCCGATGGCAGCGCTGTCAACGCCGAGGCGGTCAAGCTGTCGTTTGAGCGTCTGCTGAAGATTGGTCAGGGTCCTGCTGAAGCCTATCCCAGCGATTTAAAGGTTGAAGCAGTTGATGCGCATACCGTGCGTTTTACTCTGAGCGCCCCCTTTGCACCGTTCCTGTATACGTTAGCCAATGACGGTGCCTCTATCATTAACCCGGCAGTATTGAGCAAAAATGGCGCTGATGAAGGTAAGGGCTGGTTAGCGGAAAATACCGCCGGTTCAGGACCTTATCAGGTGCAGCGTTGGCAGAAGGGCCAGCAGGTGGTGCTGGTACCAAACCCCCATTACAGTGGCAGCACGCCTGCATTTAAACGCGTTTCAGTCAAAATCATTGGTGAAAGTGCTACGCGCCGCCTGCAACTGGAGCGCGGCGATATTGATATTGCCGAGTCTTTGCCGGTCGATCAGCTTGCCACGTTGAAGGCAAAAAACAGCGTGTCGGTACAGGAACACCCGTCGCTGCGCGTGACCTATCTCTATCTTAACAATGGAAAGGGGCCGTTGAGCCAGGTTGATCTGCGTCGCGCTGTCTCCTGGGCCACGGACTATCAGGGCATGGTGAAGGGGATTCTGGGCGGTAACGGCAAGCAGATGCGTGGCCCGATCCCGGAAGGCATGTGGGGCTATGACAAAGATGCCATGCAGTACAGCCTGGACAACGACAAAGCGCAGGCGGCAATGAGCAAGGTAGCGCAAAAGCCGCAGCAACTCACCTTCCTTTATTCGGATAACGATCCTTCCTGGGAACCTATTGCCATCTCCACGCAGGCAACGCTGAAATCGCTGGGGGTTAATGTCAGTCTGGAAAAACTGGCTAACGCCACCCTGCGCGAACGGGTGGGTAAGGGCGACTTTGATATTGCCATCGGTAACTGGAGCCCGGATTTCGCCGACCCCTACATGTTCATGAATTACTGGTTTGAATCCAATAAGAAAGGGTTGCCGGGCAATCGTTCCTACTATGAAAACCCGGCGGTTGATGGGTTGCTGAAAAAGGCGATGGCGACCACCGATCAGGCTGTGCGCACCGCGGATTACCAGCAGGCGCAGCGCATTGTGATTGATGAAGCCGCCTACGTTTATCTGTTCCAAAAAAACTATCAGGTGGCGATGAACAATGCGGTCAAAGGTTTTGTGTTTAACCCGATGCTGGAACAGGTGTTTAACATAGGCACGATGTCGAAATAAGTTCACTCGCGCAGCAGGCGGCGAGGCTCGTCGCACAAAAATCAGCCCGATGCGACACCCGATTTGGTGCCGCATCGCGTGGAGTAACACTATGACGTTCTGGAGTATTTTGCGGCAACGCTGCTGGGGATTGGTGCTGGTGGTGATGGGGGTTTGCGTTATCACCTTCATCATTTCGCACCTGATCCCTGGCGATCCTGCGCGCTTATTGGCAGGCGATCGTGCCAGTGATGACATCGTACGCCATATTCGCCAGCAGTTGGGGTTGGATCAGCCGCTCTATGTGCAGTTTTGGCGCTATGTTACGGCCCTATTTTCCGGTGATTTAGGCACCTCGATTCGTACCGGACGTCCGGTGCTGGATGATATTCAGACCTTTTTCCCGGCCACGTTAGAATTGGCGTTTTGCGCTCTGCTACTGGCACTGGCAGTCGGTATTCCCCTTGGCGTGCTCTCCGCAGTGTATCGCGATCGCTGGTTGGATCATGGCGTGCGGTTACTGGCGATCGGTGGGATATCCACGCCCGCGTTTTGGCTTGGCTTAGGGGTTATCGTGCTGTTTTACGGGCATCTCGATTTGCTGCCCGGCGGTGGTCGATTGGATGACTGGCTGGAGCCGCCAGCGCATGTCACGGGATTCTACCTGATCGATAGCCTGTTGGCGGGTGACCATGAGGCCTTCTGGAACGCCTTGCAGCATCTGATATTGCCGTCGCTTACGCTCTCCTTTGTTCATCTCGGTATTGTAGCGCGTCAGATTCGATCCGCCATGCTAGAGCAATTGAGTGAGGACTACATCCGCACCGCGCGGGCGAGTGGCTTAACCCCGTGGCGCATTGTCATGTGCCACGCGCTGCCCAATGCCTTGATCCCGTCAGTGACTGTGTTGGGTCTGGCGCTGGGCGATCTGCTCTATGGTGCAGTGTTAACGGAAACGGTTTTCTCCTGGCCGGGTATGGGGGCTTACGTTGTGGCATCGATTCAAGCGCTGGACTTCCCGGCGGTGATGGGCTTTGCCGTGGTGGTGTCTATGGCCTATGTGGGGGTTAACCTGCTGGTGGATCTGCTCTATCTGTGGCTGGATCCGCGAATTGGACGAGGAGAGGCGTGATGCATATAACGCAACAACAAACTGCCCCGCTACGCACAGTGTCTTCGCGTATTGCCTATTGGCAAAAGCAGTGGTGGCTGGTCAAGCGTAGTCCGTTAACGCTGTTGGGAGGTGCGATTATCGCGGTGATTGTGCTGATGATGGTATTTGCCCCTTGGCTGGCCCCTTACGATCCTAACGCTATCGATTTTTCTGCGCGCTTGCTGCCGCCGTCATCAACCCATTGGTTTGGCACCGATGAAGTGGGGCGCGATCTGTTCAGTCGAGTGGTGATGGGAAGCCAACAATCTGTCGCTGCCGGGCTTGCTGTTGTCGCCATTGCGGCCGTTATCGGCTCGCTGCTTGGCTGTTTTTCAGGGGTGCTAGGCGGCTTTGGTGATGCCGTGATCATGCGGGTTATGGACATTATGCTGTCGATTCCCTCTTTGGTGCTTACCATGGCGCTGGCAGCGGCCTTAGGTCCCAGCTTGTTTAACGCCATGCTGGCGATCGCCATTGTGCGTATCCCGTTTTATGTCCGGTTGGCGCGAGGACAAACGTTGGTGGTGCGTCAGTTTGCCTATGTACAAGCCGCAAAAACCTTCGGTGCCAACCGCTGGCATCTGATTACCTGGCATATTTTGCGTAACGCGCTGCCGCCGTTGGTGGTGCAAGCGTCGCTGGATATTGGTGCCGCGATTTTGATGGCGGCCACGCTCGGTTTTATCGGATTGGGTGCGCAGCAACCGACGGCGGAGTGGGGCGCGATGGTTGCTAATGGACGTAGCTATGTGCTCGATCAGTGGTGGTACTGTGCCTTTCCCGGTATGGCGATTTTGATCACGGCGGTCGGCTTCAACCTGTTCGGTGACGGCGTGCGCGACCTGCTGGATCCAAAAACCTCAGGAGGGCTCTGATGGACGATACCCTGTTGACGATTGATAATCTGGCGCTCAGTTTTCCGATTTATCGCGGTGAAGTGCATGCGCTGAATCAGGTCTCGTTATGCGTAAAGCGCGGTGAAATTGTGGGCGTTGTCGGGGAATCCGGTTCCGGTAAATCGGTCACCTCGATGCTGGTGATGCGATTACTCCGACCGGGTAGCTATAACATCAACAGCGGCAGCGTTACCCTGCTGGGTCAGGATATGCTCACTGCGTCGGAACGCACCCTGCGCCAGATACGCGGTGCCAAGGTTGCCATGATCTTTCAAGAACCGATGACGGCACTGAACCCAACGCGTCGCGTCGGTGATTTGATGCGCGAAGTTATCCAACAGCATCAACCATTGAATAAACGCGAAGCGCACGCCCATGCGCTGGTATTGCTTTCAGAAATGCAAATTTCTGATGCAGAGCAGGTGATGAAGCGTTACCCATTTGAACTCTCAGGCGGCATGCGACAGCGTGTGATGATCGCGCTGGCCTTTTCCTGCAATCCTGAACTGATCATTGCCGATGAGCCCACTACTGCGCTGGATGTCACGGTGCAGCGTCAGGTGTTGCGCCTGTTGAAACACAAAGCGCAGGAACGTGGCACTGCGGTGCTATTTATCAGTCATGACATGGCCGTCGTATCACAACTGTGCGATCGGCTGTATGTCATGTATGCCGGTACTGTTATTGAGAGCGGAGCCACTCAGGCGGTTATCCAACGTCCCGCCCACCCCTATTCTCAAGGGCTGTTACGCTGCGCACCGGATGATGCCGTGCCGCGCGCCGTGCTTCCGGCTATCCCCGGCACAGTACCTAATTTGTCCCAGTTGCCCGAAGGCTGTGCGTTTCGGCCGCGCTGTACGGCGGCGACAGAGCGCTGCTATCAACGTCCTGAATTGCATACGCTGGCAACATCGTCCCAGCAGGTTGCCTGCTGGAATCCTCAGAGGGGGGTGGAAAATGAATGACGCCTTGTTGACGCTGCGTGATGTACACGTTCGCTTTCCGGCAAAGCGTAACTGGCATGGCAAGGCGGTTGAGCATGTCCATGCGCTTAACGGCCTCGATCTGACGATTAACGATGGTGAAACTTTAGGCGTTGTCGGTGAGTCTGGCTGTGGGAAAAGCACCTTGTCACAGGTATTGATGGGGATGTTAACACCTTCGCAGGGCGAGTGCGTGCGTGCGCGTTCGCCGGGCTCGTGGCTGGCAAACGGGATGCAAATGGTGTTTCAGGACCCGCTGTCATCGCTCGATCCTCGACTGCCTGTGTGGCGCACCATCACTGAACCTGTCTGGTTGCAGGGGCACGGCAGTGAAACGGAACGCAGGGCACTGGCATACGAGTTGGCGACCTTGGTCGGTATTCGCCATGAATACCTTGACCGTTTGCCTCATGCGTTTTCCGGCGGTCAACGCCAGCGTATCGCCATTGCGCGTGCGCTTTCAGCACAGCCGGATATCATTTTATTGGATGAACCCACGTCAGCGTTGGATATTTCTGTTCAGGCACAAATTCTGAATTTACTGGTGATGCTACAGCGACAGCGTAAGCTTACCTACGTACTAATATCGCATAATATTTCTGTTATTCGTCACATGAGCGATCGCGTCGCTGTCATGTATTTAGGGCAAATCGTTGAATTAGGTACGGCGCACAATGTTCTGAATCAACCGCGCCATCCCTATACCCGTTTGTTGCTAGATTCCGTTCCTCGGATTGACAAACCGTTGTTGCAACAGGCGGGAGAAACGATAAAAACAGGCGAATTACCCAGCAATCGACGCTTACCGCAGGGCTGTTTTTTTCGAGAACGTTGCCCTTATGCGAGCGCTGAGTGTGGGCAGCACCAATTATTGACGCCACTGAATGAAACCGATGGTGTGCGCTGTTGGCGTGCGGTCGGAGGTTTGTAAGAATATTCTTATTTTTGTGGCTTCCAAGAAAAGAATAGCAAGCCCTTTTTTTTCTATGAGGTAAAAACCTGGGGAAAAGCTTCCCGAAGATCAACCGTTATGCCTACAGGAGACAACGTTCGCTGCGAAGCTTATAGCATAAATGTGACAGGATAGTGAATTTTTAACCTTGACCTTCGTGCCCAGAATCGCTATTGATACCTTGTGGGTGCTCGAAAAGCAGTCACTGTTTTCTTTCCACCAGATGAACAATGAGGGAAATGAGGCATGAAGAGACAGAAACGAGATCGTTTGGAACGGGCGCAATCGCGCGGCTATCAAGCAGGACTTTCCGGGAAGCCCAAGGAACTTTGTCCTTATCAATCTATTAATGCCCGATCTGAATGGTTGGGAGGCTGGCGGCAAGCCATGGAGGACAGGGCGGTTACCGCGTAGTCTCCATGTGTACCGGTGCCTCTTGCACCGGTCTCATTGATTTGTCCTAACTGACCTCCGCACTCATGCGGAGGTTTTTGCTTTAAAACAAGCGCGTTTTATTGTCTTCATTTTTCAAACGCGCCTTCAATGAGGCATAACATTGTGCTGACTTAATTAAATAACGCCTAATCAACTGCAAGGCGAAAGAAAGGTTACCTGGATTGATATACAAGAATTGCCAAAGAGCGTCTGGAGCAGAGAAGGTGTTTTCCGCATTGCAGTCACGCTCAGTGCAACAAACCATTTTGCAATATATAAATCAGAGCAGACGAGCGTAAGAGTATTGCAAAACAAAACGCCTCTGATTTCTCAGGGGCGTTTTGTTTTTGTATTTGGCGGTGAGGGAGGGGTTCGAACCCTCGATACGCTTTCACGTATACACACTTTCCAGGCGTGCTCCTTCAGCCACTCAGACACCTCACCGGATTGCTCGCCATCAATATGTTGCGGCGACGGGCGCTAATGTAGGTAAATTGCCGGGCAGCGTCAATGAGTTTATGCAACAAAATGCGCGTTTAGCCAAACTTAATGCAATTTGCTGATTTACTGACCTATTTTAGTCTAAATAGGGCGCTACCAGTGTGTTAAATTTTCGTTATGGCAGCGGTGTAGGCTGCCAGTGCCGGTGAGAAATGGTATGCTGACGGCGAAATGCTTAGCCAGGAGAGACCATGTATCCCGTCGATTTACATATGCATACTGTCGCCAGTACCCACGCCTACAGCACCCTGCATGACTATATCGCAGAGGCAAAACGCAAGGATATCCGCCTGTTTGCCATCACCGATCATGGCCCTGATATGGCAGATGCGCCGCACTACTGGCACTTTATGAATATGCGCGTGTGGCCGCGATTAGTGGATGGCGTCGGCATCCTGCGTGGTATTGAATCCAATATCAAAAACCGTCAGGGTGACATCGACTGTACCGGGATCATGCTGGAGCAAATGGACGTGGTCATTGCCGGCTTTCATGAGCCCGTGCTGCCACCGCAGGATCTGGTGACGCATACTGAGGCGCTGATTGCCACCATGGCCAGTGGCAATGTGCATATCATCAGCCATCCTGGCAACCCCAAATATCCGATTGATATTGCCGCCGTGGCACAAGCCGCAGCGCATTATGACGTCGCGCTTGAGCTGAACAACTCCTCGTTTATGCATTCACGCAAAGGCAGCGGACCCAATTGTCGCACCATTGCTGAGGCAGTGCGTGATGCGGGCGGAAGGTTGGCGCTTGGATCTGATTCCCATATTGCGTTCACGCTGGGCGATTTTACCCACTGCGAACGTATTGTGCAGGAAATTGATTTTCCGCAAGAGCGGATACTGAATGTGAGCCCTCGCCGCGTTTTAGATTTTCTGGAACAACGTGGTCGCCCTGCGATAGCAGAACTGGCGGCTTTGTGATTATTTAGTGACATTGTCACTTAATCGACATAATAACAACAGGTATGACATGAACGAATTCTCATTGGTATGCCGGCTGCTCGGTACGCTGTTTAATCGGGCCCCTGACGATGCCGTGGTGACCCCTTTGTTGACGATGATTGAACAGGGCAAACTCAAGCCGCATTGGCCGCTCAATCAGGATGCTTTGCTGGAACGCATGCAGCAGAACGTTGATATCAGCGCATTAACCGCTGATTATCATGCGCTATTTATTGAACAAGGCGGTGCGGTTTCCCCCTGGCGCTCCTCCTATGTCGAGAATGAAGCAGAAGACGCGGTTCGCGTTTTTCTGCAACAGCGCGGCATGCCGCTCAAAGATGGTGCCGTTGACCATTTTGGCGCGTTGCTGCTGGCGGCTTCTTGGCTTGAAGATCAGGCAGCGGAAGATGAGAATACCGCGCAGTTGGCCCTGTTTGATGAGTTTTTGCTGCCCTGGAGCGATCGGTTTCTTGGTAAAGTTGAAAGTCACGCCACCACAGCGTTTTATCGCACGCTGGCATTGCTAACACGCGAAGCACTGGAAGCGTTGCGTGAAGATCTGGTTGATGAAGAGGACGACGAGGACGTGCAGGAAAGTCCAGAGGCCTAAATCGGTATATCAGTGAGGGGAAACCCGCCCTGATATACCCGTCATACTTCAAGTCGCAGGTGCGTTGGCTGCACTCGTTATTCGGCCCATCCCTGGGCCTCACCTCTTAAGAGGCCGCCGCCAGCGGCGTTCAAATCTGCTCCCGGCAGATTTGTCACCCGAATCACTTACTTGTGTAAGCTCATCGGGATTCATTCACTTGCCGCGTTACGAGACTCATAAATGAGCCTCGCCCTAAAGGGCCAGCGCAAGCGCTGTTCAAAACGTTAACGTTTTGTCCTGCAACTTGAATTATTTAGGGTATAAAAGTTCAATCAGTCAACTGAATAGCAATCTGTCCCGGTTTTATCTCAATGCCTTTTGCCAGTTTCTTGGCTAAGGCTTCTGTTTTGCTATTTTCATCACTGAGCACATAGGCCGGTTTCTGATCAAAATAGTTCTTCAATGCCTGATTCAAATAGGGCGTGAGCGTTTTGAACACGGTATCCATCTTCTCTGGTGTCACTTGATAATCCACCAGTTCCATCTCTTTGAGGTAAATGGCACTGTTGGTTTTATCAAACACCGGTTGTGCTTTCAGCGTCAGCACGGCGTCCGCTGACTGGGCACCCAGCAGCGAGCTGATGTCCACCTTGGCATGACCCGTCAGTGTGACTTTGCCCGGTTCGGCACGGCCGATCTGGCTGCTCAGATCGTTCAACACGATGGTGGCATCGACTACGCCTGGAATGCCGATCTGTTTTTTAAAATCGTTGTGTTTTTGCAGATAACGGTTTACATCTTGCTCGCTAAGTGAGTATTGCGTGAGCCGATCGCAGCCACTAACAAGTAACGTCAGCGCCACTGCGGCAATGGCGGCTATCCCTGATTTTTTCATTGATGTTCCTCTGCACGTGCTGTGTTTCTAAAGTACGGCTATTTAACGATAGAAAGGGTGTCCTGAGCTTAACAGAAAATCTGCGGGGCTAACGGGCGCAGAGATACACTGCCTTATTAGCCCCGGGTTAGCTATCAGATAGCGCTGAAAGCACAGAAATTGCCAACCCACACGTTAATGTTCTCCGAGCATGGCGGGTGCTATTTTACGCAGATTGAACTGCCAATAGAGGGTTGCCAGCGTGAGTAAACCGATAATGCCCAACATAAACCACGGCAGCTCCGGCATGTGAAGCCGATGCCCGGTATCAAACAACCAACCGCCGCCGCTATAGCCCAGTGCGCCGCCCAGCGCCAGCCCCAGACGGCTGAACCCCATGTAACTGCCGCGCGCGCGCGCATCGGCCAGTGACGCGCTTAACGTTTCACGAGCGGGTTCAGCGATAATCGATCCCATGTAAAACAGGCTGATAAGCATCAGCAGCGTCGGCAGCGTGGTTGTCATACCGATGGGAAACAGGCTGAGCGTCATGATAAACAGCCCTGCCATGAGACGCTGTTCCAGACGGAAGCGTTTTTCACTCCAGCGTGCAATCGGATAGAGCAAACTGAGCGATAGCATGGCTTCAATCGCATACATCCATTTCACCGCCGAGGGCGTGCCCGCAATCTCATTGACCATGATCGGGAGCATTAACAGCACCTGCACGCCCAACATGTAGTAGCCGGTCAACGTAAGAACATAAATCAGGAAGCGCCGATCGCGAATGACACGCAGCAGACCTTCAGAAATCGGCGTGCGCACGGTCGAGATGCGATAGGCGGGCAGCAGCCAGGCGTTCAACGCCGCCGCCAATACGAATAGTGCCGCGCCGCCCCAGCACACGACGGTAAAGTCATATTGCAGTAGCCAACTGCCAATCAACGCACCGATAACCGCCCCAGCACTGTCTTGCATCATCAGCAATGAGTAGAAGCGCCCACGCTCCTGCGGACGCACCAGCTTTACCACCAGTGCGGTGCGCGGAGGATCGAACAGCGTGCCGCCAAGACCAGAGAGCGCGCAGGAGAGCCAGAGCAGCCAGGGTTCGGTCGCGATAGCCATAAACACAAAACCGGCGGCGCGCAGCAACATACCGGTAATGATCATCGGTTTGGCACCAAACCTGTCGGCAATGGCACCGCCAAAAACACCTAATCCCTGTTGAATAAACTGACGTAATCCGAGAGCGATGCCCACCAGCAAGGCCGCCCAACCCAGATCGTCAACAAAGCGTATGGAAATTAGCGGGAATACGACAAAAAAACCCAGAACCACCAGCATATTGTCTAATAAAAGGAAATATTTGCCGAGACTCCGAGCTTGTGACATCAGAGGCATGTTTCACCACAAGAGAAAAAAAGAAAGAGTTACAACACGTCTATTTTGTACCCTAATCAAATGGCAGGATAGTCTTTACAGAACAATATTTTTTTATCGTTCCGAGCCTCTGCGATTGCAACGTGAATGACTTTTTTTTAACCAAAATGCGGCGATGTTGGCGTAATTGCGTAATAAGTCACCGCAGGAGGTTTTACGCCAGAGAATTGATGCGGTTATAGTAGCGAGTATCGGCGTTTTTTGTGGTCAGGCATTTGGCTCCCTGTTCAGGCACTGGTTTTTCAGTTAAACCTGTACTGCAAATTATCGCGATAAATTTTTCTTATCGAACAACGAAAAAAACGAGGCAGAGATGTTTGGCTATCGTTCAACCCCGGCGCGGGTATACATGACAACGGACAGGCTGGTCGTGCGTTTAGCCCACGAGCGTGATGCCTGGCGTCTGGCGGAATACTATGCGGAAAATCGTGATTTTTTAAAACCCTGGGAGCCGGTGCGCGATGCCAGCCATTGTTATCCTTCCGGCTGGCAAGCGCGGCTTAGCGTGATCAACGACATGCATAAGCAAGGGGCTGCTTATTACTTCTTGCTGCTCGATCCGAATGAAAATGAGGTGCGTGGAGTTGCCAATTTCAGTAACGTCCTGCGTGGCTCCTTCCACGCGTGCTATCTGGGCTATTCGCTCGGCCAGAAATGGCAGGGGCAGGGCATGATGTATGAAGCCTTACAGCCTGCACTGCGCTATATGCAGCGCCAACAGCACATGCACCGAATTATGGCCAACTATATGCCGCACAATCAGCGCAGCGGTAATCTGCTGACGCGACTCGGTTTTGAACGTGAAGGCTATGCTAAAAAATATTTGTTAATCGACGGCACCTGGCAGGATCACGTTCTGACTGCCTTGACGAATGAACAGTGGACGCCTCAGCGATAGGAGCCCAGAGAATGAAATATCAGTTTGATACCAAAGCGTTGCGTGTGGTGGGTTGTTTATTGGAAAAACAGATCACTACACCAGAACAGTACCCCATGTCACTAAATGGCGTGGTAACGGCATGTAATCAGAAAACCAACCGCGAGCCAGTGTTGGAACTCAGTGAGAGCGAGGTTCAACAAACGCTGGATGTGCTGGTTAAAAAGCACGTTGTCAGAACCCTCAGTGGCTTTGGTAATCGCGTGATGAAGTATGAGCACCGGTTTTGCAATTCTGAATTCGGCGATCTGAAGTTTTCTTCCGCAGAAGTGGCGCTGGTCACGACGCTGTTGCTGCGCGGGGCGCAAACGCCGGGAGAGTTACGTACCCGAGCGGGGCGTTTGCATGAATTTGCGGATGTCGATGAGGTTGAACAGACGCTGACACTGTTGCAAACGCGGGAAGATGGCCCCTTTGTGGTGCGTTTGGCGCGTGAGCCGGGTAAGCGGGAACACCGCTTTATGCACCTGTTTGGCGATGATGAACCCGTTGCGGTCACGGACAGTGCTGAAGGGCGCGTTGAGGCTGATTCGACGGATCTCGCGCAGCGTGTGCGGGTGCTGGAGCAAGAGGTAGCTGAATTGAAACAGCAATTGGCGCACTTATTGTCGCAACAATCCTGAGTATTGCCCGAGAGAATGCTCCCTGACGGAAGGTGACACAATGAATACAGTGAAAACGGACGCAGGGCGCATCCGTATCGGCATGGTTGGGCTGGGTTCGATTGCGCAAAAAGCCTATCTACCGGTGCTGAGCCAGGAAACACACTGGACGTTTGCTGGCGTTTTTTCTCCGAATCAGCAAAAAATGCGCGCGCTCTGCCAACAGTATCGCCTGTCAGGTTATGCATCACTGGAGGCGCTGGCGAGCGCGTGCGACGCGGTGATGGTACACAGCAGTACCGCCAGCCACTACGACGTGATCAGCGCGTTACTGCATCTTGGCGTGCACGTGTATGTTGATAAACCGTTGGCAGAAACGCTGGCGCAGGCCGAGGCGCTGTTAGCGTTAGCCGATCGGCAGAGAAAAACCGTGATGGTCGGATTTAACCGTCGTTTTGCTCCCGGTTATCAATCGCTGAAATCAACGTTACTGCATCCCGATTCTGTTCGGGTGGAAAAACACCGTGCGGATAACGTGGGTCCGCAACCGGCGCGTTTCACGCTGTTGGATGACTACCTGCACGTGGTTGACACCGCTCTGTGGCTGGCGGGTGAGGGCGCGACGTTACAAGGTGGCGTCGTGCGCAATAATGCAGCAGGACAGCTTGTTTTTGCTGAACATGTGTTTGCTTCTGCCACCTGTCAGGTTGTCACCAGCATGCATCGCTGCGCGGGCAGTCAGCGCGAGTCGGTACAGATGATCGGACAGGGGGCCATTCACCACGTCGATAATCTCAGTGATTGCTGGCAGGAAAGCGGTGGCATTATCACGCGGTACCCGGTACCGTCCTGGCAAAGCATTTTAGAACAGCGCGGTTTTGTGGGGGCCGTTCACCATTTTGTCGATGCGCTTGATAAAGGTGTTCAACCCCAAACATCAGGCGAGCAGGCGGTTCTGGCGCAGCGAATGGTTGAGTCGCTGCTCACATCATGCTGAATCCTGTTATGAACACGCATCAAGGGTGGCTATTCCGCCGCTGATGCGTAGACTGTCGCCACGCCTGGCGGGCTGCGTTCCGCTGTAACTCTCGACACAACAGAATTGAATCGGATGAATTTATTAAAATCATTGGCTGCGGTTAGTTCAATGACCATGCTATCGCGCGTTTTGGGCTTTATCCGCGATGCCATTGTCGCACGGGTATTTGGCGCAGGGGTGGCGACAGACGCCTTTTTCGTCGCCTTCAAATTGCCAAACCTGCTACGTCGTGTTTTTGCCGAGGGGGCTTTCTCGCAGGCATTTGTTCCGATACTGGCGGAATATAAAAGCCAACAAGGGGATGAAGCAACGCGAACCTTTCTTGCCTACGTGTCAGGCATGTTGACGCTGGTGCTGGCGCTGGTGACCGTGGCCGGGATGATCGCCGCACCCTGGGTTATCATGGTGACAGCGCCGGGGTTTGCCGCCACACCCGATCGGTTTGCGCTGACCTCTGCACTGTTGCGCATCACGTTTCCGTATATTTTGCTGATATCGCTGACCTCGATGGTGGGGTCGGTATTAAACACCTGGAACCGCTTCTCCGTCCCGGCGTTTGCGCCAACATTTCTCAATATCAGCATGATTGGTTTTGCTCTGTTCGCCACACCCTATTTTGATCCGCCGGTGTTAGCGTTGGCTTGGGCGGTGTTGCTGGGTGGGGTGCTGCAATTGGTTTACCAACTGCCGCATCTTAAAAAGATCGGGATGTTGGTATTGCCGCGCTTTAAATGGCGTCACCCTGGCGTCGGGCGAGTGATGAAATTGATGGCGCCCGCGATTCTGGGCGTATCAGTGAGCCAAATCTCGTTGATCATTAACACTATATTTGCCTCTTTTCTCAGTGAAGGGGCGGTTTCCTGGATGTATTACGCTGACCGACTGATGGAGTTTCCGTCCGGTGTGCTGGGAGTCGCTTTGGGCACGATTTTATTGCCATCGCTGGCGAAAAGCGTCGCCAGCGGCGATAAGGAGGCCTATTCACACCTGATGGATTGGGGGCTGCGTCTCTGCTTTCTGTTGGCGTTGCCGAGTGCTGTTGCCTTGGGCATTTTGTCGAAACCGTTGATTGTGGCGCTGTTCCAGTATGGCAAGTTTAGCGCACTGGATGCTTTGATGACGCAGCGGGCGCTGATTGCCTACGCCATCGGGTTGATGGGGCTGATTGTGGTAAAAGTGTTGGTTCCGGGGTTCTATTCTCGGCAGGATATCAAAACGCCGGTGAAAATTGCGTTGGTGACGTTGGCGCTGACGCAGGTCATGAACCTGATCTTTATCGGGCCGTTGCAGCATGCTGGGCTGGCGCTGTCCATTGGATTGGCCTCGTGTCTGAATGCCGGGTTGCTCTATTGGCAGTTGCGTAAACAGCAGCTTTTCCAGCCGCGTCCGGGGTGGGGCACGTTTCTGGTCAAACTGGTTATCGCGGTGCTTGCCATGTCGATAGTATTGATCGCGTTGTTGATGTGGATGCCTGCCTGGGACATTGGCGGCATGACAGTGCGTATTTCGCGTCTGCTGCTGGTGGTGGTGGTCGGGGCGGGGACCTATTTTGCGATGCTTGCGCTGCTTGGCTTCCGTCCGCGCGATTTTGCGCGTCGCGGTATGTAGAAGATCCCAATAAAAAACGGTGGCTCAGGCCACCGTTTTTTATGACATGACGCCGTTGATTACATTTTATCGACGGTTTCTATGCCGAGGGTGCTTAACCCTTGTTTCAGCGTTTCTGCGGTCAACAGGGCCAGTTTCAGGCGGCTTTGACGCACCGCGTCACTGTCTGCGTTCAGAATTGGGCAATGCTCGTAGAAACTGGAGAACAAACCGGCAAGATCGTACAGGTAGGCACACATCACGTGCGGTGTCCCTTCACGCGCCACGATCGTGATAGTTTCTTCAAACTGCATCAGGCGGGTTGCCAGCGCCGTTTCTTTCCCATCATTCAGTACCACAGGCTGGGTCAGCGCGGCTTTATCCAGATTGGCGCGTTTGAAAATCGAGGCAACGCGGGTATAGGCATACTGCATATAAGGCGCGGTATTACCTTCAAACGCGAGCATGTTATCCCAGTCAAACACGTAATCCGTGGTACGGCTTTTTGACAGATCGGCATATTTCACCGCACCGATGGAGACAATGCGCGCTAATTCACGCAACTCGTCTTGTTCCATATCCGGGTTTTTACCCGCGATCAGCGTTAATGCGCGTTCATAGGCTTCGTCTAACAGGTCTGCCAGTTTGATGGTGCCACCCGCGCGGGTTTTGAACGGCTTGCCATCTTTGCCCAGCATCATGCCGAACATATGGTGTTCCAACGAAACCGATTCAGGCACATAGCCTGCTTTACGCACGATTGTCCACGCCTGCATCAAATGCTGGTGTTGACGGGAATCGATATAATAGAGAACGCGGTTTGCGCCCAGAGTTTCATAACGGTACTTGGCGCAGGCAATGTCGGTGGTGGTATAGAGATAGCCGCCATCTTTTTTCTGCACGATGACGCCCATCGGTTCGCCTTCCTTGTTTTTAAACTCATCAAGGAAAACCACCGTTGCCCCTTCACTTTCAACGGCCAGGCCCTTTGCCTTCAGATCGGCAACAATCTCTGGCAGCATCGCGTTGTAGAGGCTTTCACCCATTACGTCTTTTTTGGTCAGGGTGACATTCAAGCGATCATAGGTTAGCTGGTTTTGTGTCATGGTGACATCAACCAGTTTGCTCCACATTTCGCGGAAATAAACGTCGCCGCCCTGTAATTTCACCACGTAGTGGCGGGCGCGCTCAGCGAAGGCGGCATCCTCATCGTAACGCAGTTTGGCTTCGCGATAGAAGGCTTCCAGATCGGGCAATACCAGCTCGCCGGAGGTGTCTTTCTGCACATCTTCCAGATGAGCAATCAACATACCGAACTGTGTCCCCCAGTCACCCACGTGGTTGGCGCGGATAACTTTGTGCCCGAGAAACTCAAGTGTGCGTACCGCAGCATCACCAATAATGGTGGAGCGCAGGTGGCCGACATGCATTTCTTTGGCGACGTTAGGCGCAGAATAGTCAACCACGATGGTTTGCGGCGTAACCGGAGTGATACCCAACTTAGGTGTGTTCAAAGCCCGTTCGGTTTGTTGTGCTACCCATTGTGCATCCAGAAACAGATTGATAAATCCTGGACCGGCGATCTCTGTTTTGGCGACAATACCGTCCAACGCCAGATGCTGAACGACCGTCTCTGCCAGTTGTCGCGGAGCAAGCCCAAGTTTTTTCGCCGCTGCCATGACACCATTGGCCTGGTAATCACCAAACTGAGCCTTGGCAGACTGGCGCACCTGCGGGTCTGTGCCGTTGGGCGCACCTGCTGCAACCAATGCCTGGCTGACTTTTTCCGAAAGAAGAGCCTGAATATTCACCTGGATACCTTTAATAAAAATTTAGCCCCCGCTTATACCATATTTGGGCTTAGTCGTCAGCAGGGCGAGCCTTCCCCGCGAGAATTTTCCTGAGAAAATGCAAGGGGGATAGAGCACGAAGAGGGGAGGTAACGCATCGAAAAAAGAGGCAAAGAAAGAAGAAAAAGAGCACCTGTGCTAGCAAAAAACAGTTAACGCTTTCTTCCCCGATGATGGGTTCCGATACGTTGACTTTCCCTTGTTTTAAAATGTTTAAAAATTGCATATGCCGCAATGGCAATAAGCAGAACCGATAAAATGGCTAATATCATAATTATTTCTCTGTATACTATTGCGATACGATAACAAATTACCTGTTTTTGTTAGGTGTTACAATGTAGGTCAAGAGGTTTAAGATTAATCTTTTCTTTTAAGAATATTCCCTAAATCCGTATAATTTACGGGTGAATGAATTGCAATACGTTATTGTGGACCATTTGCTGTGCTTATAAATTCCGCTGCCGTTAGATATCCTTATCAAATACGGTGAGGTGATTAACAATGAGGGGATATAGCATAAGGTGATTTTCATCACGTTATGTTTCAGAATGTTACAACATCTGGAGCGTGATTACGTAGGCTTTTTGTGCTGTGGCCGGCGATGCAGAGCGCGCTACACCTGGTTTGTGTCGGAATGGTAGGTAAAGAACGCGCAAAGCGTTACTATTCAAAAATTAATTATTGTTAATGTTAGGAAATGCAATGTCTGGAATGTTACCCCCTGCACTTCAACAGGATTTGGCCCGCTTTGTGCGTGCGTTGCTACAGTTAGCGGATACGCTGTCATTAGATTTGTCGCAATTTGAAGCGGACCATATCGCGTTGCGCTGCAACCAAAATACGACGGCTGCGCAATGGAAAGAAACGTTATTAACGCTAGGGGTATTAATTTCTGAAAATCAAATTAACGGACGTCCTATTTGCCTTTTTTCGCTTAACGAAAAAATAACCGTGGGCCCGTTGAGCATTGACTGTATTGAATTACCCTGGCCTGGTCAGCACTTTTACCCCACTGAAGGTTGGGAGCACATCGAATTAGTGTTAGCGGGCAGTCCAGACACCTTGCATGCACGCGCTCTGGCTTGTCTTTCCGATAGCGCGCTGGCTTCACCTCACATTACCCTAAAATTCAGCCAACCTGGTAGCGACAAAGAACGCTTGCCCAATCCCACGTTAGCCGTGAGCGACGGGACAGCCACTATCAAGTTTCATTCGTATTCCATTCGTGAAGTGATTGCCAGCGAGCAGAAGTAGCCTGGTCCTGATACTGGCTAACGGCTTTTGGTAAGATTTGTGTGACACGTCATGGATAGCATGGGGGGCAATCCTGCCCTCTGTGACTCGGCTCTCCTTTGCATTTTTATTCAGATGCCATATTTATCCTAAAGCCATAACGTGCTAGTTGATGGTGCAATGGCCACAGCGCAATGTGACGCAGGCGGGGGAGATAACATGTCAAAGTTGGAAGTTTGCTGTTACAGCGTTGATTGCGCACTCACGGCGGAACTGGCAGGAGCAGACAGAATTGAACTCTGTGCCGGCCAGCGTGAAGGCGGGCTCACGCCCAGCTATGGTGTTCTGGCCGAGGCTAGGAGCAGGTTACGGCTGCCGGTGCATCCTATTGTACGCCCGCGCGGCGGGGATTTCTGTTACAGCGACAGTGAGTTTCGCACCATTCAGTACGATATTCAGCGCATTAGAGAAATGGGTTTTCCGGGTGTAGTGATCGGTGTGTTAGATGAAGAAGGGCATATCGATCTGCCACGCATGAAAGTATTGATGGCACTTTGTGAGGGGATGGCTGTGACATTCCACCGTGCTTTCGATCTGTGCCTCAATCCGCACATGGCGTTGCAACAACTCACGGACTTGGGCGTGGCGCGCGTGTTGACATCCGGTCAGCAGCAGCAAGCTGAAAACGGATTAACATTATTGCGTGAACTCATACGGGCAAGTCGTGGTCCAATTATTATGGCGGGAGCAGGCGTGCGTTTGACCAACCTGCATAAATTTCAGCGAAGCGGTATTCAAGAATTGCACAGTTCAGCCGGGCACTGGATTCCTTCGGCGATGCGGTTTCGCAAAGTGGGTGTGTCCATGTGTTCCGATGCTGAAAGCGATCTGGACGAATTCAGCCACTATTGCGTCGACGGTGATATCGTCGCTGAAATGAAGCGCGTACTGAATATGGGGCACCAGCCAGTCTCAGTGCCCTGACGACGCGGAAAATCTGCCCAATGAGTCCTTTACCGCGCAGCATCCCCTCGGGTTTGCTTGCGAGTACCAAGCCCCGGCGTGTTGTCGGGGCTTTTTTTCATTGGTTTAATCCACCCCTAGGCCTCATTTCTCACGAGGCTGCTGCTAGTGGCGCAAACCTGGCCGCTATTTCGTTATCTACTCTGCTTGCATTGAAAACTACACTACGAATTCCGCCATACCGGATATAGATTATCGTCCACAGCCCAGTGTCCCTCTCGGGGAATAAGGCAAATCCCGCCTACCCAGCGAGGCTGTGATGCAACATCAAGCCAGTAAGCCTTGCCGTTAAGTATGTCATGGCCGAGCGCCGTTAATTCCACCGTTTGCAGGGCTTCTGTATCTGCTGTTGCGCTGATGCGCAGCAGCGGGTTTGCACCTGTTATCAGTGGTCTGATGGCGGAATAGAACATCATGTCCCCCATATAAGGTAGTGGATCGCGATGGGCGATCAATTCCCTGAATATATTTCTGAGGCTGGTGGGGCCTGATTGCGCAACATAGTGTAATGACAGGCGTTCAGTCAGGGAAAGGCCGTCGTTGCTACCCGGTAATTCTTGCAATAATCGGCGCAAGGAACGGGAAAGATAAGGTAAAGCGGCATGTTCGCGTTGAGCCAGCGCAAACAGCGCAGCCGGTGAGGGCGCGCACCAGGCCAACCAGGCGTGGTGCGCCAGTGCTATCGCATCGGCAGGTACCGCCTTGCGCTGCGTCCAGAGCCAGGCCAATACATCGGGTGATAACTGTCCCAGTCCAATAAAGCGCTTCACGCCAGGTATAGTGTCCACGGCGATAAGCTCGAGCTTTTGTGGCGGTTTTTCGAGTGTCGAGAGTGTGCGAATCAAAAACAGCTGGTCGTAAGGATCGGCTTCGCACCACAACACCGCATGTTCAGCGTTGGGCAAACATTGCCACTGCGCCTGCTCCTCGTCAAAACGGCGGGTGACGTCAACGGCGTCCAACTGAAACGCCTGCTGAATAAAGGTGCAGCGAATCGCGCGGTAGTCGGCATAGGGGATGTCCTGCACCGGCCCCATAGACAGTGGGTCGGTATAGCTGTGAAATGTGCCGTGAAAGCCGGCGAGTCGCAGACTGTGTTCAATATCATTGCCGCAACGCCAATGCTGGGTTTTGCTTTCATCATCAGCGGCGAAATGGGGATGACGCCGGGCAAAGGCAATAGCATCAATATGCGCTTTGAGCTTCGGCCAACTGTCAAACCCGATATCACGCGCAATTAACCACTGCGCGCTGGCAAGGGTGACGTCGGACGTTGGATTAAGGCGGTGAAGTAACGCTAATTTTTCAGGCTCAAGGCCTGCTTTGATGCGTTGCAACAGTTCTTTTGCGCGTTTGCGCTGTTGAACCAGGCTGATGTGACCATTACTGATCGGATGTACAGACATACGAACTCCTTTCCAGTACCTTATCCGCATTCAGGTGGGGAGTCGTAACCTTGTGGTTGCTTACTTGTCTTGGGCGCAGCCCTTTCCGCGGTTTGAATCGCTACGGGTAATCTAGACACTTTCGAGCCGTTGATGCCGCTGCAATTATCGTGTCATATTATGGGTATTTGGTTAAGTCTGTTATTGCTTACAGGATGTGCCAGTTCATTACCCAGTCCCGAGCGTCATGCGCAGCATACTGCCTATCAAATCGCTCATATACATTTCGATCCTAATACACGTATTCATGTTAATAGTACGACCAAACTACTGCTTCCTGAATTTGAAAAGATATATGCATTAGGTCAAAAAGATCGTGCCCAGGGTTTATCTCACACCGAAGCCCAAGAAACAGTAAATAGCATGCTAACCTCGGAGTCCTTGCCTGACTCAAACATGAAAATGAAATTTTTCTCACAGCAATATTCAGTAGATAACCCAGAAGCATCGCGAAGGATACATATTGAGGGCCTTACCAAAACATACTGGGATGGTTTTGAAGGTCGCCGATAATAGATAAACCGCAGGCGAAAAACCCCGACCCGTAAGTCGGGGATATGATAGTGCTACGGATTACGTGCCACAATCACGGCACGCAGTGGTGCGGGGTAACCTTCGCAGGTTTTACTGTGATCGTCAGGGTCGAGAAAATCGGCCAGTGATTCCGTGGTCATCCATGAGGTTCTACGCTGTTCATCAACGGTGGTGACGCAATGATCGACAATACGCACGTCGACAAAACCGCATTTTTCCAACCAGCGTACCAGCGCCGGGGCTGAGGGAATAAAGTAAACATTGCGCATCTGCGCGTAACGTTCGCCCGGTACCAGCACGGCATTCTCATCGCCCTCGATAACCAGCGTCTCCAACACTAGCTCTCCGCCGGAAACCAACTGATTTTTTAACTGCCACAGATGATCGAGCGGTGAGCGGCGATGGTAAAGCACACCCATGGAGAACACGGTATCAAAGGCAGCGAGTTCCGGCAGTTGTTCGATGCCCAGCGGTAACACATGCGCACGTTGATCGTTACCCAGCAGTTTGCGAACGGCTTCGAATTGGCAGACGAAAAGCTGCATCGGGTCGATGCCCACGGCCAGATGCGCACCGGCACCAACCATGCGCCACAGGTGATAACCGCTGCCGCAGCCGACATCCAATACCAGACGGCCCTGCAAGGGGCTGATATGGGGCGTTAGCCGCTCCCATTTCCAGTCGGAGCGCCATTCGGTGTCGATATTGACACCGTAGAGCGAATAGGGGCCTTTACGCCACGGCATCAGTTGACGCAGGCGCACTTCCAGCCCTTCACGCTGCCCCTCGCTGAGACCGGGTTGTAACGTGGCGGTGACGCTGTGTTGCACATCTAACTGCGAAGGCGTGAGTTCAGGCAGGGCTTCAACGGCATTGAACCACTGCTTAAATTTGCCGTGCAGTGATTCCCGTTGCCATGCACTCAGTTGGGCTGGCAGCGTGTTTAACCAATGGCTCAATGGGCCTTTCGCGATAAGCTGATAAAAATTGCCGAAATCGATCATGCCTTATCCTCAGCTTTTAGCGCCAGTAACGAACCAAAATTAAAGCACTGGAACCACACTTCGCTGTGTTGAAATCCGGCGTGTGCCAGACGAGATTTATGGGTTTCCACCGAATCGGTCAGCATGACGTTTTCCAGCATATTACGCTTTTGGCTGATCTCTAATTCGCTGTAACCGTTTGCCCGTTTGAAATCGTGGTGCATGTTAAATAACAGCTCACCCACTTTGCCGTCTTCAAAGCTGAATTTCTCCGATAACACCAGTGCACCACCGGGATTCAAGCCCTGATAAATACGGGTTAACAGCGTTTGCCGTTCTTCCGGTGCCAGGAATTGCAAGGTGAAGTTGAGCACCACCAGGGAAGCATTCTCGATGACGATATCGCGGATATCTGCCTCGATCACATTGACGGGGGTGGCAGCGCGAAAAGCATCAATGTGGCGGCGACAGCGTTCAATCATCGCGGGGGAGTTGTCAACGGCGATAATGTTGCAGCCCGTGGCCTGAATATTACGCCGCATCGACAGCGTCGCGGCACCCAGCGAGCAGCCCAGATCGTAAATCTGGGTATCGGGTTTGGCAAAACGCTCAGCCAACATACCGATCATGGAAATAATATTCGAATAACCGGGGACGGAGCGCTGAACCATATCGGGAAAGACTTCAGCGACGCGTTCGTCAAAGGTCCAGTCACCGAGGTGGGCTATGGGAACAGAAAAAAGCGTATCGCGATTTGGCATGATGGACACGACGTAACAGAGCGGTTAATAAAAAAGGTGGCACAGTCTAGCAAATATCGATAAGAAAGTCTGTTTCCTTGCGGTGCGCCACAGTACGTAGGGCGCACCAAAGCCGCATGCGCTGTTAATACAGCGTGAGCACCAGTTCCCAGGGAAGGTAGTAAAGATTGAACAGCGACATCAATACCAGTGAGGCGTAGGTCGCGGCCATTCCGGTACGGCGCCAACGGAATTCACGTTGACGCAAGCCCACGTAATGAAAGAGGCGGCCAACGATCAGCAACATACCGCACAGGTGAATCATGATGATCAAGGCGCCGTTCATTTCCATCAGCACCAGAAGGATAGCGCCGATGGGGAGGTATTCTACGGCATTACCGTGTACTCGAATGGCGGTCTGTAATTCATAAAAACCACCGTCTCCATAGGCGACGCGGTATTGCATACGCAGTTTCACCACATCGAGAGACAGTTTTACCAGCAACAATGCGCCAAGCACCACATAGAGCGCGCTTACCATGTTCCACTCCATTGTCGGGCAAACATTGCCTGACAGAAAATATTAACCGACTTCGGCTGGCAGAATGATAGCTGTCTGCTGTCAGACTGTCGCCTTTAATGTCTGCTTTTAAAAAAAAAGCCGTTCAAAGCCTGAAGTTATAATAAAAAATGCTAAAAAAAGACTTTTAATATATTGCTGTTTTATCTTTGTTTAAAATAGAGCGTCCTGTTGCGGCCAGTCAGGGCGCGGCGGACAGGCTGCTATCACAGGCTCTAACAGTGGCCATATGGCCTGTGCCAGCGGCAATACATTGCCTATATCAGGCGTATGGATAAACAAATACGGAGCGTGTTCCTGCCAGAGCTTCAGTTTATCAACCCAGGGGGCAAACCAGCGCAAATTGTCTGCAATATCTTCATTGCCGATGAAACGGATAGCGGGTTGCTGAGCAGTCAGCAGCGCATGAACCGGCAAACGTGGTTTTTTCCTTTGGGCTTCTCGCAGGGCGGGCGTATTCGGCAGTGCGTGGTGCACCGGGCGACTGTCGAGCATGATCCTGTCGATAGCGCGTTGCGCAAGTCCTTGGTTCAGTTGCCGCTCATCCTCACCTTTGGCAAAAAATGCAAGGTGGCGTACTTCAACGCCGTAGCTGAATTCCTGCGGTAGCGCATCGAGAAAACGCCATAAATCGGGGAGTTGCTCGGGCGAAAACGCCGCAGGAAGCTGT
Organism: uncultured Symbiopectobacterium sp.; assembly: GCA_964293225.1. GTDB lineage: Bacteria > Pseudomonadota > Gammaproteobacteria > Enterobacterales > Enterobacteriaceae > Symbiopectobacterium. Next base: position 11,517 of record CAXYYB010000030.1, on the reverse strand, counting down.
AGCCAGAATTGCCCAACGCGCGAGGCAAGCGGTTGCAGGCAATGGAAAAACTGACGCGTTTCCTCTTCACACTGGCGCAACCCCGCCTGATGACTGATGGTGGCGGGAAATTTGAAACAGAAACGGAAACTGTCAGAGGTCATATCCCGCCAACGCAATACGCTGTCAGCACTGGGCAGCGCATAAAACGTGGTGTTGCCTTCCACACAGTTGAAATACCGCGCGTAGTCAGCCAGCGTGCGCAGTCCGAACTTGTGCCAGGCGGGATGTTGCCATTGTGGTAAGCCAATAAACATTCCATTGCAACCCATTAACAGAGTGATAGACAGTAAAACATTTTTTTAACCGAGAGGGAATTCTCACAATTCTTGCGACATATCACTGCTCGGAAACCGCTTCACTCTTATCGTTCCGGGGAATATCCTTTATAATAGCCACCTTTTTTTACTGAACAGCAATCCAGAACAACCATTCCGCGCAAAAAACACCGTTGTGACCTGATGCGTGGGGAAATGCCGCTGTGTGTGGAACCCGTGTGTTTTATAGAACCGGTGGGTTTTATGGAACCTGAGTTTGCGCTCACTGTGACGATGCGGTCTGGTCGGTGCTCTCAGGCGTGGTTGTTGTAGGTGTGATTCTATCTCGTTGAGATGATTTCTAGCGTGATTGCTCAAAAGGACATCGTAATGCGTACTGAATATTGTGGACAACTGAACGCGTCCCATGTGGGCCAGGAAGTGACATTGTGCGGTTGGGTTAACCGTCGCCGCGATCTGGGTGGTTTGATTTTTATCGATATGCGTGACCGCGACGGCGTGGTCCAGGTGTTTTTCGACCCCGATCGGCAGGATGCTTTCACGTTGGCGTCAGAACTGCGTAACGAATTCTGCATTCAACTGACCGGTGTGGTGCGTGCGCGCCCTGAAAGCCAGGTGAATAAGGATATGTCTACGGGCGAAGTGGAAGTGTTTGCGACCGCGCTGACGATTATCAACCGCTCTGAGCCGCTGCCGCTGGATGCTAACCAAACCAACACCGAAGAAGCGCGTTTGAAATACCGCTATCTCGATTTGCGCCGCCCTGAAATGGCGACGCGGTTAAAAACCCGTGCGCGTATTACCAGCTTTGTGCGTCGCTTTATGGACGGCCACGATTTTCTGGATATTGAAACGCCGATGCTGACCAAAGCGACCCCGGAAGGGGCGCGCGATTATCTGGTGCCGAGCCGGGTACACAAAGGCAAATTCTATGCGTTGCCGCAATCGCCGCAGTTGTTCAAGCAGTTGCTGATGATGTCCGGTTTCGATCGCTACTACCAGATTGTTAAGTGCTTCCGTGATGAAGACCTGCGTGCGGATCGCCAGCCGGAATTTACCCAGATTGACGTCGAGACTTCTTTCATGACGGCACCGCAGGTGCGTGAAGTGATGGAAAAATTGGTGCGCGAACTGTGGCAAGAGATTTTGAGCGTCGATCTGGGTGATTTCCCGATCATGACGTTTGCTGAAGCCATGCGCCGTTTTGGCTCCGACAAACCTGACCTGCGTAACCCGTTGGAACTGGTGGATGTCGCCGATCTGCTCAAAACGATCGATTTCAAAGTGTTCTCTGGCCCGGCTAACGATGCCAAAGGCCGTGTGGCGGTGATTCGCGTACCGGGCGGTGCGCAATTGAGCCGCAAACAGATTGATGAATACGGCAAATTTATCGAGATCTACGGTGCTAAGGGGCTCGCCTATATTAAAGTGAATGAGAAAGCGAAAGGGCTCGAAGGTATTTCCAGCCCGGTGGCTAAATTCCTGAATGAAACGCTGCTGGCAGACCTGCTGGAGCGCACGACGGCTGAAGACGGCGACATTCTGTTCTTCGGCGCGGACAGTGCGAAAGTGGTGACGGATGCGTTGGGCGCGCTGCGTCTTAAACTGGGCCGCGATCTCGGCCTGACCAATCTGGCAAGCTGGAAACCGTTGTGGGTCATCGACTTCCCGATGTTTGAAGACGATGGCGAAGGTGGGCTGGCCGCCATGCACCATCCGTTTACTTCACCGCGTGATATGACGCCTGAAGCCTTGGAAAGTAACCCGGTTTCCGCCATCGCTAACGCCTACGATATGGTGCTGAACGGTTATGAAGTGGGTGGCGGTTCCGTGCGTATTCACAGCAGCGCAATGCAACAGACGGTGTTCCGTATTCTGGGTATCAACGAGCAGGAACAGCGCGAAAAATTTGGCTTCCTGCTGGATGCACTGAAATACGGTACACCGCCGCATGCGGGCCTGGCGTTCGGTCTGGACCGTCTGGTGATGTTGTTGACCGGTACTGAAAACATTCGTGACGTGATCGCCTTCCCGAAAACGACCGCGGCAGCCTGTCTGATGACGGAAGCACCGAGTTACGCCAATCCCGCATCGTTGGCAGAACTGTCTATTGTCGTGGTGGCGAAAGCAAAGCCTGAGCAGGCTGCGGAGTAACAACTGATGGCTTATAAGCGTCCCGTTTCGGCCCTGATCGTTATTTATGCTCAGGATACCGGGCGGGTGCTGATGCTTCAGCGTCGCGACGACCCCGATTTTTGGCAGTCGGTTACCGGCAGCCTTGAAGAGGGCGAAACCGCGGCGCTTACCGCGCAGCGCGAAGTGAAAGAAGAAGTTAACATCGATATCGCCGCTGAGGGATTATCACTGTTTGACTGTCAGCGCTGTGTCGAGTTTGAGCTTTTTGCTCATTTGAGACGTCGCTATGCCCCTGGCATCACGCACAACATGGAACATTGGTTCTGTCTGGCGTTGCCGAGTGAACGCGAGGTGATTCTTACCGAGCATCTTGCCTACCGTTGGTTAGCGGCACCTGAGGCGGCGCAACTGACCAAATCGTGGAGCAACCGGCAGGCGATTGAAGAATTTGTTATTTATCCGGCCTGAAGAGGCTTTTTTCGGAGATTTTTATGGCAGGTCATAGTAAGTGGGCCAACACAAAGCATCGTAAAGCGGCGCAGGATGCAAAACGCGGCAAAATCTTTACCAAAATTATCCGCGAACTGGTGACGGCGGCGCGTCTGGGCGGCGGCGATCCGGGCTCCAACCCGCGTCTGCGTGCGGCCATCGATAAAGCGCTCTCCAACAACATGACGCGCGATACCCTGAACCGTGCTATTGCGCGTGGTGTCGGTGGCGATGAAGATAACAACATGGAAACCATCATTTATGAAGGTTATGGTCCTGGCGGCACGGCGGTGATGGTGGAATGTCTGAGTGACAACCGCAACCGTACCGTATCCGAAGTACGCCATGCCTTCACCAAATGCGGTGGTAACCTGGGCACAGATGGTTCTGTTTCCTATCTGTTCACCAAAAAAGGCGTGATCTCTTATGCGCCGGGCTTGGATGAGGATCAGGTGATGGACGCGGCGCTGGAAGCGGGGGCGGATGACGTCGTGACCTATGACGACGGCGCGATTGATGTCTTTACGCCGTGGGAAACCTTCGGTCAGGTGAAAGATGCGCTGGATGCTGCCGGTCTGAAAGCCGAATCCGCGGAAGTGTCCATGATCCCGTCGACCAATGCCGATATGGATGTCGATACCGCACCAAAACTGATGCGTCTGATCGACATGCTGGAAGACTGTGATGATGTACAGGAAGTGTATCATAACGGTGAAATTTCCGACGAGGTCGCGGCAACACTGTAATGGTGTTTTCGCAGCTTGCGGTTAACGCGTCTACAGGGGGCGATGCGCTATGGCGCTAATTCTAGGCATCGACCCCGGCTCACGCGTAACCGGTTATGGCATTATTCGCCAGCAGGGGCGTCAGCTCAGCTATGTCGGCAGCGGTTGTATTCGCACCGGGGTGGACGATCTTCCTACGCGATTGAAGCTGATTTATGCCGGGGTGAGCGAGATCATCACCCAGTTTCAGCCCGATTGTCTGGCGATAGAACAAGTTTTTATGGCCAAGAATGCGGATTCAGCCCTGAAGCTGGGGCAGGCGCGCGGCGTGGCGATTGTGGCGGGTGTCAATCAAGGGTTACCCATTTTTGAATACGCGGCCCGACAAGTAAAACAAACGGTTGTTGGCACCGGTGCAGCAGAAAAAAGTCAGGTGCAGCACATGGTGCGTACCTTGCTGAAACTGTCGGCGAATCCGCAGGCGGATGCCGCCGATGCGCTTGCCATTGCCATTACGCACTGCCATTTGAGTCAGAATCTGACACGCATCGGCCCTGACAGGTTGAATTTAGCGCGCGGGCGACTGCGTTGAACATCAGGCTGGATATTCATCCAGCCTTTTTTATGCTATAAGCTAGCGAAAAGGTTTTAACGTAACGAAAAGGAAGGTCAACGTGATTGGTCGTCTCAGAGGCATCATTCTGGAAAAACAACCGCCGCAGGTGCTGATCGAAGTCAACGGGGTGGGCTATGAAGTCCATATGCCGATGACCTGCTTTTATGAGCTGCCCGATTTGAACCAGGAAGCGGTCATTTTCACCCAGTTTGTGGTGCGGGAAGATGCACAGTTATTGTTCGGTTTTAACAACAAACAAGAACGCGCGTTATTTCGTGAGTTGATTAAAACCAACGGCGTTGGGCCGAAACTGGCGCTGGCTATTCTCTCTGGGATGTCGGCGCAGCAGTTCGTGAGCGCCGTTGAGCGAGAAGAGATCGCTACGTTGATCAAACTGCCGGGCGTGGGTAAGAAAACGGCAGAGCGGTTGGTGGTAGAAATGAAGGACCGCTTCAAAGGCATGAGTGGCGACCTGTTCAATCCCGCCGCCATTGATGTGCCTCTCAGCAGCTCAGCACCCGCCGCTGCACCCGAAGACGATCCAGAAAGTGAAGCGGCCTCAGCGCTGGTGGCCTTGGGGTATAAACCGCAGGAAGCCAGCCGGATGGTATCCAAAATCGCCCGACCCGGAGCGGACTGTGAGACGCTGATCCGCGAAGCGCTGCGCGCAGCACTGTAAGGGGATTACCATGATTGAAGCCGACCGCCTGATTTCTGCGCAAGAAATACCTGAAGAAGAGATAATCGACCGCGCGATTCGGCCACGCATGCTAGCGGAATACGTCGGGCAACCCGTGGTGCGCGAGCAGATGGAAATCTTTATTGAGGCGGCACGTAAACGGGGTGATGCATTGGATCACCTGCTGATTTTTGGTCCGCCCGGTTTAGGGAAAACCACGCTCGCTAATATCGTTGCCAATGAGATGAACGTGAACTTGCGTACCACATCAGGCCCGGTGTTGGAGAAGGCGGGCGACCTGGCTGCGCTGTTGACCAACCTTGAACCGCATGATGTGTTGTTTATCGATGAAATCCACCGCTTATCACCCGTGGTGGAGGAAGTGCTCTATCCTGCGATGGAAGATTATCAACTGGATATCATGATCGGTGAGGGGCCCGCCGCGCGTTCGATTAAACTCGATCTTCCCCCGTTTACCCTGATTGGTGCGACGACCCGTGCTGGCTCTCTGACATCGCCACTGCGCGATCGGTTTGGCATTGTGCAACGGCTCGAATTCTACAAGGTCGAAGATTTACAGCATATTGTCGGCCGCAGCGCGGCTTGCCTAGGGCTGGATCTTACCGATGAGGGGGCGTTAGAAGTGGCTCGGCGTTCCCGTGGCACGCCGCGTATTGCCAACCGCTTGCTGCGTCGAGTACGTGATTACTCAGAGGTGAAATCGAGTGGCGCTATCAATGCTGAAACCGCGAGGCTGGCGTTGGATATGCTGGCGGTAGACACGGAAGGGTTCGATTATATGGATCGCAAACTGCTGCTGGCGATCATCGATAAATTTACCGGCGGACCGGTGGGGCTGGATAATCTGGCGGCGGCCATCGGTGAAGAGCGGGAAACCATTGAAGATGTGCTGGAACCTTACCTGATTCAGCAGGGCTTTATTCAGCGCACGCCGCGCGGGCGTATTGCCACCGCGCACGCGTATCGCCATTTCGGTATCGATAGAACCTGACCCGCCTTCAGGCGGGTTGTTTGCGAATCAGACTCAGTATAAACAGAAACGAGGCGCTGAGCACCACGGAAGGGCCCGCAGGGGTGTTGTACAAGGCCGAGAAGATCAGTCCGCCGGTCACAGCGAACATTCCCAGTATTACTGCTAATCCCGCCATCTGCTCCGGCGTGCGCGCGAAACGGCGCGCAGTGGCGGCTGGGATGATAAGCAATGAGGTGATGATCAGCGCACCGACAAATTTCATTGCCAGCCCGATGGTCAACGCGGTTACCAGCATCAGGATCAACCGGGTGCGCTGCACATTGACACCGTCTACGTGTGCCAACTCCTGGCTGATGGTCATGGAAAGCAGCGAACGCCACTGCCAGCACATGATGGCGATCACCACCAGTACACCCGGCCCAATCAACCACAAATCCTGCGTTGTTACCGACAGCAAATCACCAAACAGATAGGCCATCAAATCAACACGAATGGTGTTCATCAGGCTAACCACCACCAGCCCTAACGACAGCGCGCTGTGCGCCATGATGCCAAGCAGCGTGTCGATGGCAAGATAGGGGCGACGTTCAAGCCACACCAGCCCCAGGGCCAGCACCAGGGTTACCAGAATAACGGCGTAATAGACGTTGATATCCAGCAGAAAACCGATGGCAACGCCCAGTAGAGAGGCGTGGGCCAGCGTATCGCCAAAATAAGACATCCGTCGCCAAACCACGAACGAACCGAGCGGACCCGCCGCGCACGCGAGAAAAAGACCGGCCAGCCAACCGGGAAGCAAAATGTCAATCATGCGTCGTTGCCGCCCTGTCGTTTTAAAATAATGCGTCCGTTTAAATCGTGACGATGATTATGGTGGTGGCGATACACCGCCAATTGTTCAGCGCCGCGCGGGCCGAACATGGCGAGAAATTGAGGATGCAGAGAGACGACTTCTGGCGCACCCGAACAGCACACATGCTGATTCAGGCACAGCACTTCGTCTGTCTTAGCCATCACCAGATGCAAGTCGTGCGAAACCATCAAGACGCCGCAGTCAAACTCTTGCCGCAACTGGTTGATAAGGTCGTACAGTGCCAACTGCCCATTAACATCCACGCCTTGCGTCGGTTCGTCCAGCACCAGCAATTGAGGCTGATTGAGCAGCGCGCGCGCCAGCAGCACACGCTGTGTTTCACCACCCGAAAGCTTTTGCATCGGTTGATCCAACAAATGGGCGGCTTGAACCCGTTTGAGCGCGGGCAAGATATCCTGTTGCTTAACGCCGGGACGTAACCGCATAAAGCGACCCACGGTCAAGGGCAGGGTAGCATCCAGATGCAGTTTTTGCGGTACGTAGCCAATACGTAAATTCGGTTGTTTGTGCAGGGTGCCTGCCGTGGGCGACAGCAGTCCGAGTACCACGCGTACCAGCGTGGATTTTCCTGCGCCATTGGGCCCGAGCAGTGTGAGAATGCGGCCTGATTGCAGGTTCAGCGAAATGTCGCTGAGCACGTTACGTTCACCAAAGGCGACGGATATGCGATCGAGCGATACGAGTGTAGACATAAAATTCAGTTTGCAGAGTCTCTGTGACGTTATAATATAACAAAATTAACGGTAAATGAATGAGAAAACACGTATGCCAGCCAGCTTCACACCGAAAAAATCGCCAAATGAACAAAAATTGAAAGCCCTGTTTGTCGCGGGTGCACTATTCTTTGCGGGTATTGCTGTCGAAAGTGCTCAGGCGGCAGTCGTCACGTCCGTTCGCCCCCTCGGGTTTATCGCGGCGGCCATCGCCGATGGGATAACGCCCACGGAGGTGTTATTGCCGGATGGTGCTTCGCCTCACGATTATGCCCTGCGCCCAAGCGATGTCCAGCGTTTACAGTCGGCAGATCTGGTTATTTGGGTTGGGCCGGAAATGGAAGCGTTTCTAACCAAGCCGTTGGCATCCCATGCCGCCTCACCGCAGATCGCATTAGCAAGCTTGCCTGCCATTCAGAGTGCGCTGATCAAAGAGAGTGAGCATCACGATGATGAGTATGCTGACGAAGAAGAGCACGAGCACCATGACGCCGATCACCAACACGCGCATGGCAGTGCCGAGGCTCACCACGATCATGGCGCAGATGAGGACGCAGACGCCCATGAGGGGCACCATCATGGTGAGTACAATATGCATATCTGGCTGTCCCCGGAGATGGCAAAACAAACTGCAATCGCAATTCATGCAAAATTATTGGAACTAATGCCACAAAAGAAAGACAAACTAGACGCGAATCTGCTTAATTTTACAGATCAACTCGCGCAGACAGAAGAAAAAGTTGTTAATATGCTGGCACCTGTCAAGGGGAAGGGCTACTTCGTGTTTCACGATGCCTATGGCTATTTTGAGAAGCGTTTCGGGTTAAGCCCGCTAGGCGCTTTCACGATCAACCCAGCCATTCAACCCGGTGCACAGCGTTTACACCAGATACGAACACAACTGGTTGAGCAAAAGGCCGTATGTGTCTTTGCTGAGCCACAATTCAGGCCAGCGGTTATCAACGCTGTTGCCAAAGGAACGGATGTACGCACTGGCGTACTGGATCCATTGGGAAGCAACATTGCGCTAAGTAAGGACAGTTATGCCGAGTTTCTGTTACAGCTGTCCGATCAGTATAGCCGCTGCCTGGAGAAGAGATCATGAGGATGCCGATAAGTGCAGCAGATAGTCCGAACTATCGCTATAGCGTATAACAACTTGCCGCGACCCCATCGCATAATGCTGGGGTCGTTGAGTGTCATCACCCTGGCCGTCGCCGTTTGGCGGCCCGTTGTTTATCCCCCCGCTGATGATACGCCTGTTGCCGTCAAAGAAGCCCCGATAAGCACCGCACCCACGCCAACTCAAACCGTTATGCAACCGCAGACGCTCGCGCCGGACGCCAGTGAGCCGATGGAAAGCGAAAGCATTGAGCAACCGACGCCGCCAGTGGAGATCCCGGCGGATGAACTGGGCACCACTGGCAGCGATGACAGCAGCGTGCATGAGTATGTGATTTCGACGGGCGATACGCTGAGCAGTATTTTGACCCAATATGGCATTGATATGGTTGACGTGTCGCTGTTGGCTGATAGACACGACGACCTGCGTAATCTTAAGATCGGGCAGCAACTCTCTTGGGCGGTGAACGATGACGGTGAGTTACAAAGCCTGACATGGCAGATGTCACGCCGTGAAACCCGTATCTATGAGCGCGGCGATAACGGTTTTAAAGAACGCATTGAGATGCAGAAAGGGGAGTGGCACAACCGCGTTATCAACGGTCGCCTGAGCGGCAGTTTTGTGCAGAGTGCCAAAGCGGCTGGGCTGACTGACAGTGAAGTCAGTGCGGTGATCAAAGCGCTGCAATGGCAGCTCGATTTCCGCAAACTGCGCAAAGACGATAACTTCTCGGTATTGTTGTCACGGGAGATTCTCGACGGTCGCAGTGAGCAGAGCGAATTGATCGGTGTTCGTCTTAACACCGGTGATAAAGATTACTTTGCTATTCGCGCGGCAGACGGCAAGTTCTACGATCGGGAAGGTTCAGGGTTAACCCGTGGATTCATGCGTTTTCCCACGATGAAGCAATTCCGCGTCTCTTCGAATTTTAATCCGCGTCGCCTCAATCCCGTTACCGGGCGTGTGACGCCGCATCGCGGTGTGGATTTCTCCATGCCAGTCGGCACTCCGGTGCTGTCGGTTGGGGATGGTGAAGTGGTCGCCGCATCACGCGGGCCGGACACCGGCAACTTCGTCGAAATCCGTCACGGGCGCCAATATACCACGCGCTATATGCACTTGAATCGCCTGTTGGTAAAACCTGGGCAGAAAGTAAAACGTGGCGATCGTATTGCGCTCTCCGGCAATACCGGGCGCTCAACCGGCCCGCATCTGCACTATGAGTTCTGGATTAATCAGCAAGCGGTGAACCCGTTGACAGCCAAGCTACCGCGTTCGGAAGGGTTGGCGGGTCAGGATCGTCGCGAGTACCTGGCGCAGGTCAGAGAAGTGACACCGCAGCTCAAGTTTGATTAATATCGGGAAAATTCATCTTCAGCCGACAGCTTGCTGTCGGCTGTTTTATTTATACCCGTCATGCGTTTATCGGGAAGATGATTGCAAAAGCTGAACGGACAATTATCATTACCCTATGTTGTATATGAAGAGTTAAGGCATGAATACAGAGAAAAAAAATAGCGCCGAGTTTATCCCCGAGTTCAAACGCGAGTTTTATCTGCCGCGCTATTGGGGGGTCTGGCTGGCTGCGGGGGCCATGGCGGCAACCGCTTATGTTCCCGCCCGCTGGCGCGACCCGGTGTTAGGCCAGTTGGGCAAACTGGTCGGTCGGTTTGCCAAAGGTGCGAGAAGACGGGCCAGAATCAATCTACTCTATTGCTTTCCTGAACTGTCGGCATCAAAGCGGGAAGCGATTATTGACAGGATGTTTGCTACTGCACCGCAAGCGATGGTGATGATGGCCGAGGTAGCGGTTCGCGGTCCGGCACATGTGCAGAAAAAACTGCGCTGGCACGGGTGGGAAACCGTCGAAGCGCTTCAGAAGCAAGAACGCAATATCATCTTTTTGGTGCCTCATGGCTGGGGCGTTGATATTCCCGCTATGCTGATCTCCGCCAAAGGCCAAAAAATTGCGGCAATGATGCATAATCAAAAAAATCCGCTGGTGGATTATCTGTGGAACAGCGCACGCCTTTGTACCAATGGACGTGTTCATGCCCGAAATGATGGCATCAAGCCCTTCGTGAGTTCAATTCGTAATGGCTACTGGGGCTATTATCTGCCCGATCAGGATCACGGTCCTGAACACAGCGAATTTGTTGATTTTTTTGCCACCTACAAAGCAACCTTACCCGCCATTGGTCGTTTGATGAAGGTCTGTAAAGCCTCCGTGGTGCCGTTGTTTCCGGTGTACAACGCCGCAGAAGGGGTACTGGATGTCGTGATCCGTCCAGCGATGGATGACTTGCTTGAGGCGGATGACACCCAAATTGCCCGCCGAATGAATGAAGAAGTCGAACAATTGGTCAGCCCAAACCCGGAGCAGTACACTTGGATTTTGAAGATCCTGAAAACCCGCAAACCGGGGGAGACAGAACCCTATTGCCGGGATGAGCTGTTTCGCGACTAAGTTACCTCTCTTGACAACTCGGCGGGATCAGCCAGGTCGGTCAGGCCGTGGTGGAAATGGATAGTGTGACACAGCAGAATGCAACGTTGGTTGAACAATCTGCTTCCGCTTCTGCGTCGCTGGAAGAGCAGGCTCGTTATCTCAATCAGATCGTTTCTATCTTCCAATTGGCGACGGTGGGCGCGGCGCCAAAAGCGGTGGCGGTACGTAAACCGGTAGCCAGCAGCCCTGTGCCAGTATTAACCGCACAGAAAACTGGCCCGAAGGCGGAAGGAAATTGGGAAACATTTTAAGTCGCACCCGATAAGCAATAAAAAAGCCCCTGACTCTGAACTGACCCCTTAAAGTTGGACAGTTAGATCGCAGGGCTGGTTAAAACTTGAG
>CAXYYB010000029.1:0-64251 GCA_964293225.1 uncultured Symbiopectobacterium sp. | reverse complement strand
AACCTGCGCCCGATCTGAGCGACCCACGCAAAGCCGCCGTTGCCGCCGCCATTGCCCGCGTTAAAGCACGTAAAGCCGAACAGGCGTTAATCCATACTCACGAGGAATAGATGGCTTTCAAGATCGCAAGTTCGCCCTTTACCCATAACCATCAGCGCACACAGCGCATCATGCTGTGGGTAATACTCGCCTGTGTGCCCGGTATCGCTACCCAGACACTGTTTTTTGGCGTCGGCACCTTGATACAAATCGCCCTCGCCTCGGTCACTGCGCTTACGGCAGAAGCAGTGACGTTGTCACTAAGAAAATTTGCTGTACGTACTACACTGGCAGATCAATCGGCACTGTTAACCGCCATTCTGCTCGGTGTCAGCCTGCCTCCTTTAGCGCCCTGGTGGATGGTGGTGCTTGCCACCTTTTTCGCCATCGTGATCGCCAAGCAACTTTATGGTGGCTTGGGAAACAATCCGTTTAACCCGGCGATGGTCGGCTACGTGGTGCTGTTAATCTCCTTCCCGGTCCAGATGACCAGTTGGCTACCGCCCACCGCGTTACAGATGGCACCGCTCACCGTTGTTGATGCGCTGCATGTGATTTTCACCGGACAGACTGATGCTGGCTTGCACATTCAGGGATTAATGCAGAACATTGATGGCATTACCCAGGCCACGCCGTTAGATGGCTTTAAAACGGGGTTGCGCGCTGGGGAAACCCCCGCGCAGGTGTTGCAGCACCCGATCTTTGCGGAGAGTTTGGCGGGCGTGGGCTGGCAGTGGGTCAATCTGGCGTACCTTGCCGGGGGTATCCTTTTATTATTGACCCGCTCCATTCGCTGGCATATTCCCGTCAGTATGCTGTTCTCTTTGCTGCTGTGCGCCACGCTCGGTTGGCTATTGATGCCGGAGAAGGCCGCGCCGCCGCTGTTGCACCTGTTCTCTGGTGCCACCATGCTTGGGGCTTTCTTCATCGCCACCGATCCCGTGACGGCCTCCACCACTAACAAAGGGCGCTTGTTGTTTGGCGCGCTGATTGGGTTGCTGGTGTGGCTGATCCGTACCTACGGTGGATACCCAGATGGCATCGCGTTTGCGGTATTGCTGGCGAATATTACCGTGCCGCTCATCGATTACTTTACCCAGCCACGCGCCTATGGCCATCGTCGATAAGGAAATAGCATGATCAGTACGATGCGACGTCACGCGACCACGCTGGCGCTGTTTGCTGCCTTGACCACCGGCTTGACAGCGTTAGTCAATAGCCTGACTAAACCGACCATTGCCCACCAGGCGCAGTTGCAACAAAAGGCGTTGTTGGATCAGGTGATTCCGCCGGATATTTACGACAACAACATTCTGCAAGAATGTTACCTTGTCACCGATGAGGCGTTGGGCACCGCATCAGCGCGGCACCTCTACCTTGCACGCAAAGGTGATACCCCAGTGGCGGCAGCTATTGAATCCAGCGCACCGGACGGTTATTCCGGTGCTATTCATCTGCTGATAGGCGCGGATTTCCATGGTAAGGTACTCGGCGTTCGAGTGACAGAGCACCATGAAACACCGGGATTGGGCGACAAAATTGATCTGCGGGTATCCGACTGGATAACCCATTTTAGTGGCCGCACCGTGCAAGGTGCCGACGATCGCCAGTGGGCCGTCAAAAAGGATGGCGGGGAATACGATCAGTTCACCGGTGCCACCATCACGCCCCGCGCCGTGGTAAACGCCAGCAAACGGACTGCCCTTTTTATGCAAACCATCCCGGCACGTCTGGCGACATTGCCGAATTGTGGAGCAGAGTAACATGAGTGAAGTGAAACACCTTCTGGCCCAGGGGCTGTGGAAAAACAACTCAGCGCTGGTGCAACTACTCGGCATGTGCCCGCTGCTGGCCGTCACCTCCACCGCCACCAACGCCTTGGGGCTGGGATTAGCCACCACGCTGGTACTGACCTGTACCAATGCCGCAATTTCCGCCATGCGCCGTTGGGTGCCGTCTGAAATCCGCATTCCTATTTATGTCATGATTATCGCGGCCGTGGTCAGCTCGGTGGAAATGCTGATTAACGCCTATGCCTATGGCTTATACCAGTCGCTGGGCATTTTTATTCCACTGATCGTCACCAACTGTTTGGTGATTGGCCGTGCGGAAGCATACGCCGCACAAAATCCCGTTGCCCTTTCAGCGCTGGATGGTTTCGCTATGGGCATGGGAGCAACCTGCACCATGTTCGTGTTGGGTTCGCTGCGTGAATTACTGGGCAACGGCACGCTGTTTGACGGTGCAGACTTACTGCTCGGCGGGTGGGCCAAAGTGCTGCGTATTGAAGTGATCCAGGTTGATTCCCCTTTCTTGCTGGCGATGCTACCGCCTGGCGCGTTTATCGGTTTAGCACTGTTACTTGCCGCCAAATACCTGATTGACGAAAAAATGAAACGCCGCCGCGCCGTCAGCGCGACAAAACAGAGTGTTACCGCGGTTGACTCGCTGCCCGGAACGGCACCATAAGCACAAGGATAAGACGATGAACAAGGAGAAACGCGGCGAGATCTTGCGTCGTCTACGCGATGCGAATCCGCATCCGACCACTGAACTACACTTTGAGACACCGTTCGAACTGTTGATTGCGGTACTGCTGTCCGCACAGGCCACAGACGTCAGCGTGAATAAAGCCACCGCAAAACTCTATCCGGTTGCCAATACGCCGGAAACCCTGTTGGCACTTGGGGTCGACGGTGTAAAAGCCTATATCCGCACTATCGGCCTGTTTAACAGCAAGGCTGAAAACATCATCAAGACCTGCCGCATTCTGTTAGACAAGCATCAGGGTCAGGTGCCGGAAAATCGCGAAGCGCTGGAAGCGCTGCCCGGTGTCGGCCGTAAAACCGCCAACGTGGTGTTAAACACCGCTTTTGGTTGGCCCACCATCGCCGTTGACACCCATATTTTTCGCGTGTGCAACCGCACCGGATTCGCACCGGGAAAAAACGTGGATGCGGTAGAAGAAAAGCTATTGAAGGTGGTGCCCGCAGAATTCAAAATCGACTGCCACCACTGGCTGATTCTGCACGGACGTTACACTTGCATCGCCCGTAAACCGCGCTGCGGCTCTTGCCTGATTGAAGACTTGTGCGAGTTCGGTGACAAGGTATACGCCTGAGGCCGAGGCCACTCAACGCGCTTAGCAACGTCTCGTGAGGATCCATTCTGATATCGCGTCTAGGGCGCCGGGCGCGTAAGCAGACTGTCCCGCGGCTAAAAACCCCCACTGCGTCCAACGCGGCCATTGTTCGCTCAGCTGATAATTACACCATTTGGCGCGCAGTAAACCGTGGGTGGCCCCTTTAACGTCGCGCAAGCAGCGTGAGGTTTCCTCCGGCAGTAACCGGCTCCACACCGTTAACGTCTCCTGCGAAGACACATTGAGATCCTGAGCCCCCATCAGCACCATCACTGGCACCCGCTGTGCAGCAATGTCCTGACGCGCATCCGACAACGCATTACGTCGCTCAAAATCGTCTCGCGTGCAGCGTGACATGCAAGGCTGCATCACCGTTTGGGGCGTGAAGCGTTGTGAATAGGCCGCACGTTCTCGCGCGATGGCGTCGGTGATCACAGACGGCTCTGCTCCTTCAGCGGCTAAACGCTGCTGCATGTAGTAGAAGCCCTGCTCGCGCCAGTTTATTGCGGGGCCAATCAACACGATAAAATTGGCCGTTGGGCGCTGACTGGCATTAGGCACCACCCAACCTGCTTGAGAAAAACCGAGAAATCCCAGACGGCTCTCCTTTAATTCTGGCCGTGCACGCAATGCCTGCAGTGCGGCAACCGCTTCATCAGCGCGATCGTGTAACGTTTGTGCCAGCCAATCACCGCTGCTGGCCGCGACGCCGGGTTTATCCCAGGAAAAGACGCCAATCCCCTGTGCGACAAGGGCATTGACCAGTGGAAGGTAGCCGCCATCAGACCAACGGTCTTGGGCACCGTCGCCGTGTACCAGCAATACCACGGGAGGATTGTGTTTGTTTTCAGGCAGCAACAGCGTGCCTTCAAGGCGGGCATCGCCCAGCGAAAACGATAAGGTTTGCTGGGCGCGATCGGGCAGTTCAAAAGCGGAGAGGCCATGCAGCACGATGCCTGATATGACTATCAGCACACAGGCCACCACTGATAGCACAAGCTTCACCATGCCATGCCCCTCTTTAATGAATAACCGCCACTATTTCACTGGCAGCGTTATATCCTTAAACATCGCTTCAATTTCTTCATTGGAACGCAAAGCAATGGCAGCATCCACCACATCGCGCGTGAGGTGCGGTGCAAAGCGCTGAATGAAATCATACATGTAGCTGCGCAGGAAGGTACTGCGGCGGAACCCGATCTTGGTAGTGCTGTAGCTAAAAATACTGTTAGCGTTAATCGTCACCAAATCCGTCTCCGTGCGCGGATCGACGGCCATGTTGGCAATAACACCAACGCCCAACCCCAGACGCACGTAGGTTTTGATCACGTCCGCATCCGTTGCAGTGAACACGATGCGCGGTGTCAACCCTGCGCGGTTGAATGCGGTATCCAGCTCCGAACGGCCGGTAAAACCGAAGGTGTAGGTAACGATCGGATACGCCGCCAGCTCTTCAATGGTGATATCTTTTTTGGTTGCCAGCGGATGATCGGGTTTCACCACCACCGCGCGGTTCCAGTGGTAGCACGGCAACATGATTAAATCGTCATACAGATGCAGCGCCTCAGTGGCAATGGCAAAATCTGCTGTCCCTTTCGCGACCGCTTCGGCAATCTGCGTTGGCGATCCCTGGTGCATATGCAGTGAAACGCGAGGATAACGCTCAATAAAACCTTTGATGATATCCGGCAGTGCGTAGCGCGCCTGCGTATGTGTGGTCGCCACATAGAGCGAACCTTTATCAGGGTAGGTATGCTCTCCAGCCACAGCCTTAATGGCATCCACCTTGGAGAGCACTTCACGGGCAATACGCACCACTTCCTGGCCTGCGGGCGTTACCTGAGTCAGGTGTTTACCGCTACGCGCAAAGATTTGAATTCCCAGCTCATCTTCCAGCATTCTCACCTGTTTACTGATCCCCGGCTGCGAGGTGTATAAACCCTCAGCCGTTGAGGAAACGTTCAGGTTATGATTAACAACTTCAACGATATAACGAAGCTGTTGCAATTTCATATGTCATCCCATGTTATTGAGCATGTGCATCAGGCACGAATAAACTATCTACCGTTGCTTTACTTTTTCAAGGCACTGTAACATTCGCAATGCGATGAAAAGCAGGCGGTTATTTCATCACATTAAGGTCATTTAATCATAAAAAATATTTTTATATAACTATTATCTTTGCATCGATAAAAATAGCACCCTCAACGCGAGCTGAGTGAGGGCGCTCATTCTAGCGCACGACAGCGTGATCCTCTCACCTAGATCGCTATCTTCCCACTCAGATCAAAAAAGCCAGCCCAAAAGGCTGGCTTTTATTCATATGGCAGAGAATTATTTTTTCTCAGAGGTCCATTTGCCGTCTACATAAAATGCAGACCACCCTGTCGCTTTGCCATTTTTCTCCGAAGCAACGTATTGCTGCTTGGTTTTACGACTAAAACGCACCACCGCTTTGTTGCCTTCAGCATCTTCCACCGGCGCATCGGCCAGATAGCGCAGTTTTTCCGGCAGACGATCGCGGAATCGTACCAGCTCTTCCACTAGCGGTGCGCGGGTTTCGCGCGATTTGGGGAAGGTGTTGGCGGCCAGGAACACGCCTGCCGCACCGTCACGCAGCACGAAGTAGGCATCGGATTTTTCACACGGCAGTTCGGGCAAAGGCACCGGATCTTCCTTTGGCGGCGCGACGTCACCGTTGCGCAAAATCTTGCGGGTATTGGTACAGGTTTCATTGGTGCAGGCCATGTACTTACCAAAACGCCCCATTTTCAGGTGCATATCGGAACCACATTTGTCGCACTCTACCACCGGACCGTCATAGCCCTTGATACGAAACTCACCGTTTTCGATCTCGTAGCCATCACATGCCGGGTTATTGCCGCACACATGCAGTTTGCGCTGGTTATCGATCAGGTAGCTGTCCATCGCCGTACCGCACTTGCCGCAACGACGACGAGCGCGCAGCGCATTGGTTTCTGCCTCATCCCCTTCCAGCACGTTCAACACTTCGGCTTCAGGAATCAAGTTGATGGTGGTTTTGCAGCGCTCTTTTGGCGTCAATGCATAGCCGGAACAGCCGAGAAACACGCCGGTGCTGGCGGTGCGAATCCCCATCTTACGTCCACAGGTAGGACAATCGATGGTGGTCAACACCATGGCATTGGGGCGCATTCCCCCTACTTCTGGATCCATCTCCGCTTTTTCCAACTGCTGGCTGAATTCGGCAAAAAACTCATCCAGCACCCCTTTCCACTCCGCCTGATTGTTGGCGACCTGATCGAGGCTGCTTTCCATACGCGCGGTAAAATCGTAGTTCATCAACTCGCGGAAGTTTTCTTCCAGACGGTCAGTGACAATTTCACCCATTTTTTCAGCGTAGAAACGGCGGTTTTCCACACGCACATAGCCACGATCCTGAATGGTAGAAATGATAGAGGCATAAGTAGACGGACGACCGATACCGCGTTTTTCCAACTCTTTGACCAGCGACGCATCGCTGTAGCGGGCAGGCGGTTTGGTAAAGTGCTGGCTCGGCAACAGTTTATCCAGGGACATCACTTCCCCGACCTCGACGGTCGGCAGCGTGCGGTCTTCATCACCTTTACGCAGCGCCGGCATCACTTTGGTCCAGCCATCAAAACGCAGGGTGCGGCCTTTGGCACGCAGTTGATAGCCTTCCGCGTTTACCAACAGCGTTGTGGAGTCATATTTGGCCGGTGTCATTTGGCAGGCAACAAATTGACGCCAGATCAACTGGTAGAGTTTCTGCGCATCAGCTTCCATATCCTTCAGCGCATCCGCCAGAACGGCAACGTCTGAAGGACGAATCGCTTCGTGCGCTTCCTGAGAGTTTTCTTTACTGCTGTAGAGGTTCGCGCTCTCCGGCAGGTAAGCCTTACCAAAGCTGGACGCAATATAGTCGCGCGCCATGGTCAATGCATCCTGACTCAGGTTGGTGGAGTCGGTACGCATGTAGGTGATGTAGCCCGCTTCGTACAAGCGCTGCGCCATCATCATGGTTTTTTTAACGCCAAACCCCAAACGGGTACTTGCCGCTTGTTGCAGCGTGGAGGTAATAAAAGGCGCCCCCGGTTTGCTGCTAGTGGGCTTGTCTTCGCGCTCCGCTACCACATAGCGCGCGGTCTCCAGGATGCTGACTGCCGCCGCCGTTTGCGCTTTATTGACCGGTTTAAACGGCTTGCCATCAAAGTGCGTCACCTGCATTTGCAATGCGGCACTCGATGACAGCAAATCCGCATGCAGTTCCCAGTACTCTTCCGGGATGAAAGCTTTGATTTCGCGTTCGCGCTCGACCACCAGTCGTACCGCGACGGACTGCACGCGACCCGCAGAAAGCCCACGGGCGATTTTTTTCCACAACAGCGGAGAAACCATGTAGCCCACAACACGGTCCATAAAACGCCGCGCTTGCTGCGCATTGACCCTGTCGATATTTAATTTATCTGGTTTTTCAAACGCCTGCGTGATCGCATTTTTGGTGATTTCGTTAAACACCACGCGGCTGAAACGGCCTTCATCGCCCCCAATGATTTCCCGCAGGTGCCAGGCAATGGCTTCCCCTTCGCGGTCAAGGTCGGTTGCGAGATAGATGTGGTCGGCATTGGCCGCCAGCGTTTTCAGTTCAGAGACCACTTTCTCTTTGCCGGGCAGTATTTCGTAATCGGCCTGCCATCCGTGATACGGATCGACCCCCATACGATTGACCAGCGCGGTGCGCTCATCTTTTTTGCCGGCTTTTTTCGCTTTGCCAGGCTCAGCGCTCTTCTTCGCCGCCGCAGAACCGCTGGTCGGCAAATCACGCACATGACCGACGCTCGATTTCACCACGTAGTCATTGCCCAGATATTTGTTGATTGTTTTGGCTTTGGCCGGGGACTCAACTATGACGAGAGCTTTACCCATATGTATTGTTACCTACCGAATGCTTCAAATTAACGTGTTGTTGAGGGCGTCTGGTCCCTTTTTCAAGGGACATATACGTCATTTATTCTCTACCGCTACGCCTGTTCGCGTACTTCCAGCTTCACTAGGTGGAGATTCAAGAGTACGTAACGGTCAATAAACCATTCCATAACCACATGACCATCCACGTTTTTTTGCTGTAATGACGGTTAACTGCCCGCGGTGCCGCTAACGCTGCTGCAACACCGTAAAGAATTTTTTCCGCTTAACGATACAAAATCCCACACTCTACCTGATAAATGCTGTCACGCAACCTAATTAGCATGGAAACGCGGTTTTCGCCAACCTCTACTGCTCATCGTTATCGGCTGACAGCGGCGTAGTCTTCAGAAAAATTACGTCGTCTTATCAACCCGTTTTCAAACGTTCATTAAAAAAAGCGAAAAAAAGCACAAGCGGATGCCGTTGGGGTGGCGTTAGAATAGCGCCATGAGTTTCAGCAGGAGTAACACTATGTCAGACAACGTGACTATGACCGCAGAGAACAGCGCCATAGAGAGAACCCCGATCGACCGCCAGACACTATTGGAACAGGCTAACCGCCTGATTCAGAACCACGATGACTATCTGCACGGCATGATTGCCACTGACGTTGATCAGAAAAACGGCGTGCTGGTATTTAAAGGGGATTATTTCCTGGATGACAACGGCCTGCCGACATTAAAAACCACGGCGGTATTTAACATGTTCAAGCATTTGGCGCATGAATTGTCAGAGAAATATCAACTGATCGACTAAGCGGGATTACCCTGTACGCACTGCGCACAGGGTTATACGTATCAAACGAACGGGTGACTGCCCCGTTGCCACCAACGCAGCAGCAGACGCTCAGCGGAGTCCCCCGCGTTCCCCATGATTTTATCCAGCAGGCGCTTGCGCCGCGTATAGCGTACGCTCAACACTTCATGGGTGGTGATTTCCTGAATCAGCAAATCATCGCTGGTGCCAATCGCATCAACCAGCCCTAAGGTTTGCGCCTGTGTGCCAAACCAATGCTCGCCTGTGGCGGTTTTATCGATATCCAGCGAGGGGCGCATCTCTTTGACAAACTGCTTAAACAGACCGTGAGTCACATTTAACTCTTCACGGAATTTTTCACGCCCCTGCTCCGTATTCTCGCCAAACAGCGTCAGGGTGCGCTTATATTCACCGGCTGTATGCAGTTCTACATCGATATCATTATTTTTAAGCAACCGATTGAAGTTGGGGATCTGAGCCACAACGCCAATAGAACCGATGATGGCAAACGGCGCGGCAACAATGCGATCGGCCACACAGGCCATCATGTATCCACCGCTGGCAGCAACCTTGTCCACCGCAACGGTCAAGCGAATGCCACCATCGCGCAGGCGCTGTAACTGAGACGCAGCCAATCCGTAACCGTGCACCACGCCGCCGGGGCTTTCCAGACGTAACAGCACTTCATCCTGCGGCGTCGCGACTGCCAACACCGCCGAGACTTCTTCACGCAGCGCAGAGACTTCACCGGCGTCCATGCTGCCGTTAAAATCCAATACGTAAAGGCGTGGTTTCACCACTTTCTCATCGCCGCGTTTGGCACGCAGTTTCTCTTCTTTAGCGGCAGCTTTGTCCTCTTTCTTCTTCCGCTTAGCGACCAGTTTGCGTTCCGCATCACTCATACAGGTGTCGCGCATTTCATTTTGCATTTCGCGATATTGTTCGCCCAGGTTCATCACCTGCAACTCCCCTTTGCGCGGGCGTTTTCGCTGCGTGACACCAAAGGTCAACACGACCACTGCGCCAATGGCCAGCACTATCGTGACTACTTTTGCCAGAAATAAGCCGTACTGAGAAAGCAATTCCACAAATACCGTCCCTCGTTTACTGAGTCATATCATGACGCTGTCGATGTTTACCTACGCAGTTGCCTGCGACACACCACACCATCATACCGCTCGTCTTACGCCACTCCACGGTTTTCATCAAACCGACGCGAGAGCAAAAAGACAGCCTAACGTATGGCGTGAAATATGGCGATGTTAATCATGGGTTTTTTACACCTGTTGCTGTTTTTTACCGCAGTGGTCTAAGAATGCGCCCGACGCGCATTGAATTCACTGACGCATTGAGGCATAACTGCCGTTACGTCTTAGGGTTTGCGGCGTATAGAGGAAAGTACTGTGCATTATCAACCTATGAATGACCTTCTTAAACACCGCTTAATTCTGGTCACCGGTGCGGGCGATGGTATTGGGCGCGAAGCCGCGCTCACTTACGCGCGCTACGGTGCCCGATTAATTCTGCTGGGTCGCACCGAGCATAAATTACAGGATGTGCAAGCAGAAATTCTGCGTGAAACCGGGACATCTTCGCTGATTGTACCCTGCGATTTATTGACGATAACGGAACAGGCGTGCGCTGCGCTGGCGGCTGATTTGGAAAAACAGATACCCCACCTTGACGGCGTACTGCATAACGCGGGGTTGCTCGGGGATATCGCACCGATCGCCGAACAGAATCCGGCGACCTGGCATCAGGTGATGCAAGTTAACGTGAATGCCACCTTTATGTTGACGCAGGCGCTGTTGCCCTTGTTGCTAAAAGCCGCCAGCCCTTCTCTGGTGTTCACCAGTTCCAGCGTGGGTCGCGAGGGCCGCGCGGAATGGGGAGCCTATGCAGTGTCCAAATTCGCCACAGAAGGGCTAATGCAGGTATTGGCCGATGAATATCGCAACCAGCATTTGCGCGTTAACTGTATCAATCCGGGTGGAACGCGCACCGCAATGCGCGCCAGCGCATTCCCGGATGAAGATCCCCAACGCCTCAAAACGCCCGCCGATATTATGCCGCTCTACCTTTATTTAATGGGCGATGACAGCAAACGCACAACCGGCATGAGTTTCGATGCTCAGCCGGGCAGAAAGCCCGGTCCAGCGGTATAAGGGAGCCTCAACAATGGATAACGATCGCCACAAGCAGCGCCAGCAAAAGCTGAAACAACGGGTTGACGAACGCATTGCCGCGGCCAACGAGGTGCGCGGCATCCTGATGGTTTTCACTGGCAACGGTAAGGGTAAAACCACGGCGGCGTTTGGCACCGCAACACGCGCAGTGGGTCACGGCCTGCGCGTCGGCGTGATTCAATTTATCAAAGGTGAATGGCCCAACGGTGAGCGTAACCTGTTCGCCGATCACGGCGTTGAGTTTCAGGTGATGGCGACCGGGTTTACCTGGGATACGCAAGACAGGGCCGGTGATACAGCAGCAGCACAGAGCGTTTGGCAGCACGGCAAACGCATGTTGGCCGATGCTACACTCGATCTGGTGATCCTGGATGAGTTGACCTACATGGTGAGCTATGACTACCTGGCGCTGGAAGACGTCGTGACCGCATTACAACAGCGACCGGCCCATCAGAGCGTGATTATTACCGGGCGTGGCTGTCATCGCGAATTGCTGGAATTGGCGGATACGGTAACGGAAATGCGTCCGACAAAGCACGCGTTTGACGCGGGCATAAAGGCCCAGCAAGGGATCGATTGGTAAAAAATACGCGGTTGGATATTACGGGGTGTAGCGACAGCACACCCCGTGTAACACCGACTACCTTAAAGCATGCTTAGCCGTTACGCTTTGGCGCACTGCGCCGCGCAGGGCCAGCCTGACCGTGGCGTTTCACCGCACGACGAATTTGATTGGCTTTCACCCGACGACGTTCGCGCTCAACCGGCAGTTTGCTGGTGGTTTCCGCAGGCAATTGTACCAGTTCGCGCAGGTAGTTAAGCTGCTCGAGCGGCATTTCCGTCCAGCCACCGCGCGGCAATCCTTTGGGTAATGGAATGTCGCCATAGCGCACGCGAATCAGGCGGCTTACCTGCACGCCAACCGCTTCCCACAGACGACGCACTTCACGGTTACGTCCTTCAGTCAGCGTGACGTTATACCACTGGTTCAATCCTTCACCGCCGCTGTAACTCAGGGTGCAGAATGATGCAGGGCCGTCATCAAGCTGTACACCTTTGGTCAGCAGCTTGAGCTTATCCTCATCCACTTCACCAAACACCCGCACCGCATATTCACGCTCCACTTCATGGCTGGGGTGCATCAAGCGGTTTGCCAGTTCGCCGTCGGTAGTGAACAGCAACAGGCCGGAGGTATTCACATCCAGACGACCTACCGCTACCCAGCGCGAACCGCGCATTTTCGGCAAGCGATCGAACACGGTCGGACGACCATCAGGATCGCTGCGGGTGCAAAGCTCACCTTCTGGTTTGTAATAGATCAGTACGCGACAGACCGCTTCTTCCGTTTCTTTAACGGAAACCACGTGCCCATCAATACGAATGCGGGTTGCTTTGGTCACTTCGACGCGGTCGCCCAGCGTCGCAATTTTGCCGTCCACGCTCACACGGCCTGCCTGGATAATGCCTTCAATCTCGCGGCGTGAGCCGTGGCCAGCGCGCGCCAGCACTTTTTGTAACTTTTCGCTCATTGAGCAGCCTCAGAGTGTCGCCTTCACAGGCGTCGGATAAAACAATGAGTTGACGTTAATTTCCGCATAACTCACTGATGAGTATCTGTTTAACAGAGAAATTTGGGCAATGCCCCCTGTTTATTGCCACATCGCCGTACCCGTAGCGCGAGTGGCCGATCATTCTACATGAATTTTAGGCTAAAAAGCGCATCTTGTTTGAGTACAACGGCATATCGATCGATAATCCTGTTTCCAGGGAGCCGTATACGCTAGCGCTGACACTACAGGAAACGTCCATGACATCGATTTCACCACTGGTCTGTCGTGATGCCACGCATTACGACAGCCACCAGCTCGCCGCCATATTGACCGAGTGCTTCACGGATTATGTGATCCCTTTCACCCTCGACGGCCCGACGTTTGCCACACGTTTTAACGCCGAGGGCCTGTCGTTGACTGAGAGCCGCATCTGGAGCGCGAACAATAATCCGGTGGCGTTGGCTATTATGGTGCGTCGCGGCTCGCGTTGCCGCTTGGCCGCCTTTGCCATTCATCCGCGCTGGCGCCGCGGCGGATTGGGAACAGCCATGTTAGAACAGTTGCTGCGCGAAGCGCGTCAGCGGGGTGACAGCGCCCTATGGCTCGAAGTGATTAGCAGCAATGCGGCTGGCATTGCCTTGTATGACAAGATGGGGTTTACGCGCCAGGACACCCTGTGCGGTTTTGCTGCCCCCCTGGCAGAGGGAGCAATAAACAGTAACGCCACAGTAACCCGTTGCGATCCGGTCACGCTTCTCGGCAACATGATCGCCGCCGCTGATAAACCACTTCCCTGGATGATCGACCCTTTGGGAGCGGTCTCACTGCCAGCTCAGGGCTATCGCTGTGGTGATGACGCCTACGCCATTGTTGCCACTGCATTTACCAAACCCCAATTGCGGGCACTTTATGTGACGCCCGCCGCCCGACGGCAAGGCCATGCTCGACGGTTACTTCAAACGCTGGCGGCACAGTGCGAGGGGATTTCCACCCCCGTCGCAGTACCACAGCCGTTGACCCCGCTTTTTTTACAGGCAGGCTGGCAACAGCACCCGATTACCCAATTCACGCTGTGCCACTCGCTGGCGGAACCTGAGCGCTGAGCGCAAGACAGCGGCGGCGTCGTTATCACTGAAACGGTGAAATATCGCCGGTGCCTTCACGTACCACAACCGGCGCAGAGTCGGTCAAATCGATCACCGTTGTGGGCTTTTGTCCCAGAAATCCGCCGTGGATAATCAAATCCACCCGTTTGCCCAAATGATCCTGAATCTCTTCAGGATCGGACTCCGCAAAATCATTGCCCGGCAACATCAATGTGGTCGACATCAACGGCTCATTCAACGCTTCCAGCAGCGCCAGCGCAATCTCGTTAGAAGGCACGCGCAGACCGATGGTTTTGCGCTTTTCACTCATTAATCGGCGCGGCACTTCTTTGGTGGCTTTCAAAATAAAGGTGTAGTTACCGGGCGTATTGTTTTTTATCAGGCGAAATGCCGCATTATCCACATAGGCATAGGTGGATATTTCGGAGAGATCGCGGCACACGATGGTGAAGTTGTGGTTGCTGTCCAAATGGCGAATTTGGCAAATGCGCTCCATTGCATTTTTTTCGCCCAGCATACATCCCAATGCGTAACCGGAATCCGTGGGATAGACCAGCACACCACCTTTACGCAGCACATCGACAGATTGATTGATCAACCGGGGCTGAGGGTTTTGTGGATGAATATAAAAAAACTGACTCATGATACGTCCTTAAACATCGAATTTAGCGCGACGTTTCGCATCCGTCGCGGTGCAACGCTTCAGCGGTCAAAAGCAGTGCAGCCAGCACGGGATGTTGCCACACGGGCGTTACTCCGCCGGGCAACCAGAGCTTGCGCCCCAACTCTATCCAGGCGCAGGGACGGTGAAAATCAGAGCCCAGCGAAGCATAGAGCTTAAAATCCTGCGCATAACGCGCCAGTTGAGTACGTTCGTCCGGCGCTTGTTGGCACTGTGCTACTTCCATCGCATCCCCCGCTGCTGCCACAAAACTGGCCAGCACCCGCTTGAGCCATTTGGGAGACAACTCATAGCGCCCAGGATGCGCCAGTACCGCCACTCCGCCCGCATGATGAATAACATCAACGGCTTCTGCTATTGTACACCACTGCGGCGGGACATATCCGGTTTTCCCTTTTGCCAGATAGGATTTGAACACCTGCCCCACGTTGCTGGCCTTACCCTGCTCCACCAGAAAACGGGCAAAATGACCACGGGTGATTTCACCCTCTCCGGCAAGACGCTGTGCCCCTTCCAGTGCGCCCGGAATACGTGCCTTCTCCAACCGTTCACTGATTGCCTGCGCACGCTGCCAGCGTCTCGCCTTCTGCTGTTCGAGCAGGTGAATCAACGCGACGTGGTCGGGATCAATGCCTAAACCGACAATATGAATCTCATGATTTTCCCACAGGGTGGAGATCTCAACCCCTGGCACCAGCCGTAACGGCAGATTCAATGCGGCTATTGCCTGCTGCGCGGCAGTCAGGCCAGCCACAGTATCGTGATCGGTGATAGCCAGAACACCAACGCGCATCTCGACGGCGCGTTGCACCAGATCGCTGGGCGACAGTTCTCCATCCGAAGCGGTAGTATGGCTGTGCAAATCAAACAGCGGACTGGGAGACAGAGCAACGGAAAGTTCGGACACACAGGCACCTATGGTTGTTAATGCTGCTCAGGGGATCTGAGGCGCGGAACATCATGCCATTAAACACCGCCGGAGGGGAACTACACCACGGCGGTGCTGTGCCGATAAAATAAAATGCGTTAACCCGTTGACAACGCGCTCATGAACCAGTTAACTAGTACGCAAGTTCAGCAGATAAATGGAAATGTGATAATGGCAACGCACTTTCTCGCAATGGTAAACAGCAGCCCGCGCGGCAGCTTCAAAACCGGTGGTTGGTGGCGCTCTTCCCTGTGGCGGGTGGAGTATTAACGCATAGCTGTTATCACAACATGCAAAATCTCTAAACCCGCTTAATTGGCGGGTTTTTTTATGACTTACTGCTGCGCAATAACGTGAGATCGACATAAAACGGGCAGCAGGCAACCAGAGTAGCGACGATGCAAACATCAGCAACGATATCTTCACCCACCGATAAGCCGCAGCTTGAACTGCTGCGCGTCGAAGCCGCTTATCGCGATAATCCGAGCGCAGTTTTCCATCAACTGTGCGGTGCCCGACCGGCCACGCTGCTGTTGGAATCCGCAGAAATTGACAGTAAACAGGATCTGAAAAGCCTGTTGATCATTGATAGCGCACTGCGTATCACCGCACTGGGGCAGCAGGTCTCCATTCAGGCATTGACCGCTAACGGTGCAACGCTGCTGCCTCTGCTTGACCAACTGCTACCGACAGATATCGATGTCGCCGTACGTCCCAACGGTCGTGAATTAACCTTCCCGGCGGTTGATACCTTGCAAGACGAAGATGCACGTCTGCGTTCGCTGTCCGTTTTTGACGCCCTGCGTCTGCTACAAACGCTGGTAACCAACCCTGAGAATGAACGGGAAGCGATGTTCTTCGGTGGCTTGTTCGCTTACGACTTGGTTGCCGGGTTTGAAACCTTACCACCACTCAGCCAACAACAGCGCTGCCCGGATTACTGTTTTTATCTGGCAGAAACCTTGTTGATTCTGGATCACCAACAACGCGTCACGCATTTACAGGCCAGCCTTTTCACGCCGGATACCGTCGAACGCCAGCGCCTGCAGCATCGCCTGACACAGTTAGGGCACCAGTTGCAGCAGCCAGCACCCGCGTTGCCGCGTCAGACGCTGACGGATATGACGCTCAGTTGTAATCAGAGCGACGAAGAATACGGTGCCGTGGTACGTCAAATGCAGGAAGCGATCCGCATTGGTGAAATCTTCCAGGTAGTGCCGTCACGCCGTTTCTCTCTGCCGTGCCCATCGCCATTGGCCGCGTACCAAACGCTAAAAGAGAACAATCCCAGCCCTTATATGTTCTTTATGCAAGATCAGGACTTCACCTTGTTTGGCGCGTCACCGGAAAGCTCGCTGAAATACGACGCGGATTCTCGCCAGATCGAAATCTATCCCATTGCCGGTACGCGCCCACGCGGCCGTCGCGCCGATGGCTCACTGGATCGCGATCTCGACAGCCGCATCGAGCTGGAAATGCGCACTGACCATAAAGAGCTGGCAGAGCACCTGATGCTGGTCGATCTGGCGCGTAACGACCTGGCCCGTATTTGTGAACCTGGCAGCCGCTACGTGGCCGATCTGACCAAAGTGGATCGCTACTCGTTCGTGATGCATCTGGTTTCCCGCGTTGTCGGCACGTTGCGTAAGGACTTGGATGTTCTGCACGCCTATCGGGCTTGTATGAACATGGGCACGTTGAGCGGCGCACCAAAGGTACGCGCCATGCAACTGATTGCCGACAGTGAAAAAACGCGACGCGGCAGCTACGGCGGAGCCGTGGGCTATTTCACCGCGCACGGTGATTTGGACACCTGCATCGTCATCCGCTCTGCCTATGTTGAAGACGGTATCGCGACCGTTCAGGCTGGAGCGGGTGTGGTGCTCGATTCGCAACCGCAGGCGGAAGCGGACGAAACCCGCAACAAAGCGCGCGCGGTGCTTCGCGCCATTGCCACGGCTCACCATGCCAAGGAGATCTTCTGATGGCCGATATCCTGTTGCTCGATAACATTGACTCTTTCACCTACAACCTAGTGGACCAGTTGCGCGCCAGCGGTCATAACGTGGTGGTTTACCGCAATCAGGTGCCGGTAGACACCATTATTGCCCGCCTGAAAACACTGGAAAAACCGGTTCTGATGCTCTCGCCCGGCCCCGGCACCCCGGCACAGGCCGGCTGCATGCCGGCGCTGTTAACCCAACTGCGCGGCCGTTTGCCGATTATTGGCGTCTGTCTGGGACATCAGGCGATCGTTGAAGCCTATGGCGGCCACGTGGGGCAAGCCGGTGAAATCCTGCACGGCAAAGCATCGGCCATTGAACACGACGGCCAGGCGATGTTTGAGGGATTGCCTAACCCCTTGCCGGTGGCGCGTTACCATTCTTTGGTAGGCAGTCAGGTGCCGGATGAACTCACGGTCAATGCCCATTTTAATGGCATGGTGATGGCCGTGCGTCACGACGCCGATCGCGTCTGCGGCTTCCAGTTTCACCCCGAATCTATCCTGACCACTCACGGTGCCCGTCTGCTGGAGCAGACGTTGGCGTGGGCGCTGGCATAAGCCTTATCGCGACCCACCACGAAAATCATTACCGAATTTAAGGATATATTATGTACGCTTCTGTGAATACGCTGGCCGCCGCCCCGATCGATGCCACCCTGGAAAAACAGGCCATTCTGGAAAAACTGTTTGGTGCTCAGGCCATTTCTCGCGCTGAGAGCCAAGCGCTGTTCAGTGCAATTGTGCACGGCGAGTTAGAGCCCGCGCAGTTGGCCGCCGCCCTGATCAGCATGAAGGTGCGCGGTGAACACCCGGAAGAGATCGCGGGTGCGGCTGCGGCCTTGCTGGCAGACGCGCAGCCTTTCCCACGCCCTGATTACCTGTTTGCCGATATCGTCGGTACTGGCGGGGATGGCACCAACAGCATCAATATCTCGACGGCCAGCGCGTTTGTTGCCGCCAGCTGTGGCGTGAAGGTCGCCAAACACGGTAACCGCAGTGTCTCCAGCCGTTCTGGTTCTTCCGATCTGCTGTCTGCCTTCGGCATTAAACTGGATATGGCACCGGAACAATCACGTCAGGCGCTGGACGACCTTGGCGTTTGTTTTTTATTTGCACCGCAATACCACACTGGGTTTCGTCACGCGATGCCCGTGCGTCAGTTGCTGAAAACCCGCACGCTGTTTAACGTGCTGGGGCCGCTGATTAATCCGGCGCGTCCGCCGCTGGCGCTGATTGGGGTTTACAGTCCGCATCTGGTGACGCCCATCGCCGAAACGCTGCGCGTGCTGGGTTATCAACGCGCCGCCGTCGTGCACGGCGGCGGTATGGATGAAGTCGCGCTGCACGCGCCGACACAGGTGGCGGAACTGCGCGAGGGCAAGGTGGAAACCTACGAACTGACCCACCACGATTTTGGTCTCGATAGCGCCCCGCTTTCTGCGCTCCAGGGCGGGCTGCCCGAAGAAAACCGTGATATTCTGGCACGTCTGTTACAAGGCAAAGGCGAACGCGCGCATGAAAATGCCGTAGCCGCCAACGTTGCATTACTGTTGCGTCTGTTTGGACAAGAAGATTTGCGCCAGAACGCGCAGCAGGCATTGGATGTTATTCACAGCGGGCAGGCTTATCAGCGCGTGACAGCGCTCGCCGCCAGAGGGTAAAGGTGCTATGCAAGAGTCAGAACTGAACAAGACCGTATTGGGTAACATTGTAAAGGATAAAGTGAGTTGGATTGTTGCGCGCCAGCAGACACAACCGTTATCCGGTTTTCAAGCGGATCTTGTTCCTAGCCAGCGCGATTTTTATGCGGCGCTCAAACATAAAAAGCCCGCGTTTATTCTGGAATGCAAAAAGGCATCGCCTTCCAAAGGACTGATTCGCGAAGATTTTGATCCGGTTGCTATTGCACGCGTCTACAGTGATTACGCCTCAGCGATCTCAGTGCTGACCGATGAGAAGTATTTTCAGGGCAGTTTTGATTTTTTACCGCGTATCAGCGCCGTCGTCAGACAACCGGTGCTGTGCAAAGATTTCATTATCTCGGAATACCAGATTTATCTGGCGCGCCATTATCAGGCCGATGCCATTCTGCTGATGCTCTCCGTACTGGACGATCACGAATACCGAGAGCTGGCCCAAGTGGCACACAGCCTGAAAATGGGCGTGTTGACAGAGGTGAGTAACGAGGCTGAGCTGGAACGCGCAATCGCGCTCAAGGCCCGCGTGGTCGGTATCAATAATCGCGATCTGCGCGATCTGTCTATCGATCTCGATCGCACGCGCACGCTGGCGCCGCGTTTGCCTAAAAATGTTACGGTAATCAGTGAGTCTGGAATTCATAACGCGGCGCAAATCCGCGCGCTCAGCGCCTACGCGAACGGCTTTCTGGTGGGCAGCTCGTTGATGTCAGAACCCAATCTGCCATTGGCGGTGCGCCGTCTTATCCTGGGTGAAAATAAAGTGTGCGGGCTCACGCGCGCCATGGACGCCGCAGCGGCGTACAACGCAGGTGCCGTGTACGGTGGCTTGATTTTTGTGCCCTCTTCACCGCGCTATGTGACACCAGAATTCGCACCGACGGTAATGTCCGGTGCACCGTTGCGCTACGTTGGCGTGTTCCGCAACGCCCCCGCAGCGGAGATTGCACAGACGGCCCGACAGTTGGGGTTGTTCGCCGTGCAACTGCACGGCAACGAAAACCAGACCGCCATTGATGAGCTGCGCACATTGCTGCCCACCACCTGCCAGATCTGGAAAGCGCTCAGCGTTGAAAAAAGGCTGCCCAAACGCGATTTCGCCAATGTAAATCGCTACCTGTTCGATAACGGACAAGGCGGCAGCGGTGAGCGTTTTGACTGGAATTTATTGCATGAAGCCGATCTGAGTAACGTGCTGCTGGCAGGCGGCGTGAATGTATTTAATAGCGCTAAAGCCGCGCAGCTTGGCTGTGCCGGATTGGACGTTAACTCAGGTGTCGAAAGCGAACCCGGGATCAAAGACGCGGTGAAAATACATGCCGCCTTTGCCCCACTCTACCCGCAATAATCACCGGGCAGTACGGCGCGACACGCTTCAATTTTTCGATGAGCACTGACAGGACAGACAGGAACATTATGACGTTACTTAATCCTTACTTTGGTGAATTCGGCGGGCAGTATGTGCCGCAGATACTGATCCCCGCGTTGCAACAATTGGAACAGGCCTTTGTTGACGCACAAAAAGACCCTGAATTTCAGGCCGCCTTTACCGATTTACTGAAAAACTATGCCGGTCGCCCCACGGCGCTCACCCGTTGCCGTAACCTGACTCAGGGCACTCGGGCTACGCTGTATCTTAAGCGGGAAGATCTGTTGCACGGCGGTGCACACAAAACCAACCAGGTGCTGGGTCAGGCGTTGTTAGCCAAGCGCATGGGGAAAACCGAGATCATCGCTGAAACCGGCGCAGGGCAACATGGTGTGGCAACCGCGCTGGCATGTGCCCTGCTCAACCTGAAATGTCGCATCTATATGGGGGCTAAAGACGTAGAGCGTCAGTCACCCAACGTGTTCCGTATGCGTCTGATGGGTGCCGAGGTGATCCCGGTGCACAGCGGCTCTTCCACGTTAAAAGATGCCTGTAATGAGGCGCTGCGCGACTGGTCCGGCAGCTATGACAAGGCGCACTACTTGTTAGGTACCGCAGCCGGTCCGCACCCGTTCCCGACGATTGTGCGTGAATTTCAACGCATGATTGGCGAAGAAACCAAAGCGCAGATACTGGAGCACGAAGGGCGTCTACCTGATGCCGTTATCGCCTGCGTCGGCGGCGGTTCCAACGCCATTGGTATGTTTGCCGATTTCATCGAAGAAACCCCGGTGCGTTTGATTGGCGTTGAACCAGCGGGATTGGGCATTGAAAGTGGGCAACACGGCGCACCGCTGAAACATGGCCGCGTAGGGATCTATTTTGGGATGAAAGCGCCCATGATGCAGACGTCCGACGGCCAGATTGAGGAGTCCTACTCCCTTTCTGCCGGGCTGGATTTCCCGTCAGTGGGCCCTCAGCACGCCCACCTGAACAGCATCGGGCGCGCCGACTACGTCTCGATTACCGATGATGAGGCGCTCGAGGCGTTTCAGGAATTGTCCCGCCATGAAGGGATCATTCCAGCGCTGGAATCGTCTCACGCGTTGGCACATGCCCTGAAGATGATTCGTCAGGCACCTGAAAAAGAGCAACTGCTGGTGGTTAACCTCTCTGGCCGCGGCGATAAAGACATATTTACAGTGCACGATATTTTGAAAGGTCGGGGGGAGATCTGATGGAGCGTTATCAACAACGGTTTGCGCAATTGGCGGAAAAGCAGGAAGGTGCCTTCGTTCCCTTCGTCACCTTAGGCGATCCGACACCTGCACTCTCATTGCAAATTATCGACACACTGATTGATGCTGGTGCCGATGCGTTAGAATTAGGCATCCCGTTTTCCGATCCGCTGGCGGACGGCCCTACGATTCAGGCTGCAACGTTGCGCGCCTTCGAGGCAGGCGTGACGCCCGGCCACTGTTTTGAGATGCTGGCGGCCATCCGCCAGAAGCACCCCACCATGCCGATTGGCCTGTTGATGTACGCCAATCTGGTCTTCAGCAACGGTATCGATGCTTTTTATCAGCGCTGTGCTGAAGCAGGTGTTGATTCCGTATTGATTGCCGACGTGCCGATTGAAGAATCTGCGCCCTTCCGCGCTGCCGCGTTGCGATACAACGTTGCCCCTATCTTTATCTGCCCGCCTAACGCCAATGACGCCTTGCTCAGAGAGATTGCCTCTCATGGCCGTGGTTATACTTATCTGTTGTCACGTGCGGGCGTGACGGGCGCTGAGAAGCGTGCTGAGCTACCGTTGCACCATCTGATAGCCACGCTGAAGGAATATCATGCGGCTCCGGCTCTGCAAGGCTTTGGTATTTCCGAACCGTCACAGGTAAAAGAGGCTATCGCGTCAGGTGCGGCAGGTGCTATTTCAGGCTCAGCCATCGTGCGTATCATCGAGCAGCATCGTCACCAGCCAGAAGTGATGCTGGCCAAACTGCATGATTTTGTCAGCCGCATGAAGGCCGCCACGCGCGTCTGATCCTGCCTGTTTTCCCCTTCCCGCCAAGTATCTCACTGGCGGGAACAGCATGTTTCACTGTTTTACCTCGTGAATCTCGCCGTTTATAGAAACCATGTCCGGGCATGGCAGTGGGAAAAATATCTTTTCTCCCTGACAAGCCCCTGTTTATGATTATTTTTTGAAGTGATTCGTCATAATAAATTTTATTTTTTAATAGATTTAATTATTCAATAAAAAATATATTTCAAATTACGTTAATTTGTAAAAATTAATTTCAAATTGAAAGATAAACTTCAAAACAGAAATATATAAAATTCAAAACGATATTTCAAATTTAAATACATAAAATTTCGCTTGATTAATTGAACGAAATCACAAAAATGAAATAGCTGAACTAATATCTGATTTTGAAGATCTTGTTCACATTACTGTAAGAAAGAATACATACAATGGACTTGCTATAAAAAAGTAGCGTCTTCTCTTTAAATAATAATTCTCTTGACATGGGATAATATAATGAAAGCTAAATTACTCGCGGTGTTGGTAACTTCGTTAGTCAGCATGAGCAGCATGGCTGTGACCATCGACTACCGTCATGAAATGAAAGACACCAAATCTGCCAACCACGCAGACCGTTTGCTGATCTCTAACCGTTTTGATAACGGCTTTGGTTTGTCTATGGAAGGTAAATGGGCTCAAAGTGGTAAAGATACCACGCCTAACAGACCGTTCAGCGAACCTGTAAGCAACGGCACCGAAGTGACAGCAAGCTATCTGTACAAGTTTGACAAAACCTTTGGTCTTGAAGCGGGTCTGAACTTCGTATCTGACTCTGTTAGCGCCAAATATCGTCCTTACATCAAGGGCACAGCGAACATCACTGATTCCCTGTACTACGGCCTGCGCTATCGTCCGTTCTACCAGCGTAACAGCGGTAACATCGGCGGTGCTAACACTGACATGAGCGGCTACACTATCACCAGCACCCTGGGTTATAAATTGCCAGCCAACTTCAACGTTGAGTACGAATTCGAATACAACAAAAACACCAGAGCAGGTTCTGCTGGCTACATCGCCGACAAAGATAACGACAACATGACACACAACGTCAAGTTGGCATACAAATATGACAAAAACTGGACCCCGTATGCTGAAGTGGGCAACGTTGAAGGCAGCAAAACCACTGACGAACGTCAAACTCGCTTCCGTGTTGGTGTTCAATACAACTTCTAATCGCTAAACGTTTATTACGTTAGCCTTATTGGTTAGTTTTACCCTGTGTTGAAAAACGGCGGATTAATACCCGCCGTTTTTTTGTGCCAGTAGAAAATATAATTTAGTGCGTGATAGTTTATCTAGAAATAAATACGGCGCTAAAAAGCGCCGCAGATATAATTGTTAATAAGGGGTTGTAACAATATTAAAAACGATAGCCAACGCCAAACATAAAGGTGAACGGATCGAGACGAGTACTGATCGATTGTGGACCCGCTGGTGAATTAAAACGCACATCAGTATTAATATCCATCCACCAGATGGAGGCATTAATCAGCCAGTTTTTATCCAGGTTATAATCCAGTCCGGCCTGAGCCGCCACTCCCCAAGAATTCTTCGCGCTCAAGTCACTTAATCCCATACTCTTACCGTGATCGTTGAATTTCTCATCAAAGAACATGGTGTAGTTGATCCCGACACCGAGATAAGGGCGCAGTTTGTCTTTTGCGTCACGGAAGTAGTATTGCGCCATCAATGAAGGCGGCAGATGGCTGACCTGAGCAAGATTACCCACATTTTGCAACCCCACGTTATGGGTAAACGGGGTTGCAGCGAGCAATTCCACGCCAATGTTATCGGTAACCATGTAGCTGAACGTCAGCCCCAACTGGGTATCGTTATCAACCTTGAAAGAGCTGACGTTAAGCACCGTATCACCACCCGCATTCGGGCGCACGGTAGCCGTTCCTGCACGCACAATAAAATCACCCGCTTGATGCGCCTGAGCGAAGACAGGCAGCAACGTTGCGACGAGTAGAGCCAAAGACGTTTTTTTCATTATTACCCACTCCCTTTATATGGTTTAAAGTCGAGCGCAGAATACCTCTAAGTAGGTATTCTTGTTTTAAGCCAGATCACAACTTTTGTGCTAAAAAAGCGAAATATTAAATGCATCAAAACACGCTAACTCATTAAAAAACCTAAAATTGACCTACATCAATTTTCAACCAAAAGCACATTTAGTGCGCAGGTTGATTCTGCACCTTCACGGCGATGAATCTGTGGCGCTATAGTGAGTGTCTACCCGGCACCGTAGGATGACGTTGTGGAAGAGGTAAACCATGGAGACGTCGTACCAGGAATCAAATAGCGGCGATAACCTCAACAGTTGCCTGCAATGCGGAGCCTGCTGCGGTTTTTTTCGCGTCTCATTTTACTGGGCCGAAGCGGATGACGGAGGCGGACTGACGCCAGCAAGCCTGACAGAACCCATTACACCATTTATTCGCTGTATGCAGGGCACCAACAGTAAGGCGCACTGTCGTTGTACTGCGTTGGAAGGTGAGATCGGTCAGGCAGTCAGTTGTAACATCTATACACAGCGCCCCTCGCCGTGCCGTGAGTTCTTACGGTCCGGTGAAAACGGTGAGGAAAATGACGCCTGTAATCGAGCCAGAGCTCGCTATGGCCTGCCTCCGCTTTAACCTACCGAATAAAATTGCAGCGAATACCCTTTTCGGACGTGCAGCAAGGTGCAACCTTTTGAGGTAACAGGTTACAATGTGGATCATTGGGCGCGGTAACGCGTCGTTTTCACAGTTGAATAGCCAAGGAGCCTTCATGTCTATCACGGCCGGTACCCTCTACCGTGACACAATGAATTTTACGCGTAACCAACTTATCGGCCTGTTATTGCTGTCATTGCTCACGGCGGTGATTACTGTCATGTTAAATCAGACATTGATACCGGCACCGGAACAGTTACAACTGTTGAGTAATGTCAGCGGCGATCTCTCCAGTACCGGTCAGTTAGGGTTACACGACCTGATTCAACAAATGACGCCCGAGCAGCAGATGGTGCTGCTCAAAGTTTCCGCCGCCAGCACCTTTGCAGCACTGGTTGGTAATGCGTTGCTGACTGGCGGCGTGCTGACGCTGGTAAGACAGGTTTCTGCCGGACAACCGACCAGCGCGCTACGCGCGATTGGTGGTTCCGCGCCACTGCTGCCACGACTGTTCTTTTTGATCCTGGTGGGGACCATTTTGGTACAACTGGGCATGTTGCTGTTAATCATACCGGGAGTGTTACTGGCTATAGCGGTGAGTTTATCACCGGTGATTGCCGCGGTTGAAAATAAAGGCGTTTTTGCCTCCATCCGCCTCAGTGCAAAGCTCGCCTATGGCAATCTGAAGCTGGTTGCCCCTGCCGTGCTTTTTTGGTTATTGGCAAAAATTGCCCTGCTGATGCTGGTTGCGCGTCTGCCGCTGGCATCACCTACCACCATGGCAATTCTGATGAACGGTATAAGTAACCTGATTTCTGCTATCTTTTTGATCTATCTTTTCCGTCTGTATATGTTGCTACGTCAATAATGCGCGAACCTGCTGTCTGCGGGCGGCAGGTTTGACTAACAGAAAAGTAATGTTCTGCAAATTCTTACGATAAAACAGGATGCGGATGGCGCAATCAAGGATAATGACAACCCGCAGCAGACGATCGCCTACGGGTGAATGTGGTTAATCTTTGGCACCTCGCGTTGTAATAGGTCGATATAATGAAGCAACTTCTTGATTTTTTACCTTTAGTGATTTTTTTCGTCGTATACAAATTGCACGATATTTTTTGGGCTACCGGCGCGTTGATCGCTGCCACACTCGCTGCGTTCCTCTACAGCTGGTACAAATTCCGCAAGGTAGAAAAAACCATGCTGGTCACCGTGGTGTTGGTGGCGGTGTTCGGCGGGCTGACTATCTATTTCCATAACCC
The DNA here is from genome assembly GCA_964293225.1 of uncultured Symbiopectobacterium sp. Taxonomy (GTDB): domain Bacteria; phylum Pseudomonadota; class Gammaproteobacteria; order Enterobacterales; family Enterobacteriaceae; genus Symbiopectobacterium. The sequence goes on along the minus strand of CAXYYB010000029.1, from coordinate 37,815 downwards.
CGAATTCATTAAATGGAAAGTGACGATCATTTATGCGTTGTTCGCCGGTGCGTTACTGATCGGTCAGTGGTTTTTCAACAAGTCGCTGATTCAAAGCATGCTGGGTAAAGAAATTACGCTGCCACAACCGGTTTGGCGTAAGCTGAATAGCGCCTGGGCGCTGTTCTTCATCGCCTGCGGACTGCTCAATATCTATGTGGCGTTCTGGTTATCAGAAGGTCTGTGGATGAACTTCAAAGTATTCGGGCTTACGGGGCTCACCTTGTTGTTTACACTGGCCTGTGGCGTTTATATCTACCGCCATCTGCCGCCTGAGCAAAATAATAACGAAAGCAAACAGTAATTCTTTAAACGTTAACCTGAGACGACGATGAGCACTACTCAAACTACACCTCACGGTGAGCTGGTTCTGCGCACACTGGCCATGCCCGCTGATACCAATGCGAATGGCGATATCTTTGGTGGCTGGTTGATGTCGCAAATGGACATTGGCGGTGCCATCATGGCGAAAGAGATTGCCGAAGGACGCGTTGTTACGGTACGCGTTGACGGCATGAGTTTCCTCAAACCCGTCGCCGTCGGTGATGTGGTGTGCTGCTATGCCCGCTGCCTGCGCACCGGGCGCAGTTCGTTGGATATCAATGTGGAAGTGTGGGTGAAAAAGGTCTCCACCGCCCCCATCGGGCAACGTTATCGCGCAACCCAGGCGCTTTTCACCTACGTAGCCGTGGATGAAGCGGGCCACCCCTGCGAATTACCGGCCGGGAAAAGCCACTTTACCGCCCCGGACCCGGCCCAGGAACAACCCTGACCGTCCATTACTGTCATTGGGCCTTGGACAAAAAAAGAACCGCATTTGCGGTTCTTTTTCATTGTTATACTGCGTCGGTGTTATTCAACCACAGCACCGCCATCAATTTTAAAGATGATGGTGACTTGCAAATCTTTGCCCGGTTTTCCCGCTTCGTAGCGCCATTTACGCATTGCCTGGCGAATATCACGTTCAAACATATTGCGCGGCTGCGCGTTGAGCACGCGAATATTGTCTACTCGCCCTTCGCTATCCACATCAAACTGAAGCGTTGCCCGACCTTCCACGCGCAGCGCAAACGCGCGTGCCGGATACTGCGGTTGCGCACGGCTCAACGGTCGCGGTCCTGACGACTGCGCTGAGGCAGCGGGTGCCGGGGCTTGGCGCACGGGAGCATTGTCACGGGTTTTGCTGGCATCCTCTGAAGTAAACGGCGAAGGAGGCTGTTTCTCGTCAGCTTTCTCTTGTGTTTTCTTGGGTTGCTCGACCTTTTTCTTCACCGGCTCCGTTTTCGGTTTCGGCTTAGGTTTCGGTTCTGGCTTGGGCTTGGGCTCCGGCAACGGGATCGCGACAGGCTGCGGTATGGGTTCCGGCTCTGGCTCAGGTTGTTTCACCGCCTCGGCCTGTGGTTCGGGCTCCGACTCTGGCTGTGCGGCTTGCGGTGCGGGGGCTGCTTCCGTCGCCGCAGGTGCGACCATCACGACGCTGATCGGTTTCGTCGCCTGCGGAAGTTCAAGTGCGTCATTAAACGATGCGTATAACAATACGGCGATTAATCCGCCATGAGCGCCAACAGAAAGTAAAAAAGACCATGATTGGCGGCGGATTCCTAATAAAGTTGTTTGCGGCATAATTTTTCGTTGTCCTCTTAGCCGCCCAAGTTTAAATGCAAATAGCAATCATATTCAATAAGAACCCGATAGTTTGTTAAAAAAACCACGGGCAGAGTATGATGGTGTTTTCCCGCTATTCCCTTGAGGATTATCAAGATGTTGTACATCATTTTTGCTCAGGACGTTTCAGATTCATTGTCAAAGCGTATGGCTGCACGCCCTGCCCATTTAGCACGGTTGCAAACCTTGCGCGATGAAGGTCGACTGCTTACGGCCGGTCCGCTCCCCGCTGTTGACGGTGAAAACCCCGGTGATGCCGGGTTTACCGGTTCCGCCGTTATTGCCGAATTTCCCTCTCTGACCGACGCACAGCGCTGGGCCGATGCCGACCCTTACGTGGCCGCAGGCGTATACCACAGCGTAACCGTAAAACCCTTTAAAAAGGTGTTTTAACCCTGCATTACCAACGGTTATTTTGTTTAAGACAGCATTTATGATGCAGCAAAAATGCCTGGTTTAACGCGTTTTTGCTGTATTACAGGCTGTAATTCAATATTGTTTTTATTTCAGTTAATTTGAATGATTTGAGTAATTAATAGAAAAAGCTGAAATAATATAGTCATTTAACAATGCTATGGTACTGACTCTTGTTGATGGAGAGCCAGGACTTATGCTACCACGATTCGCGTTTCTGAAGGGAAAAGGGACGTTGTTCCACAGATTCCGACCCAGCATTCTTTTGGGATTATTGCTGATTATCGGCTTGTTTTCGCTGCTGCAACTGATGTCTATCGCGATTATTTCCAACACCATGAGCCAGGTACAGCGTGATACCTCGGCCAACGATCGTTTACGTGAACAACAAGCGCTTTTGGATCAGGCGCGTATGGCGGCAATGAACGCCAGCGACAAGTTAAACCGGGCGGGTATCTATCTCATGGTAGATAAAGAGACCGGTTCCGTAGGCAGTTGGAATAGCCTGATGGAAGAGGCACAAGTCTCTCTCAAACAGGCTCAGGACTATTATCAACAGCTCGAAAAACCTGACGACACTGACAGCGACAGTCAGGCGTTACTGCGGAGCTACCAACAATTGTATCAAGGGTTGGTTGAGTTGGCAGACGGTATCAAACAGAGCAATCAGATCGATATCTTTTTTATGGTGCCTATTCAGGCTTACCAGAATGATTTCACACAGAAATACGGACACTATCTGGCAAGTAATACCGTACGTCAAAAGCAGCACGGGGAACAATTTCTGGTTTCCCTCGACCGTACCCACACCATCTTCATGATCGTACTCGGACTGCTGCTGGCCGTTTCGCTTGGCGTGTGGGCGACCGTGAACCGGATCATCATTCGCCCCCTCAATCGCATTATTCACCATCTTGGACGCATTGCGTCCGGCGATCTGTCACAGCAACTTGATGAGAACCGCGGATGTACTCGCGAGATCGCCGTGTTAAACCGCAGCATGACACAAATGCAAACTGGGTTGACCCGTCTTGTTAGCCAGGTTCACCACGGTATTGATGCCATGACGCAGCACGTTGACCGCGTTGCGGTGGATAATCAGACGCTGTTTTCACAGGCCCGCCTGCAAGCCAGTGCGCTAAAAGCGACCACGGACAACATTCTTCAATTGAATGAACAACTGGCGCAACACACCCAGCACACCGAACAGGCCAGTCAGCATGCGCTGAACACCAGTACCATGGCCGCTCACGGCGAGTTGATGATGAATGACGTGCATACCGCCATGTCCGACATCACCGGACGTACCAAAGAGATGACGGATGCCATCGGGATGATCGAAAACGTGGCGTTTCAAACGCACATACTTTCATTGAATGCCGCCATTGAGGCGGCGCGCGCGGGTGAACTGGGGCGTGGTTTCGCGGTGGTTGCCCGCGAGGTCGGCACCCTAGCAGCGCAGAGTAGCCAGTCTGCACAGCACATTAATGTGCTGATTCGCGACTCAGACAACAGCGTCGCTACCGGTGCCAAATTGGTCAAGAAATTGAGTGACAGCCTGCAAAACATCATCAAGTCCGCACAGGGCACAGGGACGTTTCTCAATGAGATCGCCGACATTTCCGCGCAGCAAACCCAGCATATTCAGGCGGTAACCGAGCGTATTCAGACCCTGAACGACACGGTTAAACAGAATGTCAGTCAGGTAGAAGCCAGCGCCGATACGTTTAACGCGTTACTGGCACAGACCGAGCAGTTGCGCTCATCCGTCACCCTCTTCACCCTACCAACGTCAAACGCGCTGGATACGGAGCAACCCGCTGCATCCGCCCTATTGGGTATTGTGCGCTAGCAACACACGGACAACGCTAAACAATAACGGCCACACTGCGTGGCCGTTCAGATCGCTTACACGTCCGTTTAGACGACTACCACTCGTAGGCCACCGCATACAGCAGAGCACGACGCTGATGTTTCTGTTGCAGATAACGGGCATAGTGAATATGCCGATAAGTGCGTGACTGGGCTTCCAACCAACGGCCTCTGCGCCGCTGAACCTGGCGTAACATGCGCCACCGGATCACTTCATTCCTGCTGCGTCTCATGACAACACTCTTTATCGAAAACGGGAGGGGGTGCGGCGTGGTAGTATAGCGCGTTCTCAGGTCAATCCAAGCACTGCGCTCTTTTTGCTACGTCTGCACCGGTAATTTCTTCCTATTCTATTCAGACGAAAGGAATTTCCTCTTTTGATAAACTATGCGTACACTTTATGTCAATTGTGTGCCGAAGGGATCTGTACGCTGCTATGACCACTTTTTACACGCTGTTGAGTTGGCTACTGGTTCTGGGTTATTGGCTGCTGATTGCTGGCGTCACGCTTCGCGTCTTGATGAAGCGCCGTGCGGTTCCTTCTGCAATGGCCTGGTTACTGGTCATCTATATTCTACCGCTGGTCGGTATCATCGCTTATCTCTCGTTTGGTGAGTTACATCTGGGTAAGCGGCGCGCCGAACGTGCTAGTCGCATGTGGCCATCAACGGCAAAATGGCTGCGTGAGTTGACCGAGTACCGGCAAATCTTCGCCACGGAGAACAGTGAAGTGGCCCGTTCACTGTTCCAACTGTGTGAACGTCGTCAAGGTATCGGCGGCATCAAGGGCAACCAGTTGCAGTTGCTGACCACTTTCGAAGACACCATCAAGGGGCTGGTGCGTGATATTGACTTGGCACGCAGCGACATCGAGATGGTATTTTACATCTGGCAGCCCGGCGGGCTGGTAGAACAGGTCACCGCCGCCTTGAAGAAAGCGGCTCAACGTGGCGTGTCCTGCCGAATCTTGCTCGACTCTGCGGGCAGCGTCGATTTCTTTCACAGCACCTATCCCTCACAAATGCGCGAGGCCGGGATTGAGGTCGTGGAGGCCCTCAAGGTGAATCTGTTCCGTGCGTTTCTGCGCCGCATGGATTTGCGCCAACACCGCAAAGTGATCCTGATTGATAACCGGATTGCCTATACCGGCAGCATGAACATGGTCGATCCGCGCTTTTTCAAACAGGATGCTGGCGTCGGCCAGTGGGTCGATTTGATGGCACGCATCGAAGGCCCGATCACCACCACCATGGGCATTATCTATTGCTGCGACTGGGAAATGGAAACGGGTCAACGCCTGTTACCGCCGCCGCCGGATGTCGGCCTGATGCCGTTTGAGCAGGAACGCGGGCACACCGTGCAGGTGATTGCATCCGGCCCGGGTTACCCCGAAGACATGATCCACCAGGCACTGCTGACGGCCGTCTACTCCGCGCGACATCAATTGATCATGACCACGCCCTACTTCGTGCCCAGTGACGATCTGCTGCACGCCATCTGCACCGCGGCACAGCGCGGCGTCGATGTCAGCATTATCCTGCCGCACAAAAACGACTCGGTGTTGGTCGGCTGGGCCAGCCGTGCGTTTTTCAATGAATTGTTCGCTGCTGGGGTAAAAATCTATCAGTTTCAAGATGGATTGCTGCACACCAAAAGCGTGTTGGTCGACGGACAGCTCAGCCTTGTGGGCACCGTCAATCTGGACATGCGCAGCCTGTGGCTCAATTTTGAAATCACGTTGGTGATCGACGATGACGGCTTCGGCAGCGATCTGGCCTGCGTACAGGAAGATTACATCGCTCGCTCACGCATGATGGATGAAAGCAAATGGCAACAGCGTCCTTACTGGCAGCGTATTGTCGAGCGCCTGTTTTACTTTTTCAGCCCGTTTTTGTAATGCTCAGGCTCCCGATAATCGCCGTGCGTTGCGCTGTCAATAGCCGAGCCGTCATGTTTTAATAGTGCCATTACTGAATCTATGGAAATGCCTTATGGACCTGAACAACCGTCTTACGGAAGATGAAACGCTCGAGCAAGCTTACGATATCTTTCTTGAACTGGCGTCAGACAACCTCGACCCGGCGGATATCATCCTGTTCAATCTCCAATTTGAGGAGCGCGGCGGTGCAGAATTATTTGATCCCGCCGAGGACTGGCAAGAGCATGTTGATGTCGATTTAAATCCCGACTTTTTTGCAGAAGTGGTGATTGGTTTGGCGGAAAAAGATGGCGACCCGATCAACGACGTGTTTGCGCGCATTTTGATTTGCCGTGAAAAAGACAACAAGCTGTGCCATATCTTGTGGCGTGAATGACACGTCTGACTGACGGCCTGCTGATATGCAGGCCTTTTTTATGGTCAGCCTTGTAGCGGATCGACTTTCAGGCACGAAACCGCATGGGTAAAATTGCCTTCCAGCAACGGGCGTGTCTTGACACAGGTTTCACTGGCTATCGGGCAGCGGGTGCAAAATACGCAGCCGGCAGGTGGGTTAATCGGTGAAGGTAACTCTCCCTCCAACAGCTGTATCCGTTTGCCGCGCTCTTTATCAGGATCCGGGATCGGCACCGCCGACATCAGCGCCTGGGTGTAAGGGTGTAATGGATTGCCAAACAAGGCGTCATCGGTTGCCAGTTCCACCGCGTGGCCGAGATACATCACCAGTACGCGATCGGAGATGTGTCTAACCACCGAAAGATCGTGCGCGATAAAAATCAGCGACAGTTGCATTTCCTTCTGCAATTGCCGCAGTAAATTTACCACCTGCGCTTGAATAGACACATCAAGCGCTGATACGGGCTCATCACAGATAATCAGCTTAGGGCGTAAAATCAACGCCCGGGCAATACCGATTCGCTGGCACTGGCCACCAGAAAACTCATGAGGATAGCGGTTAATCTGGTTTGGCAGTAACCCCACCTTCTGCATCATATTTTTGACGCGATCGTTGATCACTTGCCGGGACAGGTCGTTACGATACGTGCGCAGTGGCTCGGCGATGATCTCACCCACTGTCATACGCGGGTTAAGTGAAGCCAGTGGATCTTGAAAAATCATCTGAATATCGTTGCGAACGTGACGCCATCCCTCCTGATGGATGTGGCACAAATCCTGCCCCAGCCAGCAAATCTGCCCACTGGTGGCTTTCACCAGCCCAATAATGGCACGCGCCAGGGTCGATTTACCGCAGCCCGATTCACCGACAATACCCAGCGTTTCACCTTCATAGAGGCGAAACGTGACGCCATCGACAGCTCTAAGCGATTGCGCGGTTTGCCAAAACCATTTTTTGCGCGCATTGATGGCGAAGTGTACACAGAGGTCGCGCACGTCCAGAATGACGCGTTTTTCCTGTTGAGTCGTCATAGCACCTCCTCCACCGCGCGAAAACAGGCTCTCATCCGCCCCGCAGCAAACGTGGTCAACGCGGGCACGTCCTGGCAGCGTTCCATCGCGTAGGGACATCGGGGGAGGAATGGGCATCCTTGCGGTAAATGCAACAGATTAGGGGGATTACCGGGGATCGTGGCCAACGTTTCGTCACTGACATCCAGACGGGGCACCGCGTTCAGCAACCCTACCGAATAAGGGTGCGATGGGCGATAAAATACATCGCGCGCGCTGCCATACTCCATGGTGCGTCCCGCATACATCACCAATACCTTGTCACAAATGCCAGCCACCACGCCTAAATCGTGGGTAATCATGATGATAGAGGTGCTAAATTCCCGTTTTAAATCCGCAAGCAGCAGCATCATTTGCGCCTGAACGGTGACATCCAGCGCCGTAGTCGGCTCATCGGCGATCAGCAGCTTGGGCTGGCACAGCAGCGCCATGGCAATCATGACACGCTGACGCATTCCCCCCGAAAACTCATGGGGATACATTTTCATACGCTGGCGTGCCTCTGGCATTCGCACCGCATCCAGCATCTTCACCGCACCGTCAAACGCCTCGCTGCGACTGCACCCTTGATGAAACATCAGGACTTCCATCAACTGTTCCCCGACGCGCATATAAGGGTTAAGCGAGGTCATCGGATCCTGAAAAATCATGGCGATCTCTTTCGCCCGCAGTTTGTTCAGCGCTTTTTCTGGCAGATTGAGAATGTCATTCCCCATAAAGCGCGCCGAACCGCTGGCTTGACCATTTGCTGCCAGCAACCCCATCAGCGCAAACGCGGTCTGCGATTTTCCCGAGCCTGACTCGCCAACAATGCCCAACGTTTCACCCTGTTCGACAGTAAACGTCAGTGCGTTCACCGCCGTAACATCCCCTTCCTCGGTAGCAAATCGCACGCTGAGATCCGTGACGCTGAGTAACGGGTGCAGCGCGCGCAGGTTATTCCCTTGCTGTTCTGCGTGTTTCGCAATCATAGCGGCTCCTCAACGATCCTTCGGGTCCAGGGCATCCCGTAAGCCATCGCCGATAAAATTAAAACAAAACAGGGTGACAACCAAAAACGCAGCCGGGAACAGCAGCAGCCAAGGCGACACTTCCATTGAGTTCGCCCCGTCATTAAGCAGCGAGCCCCAACTGCTGAGCGGTTCTTGCACGCCCAATCCAAGAAAACTTAAAAACGACTCGAACAAGATCATACTGGGCACCAGCAGTGACGCGTACACCACGACAACGCCCAGCACATTCGGCACGATATGGCGTAACACTATGCCCGTGGTAGACACGCCGCACACCACCGCTGCTTCAATAAACTCTTTACGTTTAAGGCTAAGCGTCTGCCCGCGCACAATTCTCGCCATATCAAGCCACGACACCATGCCAATCGCGATAAAGATCAACAGGAGTTGCTGCCCAAAAAAGGTCACCAGCAGGATGACGAAAAACATAAACGGAAAAGAGTTCAGGATCTCCAGCCAGCGCATCATGACGGAATCCACGTTGCCACCCGCGTAGCCAGAAATGGCACCGTACAAGGTGCCCACCAGCACGGCAATGAGCGCAGCGGCAATGCCCACCAGTAATGAAATTCGCCCGCCGATGGCAACGCGCACCAGCAAATCGCGGCCGTTAGAGTCGGTACCAAAATAGTGCTTTGAAGCCAAATCCGGTGCCTGCGACATCATGGCAAAATCGGTATCGGCAAAATTGAAAGGAGACAGCAACGGTGCCAGCGAAACAAACAGCGTAATGATCCCCAGCACCATCAGGCTCGCGACGGCGGCGCGGTGATGCATAAACCGACGCCCGGCATCCTGCCATAAGCTACGCCCCTTGACCTCCAATGATTCTCCCATCTTCATCAGCGCGTGATGATTTTGCTTTCTAAACATCCTCACCTCACTCAATAACGAATTTTGGGATCGATGACGGCATACAGCACATCGATAATGGCGTTAAACAGGATCGTCAAACCGCCCACCAATATGGTCAGGCTTAGCACCAGAGAATAGTCCCGGTTCAAGGCACCGTTAACAAACAGTTGTCCGATGCCTGGCAAACCGAAAATGGTCTCGATCACCATTGAACCGGTGATAATGCCAACAAACGCCGGGCCCATGTAGGAGAGCACCGGCAACAAGGCCGGTTTCAAGGCATGACGCAAAATGATGTGGCGCATCGGCAATCCTTTAGCACGCGCAGTGCGGATAAAATTGGCATGCAGCACTTCGATCATCGCGCCGCGCGTGATACGCGCGATACTGGCAATGTAAGAGAGTGAAAGCGCCACCATCGGTAATAACACATACTTGCCCGCCCCCCCGTTCCATCCCCCGGCGGGCAACCAGCGCAGCGTGATCGAGAACACCAGTACCAAGAGTGGCGCGACCACAAAGCTTGGGATCACCACACCTGTCATGGCAAACCCCATAATGGTGTAGTCCCAGCGGCTATTTTGGTACAACGCCGCTACGGTGCCTGCTGTCACGCCCAGGATCACAGCAAACAGAAAGGCGACCGCACCAAGCTTGGCGGAAACGGGAAACGCGCTCGCCACCAAATCGTTAACCGAGTAGTCCTTATATTTAAATGACGGACCAAAATCCCCCTGTGCCAATTGAAACAGATAACTGCCGTATTGTTTCAATATCGGATCGTTGAGATGGTATTTGGCCTCAATATTCGCCATGACTTCCGGGGGCAAATTACGTTCACCGGTAAAAGGACTTCCCGGCGCTAACCGCATCATAAAAAACGAAATCGTAATCAATATAAACAGCGTCGGTATCGCTTCCAGACAGCGGCGCAGAATAAATTTCAGCATGATTCTACCTATAAAGGCATTGCACCTGTTTCTGTGCTTGCAGTCTCTATACCGTTCATTTTTTCGGCAAGAGAGAAGCAATGCACATTAAGGGACGGTGTTAATGTTGCAAGATATAAAGATCTTTCACATGAATATTGTCGAGCGGATCCTTTCCCGTCAGACCACCGACATAGGGTTTTACCAACCGGGTATTCGCGTAATAAAATACCGGAATCGTCACCGCATCGCGGTCCAATTGTGTTTCAGCCTGTTGATAAACTGTCGCACGTTCTTCTTCATTGGCGACTTGCATTGATTTCGCTATAAGCGCATCAAACGCAGCGCTTTTGTAATGTGACGTATTTGAGCTACTGTCCGATAACATGCTGTTTAAAAATGATGATGGTTCATTATAATCCGCACACCACCCGGCGCGTGCCAAGTCATAATTGCCCTGATGACGTGTGCTGAGAAACGTCTTCCATTCCTGATTTTCCAATTTTACGTTCACGCCAATATTTTGCTTCCAGAGCGAGGCGGCCGCAATCGCCATTTTCTTATGCAGATCGGAGGTATTATAAAGCAGCGTCAACGTCAACGGTTTTTCCGGTGTATACCCCGCTTCGGTTAACAAGCGTTTTGCTTCAGCATTGCGTTTTTCCTGCGACCAGGTAAACCACTCAGGCACGCTGGCCTTTAAACCATCAATATACGGTGGCACAAAACCATAGGCAGGCATATCACCTTGGTTTTTGACCTTGTTGGTTAAAATTGTCTGATCGAGCCCTAAACGCAGCGCCTGACGAACCCGCACATCGGTAAAAGGCGCGCGCTGGTTATTCATTTCGTAATAGTAAGAGCACAAGTACGGTGTCACCTTCACCTCGTCGGGTATTTCCTGCTTCATTTTTTGAAACAGTTCAATCGGTAAATTGGTGTAGGTGATGTCAATTTCACCGCTACGATAGCGGTTTACGTCCGTCACTTCTGAGGATATGGGTAAATACGTCACCTGCCCAATGGTAGTATGCGCATTATCCCAGTAGTGCGGATTACGCACTAACACCAGGCGTTCATTAACAACCCAGCTTTTCAACGTATAGGCACCGTTTCCCACCCAATGCTGTGGTTGGGTCCATTTCTCACCAAACTGTTCTACCGCAGCGCGATTGATGGGTGACATGGCAGGATAAACAGGCAGTTTATCAAAATAAGGCACCGCTTCGCTCAGCGTCACCTCCAGCGTATGGTCATCGACGGCTTTGACGCCCAGCGTGTCCGGCATTTTCTTTCCGGCAATAATGTCGTCAATGTTAACAATATGCCCGTATTGCAGGTAGCTGGCGTAAGGCGAGGCCGTTGCCGGATCGGCTAGTCGTTGCCAACTGTAAACAAAATCCTGCGCGGTGACGGGATCGCCGTTTGACCAGCGTGCGTCTTTACGCAAATGGAAGGTCCAAACGCGGAAACCTTGATTTTCCCAGCGTTCGGCCACACCAGGCACCATTTTTCCATTCGGATCGGTAATCACCAGCCCTTCCAGCAGATCGCGTGAGACGTTGGACTCTGGTACACCTTCTATTTTATGCGGATCGAGGGAGGCCACTTCCGCACCGTTGTTTCGCACCAGCACCTGATCTTTGGCTAATACTGTGCCGAGCAGCGGTGCCGCATACGCGACAAGCGCGCCGCTCCCCCAACTGCCAAGCAGCAATGCTACTGTAGCGGCAAGTCGTGCTGCTCTCGTATGCCATTGACGTCGTATTTGCGCCGAATTTACTTTTTGTGAAACAGCGTAACCTGATAATCCGTTGTCCATATATCCTGTCCTCTCTATGTTATCGCATTGATATAACATGGGTTCCTTCAAAGCTAATGGCCATGAGGGAAATGCAAGACGTATCCTGGAAGTGCTTCAAACGTTATTCTGGTCGACGGCTACCCGTTCTGCGATGACGCTGATAAACGACGGGCTATTCTCACGCAAATAACAGGTGAATAATTTTATGGTAATCGAAATATTCAGAGAATAATCCAAATATTTTCCCGCACATGGCAGGTTATAAATACCAACAAACACAACAATTACACTACAAATAACCACTAAAATTAACCACTCTGCTTGCTGAATGGAGTCAGCATTTTTGAATCGGGAGGAAGATCACACAAAAGACACCCGCTAATGGGTATGCTGCTTTCACAGTGTTAAACAGACGATGTGGAATGAACCACCATCACCCACGGAGAAGAGAGGAGATTACGCCAACCCTGGCCCACAGCCCTTTCAGGCAATGAGTAGGTTAACCATGCATTCAGCCACGAATGCGATGCCGTTATCTATACTTAGTATTTTGCAATAATGATTTGGCTACAAATGGTTTGTCAGATCATTGCCTGAAAGAGTTTAACATTATCAGGAGAGCATTATGGCCGTAACAAACGTTGCTGAACTGAACGCATTGGTTGAACGCGTCAAGAAGGCACAGCAGGTCTTCGCCAATTTTACTCAAGAGCAAGTCGATCACATCTTTCGTGCCGCCGCCCTCGCCGCCGCTGACGCCCGCATTCCGTTGGCTAAAATGGCGGTAGCGGAATCGGGTATGGGTATAGTGGAAGATAAAGTGATTAAAAACCACTTCGCTTCTGAATATATCTACAACGCCTATAAAGATGACAAAACCTGCGGTGTTTTGTCAGAGGATGATACCTTCGGCACCATCACTATCGCCGAACCGATCGGATTGTTGTGTGGGATTGTCCCGACCACTAACCCGACCTCCACCGCCATTTTCAAAGCGCTTATCAGTTTGAAAACCCGTAATGGCATTATCTTCTCGCCACACCCACGCGCCAAAAATGCCACTAATAAAGCCGCGGACATCGTGCTTCAGGCCGCCATTGCTGCTGGCGCACCAAAAGACATTATTGGCTGGATTGATGAGCCTTCCGTAGAATTGTCCAACCAGTTAATGCACCACCCTGACATCAATATGATCCTCGCTACCGGCGGTCCTGGCATGGTAAAAGCCGCCTACAGTTCCGGCAAACCGGCCATCGGTGTGGGCGCTGGTAATACACCGGTAGTGATCGATGAGACAGCGGACATTAAACGTGCCGTTGCCTCGATTCTGATGTCGAAAACGTTCGATAACGGTGTGATCTGCGCCTCTGAACAATCGGTGATTGTGGTAGACAGCGTTTACGACGCCGTCCGGGAACGTTTTTCAACCCACGGCGGCTATCTGCTGCAAGGTAAAGAACTCGAAGCTATTCAATCGATTATTCTGAAAAATGGCTCCCTCAATGCGGCGATTGTCGGTCAGGCCGCGCCAAAAATTGCGGAAATGGCTGGTTTTGCCGTGCCCGCAGGGACTAAAGTCCTGATTGGTGAAGTGGTTAACGTGGATGAGTCAGAACCCTTTGCCCACGAGAAACTGTCACCAACACTTGCCATGTATCGCGCCAAAGATTTTGACGACGCCGTTGTCAAAGCTGAAAAATTGGTCGCCATGGGCGGTATCGGCCATACCTCGTGCCTGTATACCGATCAGGATAATCAGTTAGCGCGTGTCAACCACTTCGGGGCGATGATGAAAACCGCGCGTATTCTAATCAATACGCCAGCCTCTCAGGGTGGTATCGGCGATCTGTACAACTTTAAGCTGGCACCATCACTGACCCTGGGCTGCGGCTCTTGGGGCGGTAACTCTATTTCAGAAAACGTCGGACCCAAACACTTGATTAACAAGAAAACGGTAGCCAAGCGAGCTGAAAATATGTTGTGGCACAAACTTCCGAAATCCATCTATTTCCGTCGTGGTTCCTTACCCATCGCACTGGAAGAAGTGGCTGAGGATGGCCACAAACGCGCCTTTATCGTCACTGACCGTTTCCTGTTTAATAACGGCTATGTGGATCAAATCTCCTCAGTGCTGAAACAGCACGGCATGGAAACCGATGTTTTCTTTGAAGTAGAAGCCGATCCGACGTTGAGCATCGTGCGCAAAGGCGCGGAACAGATGCAAGCGTTCAAACCTGATGTGATCATCGCCCTGGGTGGCGGCTCGCCGATGGATGCAGCCAAAATCATGTGGGTTATGTACGAGCACCCGGATACCCATTTCGAAGAGCTGGCCCTGCGCTTTATGGATATCCGCAAGCGTATCTACAAATTCCCGAGAATGGGGGTGAAAGCGAAGATGATTGCCGTCACCACCACCTCCGGCACCGGTTCTGAAGTCACGCCGTTCGCCGTAGTAACGGATGATGCCACAGGGCAAAAATACCCGCTGGCTGACTATGCGCTCACCCCGGACATGGCGATCGTGGATGCAAATCTGGTGATGAACATGCCAAAATCCCTGTGTGCCTTTGGCGGCCTGGATGCGGTAACCCACTCACTAGAAGCTTACGTATCGGTGCTTGCCAACGAATATTCTGACGGACAAGCGCTACAGGCATTGAAGCTGCTCAAAGAGAACCTGCCCGCCAGCTACCGTGACGGCGCGAAAAACCCGGTAGCGCGTGAACGCGTTCACAACGCCGCCACTATCGCCGGTATCGCCTTTGCCAACGCCTTCTTGGGGGTTTGCCACTCCATGGCGCACAAGCTAGGCTCTGAGTTCCATATTCCGCACGGGTTGGCCAATGCCCTGTTGATCGCGAACGTCATTCGTTATAACGCGAACGACAACCCGACCAAGCAAACCGCATTCAGCCAATACGATCGCCCGCAAGCGCGTCGTCGTTATGCTGAAGTGGCCGATCACCTGGGGCTGAGCGCCCCCGGCGATCGCACCGCAGCGAAGATTGAGAAGCTGCTGACCTGGTTAGATGAGATCAAAACTGAACTGGGCATCCCGACCTCGATTCGCGAAGCGGGCGTGCAGGAAGCCGATTTCCTGGCGAAAGTGGACAAGTTGTCTGAAGATGCCTTTGACGATCAGTGCACTGGTGCCAACCCGCGCTACCCGCTGATCGCTGAACTGAAGCAGATTATGCTGGACACTTACTACGGTCGTCCGTATACGGAAAGTGTTGAAGAAGAGAAAGCCCCGGCCAAAACCGAGAAAAAAGGTAAAAAGGCTAACTGAGAAGCGATAACACGCCCTTGCCGTTAAGGTAAGGGTTTCTTGCCCGCAGCGAAGCGTGCATCGCTGGGGTTTTTTATCTGGCTATTTGTTACCCGCTATGCCGCCTATTGTCTCTCTGTCGATAGTGATGTGTGGATTAATCCCAATGCGCTTTTGTAGTGTTTACGGCAGACTGATACATAGCGTTCATTACCGCCGATCACCACTTGTTCTCCCTCACGCAGGGGATTGCCCTGCGCGTCAAGCCGCAGCACCCGATTCGCTTTACGCCCGCAATGACAGACCGTTTTCAACTCGATCAGCTTATCCGCCCAGGCGAGCAAATACTGGCTGCCGGAGAATAATTCGCCCTGAAAATCAGTCCGTAGTCCGTAGCACAGCACCGGGATATCTAATTCATCGACAATATCAGACAGTTGGTTCACCTGCTCGCGGGTTAGAAACTGACACTCATCAATTAATATACAGTGTACAGGCTGCTCACGTTGCACATTAAGTAACAAGGTAAACAAATCAGTTTGTAAATTAAACACCAACGCTGGGGCGGAAAGTCCAATACGCGAGCTGACTCGACCGATACCATCACGGTGGTCTATTTCAGCCGTTAGAATCAGCGTCCTCATCCCCCGTTCCTGATAGTTATAAGAGGACTGTAATAATGCGGTAGATTTTCCCGCGTTCATTGCCGAGTAATAAAAATAAAGTTGAGCCATGTTTATAACCCCAAAAGAGCGCTTAACCCGCGCAACGCGCGGCGGCCCATTGTATCATATTTTGAAATAACCGGCGTGCCCGCTTGCCGGTTCGGCCCTAAGGGTCGAGAGAGACAAAACGTCGGGATAGTGACACCATTACCGCCACAATGGTGTCGGTAATCGACATATATAAGTCAATCAACAATTGCGAAAATTCCTATACTGGGGAAAACATTAACAGTACAAGCGGTATTTAGCGTAAATAATTAGCATTGTATGATATCGGCCAGAACAAAGTACAATCGCCCTCTTTCGAGTAAGGGAACGGGTAACTTGATTGGTGTTTATCGATACTGACAACAGGTAAACGTTTCCGGGTATAAAAAATGCTTATATAGCACCCTGGTGGCATCACTGCTGACCGTTTTAACGCTCTGTGCGGAGTAATACTCAAGCAACACGTATTTCATTTGTTAACAACGCGGTTTTATTTACCGACTCTGCAACGTGATATCGGTTTTAAAAACGCCATTTTTTAACAATCTTACAAATTTGACTATTGCAGAAAATAAAATAGCCATCTATTATCACCCTACATACGCCACCAATAATATTATTTGAGATTATCACAATGAGCGAAGCACTAAAGGTTCTAAACAACATCCGTACTCTGCGCGCCCAGGCGAGAGAATGTAGCCTGGATACTTTGGAAGAAATGCTGGAAAAACTGGAAGTCGTTGTCAATGAGCGTCGTGATGAAGATAATCAGGCGCAGGCAGAAATCGAAGAACGTACCCGTAAATTACAGCAATATCGTGATATGCTGATTGCTGATGGCATCGACCCGAACGAACTGTTGCAATCTTTGGGCGCTGCAAAAACACCGGGAAAAAGCAAACGTGCTGCGCGCCCGGCGAAATATCAATATACCGATGAAAACGGCGAAGCAAGAACCTGGACTGGCCAAGGCCGTACCCCTGCCGTGATTAAAAAAGCCATTGAAGAGCAAGGTAAATCTCTCGACGATTTCCTGCTGTAATTCCTAATCGGAATCGATGTGTTTATTTAATAAAAAAACCCCGTTTAACGGGGTTTTTTATATCCACTGTTCGTGACGCCCCGCGAACCATAAGGCAAGGCGCCATCGAATCAGGTTATTTCACATCATTTTCATTAACGGTTTCATTAAGCCATGCGGCAAAATCATTGCCCAACGTATTGTGACGCAGGCCGTATTCTACAAATGCACGCATGTAACCCAACTTGTTTCCGCAGTCATGACTTACCCCTTTAAGGTGGTAAGCTTCCACAGTTTCTTTTTCCATCAACATGGCAATGGCATCGGTTAACTGGATTTCATTACCCGCTCCTGGCGGTGTTTTTTCCAGCAGAGACCAAATATCCGCCGAAAGCACATAGCGACCGACAATGGCCAAATTGGAAGGAGCCTCTGATGCCTTGGGCTTTTCTACTACCCCCACCATCGGTGCACTGTCGCCAGGCTGTAATGCCTGCCCTTTACAATCAACAACGCCATAGCTGCTGACTTCTTCAACCGGTTCAACCATAATTTGGCTGTGACCCGTTTCAGAAAAACGTGCCAGCATTTCACTCAGGTTGTCTTTCTTCAGATTGGATTCAAATTCGTCAATGATAACGTCGGGCAAAATAACGGCGACGGGTTCATCTCCCACCAAAGGATGTGCACACATGACTGCATGCCCCAATCCTTTTGCCAGCCCCTGGCGCACTTGCATGATGGTGACATGTTTCGGGCAAATAGACTGAACTTCTTCCAGCAATTGACGCTTAACACGCTTCTCCAGCATGGCTTCCAGCTCAAAACTGGTATCGAAGTGGTTTTCAATGGAATTTTTGGATGAGTGTGTAACTAAAATAATTTCGTTCAAGCCTGCGGCGATACACTCATTGACGACGTATTGAATGAGCGGCTTATCAACCAGCGGCAACATTTCTTTTGGAATCGCTTTTGTTGCCGGCAGCATCCGAGTCCCTAACCCTGCGACGGGGATGACCGCTTTTTTAACTTTTTTATTCACCGTTGACATAACAACCTCTGATATACCGTTCAAATAATGAACTTTTTTTGCCGGGTTTAATTCGGGATACACCAGCCTGCTCGGCCGGAGACGACACCCAGTAAACACGATGGCTATGATAAAAATAAAACAACGCTTTATATAGTAGGAAATAAAAATTAATTTCGAAAGCGAAGAGTATGCAACAAATTGCATGATGAACGCCTATCAGACTATTCCGTAGGCCTCATCACACTGGGTAGGCCGTCAATCTGCGGATAACATCAGTCGTAAACGTCCACCGCGTCCCCATACCTGACATTCAAAAGCAGCGCACTCATAGTTTAATTGGTTAAGATAGGCGCCATCGAGGGTGCCGAGCGGAATACCATTGTTTAACACCAACTGCTCCTCGCCTGCGTTAAGCATGGCATGCAAACCCGCTGAAATAAGGATAAGTCGTTGCAGCCCCCGGTGATAGTAGCCCACCAGCAGCGGGAAACGTCCATTAAGGTTGGCCTGGCGCAGCAATTGGTTGACCTGTCGCAACAAGACAGGCAATTCGGGTAAACGGTGTTGCTGATTAGCCAGATGATCTTGTAACAGCCCGTTAAACAGTGTACGCAGCAGCAAGGCTGCCAGCGTACCGTTATTGTTCACGGCTTGCGTCACATCAAGGCAATAGAACGCCAAATCATCATCAGACAACGCGGCAATATCCAGCACCAGACCGGGTTGCTCGAATGACGTCAATTGGCGGTAACGTACATTGCAACCTGCCATTTTTTGTTGCACTGGCGGCTGTAACTGCGCCAGCAGTTTATTGACCGCATCAGGCGATTGGTTAAGTGAATCCATATCCTCCATCAACTGTTCAACCTCACTCAGTTGAGAAGTAAACATATCGGGATACATACAGGTCATCACGGCTTCGCGCAAGCGCGCATAATCACGGATAGGTTTGAGCATCACGTCCTGAACGCCCAAGCGCAGCACTTTGGCAACATCCCCCATCTGACTGGTAGCAGATACCACCAGAATAGGTGTGCGATTATCTTGCAACCTGAGCGTTTCCACGAACTCAATGCCTCCCATCTGTGGCATTTCCAAATCGCACACGATCAAATCAGGATGATAGCCTTGCATTACGGCTAATGCATCCACTCCATTGACAGCTTCACGCACAGACGCACCCAGCGATGTCAGATAACCAGCGATCACGGAACGAAATACCGCCTCATCTTCAACAATCAAAATGTGCTTATCTGTTAATGGCTGACCCATTGATGACCTCATACGTCAACTTCATGCATATTCCCTCGCGTTGTTCGGCCTTGACCTCTGCCACTCCACACTTTTACCCTTTTAATACTTGTCTGACGCAGCAACTCACACTAGCCTCCGTCTCGGTTTACCAGCAGTTGCAATTCATCCTGTTTTTTCTCCACAGCCAGTCGCCCTGCGGCGATTGCCTCTTGCGCACGGTGAAAATCCAGCGTGGCAATTTGTGGACAATAGGGCTGCACCACCACATCAGGCGGGTCGCCAGCCATACGATGCATTTTCAAACGGTTTTCCAGCACCTGAATGGAGGCCGTCATGATATCCATCGCTGAAGGTGCGCGATTGGCACGCTGACGCTGCAATCCCATGGACAAGCGCTGCCGGAGCTTGTACTGCCAGTTGAGCGACGTTGATTCCGCCTGTGTTTCCTCAGCCATTGCGGCCACCGAAAGCATATCGTCATGTCCCAACGTCGCGTTATGCTGCAAATCCACGGCAATCACCACATCAGCGCCCAACGCGCGCGCCAGAGAAACCGGGACAGGGTTCACCACGGCACCATCGACCAGCCAATAGGCATTGTGTCGCACAGGCGCGAGCAACCCCGGCATACTGCATGAGGCGCGGATCGCATGGTGCAGATCACCCTCGGTAAGCCACAGTTCTCGCGCCGTTGTCAGGTTAGTAGCCACTGCCCCGAACTTGATAGCACACTCGTCGAACTGCTGGGTACGCAATATGTGTCGCACCTGGTTAAATACCCGATCGCCGCGCAATAACCCGCCACGTTGCCAGGAGAGATCCATCAAGCGAATGACATCCCAATGATGAAACCCACTCACCCAGTGCGCCATGGCATTCAAGCGATTGGTGGCATAAGCCGCCCCCACCAAGGCACCCACCGAGCAGCCTGCTACCACATCGACCACAATCCCCATTTCAGTCAGTGCCTGAATGACACCAATGTGTGCCCATCCTTTCGCCGCACCCGATCCCAGCGCCAAGCCAATCTTTCTTTGCTTCATGATATCCTTCTCATCTCGCTATTCATTTTAGCGCACATTGCCACTCACCGAGATTGTTAGGTAACATATCGCCACGCCGTTGAGTTATTTTCACGCAAATATCGATATTTTTTAACTTATTTTACTGTTAGTCATACATCCAGGAGTTACCGTGCCGCAACGCTGTCCCTGCGGGAGTGGTAAGCAGTATACCGCATGCTGCCTTCCCTATCTGCAACGCACCAACATTGCACCAACCCCAGAAGCACTCATGCGTTCGCGCTATTGTGCTTACGTAGCCCATGACGTTGATTATCTTATCGCTACCTGGGATCCTGCGCTTCAACCTGAAAAATGGCGTGCTTCAATCACCGAAAGCGCGCAGGATACACAGTGGCAACGATTGAACGTGCTGGCTACCCGCCCAGGACGCGATGACGATGAAGGCTATGTCGAATTCGCCGCGCGCTATACCGACGCCTCACAGCCAGAGCGCACATCGCTGATGCGCGAGCGCTCACGCTTCCTTCGCCGCCTCGATCGCTGGTACTATGTAGACGGCGTGCATCTGCAAACCGGCAGAAATGATCGCTGTCCGTGCGGTTCGGACAAAAAATACAAACAGTGCTGCGGGCGTGGATAGGCGCGTAGTGTAAGGCAAAAACGTAACCCGGTGGCAGGCTTCCCCTTATCGTGGCGATAAATCGCACGAACTGGCAGCTTTCGGGGATAATGACAGACGATTTTGGACAGGGTTTTTATTTCCATGCAATCCCAAACGATGCAATCTCAGGCCATACAACGAAAAGTGCTGCGTACCATTTGCCCCGATGCAAAGGGGCTTATCGCAAAAATTACCAACATCTGCTACAAGCACGAATTGAACATTGTGCAGAACAATGAGTTTGTCGATCACCGCACCGGACGCTTTTTCATGCGTACCGAATTGGAAGGGATCTTCAACGATACTACGCTGCTGGCTGATTTGGACAGCGCGCTACCGGCAGGTTCCGTGCGTGAACTGAGTGACGCGGGCCGTCGTCGTATCGTGGTTCTGGTCACCAAAGAAGCGCATTGTCTCGGCGACTTGCTGATGAAGAGTGCCTACGGTGGCCTGGATGTTGAAATTGCCGCCGTGATTGGCAACCACGATACGTTGCAGACGCTGGTTGAGCGTTTTGATATCCCGTTCCATCTGGTGAGCCATGAAGGACTTTCACGCGAAGCGCACGATCAGTTGATGATTGAACAGATTGATGCCTACAAACCGGATTATGTGGTATTGGCCAAATACATGCGCGTATTGACGCCTGCGTTTGTGCAGCACTATCCGAACCAGGTGATCAACATCCACCACTCGTTCCTGCCTGCGTTTATCGGTGCACGCCCCTACCATCAGGCCTATGAGCGCGGCGTGAAGATCATCGGTGCGACCGCCCACTACGTGAACGATAACCTGGATGAAGGCCCGATCATCATGCAGGATGTTATCAACGTGGATCACACGTATACCGCAGATGACATGATGCGTGCAGGCCGCGACGTCGAGAAGAACGTTCTTAGCCGTGCCCTTTACCGCGTGC
Source organism: uncultured Symbiopectobacterium sp. (assembly GCA_964293225.1). GTDB lineage: Bacteria > Pseudomonadota > Gammaproteobacteria > Enterobacterales > Enterobacteriaceae > Symbiopectobacterium. The sequence goes on along the minus strand of CAXYYB010000029.1, from coordinate 15,921 downwards.
TGGCACAACGGGTTTTCGTTTACGGCAATCGTACCATTATTCTTTAAGCCGCTGTTTTTCCACTCAACGTTGAGTGGAAATTCCGCAAGGCGTGTGAAAAAACGGCAAACAAACGCGTTTTTATGCGTTCAGGCTTTACAGGGGCGTCGCATTTGATATGATGCGCCCCGCTTACCAAGAAAGCGCACAATCAGTTAGGCCATGGTGGGGTTCCCGAGCGGCCAAAGGGAGCAGACTGTAAATCTGCCGTCACAGACTTCGAAGGTTCGAATCCTTCCCCCACCACCATCTCGCAGCAGCTATTTCACCATATTGTTTCCACGGTTCATGTTAATTCCCAACTGACACCTGAATTCTCCCTGTTATCCTTATAACGCTTTTTGCTCATGGTATTTACCGTACTCTTTTTTACAGACAAAAGAGCCAGACAGCATGAACAACGTCAGCACGGCCAGTGTCACCAGCGTCAACTCTACCCCCATGAATCCCAGTGAATAACCGGCCACCAGGCTACCAACACCGGCGCTGATTTTTACCAACGTCCCGCTCACCGCAGAAATCCTTGCCGCCAGTTTGAGCGGCATCTCCTGAAGGGTGAATACGTTGTAACTGACATTCCATATCCCCCCCAGTATGGCTTTAAGGACAAACAGCACAAAGATCGATACGGGATCGGTAAAAATGAGAAATCCAAAGAAAACCAGCACGCGGGCCACATTTACAACGAGAACTAACTGCCTGAGCGACAATACCTTAATCACTTTGCGTGAAATAAAGCTGCCGATAAGACCGCCCGCCCCCAGACCAGAAAGCACCAGACCGGTTATTTCAAAGGCGGTATTTTGTGCTTTCAGGCTCCATATCACGGTCAGATAGAGAATGGGATGCAAAAAATTGTTAACCGCGGTCAGCGCAACGATGACGGTAAACAGTTTATTATCACGCAACCAGCCAAATGCCTGTTGAATATCAGCGCCCATCGAGGAGTGCGCGGGGCTTGCTGTCTGTGGAACATCGATACGAATCAGGAACAGCAAGCACACCGCAAACAGCGAAAAGATCAGGTTGATGGAATAAGGAAAGAAAACATTCACCGATATCAGATAGCCACACAATGCTGGCGCAACAAGCTGAACAGCTCGGGTTCTGATTTCGTAGGTTGACAAGGCCGACGTGGAGGCATGCCCCTGAATCAGTCCCTTGATGACAACGGGCTCAGCCACTTCGGTAAATACGGTAAATACGCCGTAAGCGAGCGAAACCGCCATAATCCACAAAAAACTGGCATCGCGAAACACAATAAGCAACAGGATAAAGAGCGCCAAACAGAGAATGCGCCCGCACTCACTACCTTTCAGCACATTGATCTTATTTGATTTTTCTATGAACGGTGATGATATGATTTTGATAAAAATCACCGGACAATAAAAGGCAAACACACACCAGCTAATCTGCACCGGGTCGAGGCTCAGGCTCAACGCCAGCAAAGGCAACGTGATGTGGTAAATCTCGATTCCCAGCAGTGAAAACGCAGAACTCGCGACAAAAAGGTTAAAGTTGTTCTTCATATTATCCTGACAGTTGAAGACGATCAGATCCGACTGCCACAATTGTTATTTGTTATGAAGAAGCAACGTTACACCGTTTTGTTGCAGATTACGGTGCGGCTCACCACATCCCTCAGGATTTTCCTTTCCAACTGCCTGGCGAGTAGGAAAACACCGGCAACTGCCATGACCAGCGGATCGCCGCCAGACGCAGCGACAGCCCCAGCGTAAACGACACCAGCAGATTAATATCGTGGTTTATCTGCAACGCTTTGAGCCCAAGATAAAGCAGCGCCACCAGCAGTGATACGCTGGCATAGAGTTCCTTTCTGAGTACCATCGGCGTACGGTTACAAAAGATGTCGCGCAAAATGCCGCCGAAGATCCCGGTGACAATCCCCGCCATAATGACCACAGTGAAGGAGTAATTCAGCTTCTGCGCCACATTGCAGCCAATAATGGTAAAAGCAATCAGCCCCATGGCATCCAGGATCAGGAACAATCGATGCAGATGGTGCATGATACGGGCAATCACGATAGTGAACAGCCCTGCACCAATCGTCAGATAGATATAGCCAGGGTGTTGCGTCCAGCCGATGGGATAGTTGCCAAGCAGGATATCACGAACGGTGCCGCCGCCAAGCGCGGTAATGAAGGCGATCATCGCCACACCGAAAATGTCCATGTTCCTGCGCCCAGCGGCCAATGCGCCAGACATGCCTTCTGCGGTAATTGCGATCAGATAGATGTAGGTAAGCACACAAATTTTCCTGTGAAATGTGCCTCTCCCCCTGTCCGTTTTACCTGAGAGTTTGTGCAGCTTACGCCGCTTGCCCCTTCGGTGGGTGGCTACGTTGATAAACTACGCGCACACCGCTCTCCAGTCGGCGTATCAACAAAGTGCAGTAAGGTGGCCTGAGCGATTATGGGAGTTTGCGCCTTCGGCGGGTCGCGCGTAGCGCGGTCCTCTCTCCTGCGAGCTGCGAAGTATAAGGGCTTACTATCGCTACTTCAACCTTCAGTTCGATCGGCAAACCGCGATGTCATCCACCGCGTGCCTCTGGCGTGACCTTTGCCCTTTTTTTCTGATACCATCAACGTCACAATTTCCTGACATGGCAGTGACGATGAAAGTTGTTTCTTTTAATATCAATGGGCTGCGTGCCCGTCCCCACCAATTGGCCGCCATCATCGCCCAGCATCAGCCGGACATCATTGGCTTGCAGGAAACCAAAGTGCACGATGATATGTTTCCGTTTGAAGAGATACGCAAGCTCGGCTATCAGGTCTATTATTACGGACAAAAAGGCCATTACGGCGTCGCGTTGCTGTGTAAAGAAACACCGATTGCCGTGCGCTACGGCTTTCCCACCGACGAACCCGATGCGCAGCGACGCATCATCATGGCGGATTTCGCCACGCCGGCAGGCACGTTAACCGTTATCAATGGTTATTTCCCGCAGGGAGAGAGCCGCGACCATCCGGTGAAATTTCCGGCCAAAACGCGCTTTTATGCAGACTTGCAGACCTATCTGACGCAGCACCACACCCCAGAGCAACCGTTGATTGTCATGGGCGATATCAATATCAGCCCGACGGATCTGGACATTGGCATCGGCGAAGAAAACCGCAAACGCTGGCTGCGCACCGGTAAGTGCTCATTTTTACCCGAAGAGCGTGAATGGATGGCGCGTTTGCTGGGATGGGGATTGGTCGACACGTTCCGCGCGTTGGCACCAGACAGCACCGATCGCTATTCCTGGTTTGATTACCGCTCTGCCGGTTTTGACGACAACCGCGGCTTGCGAATCGATGTGATCCTTGCCAGTCAGGGACTAGCGGCGCACTGCACGGCGAGCGATATCGATTATGAGATACGCGGCATGGAAAAACCCTCAGACCACGCGCCGATTTGGGCCACGTTCTCCGGGCTGTAACACCCTGCACAGGCAGCCGCTCGCGGCTGCCATCGCTGGAACCGTTACTGTTTAAGCACCTGCCAGATCAGATTATTCGTCCCCAGCGTTTGCCTGTCTCGCGTACACTGCAACAACACGCCTTCCGTTCTCACCACAGCACCTTCGGTATAATTGCGGTTTTCAAACACACAGCAACGCATACAATGATTTTGCGGCTCTCGTCGCGTAGAACCGTTGTTATCACCCCAAATCACACTGGGCGGTACGCCAACCACAATATCCGTATTCCCGCGCGAGGGCGTGGTCACCGCGGTGGATTGCGCCCACACGGGCAGAGAGACCAGCGCGCCGACAAACAACATCACCTGTGATGATTTCATCCGTTCTGCTCCTTCGCGGCCTTTTTCGCCGTGGGTTTACGTGTTTTCTTCTGCGTTTTTTGTGGTGCTTGCAACCCGCGAAACGCCGACGCGGACCGGGTTTGTCGTGCTTGCTCGATCAATCCACTCAACGTTTGGGTGAGCGGTTGCATAAAATCCTGGTAACGGCGCTGTTTTTCACTGATCAGCGTCAACGTGGCTTCCCAGTTGGCAGTCATATCCGGCAATACGGCACTAGGCGGTAAAGCATGAATCAGCGCCCGTCCCGCTTCGCTGGCGTGAATATAACGTCCTTTTTTAAACAGAAAGCTTCGTTTAAAGAGTAGCTCAATAATGCCCGCACGCGTGGCTTCCGTGCCGAGGCCATCGGTTTCACGCAATATCTTCTTCAACGTTTTGTCTTGTACAAAACGGGCAATGCCAGTCATCGCCGAGAGCAACGTGGCATCGGTAAACGGCCGCGGAGGCTGAGTTTGCCGCTCCACCACTTCACCTTTTTCGCACAGCAGTACATCTTCTTTGGCGACAACAGGCAGCGGTAAGCCGTCGTTTTCGTCGTCGCGCTCCTTGGCACCAAGCAGCGCTCGCCAGCCCGCATCAGCAAGGAAACGGGCTTTGGCAATAAATTTCCCCCCCGCAATATCGAGGGTAATAACGCATTTGCGAAACACCGCATCAGGGCAAAACTGCATCAGATACTGCCGGGCAATCAGCCCGTAGACCTGTCGCTCGTTCTCGCTCAACGATACGTTGGCGCTGCGCGCAGTGGGGATAATGGCATGGTGCGCATCGACTTTACTGTCATCCCAACAGCGATTACGTCGCTCAAGATCGACGGCCGGTTGCGGTAATAACCCGGAGGCATGCACTGTGATCGCATTGATAACCGCATGGCGCCCGGCAAAATGCTCTTCAGGCAGGTAGCGGCAGTCCGAACGCGGATAAGTAATCAGCTTATGTGTTTCATACAAGCGCTGGCAGGTATCCAGCACCATCTGTGCGCTCAGGCCAAAGCGTTTCGCGGCTTCGATCTGCAATGCAGAGAGAGAATAAGGCAGCGGTGCCGTTTCAGATTCGCGCTTGTCGCTGTAATCGGTGACGGTGGCAGGCTGCCCGGCAATACGCTTGACCACATGCTCAGCCAAAGAACGGTGCAGCAGACGCCCTTCTTCATCCTGATACGGCTCACAGGAGTCGCTCGGTTGCCAGAGCGCTACAAAGCGTTCATCGGCAGGCGTGACAATATGTGCTTTGACCTCAAAGTAATCTTTGGCGACGAAATTTTCGATCTCTTCATCGCGGCGCACGACTAGCCCCAGCACCGGCGTTTGCACCCGTCCGACGGAAAGCACGCCGTCATAACCCGCATTGCGCCCCAATAGCGTGTAGGCGCGGGTCATGTTGATGCCGTAGAGCCAGTCAGCCCGCGAACGTGCCAGTGCGGATACGCACAGTGGCACAAAGTCGCGGTTATCGCGCAGTCGCTCGACCGCACGCGTCACCGCTTGCGGGTTGAGATCGTTAATCAGGCAACGCCGCACCTGCTGACGTTTTTCCGGCGCCAGCGCCAGATACTCCAACACTTCATCTACCAGCAGTTGCCCTTCCCTGTCCGGGTCACCGGCGTGGATTACCTCCGTCGCCTCCCCCAGCAATTTCTTAATGGCATTCAGCTGTTTGCTCACCGATGGGCGCGGCATCAACAGCCACTTTTCGGGGATAATCGGCAGATCGGCCAACGACCAGCGGGCATAGCGGGCATTATAAGCATCGGGCTGAGCCTGCTCGAGCAAATGCCCGACGCACCAGGTGACAACATCCTGCGAACCGCAGGCGATGTAGCCGTCGCCTCGCCGATGCGGTTTGGGCAAGACATCGGCTATCGCTCTGGCGAGGCTGGGTTTTTCAGCAATAAACAGGCGCATTATCAGAAATAACGGACAAATTTTTCCGTGTCCAACGGCACAACCGTGGTGGACGCTTTCAGTTGCGGTGTTCCCAAATAGAGAAACCCGACAATTTCATCTTGTTCGCGGCAACCGAAGGCTTCACGCACATGCTCGTGTTCAGTCCACAGACCGCTACGCCAGATGCCGTTGAAACCCTGCGCCAGTGCTGCCATTTGCATCGCTTGCACCGCACAGCCCGCAGAAACCACCTGCTCCCATTTAGGCACCTTGGGATGCTCTTCACAGTGTGCAATCACCGTGATAACCATTGGGGCGCGAAACGGAGCTTGACGGGCTTTGTCCTGTGCGGCAGCATCCAGCCCTTCTTGCTGGGCCGCAGCGTGTAAAACCTCACTCAGGCGGTTAAGTCCGTCATCCTGTGCAATCACGAAACGCCACGGTTGCAGGGTGCCATGATCGGGCGCGCGCATACCGGCGTGAATAATGTTGGCTAACGCGTCACCTTGTGGTGCCGGAGTCGCCAAACGTGAGGCAGAACGGCGATTGAGTAACAAGTCCAGTGCATCCATCATTTCTCTCCTGTTAACGGCCTGCATGAAAAATAGCGCCAAGCGTTGCCATCACCTGTCATTGCGCGCCACGGTATCACAAGTCACGGTGCGTCAATAACGGTTTTGTGGCAATGCCGCGCCGCGATCGCTCAGCATCGTGACGCAAATGGTACACCGTTCTGCCGCGCACTTCAGTATTCCTCCTCTGGAAGTCGCCACAGCAGGTCGCACGAAAAAAGTCACCTCGCAACCAATCGCTTTTCTTTACAAAATAGACACATTTTTATCAACGAAGGGTACTAATGAAGTTGGCATTTTCCTATACGCTCATTAGGATAGAGAGTAAGTTCGCTCTTATTAGCGTGAATGTCGCGGGGCAACCCTTTACTGCTCACTTTGCCATCAAAAGGAACAGCGAGCAGGTATTATGTTTGGCGTTTTTGGAGATAACATGCGCACACTGTGGCGACTCTTTAGCGGACTCTTCAAGTGGACTTGGCGTCTGCTCAATTTCACCCGCGAGTTTATTCTTAATCTGTTTCTGATTGTGTTGATTCTGGTGGGTGTCGGCATTTACCTGCAGTTTAAAAATGCACCGACCCAAACGCCTCAGGGCGCGCTGCTTGTTGATATAACCGGCGTTGTCGTCGATAAGCCGACGGTGAATAATAAACTGCGCCAGTTAGGCAGAGAATTTTTTGGTGCCTCCAGCAATCGCCGTCAGGAAAACTCGCTGTTTGATATTGTTAATACCATTCGTCAGGCTAAAACCGACAGCAATATTACCGGTATGGTGCTCGATCTGAGCGATTTCGTCGGTGCAGACCAGCCCTCTTTGCAATATATCGGCAAGGCATTGCGTGAATTCCGCGACAGCGGCAAGCCCATTTTCGCGATTGGCGACAGTTACAGCCAACCACAATACTATCTGGCCAGCTTCGCAACCACCGTTTCACTCACCCCGCAGGGTAACGTCGATCTGCGCGGCTTCGCGACCAATGGACTCTATTACAAATCGCTGTTGGACAAGCTGGATGTAACCAGTCACGTATTCCGTGTCGGTACCTACAAATCCGCCGTAGAGCCTTTCCTGCGCGACGATATGTCCCCTGAAGCGCGCGAAGCAGACCTGCGTTGGGTGGGTGGATTGTGGCAAAACTACCTGAATACGGTAGCCGCAAACCGCCAAATTACACTGCAACAGCTGTTCCCCGGTGCCAGCGCGATTATTGCAGGCCTTCAGGCGGTGCAAGGCGATCCGGCACGCTACGCGCTGGAAAACAAACTGGTGGACGAGGTGGCATCGCGTTCAGTCATCGAACAGAAGCTGGTAAAAACCTTCGGCTGGGACACCAAAAACCAGAGCTTCAACTATACCAGCATTTACGACTACACCGAAAAACCGAGCAACCAAAACGGCGCGGAAATTGCGGTGATCTTTGCCAGCGGCGCTATTGTTGACGGCCCTGAAACCCCGGGAGTGGTCGGTGGCGATACCACGGCGTCCCAAATTCGTCAGGCCAGACTGGATCCTAAAATCAAGGCGATCGTGCTGCGCGTTAACAGCCCCGGAGGCAGCGTAACCGCCTCAGAAAAAATTCGCGCAGAGCTGATGGCCGTCCGTCTGGCGGGCAAACCTATTGTGGTCTCCATGGGCGGTATGGCTGCGTCCGGCGGCTACTGGATCTCTACGCCAGCGAACGCCATTATCGCCAGTCCGAGCACCTTGACGGGTTCAATTGGGATTTTTGGCGTGATCACCACGTTTGAAAACACCCTTGGAGGTATAGGTGTACACACCGATGGCGTGGCCACCTCGCCGCTGGCAGATCTCAGTATCACTAAAACGCTGCCGCCCGAGTTTTCGCAAATGATGCAAATCAGCATCGAGCGCGGTTATAAGAACTTCGTCGATCTGGTAGCCCAATCCCGTAAGAAAAGCCCGGAAGAGATTGATAAAATCGCGCAAGGGCACGTGTGGACCGGTGACGACGCAAAGACCAACGGTTTGGTCGATCAGTTGGGTGACTTTGACGATGCGGTCAAAAAAGCCGCTGAGTTGGCCAAGCTGGGCCAATACCAGCTCAACTGGTTTGAGGAACAGCCAAGCCTGCTGGATATGATGCTCAACCGCGTCAACGCTGCCGCCCATGCCTGGTTACCGGCCCAACTTCAGGCCATGCTACCGGCTCCAGTAGCGCAGTTGGCTGAGGTGGTGCAAGCACAACCGGCATTGCTCAACACCTTTAACGATCCGCAGCATCGCTATGCGCTTTGTATGGCTTGCGGTGAAGTAAAATAACCGCCGTAACACAGGATCCTCCCCCAGCCCGGCGTATGTCGGGCTGTTTTTCATGGTTTAAATAAGAACAGCATGCAAAAGAAATCCATTTATGTCGCTTATACCGGCGGTACGATAGGTATGCAACGCTCCGCCAATGGTTACATTCCGGTTTCAGGTCACCTGCAACAGCAACTGGCTAACATGCCAGAGTTTCATCGCCCGGAAATGCCTGATTTTACCATCCATGAATATGACCCGCTGATTGACTCCTCTGACATGACCCCAGCCGATTGGCAGGCCATTGCTGAGGATATTCAGCAGCACTACGATGAGTACGATGGCTTCGTCATTTTGCACGGCACCGATACCATGGCCTTCACGGCATCAGCCCTCTCCTTCATTATGGAGAACCTGGCCAAACCACTCATTGTGACAGGGTCACAAATCCCATTGGCCGAATTGCGTTCTGATGGGCAAACCAACCTGCTCAATGCGCTGTATGTCGCGGCTAATCACCCGGTGAATGAAGTCAGCCTGTTTTTCAACAACAAGCTGTTGCGCGGCAACCGCACCACGAAAGCCCATGCGGACGGCTTTGATGCGTTCGCCTCCCCCAACTTCCCGACACTGTTGGAAGCCGGTATCCATATCCGCCGTTTGGTGCCAGCGCCGTCTCAAACGCCCAGCGCTCCGCTGATCGTACATCCCATTACCCCACAACCGATCGGCGTGATCACCGTCTATCCGGGGATATCAGCGGACGTCGTGCGTAACTTCTTGCGCCAGCCGGTCAAAGCGCTGATATTGCGCTCTTATGGTGTGGGTAATGCGCCGCAAAGCCCGGCACTGTTGGACGAACTGCGTCAGGCATCGGAACGGGGTATCGTGGTGGTTAACCTCACCCAGTGCATTTCTGGACGGGTGAATATGGAGGGCTACGCCACCGGCAACGCGCTGGCACAGGCTGGCGTGATCAGTGGTTTTGATATGACGGTGGAAGCCGCCCTGACTAAACTGCATTATCTACTGAGCCAACCTGATTTAACCCCTGAGACCATTCGCCAGCTCATGCAACAAGACCTGCGCGGCGAACTGACCCAGGACGCATAACCCGGCTGCTGGAGCTAACGGCCATGAACCAGACCGTCATAAACCATGCCTTACTGTTGATTGATTTGCAGAATGATTTTTGTCCGAACGGCGCACTGCCTGTCGCAGAAGGCGATGCTACCATCGATGTTGCCAACGCCGCGATAGCGGCGGCACAGAAAGCCGGTATGCCCGTCATCGCCAGTCAGGACTGGCACCCGGCCAATCATCTGAGCTTCGCTGACAATAACCCTGGTGCTGTCGTGGGTGAACGTGGAGAACTGGCGGGCTTAGCGCAAACATGGTGGCCGGTGCACTGTGTACAGGGCACGCGTGGTGCGGCGTTCCACCCGCGCCTTAATCATGGGGCGTTTGATGCGGTAATACAAAAAGGTTCTCAGCCTGATATTGACAGCTACAGCGCTTTTTTCGACAACGGCAAACGCGCTGCTACCGCACTGGATGCCCTGCTACGCCAACGCAGCATCACGCGGTTGACCATCATGGGGCTGGCAACGGACTACTGCGTAAAATTTACCGTGCTGGATGCGTTGGCACTCGGGTATGACGTACAGATCGTTGAAGAAGGCTGTCGTGGAGTGAATCTCCAACCGGGTGACAGCGAAGCAGCGCTGATCGAGATGGTGGCTCAGGGAGCACGCCGTCTTAGCCTGACCGACTTTATCGCGGCAATAGCACACCACCCCGCATAACGCCGAGCCCCTGTGCATGCAGGGGCCTCGGTTACTGGCGTTCCCTCTGAATCAGGTTGTCGATGGCAAACGCCTGTTTCAGCTCTTGCTTGCTTTTCATCACCAGCTCACCGTCGGTATTGATGGTCATATGTTCCGCCTCCACGTTATGGCGCGATTGCCATAGCATCACCATGTGCAGGCAATTTTCTTTTTGCTCTGGCGTCAACGGCACGCCATCAGGCCATTTGCCCAGTTCTACGGCGGTTGCCAGGCGTTGGTAGATATCCGGTGTCAGCGCCGTCACAACCTCATCAAGCTGCTTGTCGAGCATCGTTATTCCATCCTGTCATTGCTATTTGTCATCAAAGTCAAATGAGCTGAAACGTTTTAGCTATAACTATTACGCAAACATGTCAGCCATCTACTTTCTCACCATCAGTACCATCGATAAAGCTCAGCGAGGCCGAGTTAACGCAGTAACGCTCGCCAGTGGTTTGCGGACCATCAGGGAATACATGCCCCAAATGGGCATCGCATTTACCACAACGAATTTCGATACGGTGCATGTTATGCGAAAAATCTTCCAGATAGCGGATTGCCCCCTTCGCTACCGGCCGATCAAAGCTGGGCCAGCCGCATCCAGAGTCGTATTTGTTATCGGAGTAAAACAGCGCGCTTTGGCAGCACAGACAGTGATACACCCCAGTGCGTTTATTGTGCAACAGTTTGCCTGAATAGGCAGGTTCAGTGCCGCGTTGCTGCGTCACGTACTGTTGCATCTCCGTCAAGGTTCCCTTACCTGCCGGTGCAGACGTTGAAGCTGGTTTATCCATGATTATCTCGTCATTATTTTTTTGGCATAACTTAGTTTAACAAGAATTAACATCCTCATAACGTTTTTTCCGACTAAAATGATGAGTAACCGACCAAGCCCCTGTCATTTGTGATGCTCGTCACATTTATCAGGCATGCGGGCTTTATATTGGTGCAAACGCTCCCATTTAAGGGAAAGATGTTCCTAAGTTTCATTACGGCGATTTTTCGTGCAGCCGTTGCGACTCAGATTTGACTTGCCGCAACTATTGACACGATTCCGCTTGACGCTCAGCAAGGTTTTTGTAATTTTACAACCAACCTTTATTCACTAACCATTATTCACAAACCATAGCTGGTGGAATATATGACTATCAAAGTAGGTATCAACGGTTTTGGCCGCATCGGCCGCATTGTTTTCCGTGCTGCTCAGAAACGTTCTGACATTGAGATCGTTGCAATCAACGACCTGTTGGACGCTGACTACATGGCTTACATGCTGAAATACGACTCAACTCACGGCCGTTTTGACGGCACCGTTGAAGTGAAAGACGGTCAGCTGATTGTTAACGGCAAAAAAATCCGCGTTACCGCAGAAAGAGATCCGGCTAACCTGAAGTGGGACGAAGTGGGTGTTGATGTGGTTGCAGAAGCAACCGGTATCTTCCTGACTGACGAAACTGCACGTAAGCACATCACCGCTGGCGCGAAAAAAGTGGTTCTGACTGGCCCGTCCAAAGACAACACCCCGATGTTCGTTCGTGGTGCCAACTTTGACAAATATGCCGGACAAGATATCGTTTCTAACGCATCTTGCACCACTAACTGCCTGGCACCGCTGGCAAAAGTAATCAACGACAACTTCGGCATCATCGAAGGTCTGATGACGACGGTTCACGCCACCACCGCTACCCAAAAAACCGTTGATGGCCCGTCTCACAAAGACTGGCGCGGCGGCCGCGGCGCATCCCAGAACATCATCCCGTCCTCTACTGGCGCAGCCAAGGCTGTAGGTAAAGTGCTGCCAGAACTGAACGGCAAACTGACCGGTATGGCGTTCCGCGTTCCGACTCCGAACGTTTCTGTGGTTGACCTGACTGTTCGTCTGGAAAAAGCAGCATCCTACGAAGACATCAAGAAAGCCATCAAAGCCGCTTCTGAAGGCGAGCTGAAAGGCGTTCTGGGCTACGTTGAAGATGACGTGGTTTCTACCGATTTCAACGGCGAAATTCTGACGTCTGTGTTCGATGCCAAAGCGGGTATCGCGCTGAACGACAACTTTGTGAAACTGGTTTCCTGGTATGACAACGAAACCGGCTACTCCAACAAAGTACTGGACCTGATCGCCCACATCTCCAAATAAGGCGACGGTGCGATAAGCGATGCAAGGGGCGACATGATGTCGCCCTTTTTATTAGCTGCGTTCCGCCATGATGCAACACGAAATACAAATAAAACAAGGTAACATCATGAACGATAAAATTTTTTCACTTCCCATCAAATCTGAAATTTCCCCCACGCTCAGTCAACGCCAGATAGACCAACTGCCCGTGATTGTCGTTGATCATCCGCAGGTACGCGCTGCCGTTACGCTGCAAGGTGCCCATCTGCTACACTGGCAGCCGCAAGGAGAAACCCCGGTGCTGTGGCTGAGCGACAACACGCCGTTCGCTGAAGGCGTCGCCATTCGCGGTGGTGTACCAATCTGTTTCCCGTGGTTTGGTCCGTTTGCGGAGCCTAACCACGGTTTTGCCCGCCTGCTGCCGTGGGAATTCACCGCGCATCGTGAAGATACCGACGGCGTTGAATTGACCTTCACCCTGCGTGATACGCCGGAGACGTTGGCAAGCTGGCCACACGCTTTCACGTTGACTGCGCGCTACAAGCTGGGTAAAACCTGCACCATTGAGTTAGAAGCGCAGGGTGATTACAGCATCACCAGCGCCCTGCACACCTACTTCCAAATTGGTGACATTGACCATATCCGCGTCAGCGGTTTGGGCGATACCTTTATCGATAAGGTCAATCAAGGCAAGTTGACAACGCAAGGTGGCGATCTGACGTTCACTGAACGCACCGATCGTATCTATACCCATCCGCAAGCAGTGAGCAGCATTGTGGACCCCACGCTGAAACGCACTATCGACGTGCACCACACGCACCATAGCGATGCAGTTGCCTGGAACCCGGCGGCGGAACTGTCTAAAACCATCGCCGACATGCCGGATGAGGGTTATAAAACCTTTGTTTGCGTGGAAACGGCACGTGTGACTCAGCCGTTTGTTGCCACCCCCGCCGCACCAGCGCGTTTGACCACGGTGATTAGCGTAAAACGTTGATCGGCGAAACGGGTTTGCTTCAATAGATCCAACACCGCCGCTCGCGGGCTTGCGGGCGGCGCTAACCGAGTGCCTTATCGCGCAATCCCGCTACACCACATCCAACGGCTGCTTACCGGTCGGTGCGGGAAAAGCGGCATCCAACGCAGCGATATCACCACTGTCCAATTCCAACGTCAGGGCGCGTGCGTTTTCTTGAACATGAGCAACCGAACTCGCTTTGGGAATGGCCATCACGCCCGGTTGTCGCAATACCCATGCCAGCATAATTTGTGCAGGCGTTACCTGATATTTGCCCGCCATGCGCGTTATCACCGGATGAGAAAACAGGTTGCGGCGCAGCGTACCCGCTTGTGCTAATGGACAGTAGGCCATCACCGGCACAGCACGTGCCTGACACCAGGGCAGCAAATCAAACTCGATGCCGCGCGAAGCGACATGATAAAGCACCTGATTGGTCATGCAGCGCTCACCGCCCGACAAAGACCAGAGCTCATTCATGTCCGCCACGTCCAGATTGGACACACCCCACTGCCGAATTTTGCCTGACTGTTGCAACGCCTCCATGGCGGTGATGGTTTCTTCCAACGGGATACCACCGCGCCAATGCAGCAGGTATAAATCCAGCACATCGGTTTGCAGCCGTTTCAGGCTGCGTTCACAGGCTTCAATCGCTCGCGTACCGCCCGCATTGTGGGGATAGACCTTGGAGACCAGAAATGCATCGTCGCGCCGCCCGCGCAGTGCTGCGCCGACTACGCTCTCTGCGCCACCGTCGGCGTACATTTCTGCGGTATCAATAAGCCGAAGCCCGAGATCGAGCCCCGCCTGCAAGGCCTTTATTTCTCGCGCCTTCTCACTGGCCGCTTCCCCCATAAACCACGTGCCCTGCCCGACAGCGGGCAGCGTTGAACCATCAGGAAATCGAACCTGTCGGGTTATCATCGCTATCCTCCTTGCATTCTGTTGAATACCTTACCTGAGCCGCCGCGCCCCCAAAACGTGCAAATGGGGTGAAATCACCCCATTATTGTGCAGCACTTGCCCTGTTTTCACGCATCAGGCGTTAGAAGCGATAACTCACACCCGCGCCAAACACCATGGTATAGCTGCGATCGACCATCGGGCTCTCTTTCACTTCATCAGCCAGGCGTACATAACGCCCGGTGGCCCATGCGCTCCAGCTATCGTTGATACGGTAGTTGGTACTCAACTCGGCATACGGCGACCAGTCACCATCCGGGCTGTAAGCCCCTAAGCCTGAGCGCGATGCCTCTTTGCCACTGATACCAAAGTAATAGCGGTTGAGTCTTTCGCTGCTCCAGGTCACACCGACACCTGGCGTCAATGACCAGTCACCCAATTCGAAACGATACAGGTAGGTGTTGTCCCACAGATAACCGTCGCTGTAGCCCAAGGTGTCTGCCACCACCGAGGTGCGCAAAATCCCCCAGGGCGCGGAGTGCGAATACGCCAGACCCGCCATCAGCGTGCCACGGCGCTTATCCAACTGCTTCATCTGCGCATCGTCATTGTCACTCGGCTTGAATCCCAGCGGAGAATAAAGTGCGGTTACCGACAAGCGGTTTTGCCCATCATTCCACAGGTAATAGCCCCCGCCCAACCCGCGAAAATAAAAGTTGTCACTTTCATAGGTCACCATTGGCATCGGATACAATGCGTTATCGCCCCCGCGATACGGGCTGATGGAACCTAATACCCCTGCCCCCAGCGAGAAATCCGCCGCAACGGCCGTTGTTGCTGCCAGCGACCCTGCCAACAGCAAAGAGGTATAAATCACAGATGATTTTTTCATAACGTTATTATTCCTATTACTGATATGAATTATCAAAATTGTATTTCGCTCATATCAATCATAATCGTTAAATGTGCAAACCGCATGGCATTAAACCACATGCCGTACCTGTCGTCGTTTCCGATGAGCCAAAGGCATGAACGCCCAGTGGCTACCGCCATTGTAGCGGCATACTTCGCAGAGTGAGTTATTGAAATATCTTAAAAAGATGTTTTCACCAATGAGGAAATTTTGCAGATGCCAACTACGCTTAATGACAGGGAGATGAATGTTCCTGAGTTCGCGGGTCAGCATAAGCGCGTACACCTGCCTTCCCGCCTAACCTTGTGTGGCTGAAGGAAAACGCGCCTTGTGAGTGTAATAACATCCACACTGCTGCGAATTTGGCATAAGGGTTGCTGTATTCAGGAAAATCATCTGCCAGAGGGCTACACATCTATAGCCGCATAAATAACGGCGCACATTATTTAACAGGCTCTCTGTACCCTAAATAATTCGAGTTTCAGGAAGGCGGCAAGCGAACGAATCCCGATGAGCTTACTCAGGTAAGTGATTCGGGTGAGTGAACGCAGCCAACA
>CAXYYB010000028.1:0-66131 GCA_964293225.1 uncultured Symbiopectobacterium sp. | reverse complement strand
TGAAGAACAGTGGAAACAGGTTATCTCGGTGTCCTGATTTTGTGATCCACTACAGTCGATGAAACGGGTTTTTTTAACCCTATTGGTGGGACATGTTTATGGAATCGACACGTCTCGAGTATATGTCGATAAAATGCAATTTTTTAAACATGATGGCGTGACATGTTTATGGCATCGACATATTATGACTACATGTCGATTAAAACGGTTTTTATAAACATATGAGCTGGAATCGAGAAACCCCATACAACGATTTGCCGATGCTGCCACCCGATGTGGAACGTGTTGAAACACACCGTGTACTTAAAGCGTGCATCAGTGCGCGTGCAGCAATCGCAGAATTGAAAACTGCTGGTGAGTTGATTCCCGATCAAGGTTTACTGATAAACATTCTTCCGATGCTGGAGGCGAAAGACTCCTCGCGTATTGAGAATATCGTAACGACCAGCGATCAGCTCTTTCAGTATGCTGACCGTGCAGATGGCGCTGATCCCGCGACTAAAGAAGCATTGCGTTATCGTACAGCACTTTATGATGGTTATACCCACCTTGATATCTATCCGCTTTGTACAAACACTGCGGTAACGATCTGTACCAAATTGCGCGCAGTACAAACCGATATCAGGAAAACGCCGGGCACCGTATTGCGCGATCAGAATAACAATGTGGTGTATACGCCGCCGGTGGGTGAAGATGTTCTTCGTCACTTACTGACGAACTGGGAGCGCTTCATACACGCAGATGATGATTTAGATCCTCTGGTGAAAATGGCCATTGCCCACTATCAGTTTGAGTGTATCCATCCATTCCCAGACGGGAACGGGCGTACGGGTCGTATTTTGAATATCCTGTATCTGATCCAAAATGAATTGCTTTCACTCCCTATTCTGTATCTTTCCCGATTCATCCTGGAGAGGCGTGATGATTACTACACACTTTTACTCAGAGTGACAAAAGAGGGTGATTGGGAATCATGGATATTGTTTATGCTGGAAGCGGTGGAAAATACGTCTCGATGGACGACTAACAAGATTGCAGTTGTCCGAGCATTGATGGCTGAAACCACAACATATGTGCGCGAGAAGTTGCCGAAAACCTATACTCATGAACTCATTCAGGCGCTTTTTGCTCAGCCCTATTGCCGGATCGAAAACCTGGTTGAACGAGGTGTCGCTCAGCGTCAAACAGCATCAACATATCTCAAGCAGTTGGTAGAAATAGGCGTGTTGGAAGAAATGCGTGTGGGCCGTGAAAAGCTGTATATCAATACCAGGTTGCTGCGTGAATTGAATCAGTAGTCGGGGCTGACAAGCCGCAGGCAACAGCGGCTTAAACATAATCTCTCCGACATGCTCACAGCACTTCCTCAAACTTGCCTCTTCATCCCCTAAAACGCTATAGTTCTTCTGCTGCCGCAAAATCGGCAGCCGGGATTGGCGTCCTGATCGACTTCAAGGCGGCTACAGGCGCGTTATGCGTCTTTTTTATGCCGTAGTCTTAGCGTACCAGTATTTTTGCAGTCAGCTTTATGCTGTTGTATCCAAATAATGGTGGCTCAGGCGGGGGCTTCTTCGGAAGCGCCGGTGTCCTTGAAGGCCGGTTACGCCAACCCTGTCTGGGCTACCACCCCTGAAATTGGCGTTTCTAGTGGTAGCTGTATTATTACTTCAAGGAGACTGCCCAATGGCTACCACCACAACCGTGCTATACCCGCGATTTTCCCTTTTTTCTTTTACGGCTCTCGTTGCAGAGCAATCTCGCTTTTCGCTTCTGCCCGTTCAGGCGGTGCAATATGTTTGATGCTACCCCTTTAACCGTGGAAGAAATCACCGATCAGTGCCGTGCGTTAGCACATGCGGTGATAGAGTTGGAAAACCCGGAGGTAAAAGAGATCCTCAGTTTTATGCTGGCGGAACGGCTGGAGTCTCTGCATGTGTCGTTGGATGCGCCGTATTCTTGTGGCGATATTGCTGACAAGGGAGAACGTGGCATGAGTGTGGTCGCCCGGCAATAGCATGAACATCAAGCCACCTCAGGGTGGCTTTTCAGTTTTAACGGGCCCGCCACTCGTGAGCGGCGATCTTGATGCCCGAAAAAAGAAGTGGGTAAGCCATGAGGGAACAGACACTAACAGCAGCGATATACGGTGATTGTCTGTGGCAGAGTACTCCTTTTCACACTCCCTGATTCAACACACTTCGGTCGTCCCTTCCCGTGCAACATCCGTTTGCTTGCGCCTAATTTGCGTCAGCACCAGCAGCAGGGCGAGTAGCGCCAGCACGGCACCAGAAATGGATACGGCACCGTAGCTCCAGCCGAGGTTCAGTACCGCGCTGCCTAATGCGGCACCCAGCGCGTTGCCGAGGTTAAACGCACCGATGTTGACCGATGAGGCCAGCCCTGGCGCACCTGTCGCTTCACGCATTACCCAGGTTTGCAACGGCGGGACCACGGCAAAAGTCGCGGTGCCCCAGACAACCAAGCCGATGGCTGCACCTGCCTTGGTGGTCGCCAGCCAGGGGAATGTCACCATGCTGATGGCGATCAGGCTTAAAAATACCATCAGTGAGCCTTTTACCGAACGATCTGCCAGCTTGCCGCCTAATTTGGCACCGAGGGTGAAGCCAATGCCAATCAACACCAGCATACCGGTCACATAGCCGGGAGACACCTGCGTAATGGATTCGAGCGATGGCGCAATGTAGGTGTAGAGCGTGAACATGGCACCTGCACCCATAACGGTGGTTGCCAGAATCACTAACACCACGGGCTGCGTCAGTACGCGCAGTTCGGCTCGCACATTGGGCCTTTCTCCGTGGCCGCCCTTGGGCAGGAAAGCGCCTAATGACAACATTGCAGCAACGCCCAACAACGCGATACCCAAAAACGATTCACGCCACCCGACCACTTGCCCAAACCAGGTTGCCACGGGAACGCCGCCGATGTTGGCGATGGTTAACCCCATAAACATGGCGGCAACGGCACTGGCCTGTTTCTCACGTGGCACGAGGCTTGCTGCCACAATCGAACCAATACCAAAGAATGCCCCATGGTTTAAGCTGGTAATGATCCGCGCAATCACCAGGCTGGTGTAATTGGGGGCCATGGCGGAGGCCAGATTGCCCAGAGTAAAGATTGCCATCAGCGCTATCAATGCTCTGCGGCGCGGCCAGCGGGCGAACAGCAGCGTCATCACCGGCGCGCCGATCATCACACCGATGGCATAAGCAGAAATCAGCATCCCTGCGGTAGGGATGGATACGTCCATGCCCTGAGCGATGGTTGGGAGCATACCCATTGGGCCAAATTCGGTGGTACCAATACCAAATGCGCCAACGGCGAGTGAGAGCAATGGCAGGGTTGAATTGTTCTGTGAAGCTGTACCGCTTATAGACATGATTTGGTTCCTAATCGTTGCGATTTGAACGCCACCAGCATTGAATCGCCCCGGAAATACAGGCATCCATCAGCGCTTGCGATTTGAACTCGGCATTCTGCAGTGATTAAGCGGGGAGATAAACGTAGAAAAATAAAAAACACTTTTGCGAAAAGTGGCGGATTGAAGACAATGCCTATTAGCGATGATCGATAAAAATATGGAGAGGAGAATCGGGTTAACGCTGTAGAGGGTGCTACCTGCGCGTTGTGTCGGACTCAACGTTCCTGCCGCACCGGTAACCCCCTGACGATGTTATTGATTACAGAATCGCCTCGCCTTCATAGGCTTGACGATACAGCTCAATAACCTGCTCTTTGGTGGCTTTGCGCGGGTTGGTTAATTGGCAAACGTCTTTCTTCGCGTTCTCAGCCATAATGGCGAAATCTTCCGGTTTGACGCCAAGGCTCTTAAGGTCGCGCGGAATGCCAACTTGTTGGCCTAAGCGTTGAATCGCGCTAATGGCTTTCAATGCGGCTTCATCTGTCGACAGGCCATCCACCTTTTCCCCCATGGCTTCGGCGATATCTCTGAAGCGGTTGAGGTTACCGATGAGATTAAAGGATTCAACATACGGCAGCAAAATGGCATTACATACGCCGTGCGGCAGATTATAAAAACCGCCGAGCTGATGCGCCATGGCATGCACATAGCCCAATGATGCGTTGTTGAAAGCGATCCCCGCCAGATATTGCGCGTAAGCCATATTGTCTCTCGCTTTCATATATTCACCATTGGCAACCGCCTTCGGCAAATATTGCGTGATCATTTTGATGGCTTTTAAGGCGGCGGCATCGGTAAGCGGGTTTGCCATGGTAGAAACATACGCTTCAATGGCGTGGGTTAATGCATCCATCCCCGTCGCTGCTGTCAGTGATGGCGGCATCCCGACCATTAATTCCGGGTCGTTAATGGATATTTGCGGCGTAACACGCCAGTCAACAATCGCCATTTTAACTTTGCGTTCTGTATCGGTAATAATACAAAAACGGGTAATTTCCGACGCAGTGCCCGCCGTGGTGTTAATCGCCATCAGCGGGATCATATCGTTGATCGATTTATCGACGCCTTCAAAATCGCGAATATTTCCGCCGTTAGCGGCGATAAGGCCAATCCCTTTCGCACAGTCATGGGACGAGCCGCCACCGAGAGAAACAATCGCGTTGCAGTCATTTTCCCGATAAGACTTGATGCCTTCGGCAACGTTTTTATCCGTCGGGTTAGGCTCTGCACCGCCAAATATATGAACGCCAATACCTGCCTTTTTATAAATTTCAGCCACCTTATCCGCCATTCCGCTTTTGGCAAGAAAGGCATCGGTGACAATAAGGATTTTTTTAGCATTTAACGTTTTGGCAAGACTGCCCGCTTCCTGAACGCTGCCCTCACCAAATACATTTCGTGTGGGTAGAAAATAATATGTCGACATACAATTTCCCCTATTTATAAATGATGGCTGTCAGTATGTTCATCAGAGCTTTTGGTCATTTTTTTAAAAAATAGCTACTTAGCGCCAACATTAAGCAGCACCAGATAGGGATAACAAAAGCAGAGGGTGAACATCTGTGGGCAGTGTAAGGGAATAGCGGTGATGAACTTTGATTTACATCACATTATATGCGATTGTTTTTAACAATAAGTGACATTATTTTTACAACTAATTTGCGAGATGTTTAATACTGACCAAAGATAGGCGTTGTACTGGAAGGCGTGGAACGGAGGGGAAACAGAAAATGATGAGAGAGAATCAATAATCGAACAGCACTGTTAATGAAATACCGAGTCCTGCGGCGATGACACTGATGATTTCTAAGGTTGGATTTCTGACACCACGTTCAATGCCACTTAAGTAAGTACGATCCAAATTGCATCGACTGGCCAGCGCCATCTGCGTGAGCCCGGCCTGAACGCGCAACGTTTTGATGCGTTGTCCAAAGCGTCGCGTAATATCTCTGGTATTCTGCATATCGACGCTGTCCCGTTGTTGCTATCTCAGTGATTCATCATTATAACCCACCCAAAGTAGAACGTTATCTGTGCAATCTGTTTTTTTTATACGTTGGATTTCTCTGACGCAAAAAGCGCGGCAAGCCGATGGCGCGAAGTGGGGATAAGCCCTACCTGAAGCCCAAAAGGGTTGAATAGCTTGTTGATGACATCAACGGTGTAGTTGCCTCGATCTGGTTTTCAATCTGTGTAACCTTTTTTACGCTTTAAATTCATTTTTGCTATTTTGTGTGTGTTTAAAGACGCATTATTTTTTTGGCAACAAAGCCAGCGCGCTACTCACCCAAAGTGCATAAAAATCAGAGCATGCCCGTTGCCAGCCTTTGATAATCAATTGCATCATGTAGCGCGTTTTGCCCGATAGCGGGCGGGTAATGGAATGATGAAATAACAGGATGCGTGATGAAGCGGCTAACACTATTGACTCTGGGATGGGTACTGTCTGCACTGGCGTTTGCACAGCCACAATTGCCTGAAGTGGTTATCAAGGATGTGACCTTGGTGCCCGGCAATACCGTGAGAGTGGGCAATGCCATTAACGCCCTTTTTCGTATTTCCACGCTGGGGAATGGCACGACGGATTTATGGCTTAATATCGATTGCGATACAGGCCAAAAAACACACCTGTTTGCCAGTATTACCCCTCCCGTACCAAACCGGCCAAGCGTTCGGGTCTATGGCGCGGGCTCACTGGCGCGTTATGTCCCCGGCATACCTTTCGAGCCAGAGGCGGACAGCCCCTACAGCACCAATCCGGCACTGAATGTGTGCCAACAACAGGTACCGATCCCCAAATGGGTTGCGCTTGCGAAAGCCGATGCTCAGGGTAACCGGCCATTTATTGATGTGACCAACAGTGCGCGAGAGGGCGATCGGCTTCAGGTGCGTCTTGCAACGGACTACGCGCGTATCCATCAAGATGAGAAATACCTCGCACCCTATTCCGTGAAAATAACGGATAAGGTTTTTGACTGCGCACAGGATAAGGGCCAAACCCTTAATCAGTTGGCGTTGGATAATCAGGGGCGCATAACGGATAGCCAGTCTGAAGCAAACCCTGCATTCACTGCGCTTTCTGCTGAGGAAACCGCGCTCGCCAAAAGGCTTTGCGCGCTTAACGATATTCGCCAGCTTAGCAGTAACGACACGCTGGCATGGCGTGAAAAGCCGATGGCGGAGGATTTGCCGTTACGACCTGATTTTGCGCAAAACGATCCGGCACCGATTCAACGCTATTCACTGCCACAGAGCGTAACGGATACGTTGAAACAGGCGATTGCAGCGCCGCCATCGCGCCCGACATTTAAGCGCCTGAGCTATTCCCAAAAATCACCGGGTGAGGATCTCGCCGCGTTTGTGGTGCAAATCGATGTCCTGCCGGACGGAACCGTACTGACGTTGGATAAAATGACGTTGGGTAGCGTGGTGTTTTATTCACAGCATGTCCGTCTGTTTAATATCGTGGACGTTAAAAGATGGGACTCGCTGGCAGAAAAACCGGTGATCAGCAACTCGCTGGAAAACACATTTGTGCTGCCTCCGGCTGCGGACACGGAATATCGCTGGAAGAATAGCCAGAGCGATAACAAATCGACCGGTCAGCAGTGCCGTTCAGATAACGCATGGCGCAGTGCCGCAGCCATTAGCCCGCATTTTCCCGGTCGTTATCTGGAATTCACTTGTACTGACGATCGCGGTGATGGCCGCCCGATGAGCAGTGATTATGCTTATCTTGAAGAACTGCACATGTTTATTCGTATCGGTTATCACGAAGCCGGTGAGAAAAAACGCTTTGCCTTTGATGATGTAACGCTGGTGAAGTGATCGGTTTTGGCGCACGTTCCCGCTTGAACGAGGGACGTGCGCCAACGTCATTAACGCACGGCACTCAGCACCTTGTCTAACGACCCGACCAGCCAGTCGATATCCTGTTCCTGAAACGCCAAGGGGGGACGCAGTTTCAATACGTTGCCATAAGGGCCCGCCACCGAGGTCAGCACGCGCTCGGCTCTCAGACGTTCGATCACATCCAGCGCCAGTGCTTTGTCAGGGGTTTTGGCGGCGCGATCGCTCACCAACTCGAAACCGATAAACAGCCCGGCTCCGCGCACATCGCCTACGCATTCATGGCGATCGGCAAGGCGTGCCAGTTCTTGCCGCAGTTTTTCACCGACAATCAGGCTGTGCTCCTGTAATTTTTCTTCGCGGATCACGCGCAACACCGCCTGCGCCGCCGCCATGGACACCGGGTTGCCGCCAAAGGTGTTGAAATAGGGGATTTCATCGCTAAAGGCGGCCAGTACATCGGCTTTGGCCAGCAGGCCAGACACCGGAATCCCGTTACCCATTGGTTTACCCAGCGTCACCACATCTGGCACGATGCCGTGGCGCGCAAATCCCCAGAAGCTGTCGCCGGTGCGTGCAAATCCCGGTTGTACCTCGTCGGCGATAAAAATGCCGCCGTTGGCATGCACCACGTCGAGTGCCGGTTTCAGAAAGCCTGCTGGCCCTGGCAGCACACCATCAGAAGAGAAGATCGAATCGACCAGCAGACCCGCGAATTTGATGCCATGCGCCGCCATGTCGTCGATCTGTTTTTGGATCTCATTGGCAAACCAGACGCCTAAATCGGGCGCATTAACGCGGTAACGATCGGGCGGCGGTACCAGACGTGTGGTGGGGGCGAGCGGTTGGCCGCTGCCCAGTGCCGGTGATGCCCCGGAGGTCAGTTCGCTGGTGCCGTGGTAGGCCTCTTGACTGACGATGATGCCGGTGCCGCCGCTGTAGGCTTTGGCAATACGGATCGCCAGATCGTTGGCTTCCGAACCGGTGCACATGTACATCGCTTTATTGATGTCGTCAGGCACGGTGGTCAGCAGATCGGCGGTGTAATCCAGAATGCGTTCATGCAAATAACGGGTGTGGGTATTGAGCTGGCTCATCTGCTCATGCACAGCGGCGATGACGGCGGGATGGCAGTGGCCAATGCTGGCAACGTTGTTGTAGACATCCAGATATTTATCGCCTGCGGCATCCCACAAGTATTGCCCTGCACCGCGAACCAGATGCACGGGGTTGCGATAAAACAAACGGTAGGATTCGCCGAGCAGTTGGCTGCGCTTATCCGTCAGTTTGCGCGTTTCGGCATCCAACGCATCCGCGTGTTCTGCGCGAAAGCTATTGGTATCCATGATAGTTGAACGTGTTGCCATGATGACTCCAAATTTCGGTTAAGCACACTATTTCGGTTAAGCACCGTATTTCTGTCAGACACCGTGCATAAACAGGATGGGAATAGCTTACGCACTAACGGGATTAAAAAGCAACTAAATACACAAATACATTTAA
The DNA here is from genome assembly GCA_964293225.1 of uncultured Symbiopectobacterium sp. Classification (GTDB taxonomy): domain Bacteria; phylum Pseudomonadota; class Gammaproteobacteria; order Enterobacterales; family Enterobacteriaceae; genus Symbiopectobacterium. The sequence continues at coordinate 57,340 of CAXYYB010000028.1, read as the reverse complement.
TTGCACTTTTTTGATGCGTATAAAACACCAAAAAAGTGCAATTCTTCACATCTGTTCTCGCATCAACACGTTCCTCTCACACCATGATAATTGAGCAACGCCTTGTTTTATTAGCCTCTATAGCCTCATGATATAAGCTTCTTTACGGGTTGGCATGATTAGTGCTTAAAAATACACAGATGCAAAATAACGCACAAATAAACGCAGAATGTGAAATGCACAAAAGTGTTCACTTTCTCAGGGCTACGCCACCGAGTTATGACTTCCGCAACCATTAAGGGGAACATTTATGAAACGTTTTTCATTACGCCGTACCAGTCTGATGGCGGCATGCGCCTTTGCGACCCTGATGGGAGCCGCACAGGCAGGCACCATCACGGTGTATACCTCGCTGGAAGAGGATGAAATCAAGGATTACGTCGCACAGGCGAAGAAGGACATGCCGGATGTCACCGTGAATGTGCTGCGTTTGTCGACGGGCGATCTTGGCCCACGTATTTTGGCAGAGGCCAAGAACCCACAACACGACGTAGTGTGGGGATGGGCGCTGACCAATGTGATGGACCCGCGTATTTCCTCGCTGCTGGAGCCCTATGCGGCCAAAGGCAGTGAAAAACTGGATGAAACCTATCGCGCGCCGGATAACAAATGGTTTGCGGCCACCGGTTACATGGCGGCGTTCTGTGTGAACACCGAAGCGCTCAAAGCGAAAAACCTGCCGGTTCCTGCCACCTGGCAAGACTTGACCAACCCGATTTACAAAGGCGAAGTGGTGATGCCGAACCCGGTTTCATCGGGTACGGGTTATCTGCAAATCGCCGCGCTGCTGCAATCCAAAGGGGACGAAAAAGGGTGGGAATTCCTCAAAACGCTGGATGGCAATATTGCGCAATACACCAAATCCGGCTCTCGCCCGTGTAAAGCCGCGCGTACCGGTGAATACGCCATTGGCGTGTCGTTGGCGTTTGCCGCGATGCAATCTATCGAAGAAGGGTATCCGGTCAAAATGGTCATTCCCAGCGATGGCGCAGGCTATGAGCTGGAAGCCTCTGGTTTGATGGCGGCATCAAAAAATAAAGCCGACGCCCAGCGTTTCCTGGATTGGACCTTATCCAACAGCGCTGCGACGCTGTACACCAAATACAAAGAGATCGTCACCATCCCCGGCGTCGAGCAATCGAAAGCCGCCAAGCTGGCGGGCCTGCCTGCCGATCTCTCCAGCGTGCTGTTCCCGGTTGATTTCGCCAAGAGCGCCAAACAGCGCGATGCCATTTTGGAAACCTGGCAAAAGGTGATTGGTCGCTGATAACAGATTGTTGTTTTCTCTACCAACGCTGGCTGTCAGACCAGCGTTGAGGCCGTGGTAATACAAGGCGTCTTTGTACGAGACGTTGTTTAAAGAGGATAGTAAGTACATGGCGCTGGTGATTCAGAATCTCTATAAAAGCTTTGACGGCCACGTAGCGCTCGATCGCATTAACTTGTCGATTGAGAACGCGGAGTTTGTTTGTTTACTCGGGCCCAGTGGCTGTGGGAAAACCACGCTACTGCGGATTATCGCCGGATTGCTTAGCAGCGATGGCGGAAAAATCAGTCTGGATGGTCGCGATTTGATCAATGTGCCCGCCCGCGATCGCGGGTTTGGCATTGTGTTCCAGTCTTACTCATTGTTTCCGCACATGACCATTGCGCAAAACATCGGTTATGGGCTGAAAATTCGTCACACGCCGGAGGCGGAGATTCGCGATCGCGTCAACAGCCTGTTGGACACGGTGCGCCTTGGCGGGTTTGGCGATCGTTATCCTAATCAGCTTTCCGGCGGTCAGCAGCAGCGTGTGGCGATAGCGCGTGCGTTAGCCGTCAATCCGTCGTTGCTGTTACTGGATGAGCCGCTTTCCGCACTGGATGCGCGCGTGCGTGCCGGATTGCGTCAGGAACTGCGTGAAGTTCAACAACGGTTAGGCATTCCCACGCTGATGGTGACCCACGATCAGGAAGAAGCCATGAGCATGGCAGATAAAATCGTCTGTATGCAGGGTGGTCTGATCGTGCAGGAAGGGACACCGCGCGAGCTGTATACCGCACCACGCACCCGCTTTGTGGCTGAATTTATGGGGCACAGTAATCTGTTGCCTAAGGCAACGGTCCAGCAGTGGATGCCGGAACTGTTGCAGACCGCTGCGCCCGAGAATGCCGAGCTGTTTATCCGCCCTGAACGCATCGCCATGGCGAAAGCGCCCGATGCCGAGGGGCAGGTGGTGAGCACCAGCTTTTTGGGCAGCATTCAGCGGGTTGAAGTGCTGTGGAAATCACACCCGTTGCTGGTGGAAACCAGCAGTGCCCTCAACTGGTCGGCGGGCGATCGCGTTACGCTCTCCATTGCTGCGCAAGATTGCGCCTGGGTGCAAGCATGAGTTATTCACTCCTTCCTCCACAAACGGCGGCTGACCGTTGGTTATCTCGTCTCTGCCTCTATCTGCCGCTGGCCGCATTGCTGGCGTTTTTTGGCGCACCGATGCTCAGCATTCTGTGGCACAGTCTGCTCGACGATCGCAGTGGCACGTTTGGTGTGTCGAACTATCTGGCGCTGATGAATGCGCCGGGCGTCTGGCGTGCGATGTGGAACAGTCTGGTGCTGGGTGTCGTTACCACACTGGTGACGCTGGCGCTGGGGTTTATCGTCGCGTATGGGCTGGAATGCACGGCTATGCCTGCCAAACGCTTTATCTCCTTTGCCACGTCGCTGCCGGTATTAGCGCCCTCGTTGGTGCTTGGTCTCGGGCTGATTTTTCTGCTCGGACGTAATGGCATCGTGGGAAACCTGCTTGGCGTGCGTCTCAATATTTACGGTTTTTGGGGATTGCTGATCGCCAACGTGCTGTATGCCTTGCCGCAGGCTATCTTGATCATTCGCGTTACGCTGCGCCAAAGTGATACCCGGCAGTATGAGGCGGCGAACGTGCTGGGCGCTACGGACTGGCGGCAGTTTTTGGACATCACCCTGCCGGGCGTGCGCTACGGCATTTTGAGCGCGGCTTTTGTGGTGTTTACCATCACCATCACCGATTTTGGTAATGCGGTGGTGATCGGCGGGGATTTCTCGGTGCTGGCGACGGAGATTTACAGCCAGGTCAGCGGACAAATGAAGTTTGGCATGGGGGCCGTGGTGGGGATTCTGTTATTGCTGCCTGCGGCGGCATCCATCTGGATCGAGCGTGCCGCGTCACGTCGCCAGAAAACCATTGGCACATCCTCCGCCATTGCGCATGTTCCTCAACCGTTGCAGCGCCGCGACATTCCGTTTTATCTGGTGAATATGACCATCGCGCTGTTGATTGTAACGGTGATTGCCACAGTGGTGATTGCCAGCATGATTCGCCTGTGGCCCTATCGCTTGGATTTGACGCTTAAGCATTACAACATCGATCTTGCCGGGGGGTATGCACCGCTCTGGACATCCATCTGGATCTCGGCGCTAGCGGCGGTTATCGGCACGCTGCTGCTGTTTTTGCTCACGTTTGGCATTCGTCGCCAGCCGGGGAAAAGCGCGGATTTTGCCGCGTTGCTCAGCGCGCTGCCCGTGGGCGTACCGGGGCTGGTGCTCGGGCTGTCGTATGTGTTCACGTTTAACACCGCCGATCTGCCGTGGGGGATGCTGTATGGCTCGGCGATTCTGGTGGCGCTGTGTAACTACTACCACTATCACACGCAGGGTTACACTACGATGATGATGGGGATGCGTAATGTGCCCAACGCCATGGAGGATGCCACCACCGTACTGGGCGGCGGCGTGGTGCGTATCCTGCGCGATGTGTATTTGCCTGCCATGCGATTGACCCTGATCTCTGTCGCCATGTTCCTGTTTATGCGTTCCATGGTGACGCTCTCTGCGGTGATTTTTCTGGTGACGCCGTCGCTACCGCTTGGAGCGGTAACCGTGATGCGACTGGACGAAGCGGGTTTCACCTCGCAGGCAGCGGCTTTTTCTACGTGCATTATGGGGATTGTCGCTATAATGGCGCTGCTGCTTCATCTCTTGACGGCAAAACGCCAATGACCGCCGTTTACGCCTTTACGCCAGAGAATCACTATTGATGCTAGAAGAGACTCGCTTACACCGTATCCGCGCGCTGCTGTCCACATTGAATCGGGTCAGTACGGAAAAAATCATCCAGCATCTTGGTGTCTCGCGAGAGACAGTGCGGCGCGACATTCTTAAACTGGAGTCCATGGGGGCATTACGCCGCGTCCATGGTGGGATTGTCGCGACATCGCTGGAGCCGGAACCGCCGCTGTCGGTGCGCAATGCTGTGCGTGAAAAAGAGAAGCAGGATATTGCCCGCGCTGCGGTGCAGCAGCTTAGCGCTGGGCAAACGCTGTTTATTGATGCGGGCAGTACCACGGCGTTGTTGGCGGATGAGCTGCTGTCGATGCCCGGCATGACGGTGGTAACCAACAGCCTGAACGTCGCACTGAAACTGACAACAGCGGAATCGACGATGCACCATGAGGTGATTCTGCTTGGCGGTCATATGGGGCCGTCCATGCAGGCCACCAGCGGTGATTTGACGGTGAGCGAGATTCAGCGCTATCGCGCTGACGTTGCGCTGTTATCACCAGTAGGGATCACCAGCGCTTCGGGTGCCAGCAGTTTCGCGCACCATGAAGCCGCCATTGCCCGCGCCATGGTCAAGAATGCCAAAACGCGGATTATCCTGGCGGATAACAGCAAGATAGGGGTCACCAGCCGGGTGATTTACGCCACACCGCAGGAAATCGATATCATCATTACCGATGCTGGCTCGGCAGCTAAACCTGAATGGGAACTGCTTCAGGCGCAGTGTGCCCACGCCATCGTGGCGTAATCGGCAACGGTTTACACCGTTGCCGGGACTTCCGCGTGTTGCAATGCCTCTCCCAACGCCTGTCTGTGTGCCAGTAACGTTTGGCTGGTGCGATCGCGCGGGTAGGGCAGCGAGATCGGCAATAGCGCGCTGATGCGACCCGGTCGGGGTGACATCACGACCACTCTGTCGGCCAGGAACACAGCCTCTTCCACGTCGTGTGTTACCAGCAGAATAGTCAGCGTGGTGTGACGGCGGATCTCAGCCAGTCGATGCTGTAGCTGCTGTTTGGTCATGGCATCAAGCGCACCAAACGGCTCGTCGAGCAACAGAATTTTGGGGCGTGAGGCTAACCCCCGTGCGATGGCCACGCGCTGTGCCATGCCGCCTGACAACTGATGTGGCCAGGCATTGGCAAAGTCTTCTAATCCCATCATTTCAAGGTAGTGCGCAATCTGCTGTTCGGATTGTGCGGCGGAAAGGGGCAGGTTAATCATCCCCAGGCGAATATTTTCCTTCACGCTCAACCACGGGAACAAGCGTGGTTCTTGAAACACCAGACTGACGTCAGGGTGAATGCCCGTCAGCGGTTGCCCATCAATGGTAATGGAACCTTGCTGCGACTGCTCCAGCCCGGCGGCCAACCGCAATAATGTCGATTTGCCACACCCACTGCTGCCGATAATGGCGACCAGTTCGCCGGGTGCCAACGACAGCGAGACATTCTGCAACACCGTGAAGGGCTGATGTTGTACGGTAAATTGCTTGGTAATGTGATGAAATTGCAAAGGCATGACGTCTCCTTAATGTCGGTTACTGGAAGCGCCAGGCGGTCAGGCGACGTTCAGCGAAGGTGATCAGGCGGGAAAACAGTGCGGCAACTAGCGCGATCAACACCACGCCAGCAATAATCCGATCGGATGCCAGCAATTGTTGAGCACGAATCATCATGCCCCCCAACCCCGCGCCAGACGGAATAAAATATTCAGCACCAATTGCGCCTGTCCAAGCGTGCATCAGCGCCAGCCGCAGGCCGGAAAACACCGGTGGCATCACCGAGGGCAGCACCAACTTGCTTAAGATGTGGTATGGCGAAAGGCGCAGTACATAGGTGGCTTCACGCAGCGTTGGCGGTAATTGAGCAATCCCCTGACGCGTGGCAAGTAGCAGAGGAAAGAAGGCGGCGACAGACACAAACACCACCTTGGCGGTGTCATCCAGCCCGAACCAAGCGGTGATCAGCGGCAGCCAGGCGAAGAGGGCTACGCTGCGCACGGCGGAAAGTAGCGGGTTAAACAGCCGATCGGCGAGCGGCAAACCACCGAGCAGGGCACCGGCGGCGATACCAAGCAGGCTGCCGAGCAGAAATCCTTGCAGTGCGCGTGTCAGGCTGGCAAGCAGATCGGTGCGTAAATCTCCCTGGGTTAATCCATTGACCAACGTCTCAACCACATGCTGTGGTGCGGGCAGAAAGGCGGTGTTAAACCAGCCAAGCTGGCTGCCCACGCTCCACAACAGCAATAGCGTTAGCGGCGCATACCAGGGCGTTAATGAGGTGAAGGCAACACTGGGACTGAGGCTGTCTCGCCCTAATACCGGCGCGGGCCAGTGAATCCAGCGTTGCTCCAGCCTGAGCAGCAGCCGTTCTCCCACATACCCGCACAGGCCGATAATCAGAATGCAGACAAACACAAAATCCAGCATAAACAGCTGGCGGCTTTGTACCAGCAGGTAACCCAGCCCTTCACTCGAGGCGAGCAGTTCGACGGCAATCAGCGACACCCAGCCCTGTGAGAATGCCAGCCGGACGCCGGTCATTACGTAAGGTAACATCGTGGGGATAATCAGACGACGTAGAAATAGCGTGGGAGGAAGACGCAGACTGCGTGCCATCTCATACAGCTTTTGCGGCGTTTGTTGAATACCAGCACAGGTGTAAAGCGTTACCGGAACGGTGATGGATTTGATCAATACCGCTAGCTTTAGCGCTTCTCCGATACCCAACAGCAGCATCAACAGCGGGATCCAGGCCAGCGTAGGAATTTGCGCCACCACGGTGAACAGCGGCATAAACAGCGAATGACTGCGGCGGTGTAAACCGAACAGGCAACCCAATAACAGACCGCACAGGATGCCGCCACCAAGGCCGATAAATAAGCGTGCCAGGCTGATGGGCAACTGGTGTAGCAGTTCTTCGGGGATAAAGGTTAATGCGCCGCTGGCAACGGTTAGCGGGGAAGGCAGGATCTGTTCTGACATCCACTGATGGCGGCTAGCCAGCCACCACACGGCGAGCAGCAGCAACGGGACCAGCCAGGCGCTGTAACCAGTGTCGGAAAAGCGGTACGGTAGGGGGGAAACCGCCCCTGTCCGTGGAGCCTGTTGAGGGATCATCATGCTGGCATTCCGCGTGGGTTATTTCTGGGTCAACAGGGAGAGGCGCGTAATCCCTGCCTGCTCCACATCGGCCAACAGCGCGGCAACCTCGCCGTAGTTGGCCTCTTTGTCTGCCTGCACCTGCACCACCAGATTGGCATTATTGGCTTTGGCCTGTTGCAAGTGGGCGGCTAACCGATCGCGTGGGAAAGGATCTTTATTGATAAACAACTGCTGCTGGGCATCAATGCTGATCACCAAGGGATCGGTTCGCTCGGCAGGCGCGACGGCCGCGGTTTTTGGCAACTGCACCGGAATCGCATTGGTCAACATCGGTGCCGTGACGATAAACACCACCAAGAGCACCAGCATCACGTCTACCAGCGGGGTAATGTTCATTTCACTCATCATGTCGTCATCGTTACGGGAGGCGAAAGCCATATCACACCACCTCCCTGATATTTTTTACGCTATAAGGCGTAGCGGATGGCGGTGTTACCTGAAAGCCGTGCGCCTGCAACAGGCTGAAAATATCGTGGGCGAAATCATCCATATCTGCCACGGCCAGTTTCAGACGACGCAAAAAGTAGTTGTAAATCAGCACCGCAGGAACGGCGACGGCAATACCAATACCGGTTGCAATCAGGGCATTACCGATGGGGCCCGCAACGGTATCCAGACTGGCTGAGCCGGATAGCCCAATGTGTTGTAGTGCTGCCATGATGCCCCACACTGTCCCGAACAGGCCGATAAACGGCGATGTGGTCCCGATACTGGCCAGCACGGCGAGTCCGGTTTCCAGCGTGCGGCGCTCGCGTTGGATCTGTTGTTGCAGTGCGCGTTCTACGCGATCGGGCAGATGAAGCCCGAGTGTGAGTTTGCCGTTTACGGGTTGTGGCGCTTGCAGCGCTGCCTGAGCGAGGTTGGCGAAGGCGCCAGTCTCAGCAAGACTGTGGCTCAGCGAGTGGCTCAGATCGTCCTGTTGCCAAAAAAGGGCACGAAATTGCTGAGCGCGCCGCTGTAAACGGCGGTATTGCAGTAGTTTTAATACACCGAGCGTCCAGGTCAGCACGGAGAACAGCAGTAACAGCAGAATAACGCCCCCTTCCGGGGAAAGGAGTTCTACGTGTCCGAAAGTCATAACCACTACCTCATGAATTAAGCGAAAAATCGACGGGAACCACCACCCAACCGCTGACAGCCTGGCTGCCACGCCGTGCCGGAACGAAGGACCAGCGCAGCACCGTGTCTCGGGCGGCGTTGTCCAGCGCCGGATAGCCGCTGGATTTTTGGATAGTTAACGTTTGTACCTTGCCATCGGGGCGCACCTGAACATTCAGCAACACCGTACCTTCCTGACCACGACTGATCGCCACTTCAGGGTAAGGCGGTGGAGGGTTGCGCAGGTAATCGGCGTTCGCCAGCGGCGGCGTCAGGGGCGCTTCCTGTGCTGCGCGGGTGACCGGTGCGGTCGTGGTGCTTGGGGCGCTGCTCGTCGATGCGACAGGTTCCTGCCGTACGGGCTGCGGCGTGGGCTTACGTTTGGCCGGTGCCGCTTTTTTGACGGGCGGCGGTGTTTTCTTTTCCGGCGGCGCGGGCGTAATCGCATCTTCATCCACCGGTTTTACCGCATCCTCGGGTTCTTGCGGCACAACCGTTTCAGGTAATACGGTCTCTTCTGGGGGGGCGGTTTCTGCAATGCTAGGGGCAGGTTCTACACTGGGCGTCGCCGCCACCAGTTCCACGCTCACGGGCTGTGGCTGTGCAGGCACCGTAACCGGCATATCAGCAGCGCGTGCCAGCAGCGTCAGCACGATCGCATGTAGCGTCACAATGAGCAGTGCGGCCAAAACGCGCTCCGGCTTCGAACTGTGCAGTATCGCCAGCCGTTGCAAACGGAACCCTGCCAGAGAGGACGATGTCAACGGCGCCTGAGCAACGTCATAAGAATACGGGCCACTGTTATTTTCGGCATACACGAGTTGCGTCATGAATAATGACTCCTGACCGCGTTAATTTATCTATAGTCCGATTTTTCTCACTCACTCATTAATGTCAAAGCATGTATTTGCATATGGATATGCATTAATGCGTTTATTTATGAGGTGCGTTATTTTTTCGGGGCTATTTATTACCCATGCAGCGTAAGTGAAATAATTACGTTATTGCTAATGCATTCTTGGCATAGTTTTATTTCACGCGTTGCATACCGGATGAAAACCACCGTAACGCCTGATTTATCTGATTAGTTAACATAGAAATGCGTTTTTTGTATTAGTCAGTTTATTTGTCAGCGTTTACATCTGACAGGGAAATAATGTGATGCGATAGCGTGTTGTTCTATTAACAGCAACGCTGTCGCCGCGACAGATAGGGAAAATACCATAACGTTTGATGCAATTTTTCATGACGAGAAACGTTATGTGGGAAATTACAACCATCGGATATATAAATATGACAAGACGAGGAAGAACGTGGGCATTGGCCGGGTTGTTGGCATTTGGGCTGGCAGCTGTAAGTAACGCATTGGCGCTGACCGAAATCCGCATTGCCGCGCCCGATATTGGCGCAGGTACTAAACCCAGCGGCGGCGGATTACTGGATGTGATTCATAGTCAACAATTGCTGGAGCACGAGTTTGCCAAAGACGGTATTACGGTGCGTTGGACCTTTATCAAAGGCGCTGGCCCCATTATCAATGAAGCCTTTGGTAACCATCAGGTCGATGTGGCGTATCTGGGGGATCTGGCCAGTATCATAGGCCGTGCACGCGGGCTGGATACGCGTGTGATCGCCGTGGCATCACGCGGTATTAATCACTATCTGGCGGTAGCCAAAGGCTCCGGCATCACGCAACTTGCCGATCTTAAAGGCAAACGTGTCGGCCTGTTTCGCGGCACGGCCGCCGAGCTGTCGTTTGTGAACGCACTGGATTCACAGGGGGTAAAACCCGCCGATATCAAAATCATTAACCTGGATTTTGCTGCGTCCAGTGCAGCGTTGGCGGCTGGACAAATTGATGCCACCTGGGGCGGCAGCAACACGCTCTCTCTGCGTGACAAGGGTCTGGCGGATATTCCTCTCTCAACGCGGGACTTGCAAGGTGCTGGGCAACTGAGTGGTTTCGTGCTGGCGGATGGTGCTTTCGCCAATGCGAATCCAGATATCATCAAACGCTTCGTGAAGGTGCAGAGAGAAGCGGCGGCTTGGGCCAGCGATGATAAAAACAAAGATGCTTTCATTCGCCTGCTGGCAACCCAATCTGGCTATCCAGAAAATATTCTGCGCGTGGAGTGGGATACCTTGCCCCCGTTATCAGAGCGGCTGTCTCCTGAGCTGGATGCCCCCTATGTGGCAAAATTGAAAAAAGCAGTAGAACTGGCCTATGAGACGCGCCTGATTCGCCAACCTTTTGATGTGGATAGCTGGCTGGATAAAAGTCACCTGCAAGCCACGCCCTGATTTTTTCGGTTCCTCATTCTTCTATTACGCCCTTATTGCCGTGGCATTCACGGCAATAGGCACCCTTTTGTCTGTGCGGAGTCACACATGATGTTTACCAAGAAGTCGCTATGGCTATACCCGGCATTAATCGGTTGCGCGCTGGTGGTTCCCGTTAACGCGCTCGCGGCTGACAACGATAAGTCCGAATCAGCCACCACCACTCCCGCCCCTGCCTCGGCGGTTCAGCTCAAGCGCGTAACGGTCAATGCGCGCCGGGCACAGTCGCAGCCCCCTGCGACGTTGGCCTCGGTGATCGACGGTCAAACGTTGGAACAGGAACGGTTGTATCGCTTTGAAGATTTGTCGCAACTGGTCACCGGCCTGGATATTGATGCGGTGGATGCCATGGACACCACCGTCACCATTCGCGGCATTGGCGATGGCGGTGAGAGCGGCACCAATATCGGGATGCCGGGCAGCGTAGGCGTATTTCTTGATGGCGTCTATCTGTCGCGTCCGGGGGCGGTCTCCAACGATTTGTTGGATATCGACAACATTCGGGTCCTGAAAGGGGCGCAGGGGGCAGGGTTTGGTTTCAACACCACCGGTGGTGCTATTGATATTCACACCCGTAAACCCACCTTCAAACCGGAATATTCGCTGGAGCAATCAGTGGGACAGCGCGGCTATTTGCAGTCGAGATTGATGGCATCTGGCCCACTGAGCGAGCATTGGGCTGGCAGGATTAACCTGTCGCGCACCGAGCGTGATGGGTTTGTCACCAACGTGCTCAATGGCAACAAACTCGGCGGTAGCACGCGAAATGGGGTACGTGGTCAACTGTTATACCAGCCAAGCGATGCGTTTAGTTTGCGAATCACCGGTGATTACAGTGATATCAAAGAAAACCCGGTGATGACGCTGATCGACAGCTACTCGGTAGGGGGAAGCGATCCTTTCCAAACCAAAGCGGACAGTCTGGGGATCAATACCATCAAAGGGCGGCAGGTAGCGCTTGATGATGAAAGCGAAAGCCGAGTAGCACAAGGTGGTGGCTCTGTTGAAGCCAACTGGACGCTCAAGAGCGGTTACACACTGAATTCGCTCTCCTCGCTGCGCTATTTCCGCGTATTGCCGCAATCGGCCGATGCATTGAATATTCCGCTGTATCGCAACAGCGGTGCCGCGGTGCGCGATCGTACCTGGTCGCAGCGTTTGTGGCTAAATTCTCCCAAAGGCGGTGCGGTAGACTATACCGTGGGGGCCGATTATTGGGGTGAGAATCTGGATACCGATGCTCACACCTTCTACTACGACGATCCGCGCGTAACCCAGTGGCTTGGCAGCAGTAGCTATCGCGGCAAGGACATCCAGCGCATAGGGACATTGGACGATACGCTCTACTCGCTGTTTGGCCGTGGTACCTGGCATGCTAATGATGCACTGGATGTGACATTGGCACTGCGTCAAACCTGGGAGACGAAAGAGGGATCCTTTGTGCGCCGTAATCGTGCTAATTTCGATTCCGGGCCGCTGTCTCAGTCTAACCGTCTGCCTTCCGGCATGTTGAGTTTTAACTGGTTTGCCGCGCCGAATGTCACGCCTTATCTGACGTTGGCCTATGGTGAAAAATCGGGCGGGTTGAACGTCTCATCTGGGGCGGCAAAAGCGTTGGGTATCGATTCTCTGTACGTTAAACCGGAAAAGACCCGCTCTGCAGAACTTGGGGTGAAAACCAACTGGTTGCAGCGCAAAGTGGAATGGAATACGGCGTTGTTCTGGAGCGTGGTGGAAGATTTCCAGACCAATGCTTATGACGTGGAAACGGATACCAGCTACCTGATTAATGCCGGTAAATTTCGCTCACGCGGTGGGGAAACGCAGTTGACGCTGCGCCCGCTTGATGGGTTAAGCATTAGCATGGCGGGGACGTTACTCGATGCTCGCTATCTCACCTTTAACAATGCCCGTTGCCCGGCAGAGGTGACGCTGGTGTCTGGTGCGCCGGCATCGTGCGATCTGTCTGGTCAGCGCGTGTTTAAATCGCCGCGTTTCAGCTACAACTCGCGGATACGCTATGACTGGCAAACGGCCAATAATCTGGATGCTTTTGTCTCTGGTCAGTGGTCATGGCGCGATTGGTCTTACGGCACCGTGAACAACTCTGCTTTCTCGCGTATTCCGGCCTACGGCATTCTCAACCTCTCCACTGGGGTCAGCGGGAAGCAGGGGGATAACCGCTGGCGTGTCTCGCTGTGGCTGAAGAATGCGTTGGATGAAACCTATTACCGCACGGTGAGAAACGGCGATTACAGTTCGGCCTATGGTGTGTTGGGTGAGCCGCGTACCTTTGGTGTCACCTTTGGCTATGACTTCAAGGGCTGAGGATATGCGTCATTTCTCTTTCTCCCGTCGCCGCTTTTTGCGTGATGGCACGCTGTTGGCGCTGTCTGCGCCGCTCTGGTCACCGGTGCTGGCTCAGACATTGCGCGGTGACAGCGCGACACATGATGTTACCCCCGTCAGCCTGCGCTGGCTTGATGGGGAGACACCCGCGGCGTTTGCGGGGGTGACCTGGGGGGTTCCCTGGCCGCAAGGCCAGGTAGCGGGCGACAGTGGTTTCCAATTGCGCGATGCGCAGCAGCGCGACTATCCATTGCAAAGCTGGGCGCTGGCTCGCTGGCCGGACGGCTCTCTGAAATGGTCCGCGCACGCGTTGGGGGGCGAGCAGCCTCCGGGCATCGGCCTGGCCCTGCGCCCCGTGCCTGCCATAACGGGGGACCTGTCGCACGGCGTGAGCGAAAACGATAACGGCTGGACGGTAGACACTGGGCGTATTCGCTGCCGCATTGCGCGATCCGGCAGTCATCTGATCGATGAAGTCTGGCAAGGGGAGCGACTGGCCTTAACGCGTGCGCGGTTAGTGCTGCGCGTGCAGCAGGGCGATGAAGAGTCAGAAACGCTGGCGCGACACACTTACCACAGCCAGATCGACCGCGTGGAGGTTGAACAAAAAGGCTCACAGCGAACGGTGATCGCGCTGTGGGGGCACCATCAACAGCCCGGAGCAAGCCGTATTCCCTTCGTTATTCGCCTGTATGCCTATGCTGACTCAGCTTCGCTGCGTGTGGTGCATACGTTGATCTACGATCTTGATGAGACGCGGCAACAGTTGGCGGGGATTGGGTTGGCATTTGATGTCCCGTTGGCAGGTGAATTGCACGATCGCCACGTTCGTTTTGTCACGGCCGACGGGGGCGTATTTGCTGAAGCGGTGCGTGGTCTGAGTGGGTTACGTCGCGATCCCGGCGCGGGGGCGATCGCCGCACAGCTCAGCGGTAAAGCCACGCCACCGGTAGCCGCGTTCTCTCCTGAAGTAGGAAAGCGGCTGGCCTATATCCCCGCATTTGGTTGCTATCGTTTGACACAGCATCATCCAGATGGGTTTCAGATCCACAAACGCACGTCAGCAGGGCAGGGCTGGGTGTTGGCAGCAACCGGCGGACGTGCGGCAGGGGTTGGGTATCTTGGCACGCCGCAGGGCGGTGTTGCCTTTGGCGTTCGCCATTTTTGGCAAAGCTATCCGGCGAGTTTATCGCTGGAAGATGCCCACCGTGATAGCGCCACTGTGACCATGTGGCTCTGGTCGCCCTGGGCGGAACCGATGGAGATACGCGGTTATCACGATGGATTAGGCCAGGAGAATACGGCTGAGCAGTTGGAAGGGTTGGCGATCACCTATGAGGATTACGAGCCGGGGTTCTCTACGCCACAAGGTATTGCCCGCACCAGCGAGCTGTTTATCGATGTACTGCCCGCCACGCCGGATAACGCCCAATTGGTGCGTCTGGCACAGCGGATGCAGCAACCACCGTTGCTGGTGGCGCAGCCTGAGGATCTGGCGCGCGCCCGGGCTTTTGGCCCGTTGTGGTCACCGGCCCGAGGGGATTCGCCGCAGCGTAAACAACTGGAGGGGCAACTCGCTTGGTATTTCGAGCGTTATCAGCAGGAGGTTGAGCAGCGCAAATGGTACGGCTTCTGGGATTTCGGCGATGTGATGCACACTTATGATAGCGATCGTCATGTGTGGCGTTATGACGTGGGCGGCTACGCTTGGGATAACTCGGAACTCAGTACCGATCTCTGGTTATGGTACTACTTTTTGCACAGTGGGCGCGCTGATGTATTTCGTATGGCGGAGGCGATGACGCGCCACACCGGCGAGGTGGATGTTTACCATCAGGGACGTTTCTCCCCGCTGGGCTCCCGCCACAACGTGCGCCACTGGGGGGGCAGCGCCAAACAGCTGCGCATTTCGACCGTTGCCAATCGCCGTTTTCTCTATTACCTGACGGCGGATGAACGCATCGGTGAACTGCTGGATGAACAGGTTGAGGGGGCGCGAGCGTTGGCTACGGTTTTGCCTGGACGCAAAATCGGTCAGGTTGCACCAACCGACCCGCACTGGGTCAATTTGGCGTTTGGCACGGACTGGGGTGCTGTAGCTGCCGCCTGGCTCACCGCCTGGGAGCGCCACGGCGATCCGGATCAACGTGAACGTCTGCTTAACAGTATGCAAACCCTTGCTCGCCAGCCGCACGGCTTTTTTACCGGCAGCGCCGATTTCGATCCCCGTAGCGGGCGTTTTCAGCCTGCACCACCGCAACAGATTGGCATTTCTCATTTGAGCGCTGTGTTTGGCCTGACGGAGGTTTGCAGTGAGTTGCTCGATCTGCTGCCAGATCCTGATTTCACCCGCGCCTGGCTGGACTACTGCCGACTGTATAACGATCCCGCCGCGCTAAGTGCGTTTATTGGTAAGCGGGTGAAGAAAAACAATCTGGCACAGGGCCATGCCCGGCTGACCGCGTTTGCGGCACGCCGTTTAAACGATAAGCCATTGGCGCAACGTGCCTGGCGAGAATTTAGCGGCGGGGACGGTGGCATGGTTGCTGCCGCGGGTCACCTGCGCCACCTCACTCCCCCTGATGTGATGGCACCGCTTGACGAAGTCTCCTTTGATGACGGTGCGCCGCTATCAACCAACGCAGTAGCGCAGTGGGGACTGGCGGCGATCGCGCTACTGGCTCTGCTGGATGAGATCCCCCCTTCACTTTGAGCCTGCCGGTTGAGCAGGCAAGACAGGATAACGCACTATGACGGATTCAAACTGTACCGACACAACGATACTGGCCTCGCCAGCGGCGCAGGTATCGGAAGAGGAGCACAATCCTCATCATTTTTCGCTGCGCTGGTCGCGGGATGCGCAGGGCGAACCGCTCATCTGGCGGGGGGAACAAGAAGATCCACTGCATACACATCTCACGCTGAACGATGACGCTCTGGCGTTTGAGAGTGCTGCGGGTCTGACGCTGTGGTTGGATAAACCTCTGGTGGGGAATTATCGTATCGCCTTTACCCGTGAAGTGCGTTTGGCGGGGGGCGCTTACGATCGATTGTCAGACGTTAACCAGTTTTGGGCTGCACGAGATCCGCAACGTAGCAATCTTTTTACCCGACGCGGGCAGTTGAATGAGTATGACAACCTCGCGCTGTATTATGTCGGGATGGGCGGTAACTGGAACAGCACCACCCGTTTTCGCTACTACAATGGGCAGGGCGATCGCGCATTGCTCGGGGAATACACCGATGCTGCACACCTGCTGCAACCCGGCAGGCAATATCACATTGTGATTGAAGTAGCGCAGGGAGAAACCCGCTTCTGGGTGGACAACACCCTTTACTTCAGTGCTCACCTGTCTGAATCTTCTCAAGCGGGTTATTTCGGTTTGCGTACTGTGTTTTCACACCAGGTTATCCGGGACTTCACCCTCACCTGCGGGTAACACATCCACTACCCCGTGCAGGTCTTGGTCGACCTGCACAAAGGTATCGATCAGCTTACGCGTCAGCAGTGACAATCGGGCATCGGAAAGTGACACAATGCCATAATGGGTATAAAACGCTTCGCTGTTGTCATCCAGCCCGGCAATCTTCAGCATGTGCAGCCCTTGCTGTGCCGAGGAGTGACCGTGGTTGGTGGTGCCGATCGCATCCGAATGGCGGATGGCTTCCAGCAGGCTGTAGCCGTTTTCACATTCAATGTTGGTGCGGATGTCCTGTTTGCCGCTCAGTTCGACCAGCGCCCGATGTAAATTGGGTGGGCGAATGGTGGCCGCCAGCGGATAAGCAAACAACTGTTCGACGCTTATTGTTTCAAATGCGGTCAGTGGATGCCCCTTGCGGCAGCAGAAACCCCAGCGGTGCTTGCTCAATGGCTGCACCCGGTAGCGGGTATCAAATTCATAGTTACGGGTGTCGGCGACGATAAAGCTCAGCGTTTCCGCCATCAGTCGCTCGCCGAGCGCCTGCCAGTTATCCACGCGAAACACCATGCGTACCTTGGGATAGTCGCGGGAGAAACGGCCAATCACCTGTGGCATCAACCAGGCTGCGGGAGCAGGACCGCAGCCAAAATGCACTTCTCCTGCTTCTTTTTCGTTGAATTGCTGAATATCGTTGAACAGATCCTGCGTTTGGTTGATCAATCGACGCGCATGATCCAACACCACGCGCCCTTTGGGGGTGGGTTGCAATGGGTTGTTGCGATCGATCAACCGCGCCCCGAATGCGTGTTCCAGTGATTGGATGCTGCGGCTGAACGCCGATTGAGAAAGCTTCATCGCCTGCGCTGCCGCAGTGAAATTGCGATGTTCAATCAAGGCGATAAAATGCCGTAACTGGCGGAGATCGATATTCATATCAGCAGGATGCTTCCGAGCAGAAAAACGGACAATACTGCGCACGCTAACAGTATCCTGCGGTAAAAAAAAAGAATAAATCACTTCGAGATATAGCGTGCAGTTATAAAAAAATCGAGCGGCTACCCCTCAGTGAGTAATAATAAAAAACGCTTTTGAATTTGAGGGATATATGTTCATGATAGCGCTAATCCCTTGTTAATTAGCAGGAGTAGCGAGCTATGTCAGTGTCGGCAAGAAATCAACTTTCTGGTGTGGTGGCGTCGGTAACGGAAGGCGCGGTCAATAATGAAGTGGTGCTGACGTTGGAAGGAGGGGAAACCCTGACCACCGTGATTACTCGGGCCAGCAGCAATGCACTGGGTCTGGTGCCAGGTAAAGCCGCGATTGCACTGGTCAAGGCTCCCTGGGTGATTCTGGCTTCGGCCAATAGCGGCCTGGTGTTCTCCGCCCGTAACCAATTCCGTAGCAAAGTGACCTCTGTTATTCCCGGCGCGGTCAACTCCACCATTCATTTGGTCACTGGCAGCGGGTTGGCCTTGACCTCGACGATCACCAATGAAAGCGTGGCAGAGATGCAGGTTGGCGTTGGCAGTGAACTGATTGCCCTGATAAAAGCCTCCAGTGTTATTTTAGCGACCAAAGCCTGACGAGACGCGTTCGGTATGCCACTATGGCATACCGACTATTCGTTCTCCGCGCCGAGGGTGATGACCCTATCGGCGCTGGCGAGAGTCGATTCTCGATGCGCAATGATGATTCGGGTAATGTTCATCTGCCTGATTGCCAGATTGACAGCGGCTTCACTCTCTTTGTCCAGCGCGCTGGTGGCTTCATCCAGAAACAGAATGCCCGGTTTACGATAGAGGGCGCGAGCGATAAACAGGCGCTGTTTCTGTCCGCCAGAAAGCCCTTCACCCAGTTCCCCT
This sequence comes from uncultured Symbiopectobacterium sp., assembly GCA_964293225.1. Lineage (GTDB taxonomy): Bacteria > Pseudomonadota > Gammaproteobacteria > Enterobacterales > Enterobacteriaceae > Symbiopectobacterium. The sequence goes on along the minus strand of CAXYYB010000028.1, from coordinate 38,986 downwards.
ATCAGGGTTTCATAGCCCATTGGCAATGCCATGATGGTGTCGTGAATGTAGCTGGCTCTGGCGCACGCCATCATCCATGTGTCATCCATCTCTTGCTCAAAACCGCAAATGTTCTCGCGTATCGAGGCGCTGAACAGCCGATCTTCTTGTAATACACACCCGATCATTTTGCGGTAATTGTTCACGCCCATGTGCTGAATATCGTTACCGTCGATCAGGACCTTTCCAGATTCCGGCATGAACAGTCCGCACAGCACTTTCATCAGCGTGGTTTTTCCCACACCGGAGGGGCCAGCAATCGCCACGCTTTCTCCCGGCGCGATAGTGATGTTCAAATCGCAGAATACCGGGGCAGAAAGGCTGTCGTAACGAAAGCTCAACGCCTGAGTGGTTAATGCGCGCGGGCGCATGTCAGCCTGAGCACCGATCGTGGGCGTGATGGTCTCTCGCTCACACAGTGCGATATCGCTGATGCGCTCGTTGTGCAGGTCCATCATGCGCAGCTGCAGAATAAACGCGACCAGCGAGGCAATGCGGTCAGAAAATTGGCTGCGAAACGCCGAGAACGCCACAAACATCCCAAGGGTCATCTGATTATCGATAACCAGATCGATACCGAACCACAGGATCACCACTTGATCGCAGGCGGCGATAAAGGTGTTCACACCGCCGAAGAGCAGATCCAGTCGAGTGATGCGAATGCCGGTATTAAGGGTATCGACTTGCAGATTCAGCCAATGGGTGTGTCGCCGTTCACCCATGCCTTGCATCTTGATGGTGGCAATGCCGTACAGCGTCTCCATAAAATAGGAGTTGGCACGTGCGCCCCTGACCAGCGCTTCTTCAGACAACTGCCGATAGTAGCGGTAAGTGGCAAAGCGGGTCAGGATATAGATAAGGGTGAAACCAACCACCAACAGTGTCAGATGGCCGCCATACAGCCACATCATGATCAACACCCCCACCACCATGATGCTATCCATGATGGCACCGACTACGCTGGCGGTGAAAGTGGCCCGCAGCGTGTCGAGGGAACCAAAGCGTGAATGGATGTCTCCCAGTTTCCGCTTTTCGAAATAATCCAGCGGCAAATTCAGCAGGTGCATAAACAGGCCAGATTGCCATTGCACGTTGATCAGCGTTCCCATCACCAGTGATGACCAGGCGCGAACCATACTGATGGCGGCCCGCAGCAGAATAAAAAACATCAGCGCAAGGCAAATCAGGCTCAATAACCCGCGATCGGCGGCGGGAAGGGCATGATCCATGACCAACTGCGTGCCAACGGGAACGATGAGTGTGATGGCTTCGATGACCAGAGAAAGACAAAAGATCTTGATCAGCGCCCCTTTGATGCCGTGCACGCTGCGGATCAACTGCCAGGCGCTGAGGCGCTGTGTGACCTCTTCTGCCTTGAACTCACTGCCCGGTCACACCTCCAGCGCGACGCCGGTGAAACTGCGTGATAGCTCGGCCAGTTCAACGGTGCGGCGCCCCTGTGCCGGATCGTGCACCACAAAGCGGTTATGCTTGACGCTGACCAGCACAACAAAATGGTTGAAGTTCCAGTGCAGGATACAAGGGGTTTTCAGCGCTTCAAGCTCGTGCAGATCCACCGACAGCGCACGCGTTGTCATCCCCAACTGTGCGGCGAAGTCGTTTAATCCGGCAAGCGTGGTGCCGCGAGTGGAGAGTCGAAACTGTTGGCGCAGGGCGTTCAGATCGATATTTTTACCGTAGTAGCTACAGACCATCGCCAGACAAGCCAGCCCGCATTCGGCTGATTCGGTCTGATGCAGCATCGGGAGGCGGCGGCGTAACCCCAGATCCAACTGATCGATAATGCTTTTGCGCCAACGGTTATTCATGTACCGGCCCTGTGGCGCTGTGTTTCATGTCGTAAAACGGCGCCAGCATCCACTGATATATTTTCCGCTTTTCGAGAAACAACGTGGTTTGCGCTTTCATCCCGTTTTCCAGATGGAGTATTTTTCCGTTGTAAGGGATTGTTTGTTTGTCCGGTCTGACCAAGACCTTGTAGTAGGGAATGGCGGCGGCACGGTTAGTCGGTGCGCCCTGATAAGTCTGCATTTCCTGTTGTGAGGCGGGCGCTTTTGAGATCAGTTGCACTGTGCCGGAGAATTGGCCAAATTTTTCAGCAGGAAAGGCCTCGTAGCGGATATTGACGTTGTCATTGATAGCGATGTAAGGCACGGCATCGTTAGGCACCCAGGTAACTAAGTAGAACGCGGAGAAGGTATCCGGCATGATTTGCAGCAGGCTGTCGCCCACGTTAATCATCTGCCCCACGCTAACGCTTAAGGAGTCTATTTTCCCGCTTGATAACGCGCGAATAATAATTTCACCTTCTGCATCCGCATTCACCCGTTCCTTCTGTAATTCATAGCGTTGTAATTCCATATGATAAATTCGGTTATCAAACTCGGCTTCCTGCGTGCGCAACTCACTTTCCAGTTCGGTGATTTTTAATGCATTTTGTTCATTCTGGGCACTCAGACTCAATAGGCTATTTTGTTGTTGATAATAAAGTGCTACTTGATTGGTTAACTGATCTTTGTTTATTAGCCCTTTCATCTGATAACGGCGATAATTCTCCATGTTGGTTTTCATAAGGTTTATACCTTCTTCGGCGCGTTTCAAAATGGCAGAGGAGCGCTCAAGTGCATCGCTGTATTGTGATTTCTGTTTTTTTAACGCATCTAATGTGGATGATTTACTCTTTTCAATACGTGAAATGATATTTTCGATACGCACCAGTTGATTTTCTATGTCTTTACGGTGGTTATCACTGACAACGCCACTGCGGGTACTTTTACTCACATCAATACGATAAAGCGGATCGTGTTTTTTAATATCCTGACCTTCGGTAACATATTTCTTCACAACAAACCCCTGAACCCCTGAATAAATACTCACAGGGCGAGGGTGTGTGCTAATTTCTCCCCCGACATTGACGCGGCGGGTGTAAGTGCCAACAGTAACAAAGAGGATAAAAGAAAACATAAAAAACAGGCAAACCAGTGCGGTTAACCAAGGTGATGTGCCAGGGAGTAACAGGGCTTTTCCCTGCCATGGCATTTTTCTGTGTCCTAACGCTTCCTTGCGAAACACGCATACCTCTCTGCATATTATGTATAGCTAATACAGGGGTTAAACTTTCAAAAAACGCACATATTCATTCAATAGGGTGCGCTATAGCATAGTTATTCTCCTCTCCATGTCAAATTCCAAGGATAAAATTCAAGTTTTTATCAAACGAATGCTTCATTTTAGAAAGAAATAAATGAAGAATGAAACGAAAATTAAACTGCCATCGGTCAAGTACTGGTCGCTGGGAATAAATGCCGTTAGAATGAATGATCGAAAACAGTAACAAAGATGTATTACATTTCCTCTCCTCATTCTCTTGTGTACCTATCGATGCCTACTTATCAGATTTGGAGCGAAAAATGTTATCAGAGATTTTTACTCCAGTGTGGTTGTCAGTGACGTCCTACGTTATTTTTTTACGTCATCGAAAAACAAAAAATCATTTCGTTCATCTTTTATATATTGTATTTTCATCCTGTTTTGTTGGATTCTTTCATCCCTTATCAAGGGATATTCTACACGACACAGACACTCATTTTTCACTGGCAACGAGTCTGGTTTCTTCATTGGTGGCGATTGTTTTAAATATGATAGTTTTCCTTTTATTTGTATTTAACAGGAGGTCGTATGAGAGAAATTGATGAAAGCATGTTGATAAATGTCTCGGGTGCAGGGAATGACCAGGCGAGCAGTAATAAGGAATTACTTAACACGCTGGGAGAAAATATGGCGTGGGGTGCTGGATTTGGTGCTGTGGGTGGTGTCGCTGGTGCTGGCATCGGTGCTGCGGGTAGTGCAGTACAAACCGTTGTGCAGGAAGCGATTAAACATGGCCCGGTCAGCGTGCCGATCCCGATAGTACCGATGGGGCCGACCTGGAACGGCAGCGGCGGTGCGTCACCCTGTGCGATGGATAAAGAGCAGGCGATCTTTCGTCCTCAATCGTGTTGAATACCGACGAGTGACATAACATCGATTACAGTGTGAATGTGCAGAAGGGCAGCATTTTTGCTGCCCTTCTTTCGTTGTACCAATGGTTATTCTGCGGAATCTTCCGGGTCCGGTTCGAGCACGTGATACGCCACGGCGCAGAACAGTGAATTCAGACGGCGAATATCCCCCAGCAGCCCCATATGCAGTGAGCTGGTTTCCAGACTCTGCGGATTTTGTTGATGTAAACGCTCAACGTGCGCATGGGAGTAGCGTCGTCCCAGCAGAATCAAACGGTGCTTGGCACGGCGCAGGCGTTTTGCGTTGGTCATGTCTCCGGTGAGAAACACTGACATTGCCAGTGAGAGGGAGCTGGTGAGGCGTTGATGCAGTGACAACAGTTCCTCCATGCCTTCGGAGGATAAGGAGAGTCGGGCATCCAGCGCCTTGTTGGTGAACGACGATGAAATATGTTCGAGGATGCCGCCCGCCTGTTTCAGGTTTAACGCCGTATCGATCACTTCCGCCCAACGGCGTGAATCTTCCTCTCCCAGATCGTCTTGGCGAATCTGTGCCAGATAGAGCTTGATGGCACTGTGAAGCATATCGGCCTCTTCATCAAGGCGACTGATCTCGCGTTTTTGCTCTCTGTCACCCAACAACACCAGGCGAAAACGTTCTAGCATTTGCGCCACCACATCGCCCAGTCGCAGCGTTTCGCGTACCGCATTGGCGAGAGCAAGCGAAGGGGTATCCAGCGCGCTGTTGTCGAGATAGCGCGGTGCGGCGGTGGCGTTGTTGATATCCTCATGGGGCACCAAACGGCGACACAGACGCGCCATACTGCTCACCAGTGGCAGCATTAGCAGGCAGCGCAGCAGGTTATAGACGACATGAAAATAGATGACGGCTTCGTCGGGTGCGACCCCCGTGCCGCCTATCCACTGCGCTAACGGTGCCAGCCAGGGCAAAATCAACACGCAGCCGATAATCTTGAACAACATGCTGCCAAGGACCAATTGCCGTGCGCTGGCACTTTGTCCGCGCCCTCCGAGTATCGCCAGCACACCGCTGCCGAGGTTGGCACCAATCACGATGCACAGTGCCATTTTCAGCGGCAGCAGTGCGGTTGCCGCCAACGTCGCTGTCAGCAGTACTGCGGCAAGGCTGGAATAGCTGACCATGGCGAACACGGCCCCAAGCAGCAGCGCCAGCAGCGTGTCATCCGAAATAGAGGTGAAAATTACCAGAATGGCGCTGGAATGGGTGATGGGGGCTGCGGCGGCGACGATCAATTCCAGTGCCAGCAGGATCAATCCAAGGCCTATACCGACACGTCCCAACTGGCCGACGCGGGCTTTGCGGTTAGACAGAAATGCCACGATCCCGCAGAGCAACAGCAGGGGAGAAAGCCAGCCCAAGTCGAACGTCAGGATACGCGCCATGAGCGCGGTACCGACATCCGCCCCCAGCATAATCACCAATGCAGGGGAAAGCGCAATCAGTTGCTGTGATACAAAAGAGATGGCCAGCAGCGCAGTGGCGTTACTGCTTTGCACCAGCGCCGTTACGCCGATCCCCGCCAGAAACGCCATGCTGGTTTTCTTGATGCTGGCACTCAATATACGGCGCAGGTTTGCGCCATAAACTCGCATAATACCCGTGCGTACGATATGGGTACCCCATACCAGCAGTGCAACGGAAGAGAGCAAATGCAGCAGCGTCAACATAGTCTATCCTGATGAATCATTGTGGTTTCAAATGCAGGTCGCACTGATTGGATCTCCAGTCCAGCACACTAGATGCTAACGAAGTGTATCACATATCCCGCTGATATTTTATTTTGTCCTGAAATTATGAGTAAATAATAGAATTAAACACTGCCTTCAAGGAGGGGACCTGATAATTTTTCTTAATTGATGCCTCTGGCCTTATAGTAATATTACAAATCACCAACAAAAAGAGCCAGAATAATGCTGGCTTGAGCAAGGGGGAATTGAAGTGCCAAGATAGTGGGTTTTTCATGTTATTTATTCATGTGTAACGTACAGACCAAGATTTCGATATTATATCCAATAAATTCAATGATAAATCATTATGCAGCTTCTGCATGGTGCATGCGAATCTGGTCTTTTGTTCACTCCGGTTTGTGTTTTCAACCGACATTGACGTTTCTGGAAAGCTGATTTGTCTTTTTGGTAAACCAATTTGGGGAATAAACCTTGACAATCTTAGTGAAAATAAAAAAGGATAGGTTGCTGCAATTGACTGAGTGTCATCCCTCGAGATGTATGCATAACGTTTACAACACCTAAAACGGATTTTTTTAACGGTTCCGTTTCTTATTCCGTTATCAATCTCAGCAATATTTCTGGCGTGTGCTGCACGCCGGACGCAGTTTTTTTGTTCATTTGTCGCGGTATCAGCGTGGAAAAAACGGCGCTGGGCGTGACATTTTTACCAACGCAGGGGACTCAAAAGGGGATTTGTATGTCGGAAGAGATCACGCAGCCAACGGCGCAGCGTACGGGCTTACTCAGGAAAGTAGGGCCCTACATCGCGCTGGTGGGGGCGATTTTGTTTTTTTCAGGGCTATTTTTTAAGGTCGATGGGCTGAATTGGCTGGGTGCCTTCGATTTTACCACGCTGGGCGGTAGCTTTGGTGCTATCAAAGAGGGTGGAAACTTTATCGGTGCGGGCGGCATCAGTGCCAAAGCGGGCTTTATCTTCGCTCTGTCTCTGGTGCCTACGGTGATGCTGGCGTTGGGCGTGCTGGAAATTTTCACCCACTACGGTGCTATCCGCGCTGCGCACCGTCTGTTGACGCCACTGCTGCGTCCGCTGCTTGGCATTCCCGGTCTGACAGGTCTGGCGATGATCACCGATCTGCAAAGTACCGATGCCGGTGCGGCGCTGACCAAAGAGTTGAGCGATCGCGGTGATATCACGCAGAAAGATTTGGTGATCATGAGTGCGTGGCAGTATTCCGGTGCCGGGCTTATCAATAACTACTTCACGATTGGCTCCGCGCTGTTTCTCTCCATGACGGCACCGATTGTGATTCCGCTGGTGCTGATGTTCATCATGAAGTTTGTCGGTGCTGCGCTGGTGCGCGTGGTGCTTAATACGGTTTATCGCAAGGATTTTCAGAATGAGCAATAACAGCCCAGCCAAGGTGTCCAACAACCCGTTCGATATTTTTGTGGTCGGGGCGCGTAAAGGCTTCAATATCGCTATCAATAACCTGTTGCCCAACGTGTTGATGGCTTATGTGATCGCGGAAATTCTGAATTTGCTTGGCATTATGGCGCTGCTGGGCAAAGTGTTCGCACCGATCATGGGCCTGTTTGGCCTGCCCGGTGAAGCGATCACCGTGCTGCTGACCTCTTGGCTTTCCGCCTCGGCGGGCACTGGCGTTGCTGTCAGCCTGCTTTCCAAAGGGACGCTGGATGGTCATATGGTGACGATTCTGGCTCCGGCTATTTTCCTGATGGGCTCACAGTTGCAGTACATGGGTCGCTTGCTCGGGGTGGCGGATGTACCGAAAAAATACTGGCCGCTGCTGATGCTGACCAGCATTATCAACGCCATGATTGCCATGCTGATCATGCGCGTGTTTTTTGCCTGATGCTGTCGATGCCGCCACGGAGGTTGTTGTCCGGCATGATTGACCTCCTGCGGCACGCATAAAGAGAAAAGAGAGCGTAACTATGTCCATCGTATTAGAGCATTACAACTACCTGCACACCATTCCTGAGCTGGGTTTTCAGGAGTTTAAAACCTCGGACTACCTTGCCAGCAAAATGGAGGCGGCGGGATATCGCGTCACGCGCGGTATTAACGGCACGACCGGTATTGTGGCGGAATTAGACAGCGGCGTGCCCGGTCCCCTGCTGGCACTGCGCGCGGATATGGATGCGCTGGGCCACATCATCGACGGTGAGCATTGTGCTCGCCACACCTGTGGGCACGATGCGCACTCCTCGGTAGTATTGACGGCGGCGCAAGAGATTATTCGCGAAGGTATCGTCAAAAAAGGCCGTCTGCGTATTTTATTCCAGCCCGCAGAAGAGCTGGGCACCGGAGCCATTGCCATGGTGGAAGGCGGCGCGTTGGACGATGTGGATATGATCCTCGGTTTCCACCTACGCCCGGTTGAAGAGTGTGTGCTGGGCGAAGCGGTGCCTGCAATGTACTATTCTGCCAGCAGTACCTTTGAAGTGACCTTCCACGGTAAACCGGCGCACGGCGCACGTCCTCATCTGGGGGTAAACGCATTAGAGGCTGCTGCGCAGGCGGTGATGGCGGTTAAAGCCATTCCACTGCCGCCACATTTGACCTGGAGCGTCAAGGCAACCCGCTTCCTGTGCGACGCCGGTGTGACCAACTCGATTCCAGATCGCGCCACGGTGTGCTGGGATTTACGTTCTGCACAGAACGACCTGATGCAAACGCTGAAAGAGAAAGTCAAACTGGCGATTGAGCACAGCGCTGCCGCGCTGGGTGCTACCGCTGATGTGGTGCTAACCAAAGAGATTCCGGCAGCGGAAATTCATGACGAAGCCACTTTGCTTATCAGCGAGGCGATTGTTGATGTGCTTGGCCCGCAGGGGCTGACAGAGCCGAAAAGCACTGCGGGCGGTGAAGATTTCTTCTTCTACCCGCGTCTGCGTCCCGAGGTGAAAGCGGGCTTTTGGGGATTGGGCACCAACCTGAAACCCGGCTTGCATCACCCGGACATGCATTTCGATCTCAACTCACTGGAAGTGGGTGTGCGCGTGTTTAAACGCTGCGTAGAGAAAGCGTTAGGCTAAATACCTCCAACGTCCCTGACGGGGCGTTTTTCCTGCATTAAACCCCGTTTTTTTGATATCGCGCTGCCGACTGTCGGGCACTATCTGCTAGTGTGTGACAGATATTTTTTATCAGGACGCACTGCTGTGAATACCCCATTACTACAGGTTGAACATCTTGAGGTTGCGCTGGCGCAGACATCACGCGCGCTGCTGCACGATGTGTCATTTTCGCTGATACCGCACCGTTGCCTTGGGGTGATCGGCGAGAGTGGCAGTGGCAAAAGCCTGCTGTGCCGCGCGCTGTTGGGGCTGCTGAATACCGCCTTTGTTTGTCGCGGCAACATGCGTTTTGCTGACGATGAACCACTGGGGTTTCATGATGCCGCGCTGCGCCGCTATCGCGGACGGGACATTAGCCTGATTCCACAACACCCGATGACAGCCTTCGATCCACTGCAACCCATCGGGAAGCAGATGGTGGAAACCCTGTGCGCGCATCTGGCGTTACGGCCCCGTGAGGCCAAAGAGAAGGCTATCGCATTGCTGCAACAGGTGCGTCTGGAAAATGCGGCTAAGCGCTTTGATGATTACTCCGCCCAACTGAGCGGCGGCATGTTGCAGAGGGTGACGATCGCCATTGCGCTCGGGCTGTCTCCACGCCTGCTGATTGCCGATGAGCCCACCAGCGCGCTGGATGCGGTGACGCAGGCGGAGATCGTACAGCTGTTTGCTGAACTTCGCTCTCGTAATGCCATGACGCTGCTGTTTGTGTCTCACGATCTGGGCGCCATCCAGCGCTTGGCAGACCGTGTGATGGTCATGCATCAGGGGAGGGTGGTGGAACAGGGGGAAACCGATGCCGTGCTGAGCCATCCTCACCATGCACATACCCGTTATCTGGTGGAGGCGCGACAGGCGATGTTACATCGCTATGCCCAGTGGGCTCCGCCTGTTGCCGTGCAGGAGGCGGGAGCATGAGCGTCTGGCTTGAAGCGCGTGACCTGAGTCAGCGCTATCAACTGCGCGCCACGGGCGAATGGCAGGCTGCGCTGCAATCCGTTTCGTTCAGTATTGCACGCGGCGAATGTGTGGGGATCGTCGGTGCCAGTGGCAGCGGGAAAAGCACGTTGGGGCGCGTGTTGCTTGGCCTTGAGCGCCCGGATGCCGGAGAGGTGATACTGGCGGGCACGTCGCTTTATGAAAAATCGGGCCTGTGGCGACGCGGCATCGGCAACGGTGGGCGCGTTGGTGCGGTGTTTCAGGATTATGCTTCCTCGGTAAATCCCTTGATGTGCATTACCGACATTGTGGCTGAGCCCCTGCGGTTACAGCGGCGGTTAGGTCGGATGGCGGCGCGTGAACGCGCGGGGGCGTTACTGCATCAGGTAGGATTGGACGAGTCGCTTGGCACACGCTATCCGCACCAGCTTAGCGGTGGACAGATGCAGCGTGTGTGCATTGCCCGCGCCATCGCCTGTGAGCCAGAACTGGTGGTGCTGGATGAAGCGGTTAGTGCACTCGATGTGGCGGTTCAGAGACAAATTCTTGATTTATTAGCTGAGTTACGGCAACGTCTGGGCCTAACTTATCTGTTTATCAGCCACGATCTCACGGCCGTGACCTATTTGTGTCAACGCGTGTTATTTTTGCATCAGGGCCGAGTCATTGAACAGGTGAATGATATGGCGGCGTTGGGGCACGTTCAGCACCCTGCTGCTCGCTGCCTGTTAACGTCGGTAATGGCGTTCTGACGCTGCTTGAGGTGCGTTTTCTCCATGTCCTCTCCCGCTCCTGTGCTGGCTCGCGTAAGCTATGTCAGCTATCTGGCACTGGTATTTCCCTTTGTTATTTCTACGCTGACCACGCCGTTGCTCGGTGCGGTGGATACCGCGCTGGTAGGGCATCTGCCCGATCCGGCCTTTATTGGCGGTGTGGCGGTAGGCGCGGTCATTTTTAGCACCCTCTACTGGCTGTTTGGTTTTCTGCGTGTGAGTACCACCGGTTTTACGGCGCAGGCGCTGGACGACCCGCGTTTGCTGACCAGCGCGTTGTTTCGCCCTCTGCTGATGGCGGTGGTCATCGGTTTGGTGTTTGTGGCGTTGCAGCACCCTATTTTCTCGGCCAGCATGGCGTTGCTCAAACCGGATGTCGCCGTGCGCCGGCACGCCCATGATTTCTTTTTTATTCTGATCTGGGGGGCTCCTTTTACCCTGGTGAACTATGTCTGTCTGGGCTGGCTGATGGGACGTTTGAAAACCCGCGCGGTGCTGCTTAATCAGATTGGCATCAATGTGCTGAATATGGTGTTGGCGCTGTGGTTTGTGCGTGGATTGGAATGGGGTGTGCCGGGCATAGCCGGTGCTACGCTGATCGCGCAAATCAGCGGCACGCTTTTGGGCTTGCGTCTGATTCATCGCTATCTGACGCCGGACAAGGCCGCCATGTCACCTTCCGCCTTGCTCTCGTGGCGCGAGTTTAAAGCCATTATGATGGTAAATGGCGATCTGATACTGCGTACGGTATGCCTGCTGGTGGTGACGAATCACTTTGTGGCGACCGGCGCCTCCTTTGGCACAGAAATGCTGGCTGCCAACGCGGTGCTGTTTCAGATTCACTATTTGATGGCGTATCTGTTTGACGGTTTTGCCAATGCGTCCAGCGTGTTTAGCGGCCGTGCGCGCGGGGCTAACGACGCTGACCACTTCCGTCAGACGTTGCGCTATTCTGCGCTGTCTACGCTGTGGATGTCGGGATTGCTGGCGCTGTTATGGGCCTGGCAGGGCGACAGCGTTATCGGTTGGTTTACCCATCAGGGGGAGATTGTCGCGCTGTGTCAACGCTATAGCCTCTGGCTGATGGTGTTTCCGCTGTGTGGCGCAGCAGGCATTATTTTTTACGGCGTGTTTACCGGTATCACCTACACCGCACCGGTGCGCAATTCCATGTTGCTGGCGCTCATGGCCTGGTTTGTCGCGTGGTACTTTTTGGTGCCGGTGTACGGCAATCACGGTTTGTGGCTGGCGTATCTGGCATTCAGTCTCGGACGTTCGGGCTTTTTACTGCTGTGGCTGCCCGGCGCGGCCCTTCGTCTCAGCCACGTGCACGCCCTATAAATTCACAGTCCCCTTCCACGCGCGGTGGAAGGGGACTGTACCGGTTAGCGCAAACGCAGCGCAGAGGCTTGTTCCACACGGAAGAAGCGCACGGCGTTACGCAGCTGCTCACCTTGCTCGGTCAGCGATTCTGCCGCGGTCGCGGATTCCTCTACCAGCGCGGCGTTCTGCTGAGTGACCTGATCCATCTGGTCGATGGCAACGCTGATCTCCTTGATCCCGATATGTTGTTCATCAGACGCCATCGAAATATCCGCCACGATTTTGGATACCTGATTGACGGAATCCACCACGTCGGTCATCGCTTTGCCTGCTTTGTCAGCCTGTTGGGAGCCTTCGGTGATCTTCTCTACCGTGCCTTCGATCAGGGCTTTGATCTCCTTGGCGGCATCGGCGCTTTTCTGTGCCAGCGTGCGCACTTCACCGGCGACCACAGCAAACCCTTTGCCTTCGCTGCCAGCACGGGCCGCTTCCACCGCCGCGTTCAGTGCAAGGATATTGGTTTGGAAGGCGATGCCCTCGATCACGGCGATAATATTGACGATCTTCTGCGAACTTTGAGAAATTTCCTGCATCCGCGCCAGCATATCGTTAACGATTTCACCGCCCTGTGACGCGGTATCAGAGGTTTTCTGTGCCAATGAACTGGCTTCGCGGGCGTTATCCGCATTTTGCCGTACCGTTTGCGTTAATTGCTGCATGTTGGACGAGGTTTGCAGCAGCGAAGCAGCCTGTTCTTCGGTACGCTGTGACAGGTCGCTGTTGCCTTGGGCGATCTCATTTGACGCCATGGTGATGGATTCACTGCCGTCAATAATATTACGCACGGTGTCTGCCAACCGCTGATTCATATGGCTGATGGCCGCCAGCAGACTGTGGTTATCCCCCGGACGCAGAGCGATGGACGTCAGCAGGTTACCGGTGGAAATTTCGTTCATGATTTCCATGGCATAGCGCGGTTCGCCGCCTAATTGACGAGAGATGCTGCGTGAAATAACCAGCGCCAATACGCACGACATCACCACTGCCAGTAACAGCATGCCGAGCAGCGTGTATTTCGCGTCCTGATAGCCTTTGCTGGCCTCGCGGGCTGCGGCGTTGCCTTTTTCAATTTCCAGATCGACCAGTTTGGCCAGATCTTTCATCAACTGACCACGGTATTGTGATGAGACTGCGCCGCTGATGCGTGAAGCCTCTTCCAGTTGACCTTTGCTGACGGCATTGATCACATCCTGATTTACGGCGCTAAACTTCCCGAAGCCCTCAATAATCGGGTCTAACAATGGTTTCTGACCGCTATCGGTCAGCAGTTTGGTGTAGTTGTCCAGCGCGCGCTGGAAGATCGCGGTATCTTCCAGTAACTCGACGCGATGTCCTTCACGTTCTTTGTCGGTGACCGAGGCGATATATTGGATCTGTTGCAGGCGAATCTCGGACAGTGTGCCCCGCATTTCCAGCGTGTAGCGCACGCCGGGCAAGCGGCTATCACGGTAGGATTCGATATTCTGGTTGTTGAGATGCAACTGATACAACGCGGCGCTACCGAGCAACAACATCAGTATGATCAATATTGAAAAACCGGAAAGCAGTTTGGTTAACAGTGAAAGCTGAGACAGTTTCTTTATCATCATAAAATACCAGGGGGGAATGTTATTCAGGGTAACGGCACGCTGAGGGAATTCTTTATCCGAATTAAAATGCTGCGACACTTTTTTGTTTCTTTTTACATGTTCATCAAAAAACGCGTTTTTTTCGGTTGATTTTTATTGTCTTTCAGCGATTGTTGCTAGCGCTTCAGGCTGTTGTGGTAAGGCTTTGTGCACTGTGTGTTTTTTCATAACGTCATGGCATTATGAAGAAAAAATAGACAAATAAAGCCCCGCTGAGAAATTAAAAAATAATAGGTGTGATCATTATTGCTACAATAAATTTCACTGAAAATAAGGCCACATAGTTCCCCTCATTCGTCATCAGGAATGTCATGATGAGGTGAAGCCGCGCATCATGGCGCTAAACGGTAATGTTATACAGAGAGTGTGTTATGTCGCGCGCCCAACGCTTACTCGCGTTATTACAGCTATTACGCCAGCACCGTTTCCCGGTGAGAGGTGAGCAGTTAGCCGAGCAACTTGGCGTCAGCCTGCGCACGCTGTATCGCGATATTCGCACGCTGCAAGCGCAAGGGGCCAATATCGAGGGGGAAGCCGGCGTGGGCTATCTGCTACGCCCCGGATTTATGCTGCCGCCGTTGATGTTCTCCCCTGAAGAGTTGGAAGCTATTGCGCTGGGAGCCCGCTGGGTGAATGAACGCGGTGACAGCCACCTCGCCGCCGCCGCACAATCGGCGCTGGGAAAAATTGGCGCGGTGCTTCCGCAGCCGTTGCACTATGTGATGGAACACTCTGGGCTACGCGTTGGTCCGAGTGAAGCGCATAAAAGTGACGACAACGTGATGTACCAACTGCGGTTGGCGATTCGCCAAGAGCAGCGGATAGACATTGTCTATTGTGATCTTAAAAACCAGTCTTCAACGCGTACGCTATGGCCATTAGCCTTGGGGTATTTCGATCAAACGCAACTGCTGGCGGCCTGGTGCGAATTGCGGCAGGATTTCCGTCATTTCCGCACCGATCGCATCGTGACGCTGACGCGTTTGCCCGGCCGCTTTCCGAAACGCCGTGAGCACGTGCTGCAAGCCTGGCGAAAAAGCGTGTTTGACACGGAAACGCCGCCAGACCAAAAGCCTACTGACAGAAACTGACACCTGATATCGATAACGTGCTCACAGGCCTGATGCCGCTTGCGCAGGCTCTATCATTGTGACAAGGAGTACGTGATGACGTTTGCCCCAAACAGCCTGATTCTGTATGTGCAGGATGTCGATACCAGCGCCCGCTTTTATCAAACCTTGCTTTGCGCGCCGCCGTTGGAAACTTTCCCCGACTTCACCCTGTTTGCACTACAGCCTGAATTCTCTCTCGGCTTACAGGCACGCCAGGGTATATTCCCACCGCCGCAGCCACAGGTGGGCGGCATCGAACTGTGCATGAGTCAGGCAACGGACAGCGATGTGGATGCGCTATACTGCGCGTGGGTCGCACAGGGCGTCACCATCGTGGCTAAACCTACACGTCTGGCGTTCGGTTACACCTTTGTGGCGCAGGATCCGGATGGACATCGGCTGCGGGTTTGTGCTACGGATGTCTCGCAGTATCAGTAGAGGGTAACGCTTGAGGTGATACCACCGCGGCGTAATCATCGCGTCGCGGTGTTAGCCAACCATTGGTTTAATCGAGGTAAAACACCGGTTTCAACGCGTCGCTCACTGGGCTGTTGTCCGGGTTGGCGGGCATCACGTCGCTCATGTGTTTCCACCAACGCTGGCAGACGTCAGTCTGTGCCACCGCATCCCACTGTGCTTCTGACTCGATTTCGACATACCCAAACAGCAGATGACGTTTTTCATCGAGAAAGATGCTGTAGTGGTGCGCACCGTGTGCCTTCAGCACTTCTGCCAGTTCCGGCCAGATGGGGTTGTGGCGGTGTTGATATTCGTCGTGACACGCGGGGAATACCGACATAACAAAGGCTTTGCGTAGCATGGGTAACTCCAAGGATTAATCGGGCTGTCATCCTCCGCCTGTGGCGGAGGATGACATGTGGAGAGGATTACGCCTTCAGTGCCGCTTCCATCGGTGTGACGCCAAAGCGTTTGCCCAGCGCAATCAGCTCTTCCGTGGTGATGGTCTGCTTTTTGCCGCCCATGGAACGCACTTTGACCATTACTTCTGCCGCTTTTTCAGCGGTATCGATCAGGCCAAAGGCTTCATCCAGCGTCGGCCCGGTACCGAAGATACCGTGGAACGGCCACAGTACCAGCGAGTGAGATTGCATCTGCTCCGCCGTCGCGGTGCCAATGGCGTCGGTGCCCGGCACCATCCACGGCACAATGCCCACGCCGTCAGGGAACACCACCAGACATTCGGTGCTGCCTTCCCACAGCTCGCGGGTAAATGCGGCGCTGTTCAGATCCAGCACATAGCTCAGTGCAATCAGGTTGGTGGCGTGGCAATGCATGATGATGCGATCGCGTCCCTGGCTGGCCGCCATGCGCACGATGTGCGACTGGAAGTGCGCCGCCAGCTCAGAGGTAGGCAAACCACCGCCGGTCAAGCCCCAGAAAATACGGTAGCCTTTGCCATCGTCATCCACCTGCAACAGCACCAGCGTATCTGCCGGATCTAACTGCACGTTGCGGAAGAACTTGCCCGAACCGGTCACGATAAACCAGCAGCCTGCCAGTTCTGGCATCGCCAGTGACAGCGCTTCGTGGCGTGGCGTCGGGGTGAAATCGCTCTCATAGGGCGTGACGTCTTTGGCATCGAGGCGCAGGCTGACGTTGCCGCCATTGCGTTCGTCCCAGCCTTTGAGCCACATATCGCTGGTGGCTTTAATCATGCCTTGTACAAACCAGGAAGACAGAATTGCTTGCATAATCACTTACCCTTGACGTTGACGAAGAATGGTTTGTTCATAATGGCGTACCTGTTGCAGCCATTCGCTGCCCGGCGTCACATCGTGGCGCTGGCAGTAGTGTTCCCACACGGCCTGCCACGGCAGCGATTTTTGCTCTTCCAGCAGTGCAAGACGTGCGGTGTAGTCGCCTTCCTGTTCCAACTGGCGCAGTTGCTCGGTGGGTTCCAGCAGGGCGCGCAGTAGCGCCTTTTTCATGTTGCGTGTGCCGATAACCCAGGCGGCAACGCGGTTGATGGAGGCATCAAAGAAGTCGAGGCCGATATGTACGCGATCGAACAGGTCGTGGCGCACGATCTCATGGGCGATGGCTTGCGTTTCGTCGTCCAGCAGCACCACGTGATCGCTGTCCCAGCGTACCGGGCGGCTGACGTGCAGTAACAGGCGCGGTACGTACAACATGGCGCTGGAGATCTTGTCGGAGATCACTTCCGTTGGGTGGAAGTGGCCGGCATCAAGGCACAGCGCGGTGCCGCGACTGGTGGCGTAGCCAAGATAGAATTCATTGGAGCCCACGGTGAAGCTCTCTGCGCCGATGCCGAACAGCTTGCTTTCAACCGCATCAATGTGGTGCTGCGCATCCAGCGGTTCGGCGATCACGTCATCCAACGCGTTTAACAGGCGCTGGCGAAATGCCAGACGATCAATGGTGAGGTCTTTCATGCCGTCCGGTACCCAGATGTTCATCACGGAAGGCGTGCCGAGTTCGCGGCCAAAATAGGCGGAGATGCGGCGACTGGCCTGACAGTGTTCAATCCAGAAACGGCGCACGTTCTCATCCGGATGGGAGAGGGTGAAGCCGTCGCTGCTGAGCGGGTGCGAGAAACAGGTAGGGTTAAAATCTAGCCCCAAATGCTGTTCTTTGGCCCAGGCCACCCAGCGGCTGAAGTGTTTCGGTTCGATGGCGTTACGTGCGACAGGTTCATCGGACTCCAGATAAATCGCATGCAGGTTCAGACGCTTCGGCCCCGGAATCAGGCGGAAAGCCTGTTCCAGATCGGCGCGCAGTTCATCGGCGCTGCGCGCTTTGCCCGGATGGTTGCCGGTTGCAGCAATACCGCCAGTGAGTGCGCCAGCGGACTGCTCGAAGCCCACCACATCGTCCCCCTGCCAGCAATGCATGGAGACGGGGATGTTATCCAGTTGCTTCAGGGCTGCCTCGACATCAACGTTGATCGCGGCATAGCGCGCCTTGGCCAACTGCCAGGCCGATTCAATGGCGGTATTCATACAGAAAGCTCCTCAGTGGCGTGGCACAGCGCCTCAAAACGGCGCCAGTGTCCGGCAAAATCGTCAATAGAACGCGGGATAAAACAGTGTAATGGGAAGCTCTGCGCCAGTTGCTGGCGAAAAGCGGTAAGATCGGGGACGGCGTCAAGCGCCATCAATTGGCAGCCGATATTGCCGAGCGTCGAGGCTTCCACCGGGCCCGCCAACACCGGTATCTGGCAGACATCGGCACAGAGTTGGTTGAGAAACGCGTTCTGACACCCGCCGCCCACAATGTGTAACTGGCGTAACGGTGTGCCGCGCAATTCTCCCAACTCCAGCAGGACGCGACGGTACAGCAGCGCCAGGCTGTCAAAAATGCAGCGAGCGAACTCGGCCTGGGTAACGGGCTCACTTTGCTGGTGCTCGCGGCAGAAATCGCGAATGGCCTCACACATCGATGGCGGATTGATAAAACGTTCGTCATTCGGATTGATTAAACGCGTGAACGGCGGTAATGCGCTGGCATCGCGGATCAATGCGGGTAAATCGGTAATGTTCATCTCCAGCGCCACGCGTTGCAGTAACCACATGCCCATGATGTTTTTCAGGACGCGGTAGGTGCCGTTGATGCCGCCTTCGTTAGTGACATTCGCCGCCAGCGCACGCGTATCGTGGTAGGGCACATCGCTTTCAATGCCCATCAGCGACCAGGTGCCGGAACTGAGGTAGGCGCTGTCGCCTTCAGTCAGCGGCGCGGCCACCACGGCGCTGCCGGTGTCGTGTGTGGCAACGGTAATCACCGGTATGGCATCGCCTGCCGGTGTGGTCCAGGCACCGAGTGTTTTTCCGGGTTGTGCTGGGGTACTGAACCATCTGGCGGGTAGATCGAGCCACGCCAGCAGCGACGCATCCCAGTTTTTGGTGTGCAAATTGAGCAGTTGAGTGGTGCTGGCGTTGGTGTATTCACAGCCGAGGCTACCGGTAAGACGGTAGTGGAGATAGTCCGGGATCATCAGAAAATGGGCAATGCTGTCGATGTTGCCGGGGTTGGCGTTGCGCCAGGCTTTCAACTGATACAGGGTATTGAATGGCAAAAACTGAATGCCCGTCAGATGATAGATATGCTCGGCACCCAGTTCCGCAATGGCTTGCGCCATCACGCCATCGGTGCGGTGATCGCGGTAGGCATAGGGCAGATCGACGCGTTCTCCGGCGGCATCCAGCAGTACGTAATCCACACCCCAGCTATCGATGCCGATGCTGTCAGGGCGGATGCCGCTGTCGGTGATGCGATGCAAGCCAGTGAGAATTTCCTGTTCCAGCGCATCCAGATCCCACAGATGGTGCCCGTCCCGTTCTACCAGGCGGTTGGTAAACCGATGGATCTCTTTGAGCGCCAGTTGCCTGTTCTCGACTTGCCATGTTGCCAGCATGACCCGGCCACTGGAGGCACCTAAATCCACTGCGACAATATTTTTCACCGCCATTGTCGTTCCTCTTTCACTGATTCATGTTGCGCAGTGTAAAGTGCCGGAAAACGCATCGCCTTCCCGTGAATGCCATAGGACAGAGCGGGTTGGCAAAATGGCAAAGCTGGCCGTGAAAGGCGTCACACTTCGTTGATATCAGTGCGCGTTATCCCGTGCCTGTTGCTCCTGTGATCCTACCCACACTTCCGTGAATTGACGGTGAAATCTTTGAAAAATGACGTCACCCTGAAAACCCAGCGTCGGGATTTGAAGGTGAAATCTCAGCGGGGTAGGTAGGCTGTTTTCTATCGATGTTTGCAGTGTTGCAAAGCAGAAAAACAGGGGGCTTGAAATGACGTTGCTACAAGGTGATGAGTTTTTCGTTTCTCGCTCAGTGACCGTTGCCGTGGAGCCGCGTGCGCCGCAACAGGCGTTTCCTGAGCATTATCATGATTTCTGGGAAATCGTGCTGGTGGAGCAGGGGGCGGGCGTGCATGTTTTCAACGACCAGCCGTTTGCGTTATGCAGCGGTGCGGTGTTCTTTATCCGCGATAACGATCGCCACCTGTTCGAAGACGTTGATGGCCTGTTCCTGACCAATGTGCTCTATCGTTCGCCGCGCGGTTTTCGCTTTTTGTCGGATATTGCGTCCTTCCTGCCCTACGGACCCAACGGTGAGTGGCAAGGACAGTGGCAGGTTAATGCGCCGACCATGCAGCCGTTGAAAGGATTGCTGGAGCGCCTGTCGCTGTTAGCCCAGCGCGACACGCCGGAAGACATCGCCGCCAGCGAAAGTGTGTTTTTGCAAATTCTGGTGTTGCTACGGCAAAAATGCTTCCAGACCCAGAGCCTGGAGGGCGATCGCTACGGGGTGCAGGCACTGCTCGGTTGGCTGCAAAACAATTACTGTGAAGAGGTGAACTGGGGGGAATTATCGGATCGCTTTGCGCTGCCGTTGCGTACCCTGCACCGGCAATTGAAGCAGAATACCGGCATGACGCCACAGCGCTATCTCAACCGTTTACGCTTGCTGGAAGCGCGCCGTCGCTTGCAGCAAAGCGATGAATCGATTACGACCATTGCGCATGCGTGCGGTTTCAGCGACAGTAATCACTTTTCCACGCAGTTTCGCAAGGCGTTCTCTGTGGCACCCAAATCCGTACGTCAGCATACGGGGAGTGCTGCGGAATAACACAACGCCAGTGCGGGTGAGGTGAGTGTGACCATGACGCGCGGTTTGAAGCTGCAAACGGAAGACTATTTCCTTACCGATAAACAGGCGGTACGGGTGGCAGAGCGTCACCCTCAGCCTGACTTTCCTCTGCATCATCATGATTTCGAAGAGTTAGTCATCGTGTGGCGCGGCAACGGTCTGCACCTGTGGAACGACGTGCCCTATCGCATTACGCGTGGCGATCTGTTCTACGTCAGCGCCAACGATCGCCACAGCTATGAGTCGGTAAACGATCTGGAATTGGACAATATCCTGTTTGTTCGCGATCGACTGACGCTGCCCGCAGACTGGCATAACCTGCTGCCGGGAGGGGATGTGCCGCAGTCTCAGCGTTACTGGTGCCTGGGTTCGGCGGGCATGGATACGCTGCGCGACAAGGTAGATGATTTGGCTCAGGAGTGCATGAAGTCGGACACGCTGTCATTGCAGCTTAGCGAAGTCTTGTTGTTGCAGATTGCGCTGCTGGCGCTGCGTTACCGCCATTTACCTGATAGTCCGCAGTTGGCTGATGCGCACCAGTTGGATCTGCTGATGCTGGCGCTGAGAGCCAGTATCGGCAGCCCCTTCCGTTTTGATGCATTTTGCCAGCAGCATGATTTTAGCGTGCGTGGATTGGGCGCGCGCTTTAAGCAGGAAACCGGGATGAGCGTGGCCCAATACCTGCGCCAACTGCGGTTGTGCAAAGCGATGGAACTGTTGCGTTATGACAGGCAGACTATTGGTGAAGTGGCGGCGCAGTGCGGTTTTGATGACAGTAACTACTTCTCGGTGGTGTTCCATCAGGCGCAGGGCATATCACCCAGCGCCTATCGCCAGCGCTTTCTGGCAGGATGAACGGGTAAACTCAGCGAGCAACCTCGTCCACATCCGGTGCGTGCGTAATACGGTTACGCAGATCGCGACGCACAATTTCCACCAGCCAGAAGCAGAACATGTGGCCGAAAATTTCGGAGAAGTGTTCAGCGAACGGCTGATCCCACGGTGCCGGCACGGTGTCCATCAGCGGCAGCAGGAAGACGTGGAACACCACGTGCAGCACCAGACCATACAGCGCACCTTGCCACAGTTTAATTTTCGGCCACACTTCTGCCACCACACAATAGATCACCGCGAACGTGATGGAGAAGCCGAAGTGCATGATAAAGCTCATGATCGGGCGGGGGTTGCCGTTGTACAGGTAGCTCAGGTGAGACATATCGAAAGACATGCCCATTTGCTGCAACAGTTGCTGCGGCGGGTTGGTCAGGTCACGCAGGGGCGTACGCGGTGGGAAGGGGATTTCCCAGCCAAATTTAGCCAAGGCGCAGACCACACCCGCAATGATCCCCACCAGCAGCGCCACCAGAATTTTATCCCTTGTAGTACGTATTTGCATTTCTCTTTCTCCTTGAATAACGAATTCTATCGCAGTTTATTTCTAGAAATAGCGACTATCGCCATAGACAATGGCGTTATAAGTAAATGATTTGAGGGGATAATACGCCTGAAGGGATTTATTTTCTAACGTGAAATAAATGCGGACTTTACATAACTTATTGTTTTATAGGTAAAACACCAATATTGCATAATGTTTGATTATGTAAGTATTATTGACCGTGTGACATTATCTTGTTGTTATGACTGAATATTGTTGCGTCTTTTGCGACAGGTGATGCAATGTTGGTGGCGTGTTACAGGCCGCTTCGGCGGCGTTTGTCTCCGAGTGACATACCGAGGTAGCGTATGGTCAACCCGTAGTTGATATTTCCGATGCCCCACATGGCACCGAACAAAAACACCGGCAGCAGGGTAGAAAAACTGAATGAACCGAAATAGCCCCAAAAATCGGGCAGCAACAGGGCGCTGATGCTCCAGGGTAAAATAATCCAGGAGAAGAAACCGCCCAATGACCACATGGTTTCC
Source organism: uncultured Symbiopectobacterium sp. (assembly GCA_964293225.1). Taxonomy (GTDB): domain Bacteria; phylum Pseudomonadota; class Gammaproteobacteria; order Enterobacterales; family Enterobacteriaceae; genus Symbiopectobacterium. The sequence goes on along the minus strand of CAXYYB010000028.1, from coordinate 16,686 downwards.
CATGACCAGTGACGGACCTTTTTGAACGGGGCATAGAAGCAGGCTGCGCTGGCATCACAAAAATAACCAAAGGAAAGAATGAAATAGCGTTTCAAGCGGAAGGGCGTTTAGGCATTGACGAAGCACGGCACGCTCGGGTTATGCTAAGGGTTTGGGGGCCCCCTCGGGCTGAACGTGGAGTAACGCAACGTGAAAATTACGGATGTCAAAACCATCCTGGCGAATCGCTACCTGTTTGTCGAAATTCACACGGACGACGGTCTTATTGGCATCGGTGAATCGGGCACCTGGGGGTTTCTGGATGCCTCCATGGGGGCGGTGGAAGCGCTAAAAACCTACCTGATCGGGCAAGATCCGCTGCGCATCGAGCATCACTGGCAGTATATGTACCGCTGCTGGCATTTTCGCGGTGCGGCCATCATGGGGGCGATCAGCGCCATTGATATCGCACTGTGGGATATTGCGGGCAAATTCTACGACACCCCGGTCTACAACTTGTTGGGCGGTCGCTGCCGCGATAAGGCGCGGGTCTATGCCCATGCTGGTGGCAAAACCACGGAAGAGACCATCGCCAACCTGAAAAAGATGAAAGCACAAGGCTTTACCGCGATTGGACACCTGACGCCGTTTTTGGATGAATCGCGCGGTGATCCCTATTTCATCACCCATGCGAAAGAAATCGGCGAAGCCATCGAGCGCATTGGCGCTTATCGTGAAGCGGTGGGCAATGACGTCGATCTCTGTATCGAGGTGCATCGCCGCTTGAAACCGCACGATGCGATTGTGTTTGCACAGGGCATCGCGCCTTATCTGCCTTACTTTATTGAAGATCCTATCGGGGCCGATAACTTTGATTCGATGGCGCAGGTTGCAGACAAAATCAACGTGCCGATTGCCACCGGCGAACGTCTTAACAACCTGCAAGAGTTTGCTATGCTGATCAAGCGTAATGCCGTCTCCTACGTGCGGCCTGACGTGTGCATGTGCGGAGGCATTACCGGCGCGAAGAAAATCGCCGCGCTGGCCGAAGCGCATGACCTGATGGTGGTGCCGCATAACCCGCTCAGCCCGGTCTCTACGGCCGCCTGCTTGCAAATTGCGGTGAGCATCCCCAACTTTGCGCTGCTGGAGTACCCCGGCGACGACCAACCGGCGCTGTCGGAGAAATTTGGTGCCACCGGCGTGGAAAATGGCGTATTGAAGCGGGATGTGGTCAAGAGCACCTTCAAGTGCGTTGACGGTTTTATGGAGATCCCCACGGCGCCGGGCATTGGCATCGAACTGGCGGATGATGTGGCAGAAAAATATCCCTACCGTCGCCGTCCACTGAAAACGCGTCTGCATGTAGATGGTTCGGTGGTCGATCAGTAAACTGTGCGTTTTGCCGTCGCGTGCCCATCATGCGGCGGTGGTTATTCACCTGCAAAAAGAAGAACTATGGAACGTTTTATTGAAAACCTGATGTACACCTCGCGTTGGCTGCTGGCCCCGATCTATCTGGGGCTGTCGCTCGGGTTGCTGGCGCTGATGCTCAAATTTTTCCAGGAAGTGTTTCACATTCTGCCTAACGTCTTTGCGTTGGCAGAGGCCGATCTGATTTTGGTGTTGCTGTCGCTGATTGATATGACGCTGGTGGGCGGCCTGTTGGTGATGGTGATGCTGTCAGGTTATGAGAACTTTGTCTCGACGCTGAACATTGATGAGGATCGGGAGAAGCTGAGCTGGCTTGGCAAGATGGACTCCGGTTCACTGAAGAATAAAGTCGCGGCATCGATCGTCGCCATCTCTTCCATCCATTTGCTGCGTGTGTTTATGGATGCGCGCAACACGCCGGATAACAAGCTGATGTGGTATGTGATTATCCACCTGACGTTTGTGCTGTCGGCGTTTCTGATGGGCTATCTGGATAAAGCCACGCGCCACGAAAAGAAGTGAGGTTAACGGTACGCCCACTCAGGCCCACCCCCTCCGTCATTCCCGCGAAGGCGGGAATCTCGTGCAGGTGAAACGCGTTTCTTCTCACAGAGATCCCCGGCTTTCGCCGAGGATGACGAGGAGGAAAGTGGCGTTGTCAGCAGTCTGACGGTACGCACACTCGGGCGTACTGCTTCACTTACTGCGGGGTAGCGGCTTGCGCCAGCCATTTCGGCAGGTCATTTAATCCCATTGCCTGACGCACCAGCACCGGTTTTACCCCCGGCAGGCGGTTTGCCAGTGTCAGGCCAATATCACGCAGCAGCTTTTTCGCCGGGTTCTCTCCGTTAAACAGTTCTCTGAACCCTTGCATGCTGGCTAACATCAGCGCGGCACTGTGTTTGCGCTGGCGTTCATAGCGTCGCAGGTAGAGGTGTTGCCCGAAATCCTTGCCTTGCCCCTGTAAGCGTTTGATTTCGGCGATAAGCGTAGCGACATCCATAAACCCGAGGTTGACGCCCTGTCCGGCGAGCGGGTGGATGGTGTGTGCCGCATCGCCCACCAGCGCCAGCCGATGCGCGGCAAAGCTGCGCGCATAGCGCCCGGTTAACGGGTGTGTTTGCCGGGCACTGATAGTGGTACACCGCCCAAGATGCGTATCAAAGGCGATCGCCAGTTGTTGGTCGAAAGCCTCCCCGGGCAGCGCCAGCATGGCGTCGGCCTGCAACGGTGGCAGCGACCAGACAATCGAGCACAGGTTTGCCTCCGCCAACGGCAGAAATGCCAGAATGCCATCGCCGTGAAACACTTGGCGTGCTACGCCTTCGTGCGGACATTCGGTGCGCACGGTTGCGACCAGCGCGTGATGGCCGTAATCCCAAAACGTCAGCGGAATATCGGCTTGCTGACGTAGCCAGGAGTGGGCACCGTCTGCGCCGACCACCAAGCGCGCCGTGAGCATGGTGCCATCGTCCAGCGTGATAAACGCTTCGTTCTCGCCCCAGGCCACCTGCTGCAATACCGCCGGTGCCATCAGGGTAATGTCTTTTGCTTTCTCGGCTCGCTGCCACAGGGCGCGTTGAATGACATCGTTCTCGATAATGTGGCCGAGGCGGGAAAAACCATAGGCCTCGCCCTCGAAATGGATATTGCCGAAGCTGTCTTTGTCCCACACATACATGCCGTTATAGGGGCTGATGCGTTCGGCTTCGATCGCTTGCCAGACATCGAGATGACGCAGCAGACATTCGCTGGCCGCGTTAATGGCGGAGACGCGTAACGCATAAGCCCCGTCCGCGGCCGTCTGTGGCGGCGTGCGCTGTTCCAGAACGGCAATGCGCAGCCCGGACTGTTGCAGCCCACAGGCTAATGCCAGACCCACCATGCCGCCGCCCGCGATAACCACATCAAATGATTGCATAAGCCCTGTTTCCTGTTGCTTGCATTAACGATTGACCCAACCCAAGGTGCGGCGCGCAAAGGTATCACGCACGGGCGCAACGGTATTCATGGTCATCAAACCCAGATTGCGGCCCACTTCCAGTGAGGTAATGCTGTTGGCGAACAGACGTACCAGACCGTCTGTTAGCGCGATAGTCGCCTGCTGATCGGGTTCTCGGCGCTGTGCGTAGCGGCTCAGCACGCGATAGCTGCCGGTGTCTTCCTGGTGTGCGGCGGCCTGTGTCAGGGTTTCTGCCAGCGACATCACATCGCGCAGCCCAAGATTGAATCCCTGTCCGGCAATCGGGTGCAGCGTTTGTGCCGCATTGCCCACCAGCGCCACACGGTGCGCGATATGGCGTGTCGCCGTCACCAGCCGCAGCGGATAGGTGTGACGTTCGCCGATGTGGGTAATCGCACCCAATCGCCAGCCAAAGGCGCGTTGCAGCGCAGTGCGGCATTCGGCCTCGCTCCAGGCGGCCACCTGCGCCTGATGTGATAACGGGTGGCACCACACCAACGAACTGCGTCCACCGCGCATCGGCAACAGGGCCAACGGGCCGTCAGGGGTAAAGCGCTCGAAGGCTTTGCCCGCGTGAGGCAGTTGGGTGCGGATGTTGGCAATAACGGCAAACTGCGGATACTCCTCGGTCTGCCACTGCATACCGCAGGCCTGCGCCAGTGCGGATGAAGAGCCGTCTGCCGCCACCAACAGCTGCCCGCGCAGCGTACTGCCGTCATCCAGTTGCAGGGTGGCCTGTTCGGCACTGCGTTCAACGTGTACGACCTTGCGCGGACAGTGCACACGCACGCCCGGCGCATTGTGGAGTAACCGAAACAGCGCTTGCCCAACCTGATGGAGCTCTACCACGTAACCCAACGCGGCGGTGTGATAATCACTGGCCTGCATGTTGACCACGCCGGCGTGGCCGCGATCGCTGACGTGCACTGAGGTGATGGGTTCCGCTTCACTGGCAATCGCTTGCCAGACACCGATACGCTTGAGCTGCTGCACGGTGCCTTCCGCCAGTGCGATAGCGCGGGCGTCGAAGCCGGGATGCGCGCTGTCCAGTGGTGAGTGCGCTTCAATCACCTCGACGGGAAGGGTACCGCCGGAAAGGGCGGAAATGGCCAGCGCCAGCGTTGCGCCCGCCATGCCTGCGCCGACTATCAGGATTGTCATCGCGATTATCTCGCTGCCTGGCGTGCGGCACGGGCCTGTGCCATCAACGCTTCAATGTCGTCGGCGTCTTTCACGACGCCCGCCGTCAATACCTCGTTGCCGCTGTCAGTGATCACAATGTCATCCTCAATACGGATACCGATGCCGCGATACTCATGGGGCACTTTGGCGTCTGGCGCGATATAGAGCCCCGGTTCGACGGTGAGCACCATGCCGGGCTCTAACAAACGGCTGCGTTCTGACGCGCCGTAATCGCCAACATCGTGCACGTCCAATCCCAGCCAATGGCTGAGTCCGTGCATATAGAAGGCGCGGTGCGCCTGTTCGGCGATCAGTTCATCGACGCTACCTTTCAGCACGCCGAGTTTAACCAGCCCTTCGACCATGATACGAATCACGTGCTCATTCACTTCACGAATGCTGACACCGGGCTTAAACAGCGCCAGCGCTTTGCGTTGTGACGCCAGCACAATGTCGTAAATCGCGCGCTGTGGGACGCTGAACTTGCCGCTCACCGGGAAGGTCCGCGTGATATCACCGGCATAGCCCTGATATTCACAGCCCGCGTCAATCAGCACCAAATCGCCCTCGCGCATTTGTCGTTCGTTTTCGGTGTAGTGCAGAATGCAGCCGTTGTCACCGCTGCCGACAATGGTGTTATACGACGGATAGCGCGCACCGTGGCGGGTAAATTCATGATGAATTTCCCCTTCCAACTGGTATTCGTACATGTCGGGTTCGCAGGTTGTCATGGCACGGGTATGGGCTTTGGCGGTGATCTCTCCGGCCCGGCGCATCAGCTCCAGCTCTTTCGGGGATTTAAACAGGCGCATCTCGTGCACCCAGGGGCGCCAGTCGGTCAGCGTCGGCGGTGCGATGAGCCCCTGACGCGTGCCGTTTCGCAGCGTCTCTAGCGCGTTAAACAGCAGGCGGTCCGCGTACTTATACAGCCCCTGAGCGTGATAAATCACGTCCAGTCCGTTGAGCAGCAGGTGCAATTGCGCATTGATATCGCTAAAGGGCAGCGCGCGATCGACATTCAAACGCGACGGGGCCGCTTCCTGCCCCAGACGGCGTCCGAACCAGATTTCCGCCGTGACATCGCGCACGCGGTTGAACAGGACGGTGTGGTGGTGATGCTCATCGCTTTTTACCAGTAGCAGCACGGCTTCCGGTTCGTTAAACCCGGTGAAGTACCAGAAATCGCTGTTCTGGCGATAAGGGTACTCACTGTCAGCACTGCGCGTGGCTTCCGGTGCGGCAAAAAAGATCGCTGCGCTGGCGGGCGCCATTTTTTCCAGCAACTGCTGGCGGCGGCGAGTATATTCCTGACCAAAAGCGTCTTGTTGAATCATCACCTGCTCCTGTGTGATGCGCATTCGGTAATTCCCCTCCTGCGTGGGAACCCCTGCGGGTAAGGCAGAATGCGCGATTAATGTAGCGTTGGTTTTTTCTTCTCCGGTGCGGTCTGTACCGGGCGTGTATATTCACTGTGGCAGAGAATGGCGGACACTCTGACGTATTCGATGATCTCTTCCAACGATTGCGCCAGTTCTTCCTGATCTTCATCTTCGTCATAACCGAGCTGGGCAATATTGCGCAAATCGTCGATGGCTTCTTTTAGTTCGCCCTTCGCCTTGTTCAGACGTGGCTGAACGACGCCCAGTCCGAGCAGAAAGTGATTGACCCATCCGGCCAGCGCGTCGGCACGATCAAACACGCTTACCGTCGTGTTGTCGTCATCCGGTAGCAGCAGTTGGAATTCAAATTCGCTCTCTTCCAGCGCTTCTTTGGTGACCTGATACAGCGTTTGCAGCGGCTGAGAAACCAGGTGAGAGAACGCCAGACCATCGTTTGTCAGCTCGTGTAACAACGTTTTCCAACTGTCATCGGTGTTGCCCCCGCACAGGATACCGCTGATAAGCCCGTGCATTTCCGCTGCCGTCAGTGCAACTTGTTGCTGTGTCAGGAGCGCGTCTAGGGTTTCATAGCCGGGATACGTGGTTTCTATGGACATGTGCTTTGTTCATCGTTGGCGGGTTGGTATCGTGTTATGCTACCACCAAGCTCGGCTGCTATGCCAGAAAGGGCTTGTTTCTTCTATGTTGAGTTATTATAGTGGCGCCCGCGTGAAGGGGCTGTCGCCAGTCCGTGATATGAATTTTTTCTGCGGCGCAGAAAACGAAATGAGGCAGGAAAGGGGCATGTCTGCACAACCAGTAGATATTCAAATCTTTGGCCGTTCGTTAAGAGTCAATTGTCCGCCGGAACAACAGGAAGCGTTGAATCAGGCTGCGGAAGATCTTAACCAGCGGTTGCAGGATCTCAAAGTGCGCACACGCGTGACCAACACGGAACAATTGGTGTTTATCGCTGCACTGAACGTGTGCCATGAGTTGGCGCAAGAGCGCCTGAAAACGCGCGATTACGCAGCAAATATGGAGCAGCGTATCCGTATGTTGCAGCAGACAATCGAGCAGGCCTTGCTGGAGCAAGGGCGCATAACCGATCGTCAGGGCACGCCTTTCGAGTGAGTCGAAAAAGTCTAGCGTTTTGGTTTTTTACATTGATTTTTGTTAGTTGACCGATGTTTTTCGCTATAAAGCGTGATAGAGTTACTGACGAGTAAAGAATAAAATTTCTCTGAGGTGTTTGTCTGCGGGTCAGTCCCCTGAGCCGATATTTCAAACCAACAGAATGTAACGCTCCGCAGCCGGTGAGCATGCTCGGTTCGTCCGAGAAGCCTTATGGTTGCGACGGTATGTTCACCTTGAACCAAGGGTTCAAGGGTTACCACCTGCGGCGGCATCTCGGAGATCCCTTCTTCCTTTCTTTTCCTGTTATTGCCTATGACTTCTGCGTCCATGCCCATTTCGCCACAGCAACAGCGTCAGGCTATGCGCGATCGTGTGCGCCAGTTGCGCCGCGCGCTCACGCAGGAACAACAAGCCCGGTTTGCCCAGCAGATTGCCGAACGTGCGTTGGAACAACCTGAGGTGCAGCAGGCACAGCGGATTGCGCTGTTTTTGTCGTTTGACGGTGAGCTGGATACCCAGCCGTTGATTGCCCGTCTGTGGCAGCAGGGAAAGGCGGTGTATCTGCCGGTACTGCACCCGTTTTCGCCGGGACATTTGCTGTTTTTACACTACGACGCGCAGACACCGCTGGTGAAGAATCGCCTGAAGATCTTTGAGCCGCGTCTGGATGTGCGCCGCGTGTTGCCGCTCATCCAACTCGATGTGCTGTTTACGCCGTTGGTGGCGTTTGATGCGCAGGGGCAACGTCTGGGCATGGGCGGTGGGTTTTATGACCGGACCTTACAGCGCTGGCAACAGCGGGGGCCATACCCGATTGGCTTGGCCCATGACTGCCAGCAGGTCGATGCTATCCCGAACGAAGCGTGGGACATCCCGTTGCCCGCTATTCTGACGCCTTCTCGCCGCTGGCAGTGGTGATCCGTCGTTGATTACAGCGTCGGCGTATCCGGCCCGCCAGACGTGCGGTGCGACAGCATTTGCTGTACCAGTTCCACACAGCGCAGGAAGCGCGAATCATAATCAGATTCGGTCACGTGTACGTAAGGGACGTTATTTTTCACCAGCATGGTTTTGAGCAGCGTTTGGAACGCACTGCGTGCGGTACTGCTCCCCAGGCTACGTAAACCATCCGCGACCCACGGCGTATTGTTTTCCAGCAGGATCACCAGATCAAACCGGTATTCGTCAATCAACGCCTGAACAAAGGGGTGTTCGCGCCCTTCATACTGCTTGCAAAATGCCTGGGTGGTGATGAAATCGGTATCGATAAAGGCCACTTTATTGGCATATTTTACCGCAAAATCAATGTATTGAGCTTGACCTAGCGCGATCTTGTCGTAATCGGAATATTGCAACGCCATCTCATCGCCGCCCAGATGGGAAAAGACATAATCCCGGCCAAACTCCCAGGCGCTGGTGGTGTTGAAAATATTAGCGAGCTTGTTGACCAGCGTCGATTTACCGCTGGATTCGCCGCCGAGAATGGCAACGGTGCGCACGAAAAAGGGCTTCACTTCGGTGGGAATATAGTCCCAATAGCGGAACGGATCGTGACGGATCTGTGCACCGCTGATGTTCATAAATGAGCGTTCCGGGTCAACCAACACCGCGTCGATGCCTAACTGTTTCCGATACTGCGGGGCATCTTTGGCTTCGCTGGTATAGACAAAGTTGGGTTCAATCGCCTTCTCTTGCATAAAGGCCTTGATACCGCGACTCCAAATATCCCAGCCGTGCGGGTAAGGCTCCATGCCTTCTTCGTTAAAGGCGTGAATGCGGATATTTTTCTGATATTTAAAGGTTTGTAGCAGCCAACGCAGACGATCGCTCACGGTGGGCTGCTGCGACATGGCGCTGTGCTCAAACAGCAGGCGGTCGCGTGATTCGTCGTAACCCAGGATCACATGCAATTCATCAACCTGGCTACAGGCGCGCTGGATCAGGTAGATATGGCCGGTATGCAGCGGATAAAACTTACCGAATACCACCCCGATGGTTTTGTCGTGGCGGGGAAATTCCAGTTCCAGAAAGCGGTGCAGCGCTTCCAGCTTTTGAGCGCTGGGGTTTTTGATCTTGGCATTCAGCAACTGGCTGAGATAGCCCTTGGTCATACCGGTTGCGTCGGCAACCTGCTGAAGGGTACACCCTTTCTTGCGGATGGCGGGTTTCAGGTAATCAAAAGATGACATTATCAGGCACTCTTGGTTTAGCACGTGTGTTTAGCATGCTAAACCAAGATACCACAAGCATCCTCAACCTGCGCGCATGTTCCCGCAGATTGGGTGTTAAAGATCGTCGAGGATCGCCAGCGCGTCAGTCAGCTTTTTCACGCCAAACACCTGCATGTTGGCGGGTGGGCGTTTGGGCGCATTAGCATGCGGGACGATGGCGCGCTTGAAGCCGTGCTTGGCGGCTTCGGAAATTCGCTCCTGACCGCTGGGCACGGGCCTTATTTCACCGGAGAGCCCCACTTCGCCGAATACCACCAGATCTTGCGGTAGCGGCCTGTCGCGCAGGCTGGAGACTAACGATAACAGCAGTGCCAGGTCGGCGCTGGTTTCGGTGACTTTTACGCCACCGACCACGTTCACGAACACATCCTGATCCGCCATTTGCAGCCCGCCGTGGCGGTGTAGCACAGCGAGCAGGAGCGCCAGTCGGTTCTGTTCCAGACCGACGGCGACGCGACGCGGGTTAGCCATCATCGAGTGATCGACCAGCGCCTGAATCTCTACCAACAGTGGACGCGTGCCTTCCCACACCACCATAACGGAGCTACCGGACATGACTTCATCACCCCGGCTGAGAAAAATGGCGGAGGGGTTGCTAACTTCGCGTAATCCTTGCTCGGTCATGGCGAACACCCCCAATTCGTTGACGGCACCGAAGCGGTTTTTGTGGCTGCGCAGGGTGCGAAAACGGGAATCTGCATCACCGTCGAGCAGTACGGAGCAGTCAATGCAGTGCTCCAGCACCTTGGGACCCGCCAATGAACCATCTTTGGTGACGTGGCCCACCATGACGATAGCGACGCCGCGCGTTTTGGCAAAACGGGTGAGGTAGGCGGCGGTTTCCCGCACCTGTGCCACGCTGCCGGGCGAGGATTGGATATCGACCAGATGCATCACCTGAATCGAGTCGATCACCATCAGCCTGGGCTGCTCCTGCTCGGCAATCAGGCAGATTTGCTCAATACTGGTTTCGGACAGCATGTTGAGATGCTGGGTCGGCAGGCCCAAGCGGTGCGCGCGCATCGCTACCTGCTGTAGCGACTCTTCCCCGGTGACGTACAGGGTTTTCATCTGCTCGGAGAGTTTGCACAAAGTTTGCAGCAGCAGGGTACTTTTCCCCGCGCCGGGGTTGCCCCCGATCAGAATGGCGCTGCCGGGGACCACGCCGCCGCCCAACACGCGATCGAACTCGCTAAAGCCGGTGGAAAAACGCGGCAGCGCTTCCAGGCTGATGTCAGAGAGCTTTTGTACCCGGCTGATGCCTTCATGGTCGCCCGCGTAGCCGGTACGGCGATCGGTGCGGGACGTTGCGGCGGCGGCCAGCCGCACTTCGGTAATGGTGTTCCAGGCGTTACAGGCACTGCATTGGCCCTGCCAGCGCGGGTAATCAGCACCACATTCGTTGCAAACGAAGGCGCGTTTAACGGCTTTTGCCACGGTTCACCTCACTGCTGTTAGCGTTTTTCGTGTCGCAGGCTGCCGCTCAGAACGCACATGACGCCGGTTAAATCGGCGTGGCGGATACTGACGGGAGCCTGCTCATTCACTTTGGGTTTGGCATGATAGGCGATGCCGAGCCCGGAGGCCTTGATCATCACCAGATCGTTGGCTCCGTCACCGATGGCAATGGTCTGCTCTTCGGGGATTGCCAACTGTTCCGCCAGTTGGCGCAGGGTTTTGGCTTTATATTTGGCATCGACGATCGGGCCTACCACTTCACCGGTCAACTTACCGTCGCGCAGGCCCATTTCGTTAGCCACTGCGGCTACCAGGCCAAGTTTCTCTTTCAAATGATCGGCGAAATAGGTAAAGCCGCCGGAGGCGATAGCAACGTGCCAGCCCGCGGCCTGCAACTGCTCGACCATGTAGGTCAGCCCCGGCATTAGCGGCAGATTTTTACGTACTTTTTGCAGGATATCGGCATCGGCCCCCTTCAGGGTGCCCACGCGCTCGCGCAGACTGGCGGAGAAATCCAGCTCACCGCGCATCGCCCGTTCAGTGATCGCTGCCACCTTTTCTCCGGTGCCGGCCAGCTTGGCGATTTCATCAATACACTCAATCTGAATGGCGGTGGAATCCATGTCCATCACCAGTAAACCGGGCGCACGCAGCGTCGGCGTGTTGCACATCGGGGCCACATCCATCCCCAGTTCATGAGCCAGTTTGGTGGCGCGCGGCGTGAGCGAGCCGGCCAAACGCACTACCTGATAATCTTCTACGTTCCAGGCGCTAACGATCACCATCGCCGCGCCGAGCTTGCGTTGGTAACGCGAAAGCAAGTTTTTATCCAGTACGTCGCCGTACAGCAGCCAGCCGGTGTCCCCCGCGCGGTAGTCGAGCGGCATCACTTCATCACCGCTGAGTGATAATGGCAGTCCCGGCCAACAGTTAATCTCGTTAGGGAGATCGCGGTAGGTCTGACTATTCGGCATGGGGCATCCTCTTCTGGCAAAAATAGCGCGTACTGACGCGGGTAAACATAACAGAACATCACTCAGAAAACAGGGCAACAAGCTATCCTATCGCTATCGCTTCTGGCAACATGAAAGTATGCAAATCGCTCAGGGATTCTCATGGTCCACACCCGGTTAAAATTCCGCTTACACCGCACCGCTATTGTACTGATCTGCCTGGCGCTGCTGGTTGCATTGATGCAGGGGGCATCCTATTTCAGCCTGAGTCATCAAATGGCGCGTTCCGAGCAGGTTGAAGATATTGCGCGCACACTGGCGCGGCAGGTTGCATTCAGCCTAACGCCGCTGATGGAAAGCAACGATGATAACAGCCAGAAAATCAGCACGATGCTGGCGCAGTTAACGCAAAATAGCCGCATTCTCGACGCGGCACTCTATCAGCAGGACGGCTCATTGATTGCCCGCACCGGAGAAGAGGTTGTGGTGCGCGACCGGCTGGCGCTGGATGGCAAGCGGGTGGGGAGCTATTTCAACCACCAGATTGTGCAGCCCATCAACGGCAAGGATGGCCCAATCGGTTTTTTGCGCATGACGCTCGATACTCACGTGTTGGCGACCGAAGCCAAGCAGGTCGATAACACCACCAATATCTTGCGCCTGATGATTCTGCTGGCATTAGCGATCGGCATTATTCTGGCCCGCACGCTGTTGCAGCACCGTCGCAGCCGCTGGCAGCAGTCACCCTATCTGCTCACCGCTAATACGCCGATAAAAGAGGATGATGAACGTGCGCCAACCGCATCAACGGAAAAAACGGATAGGCCTGATTAGCCTGACGCAGTGATATCCAGTCCGCTAACGACACGGCATACTCGTTTTACCGTTGAGCTAGCGCCTTTCTCGTCCGCGCGGGAACAAGATTAACGTTTGCGCGCCACCATAAACAGGCGCGGGAACGCCAGCAGGCGTTTGCCGTTGGCGTGTGGCGGGTAGGCCGTTTCCAACTGTTGGCGATAGCTATCAAGGAAGGCGGCCTGTTCGGCATCATCAAGCTGTGCCAGAAAAGGGCGCAGGCCGGTGGCGCGTAGCCAATCGACAATCGCCTGTGCGTCGTCCATCGGGTGATAGTAGGTGGTGCGCCACAGATCGACGTCGCAACCGGCATTCGTCAGCAGATCGTAATAAGCGCTGCTGGTGAGCAGGCGCTGGCGCACACTGGCGGTATCGCCAATCTTATCGCGCCAGCGTCCCTGTTCGGCCACCGCACGCATCAGTCGGTGGCTGGGTTCGTCCAGATTATCCGGCATCTGTACCGCCAGCATGCCCCCGTGCGCTAACTGTTGAGCCAGGTGCGGAAACAGCTGTGTGTGTTCTGGTACCCATTGCAATGAGGCGTTGGCATAAATCACATCCTGTGGCTGTGCGGGCTGCCAGGTGGCGATATCTGCTAGCTCAAACTGTTGTTGCGGCAGATGTTCGCGCGCTTGCGCCAGCATGGTTGCCGAGCTATCAATGCCGGTCACCGCCGCGTGTGGCCACGCCTGCGCTAATAGCTCAGTGCTGTTACCCGGCCCACAGCCCAGATCGCTGACGGTGTTGGGATTCGGATGGGCAATGCGTGCAACCAACTCCTGTGCGGGGCGGGTACGTTCGTTGGCAAAGCGTAAATAGAGTGCGGGGTTCCAATCTTTCATTGTTGCTCCTGATGGGTAGCAGACTCGGCAGGGTGAAAACAGCATGCCAGATTTCTTTCTCCGGTACTTGTGGGGATACGTTGCCTTTTATTTCCAGTGTATTGCGCGAATATGCGTCGATTGATTGTGTCTCACCCACAAATCAGGGAAAATACCCGGCTAATACATTTTTTTCCCACTTTGCCTGACGCGAACATCCTGATGCCGATGCTCTCGCCGGGTGGTTAACATAAGAAACCTGAAAATCATGTCTCCAAGTGAATACGCCCGCGAAGTAGCGAAACGCAGAACGTTCGCCATTATCTCTCACCCCGATGCTGGTAAAACCACCATTACTGAAAAGGTATTGCTGTTCGGACAGGCCATTCAGACCGCCGGGACGGTGAAGGGACGCGGCTCGAGCCAGCACGCTAAGTCAGACTGGATGGAGATGGAAAAGCAGCGTGGTATCTCTATCACCACGTCCGTGATGCAGTTCCCGTATCGGGAGGCGCTGGTCAATTTGCTGGATACCCCGGGGCACGAAGACTTCTCTGAAGATACCTACCGCACGTTGACGGCGGTGGACTGCTGCCTGATGGTGATCGATGCGGCAAAAGGCGTCGAAGATCGTACCCGTAAACTGATGGAAGTGACGCGTCTGCGTGATACGCCAATCCTGACGTTCATGAACAAGCTTGACCGCGATATCCGCGATCCGATGGAAGTGCTGGATGAGGTCGAGAGTGAGCTGAAAATCGACTGTGCGCCGATCACCTGGCCGATTGGCTGCGGCAAACTGTTCAAGGGCGTTTACCACCTGTACAAAGACGAAACCTACCTTTATCAGAGCGGGAAGGGCCACACGATTCAGGAAGTGCGTATCGTCAAAGGCTTGAATAACCCGGATCTGGATAAAGCCGTCGGTGAAGATCTGGCCGCGCAGCTGCGTGAAGAACTGGAACTGGTGCAGGGCGCTTCCCATGAGTTTGAGCTGGACGCTTTCCTGTCTGGTGCGTTGACGCCGGTGTTCTTCGGTACTGCACTGGGCAACTTCGGTGTCGACCATATGCTGGATGGACTGGTCGCCTGGGCTCCTGCGCCGATGCCGCGCAATACGGATACCCGCACCGTGACCGCGCAGGAAGAGAAATTCACCGGTTTCGTGTTCAAGATTCAGGCGAACATGGACCCGAAACACCGTGACCGCGTCGCCTTTATGCGCGTGGTATCCGGCAAGTATGAAAAGAGCATGAAGCTGCGTCAGGTGCGTACCGGCAAGGATGTGGTCATTTCCGATGCGCTGACCTTTATGGCGGGTGATCGTTCCCATGTGGAAGAGGCATTCCCCGGCGATATCATTGGGTTGCACAACCACGGCACCATCCAGATTGGTGATACCTTTACCCAAGGTGAAGAGATGAAATTCACCGGTATCCCGAACTTTGCGCCGGAACTGTTCCGCCGTATCCGTTTGCGCGATCCGTTAAAGCAGAAACAGTTGCTTAAAGGGCTGGTGCAACTCTCGGAAGAGGGGGCTGTACAGGTGTTCCGCCCGCTGGCCAACAACGATTTGATTGTCGGGGCCGTGGGGGTGTTGCAGTTTGACGTGGTGGTGGCACGCTTGAAATCAGAGTACAACGTGGAAGCCATCTATGAATCGGTCAACGTCTCTACCGCGCGTTGGGTTGAGTGTGCCGATGCGAAGAAATTTGAAGAGTTCAAACGCAAGAATGAGTTGCATTTGGCGCTCGATGGTGGCGACAACCTGGCTTATGTGGCACCGACTATGGTGAACCTGAATTTGACGCAAGAACGCTACCCAGACGTCACGTTCTTCAAAACCCGCGAGCACTGATTTTTCGGCAACTGCGGTGTAGTCGGTTAAAAAACCGGCGTTTAAAAGGATTCGGGCATAGCGTCCGGCTTTTTAAACGCCGGTTTTATTTTATTGTTATTTATCAAGTTGTTGAATTGATTTTATTTGATTTCCTCCCGCCTTTTTTTCCCACGGACAAATCCGAAATGCCACCGAAAAGGGACTTTTCCTCCCGATTCCTCTGGGAATCGTCGTTCCATGCACTATAGTTAATATCGCGTTAACAATTAGTGAGTTTCACTGCTGGTGATAAACCATGTGGTTCGTTATATCGACTACTTGGTATTTGGCAACGTTAAACGCTTGGTTTTTGCTGAGTTGCATTGAGTGCCAACACCTGCGTGATTGATGTCCGCGTGGACCCTAGCAAAAGGAAATAATCGATGAAAAACATCCTTAACGCAAAAACGATGATGGCTGTTGTACTGGGTAGCCTGCTGACGGCAGGCAATGCACTGGCAGAAGAGACGCTGGGGCAGAAAGTGCAGCAGGTGGCGACAACGACGGGCGCAAAAATTGACAGTTCTCTCCAGAAAGCCTCTGGCTATATGGATGACAGCACCATCACCGCCAAGGTGAAAAGTGCCCTGATGGATGATAAAGGAATCGAGAGCGGGGACATCTCCGTCTCCACCACCAAAGGTGTGGTTACGCTGACTGGTTTTGTCCCTAGCCAGGCGGTGGCGGCACAGGCCGTCGCGGTAGCGACCAAGACGGAAGGCGTGCAGTCGGTGAGCGATAAATTGCAAATCAAGGATAACGCCACCCAGTCAGTGGGTTCTTACACCGATGATACGGTCATTACCAGCAGCATCAAGGCCAAACTGCTGGCTGATAAAATCGTGCCCTCGCGCCACGTGAAAGTGGAAACCCAGGAAGGGGTGGTGCAACTGAGCGGTAACGTGAAAAACACGGCGCAGTCAGCGCGTGCAGAGAGTATCGCCAAGGCGGTATCCGGTGTGAAAAGCGTTAAAAACGATCTGACTGTCACCCATTAATGGGCCTGTCGCCCTTTAATGCTCACATATTCGGCGGAGGGTAACCTCCGCCATCCTCACGCCAATTAGCACATGGTGTCGTAAGCATCAAACACAGGTGGAAACGCAGCGGTATGCGTAATTAACCTCAGGACGAGCGCCACTCACCCTCATTAAGGTAAGGAGAGCGTATGTTTCGTTGGGGCATTATTTTTCTGGTGATCGCACTGATTGCGGCGGCGTTGGGATTCGGCGGGCTGGCAGGTACCGCAGCGGGCGCGGCCAAAATTGTCTTTATTGTCGGGATTATCCTGTTTTTGATCAGTCTGTTCGCGGGACGTAAGCGACCTTAACTATACCCGTCATACTTCGAGTTACAGGTGTGTTGGCTGCGTTCACTCACCCGAATCACTTACCTGAGTAAGCTCATCGGGATTC
>CAXYYB010000027.1:0-67908 GCA_964293225.1 uncultured Symbiopectobacterium sp. | reverse complement strand
CGGGGTTCATCGCAGCAGTTACAAATACTGGAAAGCACGGCCAATCGAACCGGATCACGCATAATTATGCAATTCACCTGTAATTACGAAGATAATGAATACAGGAAATGGCAGATATATTAAAAATAGAGGCACGTCATCATCACACCAAGAAATTATTCTTATGATCCTGCCTTACCATCGCAGCGATAATATTATTATTCAGTAAGAGAATAGGATAAAACCAGCGATGGTTCTTTCACAAAATGATCCAGAATTTTCATAAGATGAAAATAAATAAAAAAACAACCCATTGATTAATATCAAATTATTCTATTTATAAAACGTTAATTTTTTGATTATCATCAAAAAAAGTTCTTGCCTTTTCATTCAAAATTTTTCTGGTAAACCGGAAACAGAGATAAGCTTCCCATCTTTTGTTTCAATATATCCCCCTTTTTTTAACTCGGATAGGATTCTCATTACATGGCTACGGGATAACCCTGTTAGCTTGATAATAATCGAAGCTATACCAAATTGCATTCTAAAATCCATAGGTTTATCAATGTAGTGCAATAATATGCTTCTTATCACCTGATAGCTGTCAGATTTACCGGAAATCAAGTCCCTTCGGTATAATTCATTCAGGTTCGCAATCATAACATAGATAAGGCACTCTTCCAGATGGTTTTCTTTTATTACTTCCTGTAGTTTATTAACATCGCCTTGATAAATAACTGTTTCATGACCTCCAATGAAATAAACAGGGAAATAGGCGTCATATAAAAAGTTAACGCCAAAGAAAACGGGTGCGTGTAAATGCCCAAGAAGAATATCTTCATTTTTTCTATATACAGAAATAAATCCAGATGACACATAGAAAAATGACATTAAATCCTGTTTACCCTTGACATTTTTTACCCTCACCATATGAGGAAACAAATGACTTTTCAATATGTTCGTCTTAATGCTCAATTTTTCCTCGAACAGTGGGCAGCGCTCGTCTTCATAATTATATAACATGCTAGATACTTACCTTATCTTAAAAACCTGCCTTCGATTTTATGAATTAGATTACATAAAAACTATAAAATTATATTTTATTAGCACAGATACCAATGTTAAGTAATTTCAATACCTTTACAAAAATGGCAGGGTCAATATTTTTTTCTATTACCAAATGTGGACAAAGCCTATTGATGTAAAAATTACTTTTATTTTTACTTTCAATAAGGAAAACGATCTTGGTTTTTTCTGAAACAGAACGGACCGAAGTTAAAAAATCCTCCGACATAATCCAGATACTTTGTGAAGGGTCAATGATGAGAATGTCAATGCTCCGCCGCTTAAGAAGATCGATGACATCTCGTTGTGTTGCAGCAATATAAATAGGTTCAAAGGTATCAAGCAACGTCTTGGCACCCAGAACAAAGAAAGAATCCAAATCATAGAAAACAATATTACTCGGCATAATGAAACTCTGGTTAAGGTATAATACAGTCTCTAAGTTTTCTCACACCCAATTTCGCGAAGAATCTACGCTTATAGGTCATTATTGTTTTTTCCTTAATTTTCAACTGCTTTGATATATCTCTAACACTTACACCGCCAGTCATCATAGACAATATAGTATTTTCTCTTGGACTGAGTACTTTCTGCACATTCAACTTTTTATCAGGTACGATTTTCGCATCAATAAGTCGATAACCCGCACAAAAAAGATCGATAATGGTTTCGTAGAGATGCAATGGACTTTTTTTATCGATAACAGAAAGATCTTTACTAATGCTAAAGTCTACATCTCCATCGGTGAACAACAGGACTCTCACACCCAACGAATAGCATTTGATCTTAAAGAGCTCTCTTTTTCTTTCACTGTCCAATATATCATCCGTCACGATGACAAAAGAGGGGGTATCACTAACAACCTGAGTGAAAAATTGACGATACGTTTTTACATGTACACATTGAATATTTTTTTTCAGCAGTATTTCAGATATGGTCTTACAGAAAAATGAATCTTGACCAAAGAGCAAGACGTTATTGATTACCATAAATCCTCCGCTCGCGAGATTGACCCTTCTCACTGGCCATACAGGCGAAACACAGTTCATCCTTAAGTTGCCTAACCGATAAAAGGGCAACAACCGATATCATGAAAAGATGTAAATGAACACGTACAACTTCATATAGCATCCAGTCATAGCGGAGAAAGGGTTCGATTATTCTTCTTTTCTGCATAAGAGCACCAACCCAGGGAGTGACCTAGAACAAGCGTAGCTCAAGTATCAAGATAGTAAAGTCGGACACTTTCACTCAGGGTTATTATAAACATACCCCTAGAGTGCACCGCGTTTACGTGATTCCATCCCTTTAAACAAACGTTAAATTACATATCACCCTGTTAAAAAGGCCTGATTTACGGCACCTCATCTTATGGCGTTGTGGGAAACCACTTTCATACCTACCCATACATAACATTCGAGACACACACATCACTTCATTCATTACGTCACACACTTTCGCAAAACGCCATTACTTCCCATACGCACACTGATGCCCAACCTGAGCCCTTGCAGGAAAACGTTCATCTTTCAGCTTTTAACACCAGGGCACCGGGAACAAGTGCAACGCTTTCCTGATACTCAAGAAGCAAGCAACACCTTGGATGTATAAAAGCACTAACTAAATGTGATGCCATATCAATATGAATTCAGATAATTCTTGATTTCAATACCTGCTCATATCCGTCCAGAAATTCGAGAATGGCACTTATATCCTGGAAGGTATCAACCAATGTCAAACAATACCTATCTTTTACCTTCAATAAAATCAAAACCAAATGGAGTTTACCTGTCTGGTTCTAATGGGTCACTGTCTCATTTAAGACACAAAAGCGAATAAAAAACCTCATGCAGGACGATTAAAACACTCATGAAAAAAACAAAAATCAACCCGGCCCGGTCCTACTTCCAGATTAAAAACCACAACTATTATCAAACAATAAATAAATCATTAATGACTGAGGCATTCATGACTAACCGCCTATAAAAATTTTCAATTCGGTGAGCGAAAAATGACAAAAAATGACGAAAAAAAGTTTATATTAGCCACCAATAAAATACTCACACAGAGGGGGGTCAGCCAATAATAACACTAGATATCATATAGTTATGATTTCATAAAAAAGAAACCAATTTCTTAGCAAACGAATCATTACTCACAAACATGATAACGATTTTCATTTCTCGAATCATCTATAAAAAATATAAACCGTTACAGGTCGCGATTAGTCGGCAACACAGAAAACTTTACCGCCAGGGCAATAAGATGAAAGAGCCACATTCCATATCCAACGTTTTTGATGCAGCGTTATTACGCCTTGATATCGTTTTCAGTGATTATGAAAAAGTGTGTATCTCCTTATCTGGAGGAAAAAGTTCAACGGTATTATTACACCTCGCGGCGACTGTTGCTAAAGCTCACGATAAGAAGATCACCGTATTGTTTATTGATCAGGAAGCTCAACATACGCAAACTATTTCGCATATACAACGCTTGAAACAGCTTTATCACGAGGTAATTGAACATTTTTATTGGATTGCGCTGCCGCTCACAACTGAAAATAACCCAACCGATCATTCACGCTCCTGGATATCTTGGGAAGATAGCGTTGAATGGTGGAGAATTCCCCCAGCAGACGCTATTACGGATCAACATCTTTTTCCGTTTTACCATTATGCGATGCCAGAGAGCAATTTTACCTCTGCGTTTCTGAATTGGCTTTCCTCTGGAAAAACGCTTGCCTTCGTCATGGGAACACTGTCCAGTGAGTATGCCGATAACGATAGTCAACCGACACAAAAAAGCTATGGCGTAGACAGCAACGAACGCTTCTCTATATCAGAGACCAGCAGCCAGATTAATACGCTCTATCCTCTGTTTGATTGGCAATCACAAGACGTATGGTTATTTAACAGCTTGTCAAAAGCGCCTTACAACCCATTGTATGATCTCATGTATCGTTCAGGCGCACCACGTAGCAACATGAAAATACAAGAACCTTTCGAACACCAAACCACAGAAATTTTTCGATGTAAGGCAGACTATCCGCAACAGGCCACGTTTAGTCGTGCTAGCCCGTGTGATAACGCCCGCAAACCCAGCGAAGGGACATGGCAAAACCATGCCACATTTCTCTTGAACTCAATGCCGCAAAAAATGGCAGATCAATTCCGCACCAACATTGCTCAGTACCTCAGTTGGCACCGTTCACGCGGCTTTCTAACGTGCATACCGGATGAAGAGGCATGCGCTACCGAGGAACACGATATTGTGTCGTGGGAAAAGATATGCACCATGATCCTGAGTAACGATTATCGCAGCCTGGCGATAACAGCCTCCTCCTCGGCTTCAGAGGACGCGATGTTTTGCTGTAGCAGAAAGAAATCACGCAGAAGGCGCAGTAATAGCAATGAAGCCATCTTTCTGTGATATCCGCGCTCATCTTTCAGGAACCCACCGCTGCGGGATATGCCCTACGGGTTATAGACGTGCGCCCAGACTTTGATTAATACAAACGCAGAAGCGCTCCAGCAGGCCACGGCGGATAGCAGTGCCAATGGCAGCTTCATCGATGCGGTAAAATAGTAAAGGGATATCAGGTAAATCAGATAGGGAATAATCGACCAGATGCCAAACAGAATGGTGGCTCGCAGCGCTTCTGTACCGCGCTCGGTTCCCACAATGTAGTGGGCAATCAAGGCAAAGGTCGGAAACAGCGGAATCAGCCCCGCAATATAGTAGTGTCTGGTCTTAGCCAAAATACCAATCAGCACAACAATGACAGCGCCAAGAATGGCTTTGATTAACAGAGACATTGCAGATTACCGTGCGGTGACAAGACCATCAGGTGTAACAGAAAAGGAAGAAAAAATACAGGAGCAACCGCTGTATCACCAGAGCTGATACGGCATGGTGATAGCCACCTCAGCATACGCGCTGAGGTGGAATCATCGGCGGTGTGTTTAGACGCTCTTCAGTCGTAGCGTGGTCATGCAGGTTTGGCTGCCCTCATAAGTAGCAAAAGGTGCCTGGGCGACACGTCCCTGATAGGTTACCTCAATGGTTCCTTCGATATTGCGCGGCAACCAGACGCCTACAAAACCATTCCGATAGCTCGTCACGTCTTTATGCACAATGACAGCGCCTTGCTTGTCGGTAATTTTGACGTTAAAGGCCGTGTTGGCCAGTTCTCCCTGGCAGCCGGATAAGCTGTGATTAAAGCAAGGGTGTGTTTGTTGAACATAGGGTGCAAACGACAAGTAAAACTTGTCGCCCAAAGGATAAACATACTTCTGCTCCCCTTGGGTCAGCATCAATTGGGTCGCATTGATCGATGCAGAATAGGGCAGAGGCCGCGATTGTGCCGATTGGTCAATGGTGTTGACCATTTGTTCAACCGTTTTACCTGCTAGCCCCTGCTGCGCCAAAAATGATGTGGCATCAGCCTGTACAGCACTACTCAAGGACAACGTCAGCAATATCGCCATGGTACGCGTATTCATCGTAAGACTCCGTCAGTCGATATAATTGATGCCGATGCTAAACCATACCCTCGCTTAAAGACCAGACTATTACTATGCTTATGTGCACTACAATTGACGCAAACGCTGAATAAAGGGCCCAGACTCATCAATCACCGTTTGAACTGACGGTCGGCAAAGACACTCTAGCGAGATGGCGCCTTGATAATGAGACTGCCGCAAGTGGCGGTAGATATCATCAAACGGCAAGTGACCATAGCCAGGAAACGCACGGTTAGAATCGGCAAAATGCACATGCCGCAAGCGCGACCCCATCAATGCAATGGCCTGCGCAAAATCACGGTCTTCGATGTTGCCATGAAACACATCCCACAAAATGCCAACCTGTGGCGGTGAGCCAATGAGACCAATAAACTGCACCATATCTTCTGCACTATTAAGGTGTTCGGCCTCATAGCGATTCAGCGCTTCAATGACCAATGTCACGCCACGTGCATACGCATAGTCCAGACAAGGAGAGAGCCCTTGCGCCAATCGCTGGCGATAACGTGTTGCGCTCAACGTCGTATCCGCCACACGCAACGAGCCAATCGTGACATAAGACCCCAACACCGCTGCCGCATCAATATGCTCAAAAAGACGCTGGCGCGTACGGCGCAGGATTTCCGGATCCTCTGCCAGCAGCGATAGCCCTTCTCGCTTACGCGCCTGCCCACTGGCAATGGTGGTACATCCCAACCCGTGCGAAGCTAACGCATCGGCTATCCGTGCAATATCGATCCCCTGATAATCCGAAATACACAACTCCGCCGCGTCAAACCCGCTCGCTTTCAGCCATGCCAAGCCTGTGTTGAGATCGGCTGCACTAAATGGAGAAAAGGGCGCATCGTACTGGCAAGTCAGCGTTGCACTAAACGTAATCATTATCGTGTTCCCTACCTTGGCGAGCCCGGTGAAACGGCATTCCCCGGCTCATGGCCGGGGCGTTCATGACTTGCTTGAAGGGCGTTATTTCGTGGCACGTTTCAGGATGCGATCGGCGCTTTTCGCAAAGGAAGAAGCCGTATCTTTTACAGACAGGTTCCCCTGATCGATTTTCTGGATGGTTTCATGGTAAAGCGCCACAAACTGCGGATTATCGAAATGGGGAGACGTCGGAATAGCATGCGGCAAGGCCATAAACGATTTCAGTCCGGCTACCACAATGTTGTTCTCCTTGATGGTGCCATCCTGTACCAATTGTTGGTATGCGGTGTTGCTGAGCGGTACGCCGCGCTCCAGCCCCATTGCCTTGACACCCGCCGCCTCATTCATCAGGAAATTGACCAGCAAAGCGGCCTCTTCAGGATGTTTGGTGGAGCGCCCGATACTGAGCATCATGGTCGGTTTGAAGAACAGTCCCGCATCTTTGGCCCCCGGCAGCATAAAGAAAGGACCGAGATCCAGTTTGTTATAAGGAGGCTGTAGGTTGGCTTCATACATAGTGGCATTGGTGTTCCACATGTAGATTCCGCCCCATTGCCCGCTAATCCAGGGCTTCATCTCCCAGGTATTGGCTTTTCCGTAGGAGGCCAGCACTCGCATTGACGGGAAAACGTGGCTGTCGACCAACTCTTTATACAATTGGAAGAACTCTACCCATTGGGCTGGCGTATAGGTGAATGTCCCTGCTTTATCGTCAATCGCGGAGATGTTGTATTTCTGCACCATATAGGAATGCAGCAGCGTTAACGACTCCATGTAATCCAGCACCAGCGGATAGCTGTTTTTATCCTTGGCGTTGAACGCCTTACCGGCGGCTTTTAGCTCATCCCAACTGTTGGGGTAGGAGACCCCCATCTCTTGCCACAGCTTCTGGTTGTAGTAGAAGCTGCGTGCGGTGGCTGCCACGGGGATGCCGTTCAACTTGCCGGCAACCGACACACTCTCCAGCGACTGGGGATCGTACTGCGTCAAATCCAGCGTTTTAGCCACGTTGCGCAAATCATAAAAGCCATTCCCGTCTTTAGAAAAAATCGGCAGCCAGTTCCAGTTGGTCTGGACGACGTCCGGCTCCTGGCCGCCAGCAATCTGGGTAGTAAAACGGGATAAATAGCCTTCCCATCCCGAGTATTCCGCCTGTACCTTGATATTCGGATGCTGTTGTTCAAACGCTTTTATCGCCTGGAGCGTGGCCTGATGGCGGTTGTTTCCTCCCCACCAGGAAAATCTCAACTCCACGTTTTCCGCGTACGCCATACCGGATGTGGCAAGCAGCAGGGCTGCGGCAAGCGTGACTGGTTTCATCAACATAGCTAAATCCTCTTATTTATCATTTAATAGCGCGGAGAATAGCGTCGGGAATACGGGCCAGATACAACGCAGGCTTGCCATCCTTATCCGAGGAGAACAGCACCTGTTGCTCATCGGGCGTGAAAGACGGGTGCGGGTGGGTAACCTGACGATCGCCATCCAGCACCGCCCATGAACTGCTGTGTTTGGCAATTTTGTGGGTTTGTTGGTGCTTCAAATCAAAGAGGTATAAATAGGGATCTGTCGCATCGCCGTACTTATCATTGTCAACAATATCAATGGGCTTGCCAGAACCATCACCAACCGCCAACTGCCCATTGTCATTGCTCATCACATGCGAACACGGCGGCATGGCAACAATCTTTTCATCGACACCCGTTTCAGGATCAACCCGGCACAAATAGCGCACCGGGCTGTCCTTCACATAGGTGACATACATCATGGCAGAGCCATCTGGTACCCAAAATTCATGGGTATAACTTTCCCCTGGTGCCGGCAATTTGACTCGGCGAATGTGGCTACCATCTTCGTTCATCAGCCACATGCGGGTTTCTACCCGATCCAGTGGCCCTTCATGGCAGAATGCAACGGTATTATCATCATGAGGACGGTAAATCGGGTGTCCTAACCACTGATTCTCTTGTAATAGCGTGGTGCGCTCACCCGTTTGCAAATCGATACGAATCACACGACACAACGGATTTTCTTCATAAAACTGCTGGAATACCGTCCAGTCGCTAACAGGCCGCCAGCTGTCACGATGGATTTCAACGCCCACCAGCTTGGTACAGGCAGAGTTAGCCACCCAAGTGCCATAACCCACCCACTCATCCGCCACCCGATAGACGGTTTCCTCAGAAAAATCCTGCAAGGTAACCCGCATCAGCGCACGTTCACCCTTCACGTAATAGAGGTATTGCTCGTCAGGAGAGAGGAATCCGCCAAAGGTGTTATCACCTGCGCCTTGTGTTAACTGTGTCGCTTTGCCGCTCGCCAGTTCCAACCGGTAGTAGTTGCGAAACCCATCGAATTCCGCCGCAAAAATCAGTGACCGACCTTCATCGAGAAAGCACTTCTGATAAAAATAATTGCGGTGGCAGATAACGTTCGGGGGTGTCAATCGGGTCACCCACGCGCCGGTATCCTCATCGATATACTCGTGGTACTCGAGCTGATAAACATCGCCTTTCGCCATTGCTATTGCTCCCTGTTTCGCCGTGACAGTAGCGTTCTGCCCACAGGCAATTCGTTGATAAATTCCGGTTGGTTACGTTGCATCGAGAGATTTCCGCACACACCCGTCAGAATGGACATGGCCCCGACATGGCTGTCAGTGCGTCGCTTAAGCGGATCGGACCCCGGATTGCCGAACAGTTCTTCCAGGATCAGGACATCGCCACCATCGTGCCCTCCTTGTTCATAGGCCACCTCAATACGTTCCAGTACGCCAAACATTGGGTACCACGTAATATCGCAGCCCATCAGGCTACCTTCGTGCTTGCGCTCTCCCCCACCATTGACGTAGGAATTCTCGACCAGCTTCATTTCCCTTCTTTTACGCGCATTGACTACACCGCGATTAGCCCGCCTGCGATTGACTCCCCTACCCCCCCGTTCTACTATCCGCATGCTGGTATCAGCGAGCAGGACGCGTGCAGGAGATTCGCCATGGGTAACCCGGTACCGCTGTTATTTCTCGAGGTAAACACCCCTGCTATCTGGCAGTGGGAGACGTTTACCGACATCATGCGTCATCTCAAAAAGTTCCCGTTCAATGGGCTGATCCTGCATCAGCAAACGCTGCTCGCCCTGTTGGCCAAACCCTCACCGCGGTGCCCACCCGCCACGGTGGAACATTTACTGCTCGCTCGCAGTAATGCCCTGCACTATCTGCAAAACGTGGCGCGTTATTGCGAAGAGAACCACATTCAACTGTGGCTTCAAGGCGAGGCGACGCCAGACAGCCACGAGTTACACCGAAAATTTCCCGAGTTCTTTCTTTCCCAGGACGCACACAACGACGCGGCGTTTCTTAACCTGTTTTTTGGCGAAACCCTGCCGGAAATTCTGAGCCATCTACCCACCGTGCGCGGCCTGCGCCTCTCGCTCACCACGCCTACCGTGCACCAGACGGAGTGGGAATCAGCGCTGCAACTCCTCTACCAGGGCCTGCGTTTACGCGGCTGTCAGTTGGTACTGCGCGACTATCAGGACAAAGCGTGGCCCCGCCAGCAGTTAAAGATGGCGTTGGATGTGCTGCCTAACGATGTACGCGCTTCTGTAAAAGCGACGGAACTGGACTATCGTCCCGGATTTGCCAACAATCCCACCCTTACTCGCCTGAATGGCTCCCGGAAGTGGGTGGAATTCGATCTATGGGGCATCGAATACGGCTGGACGCTACTCCCCTGTTGCCTGCTAGACGAACTGCAAAAGCGCCTTCAGTGGGCCTCCCAAACGCTGGGCGATGAGTTGGAGGCGATCACCGCACGCCTGAGTTGGGAATGGCTCCCAAACAACGCGCTGCTGGGCTCAGTCAATGAGCTAAATCTGTACGGACTCTCGCGACTGATCCGCGCGCCGTCAGTTGCACCGCAAACGCTGTTTAGCGAATGGCTTGAAGCCTACGCCCTGGGTCCTCTCTCTCAGCAAGAGATTGACGATCTGTTTGCCATCTATACCTCCAGCCACGACTGGATGTGCAAAACGCCTAGCTTGCTGGGGCGACTGCTGCAACGTCATAGCCGTCCCCCGCATGACTTTGAGCAGGCGCTGCAACTGCTGCATATGGATACCCGCAGCGCCAATTGGTCTCAGTCTTTTCAGCCGCTGATGCCACCGGATGATGAAGCCGTTGGCGAGCAGCAAATGCAACTCATCATCCTGGAAAAGCAGAAATCTCGTTTTCTGGCGGAATACCTGCGCGCTCAGGTGGACAAAAAGTTACCCGCCATGCCACTCACTGATGCCTTTAAACACACGCTCACCGCTAGCTGGGAACGCGCCTTCTGGTATACCCGTGCCTACAGTCACATTACTCATGCCTTTGCGCTCCGCTTGTGGATCCACAAATACGGCACTGCCCCCACGCAACACGAACAACTGCAGCAAGCGTTACATACGCTGCGCCACTTCATCACCGAGTTGGAAACATGGTTTTCCTCGGCGGGCGCACAGCATCCTTATACCTTTCACCTACTGCTCGACCCGCAATGCCTGCTTCATTTAGCAGCCAGTCTGGAATACGACATCGCCGCGTCTTGACCGTGAAATGAGCATAAGCATTTCCCCATGGGTAAAACACATGGGAAGCCGACGCTCGGCATCAGAGGGGAGACTTATTGAGATAAAGTGTGCAATCACTCACATAATCAACGTTTTATGTGTGATGACAGTCACGGGTGGATAGGCTGGAAATGTGACAGCGGTCGTTTGCTGACCAACGTGTAGTAGCGAAAAAGAGCAAACGAAAAAGGGCACCCGTAGGTGCCCTCTTGAAGAGGAATGCAAACAGCAGCGCGTTATTTGCTGCTCTTGTCCTGCAACTGCTCAAGACTTTCCATCTGTGGCAAGCCCGTCGTCGCCGAGGAGGACAGCAACCCGGTTTCGACGTAGTTAAACAGTTTTTCACGGGTATCAATGATATCCAGGTTACGCATCGTCAACTGACCAATACGGTCATCCGGTGAGAACATCGAATCGCCTTTTTCCATCGTCAGACGTTCCGGCTTGTAGGTCAGGTTATCCGACACCGTATTCAGAATGGAATAGTCATTGCCACGACGCAGTTCCAGCGTCACTTCACCGGTAACGGCGCTGGCCACCCAGCGTTGTAGCCCATCACGCAGCATCAGTGCTTGCGGATCGAACCAACGGCCCTGATACAGCAGACGGCCCAACTGACGACCGTGTGCATGGTATTGCTCAATGGTATCTTCGTTATGAATACCGGTAACCAAACGCTCATAGGCAATGTGCAGCAGCGCCATGCCGGGGGCTTCATAAATGCCACGGCTCTTCGCTTCAATAATGCGGTTTTCAATCTGGTCGCTCATGCCCAAACCGTGACGGCCGCCAATGCGGTTGGCTTCCAGCATCAGTTCCACATCATCAGCAAAGGTTTTGCCGTTCAGCGCGACCGGATAGCCGCGTTCAAAACGTACCGTGATTTCTTCTGCCGCAATCTTGACGTTCTCATCCCAGAACTTAACGCCCATGATCGGATTCACGATCTTCACGCTGGAGTTCAGGAATTCCAAATCTTTCGCTTCGTGCGTTGCGCCCAGCATGTTGGAGTCGGTCGAGTAGGCTTTTTCTGCGGACATTTTGTAGTTAAAGCCGGACTGCACCATAAACTCGGACATCTCCTGACGGCCGCCCAGTTCATCGATAAAATCCGTATCCAGCCACGGCTTATAGATTTTCAGTTCAGCATTGGTCAGCAGACCATAACGATAGAAACGCTCGATATCGTTACCTTTATAAGTACTACCATCACCCCAGATATTCACGCCATCTTCTTTCATGGCCGCGACCAGCATGGTACCGGTTACCGCACGGCCCAGCGGGGTGGTATTAAAGTAGGTCAGGCCACCCGTGGTGTTATGGAAAGCACCACACTGAATTGCAGCAATGCCTTCCGCAACCAGTTGCTTGCGGCAGTCAATAAGACGGGCATTTTCTGCGCCGTACTCCATTGCGCGACGAGGGATCTCTTCATAGTCATCCTCATCCGGTTGTCCCAGGTTTGCGGTGTAAGCATAAGGAACCGCCCCTTTTTTACGCATCCACAGCAATGCTGCACTGGTATCCAGGCCTCCAGAGAACGCAATGCCAATACGTTGACCTGCCGGAAGGTGCTTGAGAATCGTCGTCATAAAATAAATCCCTGCTCGATAGACTTATGGAGAGAAGCTTAACAGCCACACCACGATATGTTACGCCATGCATTGATGAGAAAAAATCAGAACGTTATGTGCGTGGCGGCACGCGCATGCACCGATACTGTCTGCCATCCAACAAATGCATATTTATGCAAAATAAATGAGTTATAATTTAAACATCTTTTTGCCGCGACAGGAAGAGCCGAGTGATGATTTCTGCAAAAAACCGTCAATGTCGCTAAGCAGCCTTTGAATGTAACGGTATCAATGGATTTCTACCACAAAGAATAGGCAATGAAGAACAGCTCAGAGAGGAAACAAACTCAGCAGGCAATTATACCGCCATTTCACTGCCAATCCAGCGGCTAAAATCGATTTACGCGACGGGAAACCAAATAATAAAACAATGTTTCATTTGAAGGATAAATCTTTGTTATTCTCGGCGGACTATGGTTTCCCTTGCCTATTTGCTGGAGATGTTATGTCTAAGAAAGTCGCCGTCCTGCTGGCGCCAGGCTTTGAAGAAGCAGAGGCGGTTATGGTGATAGATATCCTGCACCGTATGAAAATCGGCGTGAAAATGCTGTCCTGCCAAGACATGCTGGAGCTGCGCAGCTACCACAATATCCGCATGTTTGCAGATGCACTGCTGGAAAGAAGCATGGACGAATTGTTCGATGCCGTGGTGATCCCAGGCGGCTTGCAAGGCACGCTGAGTCTGGCAGCAAACCCGCTGGTCACCGAATTTATTCGCCGTCATGACGACGCCGGAAAGCTGATCTGCCCGATCTGTTCTGCGGCAGCGCGCGTGCTGGGTGGCAACAAACTGCTAAAAGGCCGGCGCTATGTCTGTTCTGGCGATCTCTGGAAGGATGTCACGGACGGCGTCTATGTCGATCAGAACGTGGTAGAAGATGGCAACCTGATCAGCGGCAAAGGGTTGGGTGTTGCCTTCGACTTCGCAGGCACCATTGCCTGCCGCTTAACCGGCGATGTTGAAGACACCAACTTCCAGATCGAGCATATCTATTACGATCACTGGCGCGTACCAGCCTAAAAAACCGCTAGCCCGGCTATCATGAATGAGGCCGGGTATTTCACCGATTCACATCCTCTGCGAAGCGATCGCGATATTCTTTCGGCGTCAAATCATACTCTTTCCTGAATACCGCATAAAAATAGGGCAGCGATGGATAACCGCACATTACCGAGATCTCGTTGATCGACAGAGAGGTCGACACCAGCAGATTGCGCGCGCGCTCCAGTTTTTCTGCGTGAATGACACCGTGAATGGTCTGCCCCATTTCATCTTTAAAGCGCTTTTCCAGATTGGAGCGCGACATGCCAACGGCATCCAGCACTTGCTCAACTTTGATACCCTTGCAGGCATAGCAACGAATATAGTGCATGGCCTGAATTACCGCCGGATCGTGCACCGAACGGTAATCGGTAGAACTGCGCCCCACCACCCGCACGGGGGGAACCAAAATACGCTGAAGGGGCAGCGCGACCGGATGGTGTAACAACTGATGCAGCAATTTGGCGGCGCGATATCCCATCTGTCGCGTACCTTGCGCAACAGAAGAGAGCGCCACCCGAGACAGATATCGGGTCAGCTCTTCATTATCGATACCGATGACACAGAGTTTCTCCGGCACCGCGATGTTCAAATATTCGCACACCTGCAACAAATGGCGGGCGCGAGCATCCGTAACGGCAATAATGCCGGTTTGTGGCGGCAAGGCTTGCACCCAGTCTGCCAGGCGATTTTGTGCGTATTGCCAGTTGTCCGGTGCCGTTTCCATCCCCTGATACACCACGCCCTGATATTGCTCCGACGCGACCAGTTGACGAAAAGCGTACTCCCGCTCCTGCGCCCACCCTTTACCACCAGAAGGCGGCAAGCCATAAAAGGCAAAACGATTAAGCCCTTTCTCTTTCAGATGCATAAACGCACATTGCACCAATGCATGATTATCGGTCGCGATGTAATGCACAGGCGGATAGTCATCAGGATCGTGATAAGAGCCGCCAACGCCCACCAATGGCACACTGACGCTCTGCAACGACTGAACAATTTCCCGATCGTCAAAATCGGCAATAACGCCATCGCCCAGCCAGTCTTTCACATTATCAATACGGCAGCGGAAATCCTCTTCAATAAAAATATCCCAACCGCATTGAGAGGCCTGCAAGTACTCGCCTACGCCCTCTACCACTTGCCGGTCGTAGACTTTATTGGCATTAAACAACAGCGTAATACGATAGCGTTTATCAAACATATTCACTGCCCCAGCCGTGGAGATGCCCTTCTCAATAGCATACCCCCACGGTGAGCAAAAATATTTTGCTGATTAATGCGAGCCGCAGCCAGTTTCCTGAAACCCGCTAACATCCTGTCGTCAGAGACACTCAGCCCTTGCGCTTGGTGGCCGTATCCATCCATACCGCCAACAGCAAAATGCCACCTTTGACGATGTACTGCCAAAACGTCGGAACATCCAGCATGCTCATGCCATTATCTAACGAGGCCATGATAAACGCCCCCATGACTGCCCCGGCTACACTGCCCACGCCACCGGCCAAACTGGTGCCGCCAATCACGCACGCGGCGATGGCATCCAACTCGGCAATATTGCCCGCAGACGGTGAGCCCGCCCCCAAACGCGAACTTAAAATCAACCCGGCTACCGCCACCATCAGCCCGTTAATGGCAAAAACCGCCAGCTTGCTGCGTGCAACATTGATGCCCGACAAGCGCGCCGCCTCGATATTGCCGCCAATCGCATAAATGCGACGCCCAAACGCCGTACGCGTTGCCATAAAAATCCCGCCCAGCATCAGCAGTGTCAAAATCAACACCGGCGTTGGCACGCCACGATAGTCATTCAGCAGGTAAATCGCACCCAGCACCAGCACCGCCATCACCGCCTGACGCCCGATATCACTGGCCGGACGCGTTACGCTGAGCCCCAGACTGGCCCGCTTTTGCCGCCGACGCCATTGCCAGGCCACAAATGTCAGTAGCCCCGCGACCCCAAGCGTAAATCCCACACCCGCTGGCAAATAGCTTTGGCCGATCTGTGCCATGGCGCTACTGGTCGGAGAGACGGTGGTACCGTTGGTAATGCCGATAAGAATGCCGCGAAAAGCCAGCATTCCCGCAAGAGTGACAATGAATGAGGGCACTTTACGGTACGCGACCCACCAGCCGTTCCAGGCCCCCAATAACAGCCCCAGAAACAGCGTCGCCACGATGGTCAACGGCAGCGGCCATCCTAACCACACGTCAAAGATGGCGGCCAATCCGCCCAGTAACCCCATCATGGAGCCCACCGAGAGATCAATTTCGGCAGAGACGATAACAAACACCATTCCTACCGCCAGAATGCCGGTAATGGCCGTTTGGCGCAGCAGGTTAGACACATTACGCGCGCTGAGATAGGAGCCATCGGTCATCAAGGTGAAAAACAGCATAATCGCCACAATCGCAGCAATCATGACAAACACCTGAAGATTTACCTGCTTGAACCAGCGTACGGCCTCGCCCGCTTGTGCCGGCTGTTTAGGTGCCAGGGTATCGGCAGAGGCATTAGACGGTGGCGTTTTCAACATGTTGTTCACTCCTCAGCGCGGCTTCCATAACCTGCTCTTGGGTCAGATCGTGATTAACCAAATCTGCTTTTATGCGCCCTTCATGCATCACCAGGACACGATCGCTCAGTCCCAGCACCTCGGGCAGCTCAGATGAAATGACAATAATCGCCATTCCCTCTTTGGCTAACTGATTAATAAGTTTATATATTTCATATTTAGCGCCGATATCAATACCGCGCGTAGGCTCATCGAGGATCAAAATATCGGGGTTTAACAACAGGCATTTTGCCAACACCGCTTTTTGCTGATTCCCGCCGCTCAGGCGGGCAATGGCTAAATCCTGGCTGGCCGTTTTCACTTTAAGATGGGCGATCGACTGGCGAATCACATCCTGCTCGTGCGCATCATCCAGATAAGAAAATAGCCCGGAAAAACGATCGAGCGCCGCCAGCGTGATATTTTGCGCCACGCTCATCACGGGAATAATCCCATCTTTTTTACGATCTTCCGGCACCATCGCGATACCCAGGGCCATCGCCTGCTGGCAATCATTGATCGCCACAGGCTGCCCCTTGAGCACAACCTCGCCCTGCCAGCGTCCACGGTAAGCGCCAAACAGGCATTGCACCATTTCGGTCCGCCCGGAGCCGACCAGCCCCGCGACGCCAAGAATTTCCCCCCGACGCAGCGCGAAGGAAACATCATTGACACGACGAATATGGCGATTAACCGGATGCCACGCCGTCAGATGTTCGACACGCAGGATCTCACCACCAATGTCATGTGCTTCAGAAGGGTAAAGCTCGGTGAGTTCGCGCCCAACCATCATGGCGATGATCTGCTCTTCAGTGAGCGAACTGGCAGGGTGCGTACCAATATGCTTACCATCGCGAATCACACAAATGACGTCCGAAATGGCTTTGACTTCATTCAGCTTGTGGGAAATGTAGATACAGGCGATGCCGTGATTGCGCAAATCACGAATGATATCCAGCAAAATCGCGGTCTCTCGCTCAGTCAATGAGGCGGTAGGTTCATCCAATACCAACAGCCGCACCTGTTTGTTAAGCGCCTTGGCAATCTCCACCAATTGCTGCTGACCAAGACCCAGTTCACCGACGCGGGTATGAGGATCAATCCCAAGCTTGACGCGCGCCAGCATGGTCTGGCAGCGCAAATACATTGAATCACTGTCCAATACGCCGTGTGTCGTCCACTCATTACCCAGAAAGATGTTCTCCAACACGCTCATCTCTTTGACCAGCGCCAGTTCCTGATGAATGATGGCAATACCCTTCTGCTCGGTATCACGAATATGGCTGGCGTGCAGCGGATCACCGGCAAAGATGATATCCCCGCCATAGCTGCCAAAGGGATAAATGGCGCAAAGCACTTTCATCAGCGTCGATTTACCCGAACCATTCTCACCGCACAGCGATAATACTTGCCCGGCTTCCAACGCCAGGCTGACGTTATCCACCGCCTTTACGCTGCCAAACACCTTGGTGATGTTCTTCATTTCCAACAAGAACGGCATTCTCGCCTCCATCGTTCACGCGCCGCACACCCGGTAACGTAACTAACCTAAGCCCCGGAGCCAGAAGACACGCGGGGCCAGTCACTCACTTCAGATCTGCAGCTTTATGGAACCCATCGGCAATGACAGTGGTTTCAATGTTGGATTTATCAACCGGCACCGGCTCTAACAGATACGACGGCACCGCTTTCAACCCATTCTCCAGCGAGGCATTGGATTTGGGGGTTTTGCTCGCGCCTAACGCGACGGCAATATCTGCGGCTTCCGTTGCCAGCTTGGTGATCGGTTTGTACACCGTCATGGTTTGTGTACCCGCGATAATGCGTTTTATCGCCGCTAAATCCGCATCCTGCCCGGAAATCGCTACCTTGCCCGCCAAGCCTTGCGCGGCCAGAGCCTGAATCGCACCGCCCGCCGTAGCATCATTGGAGGCGACGACTGCCTGAATATTGTTATTGTTTGCCGTTAGTGCATTTTCCATAATTTTCAAGGCATTTTCTGGCAACCAGGCATCGACCCATTGATCGCCAACGACTTTTATTTTCCCAGCATCAATTAACGGTTTTAATATGTTCATCTGGCCCTTACGGAACAGTTTCGCATTATTGTCCACGGGCGAGCCACCCATCAGGAAATAATTCCCTTGTGGCACTTTGTCAATCAGGTATTTCGCCTGTAGCTCTCCCACCTTTTCATTATCAAACGAAATATAAAAATCCACATCCGCGTTATTGATCATGCGGTCATAGGCTAAGACCTTGATACCTTCACGTTTTGCTTCTGCAATCACATTACTAAGCACCTGACCATTATAAGGAATAATAACCAGGACATCGACGCCGCGATTTATCATATTTTCTATTTGAGAAATCTGGGTTTCCTCATTGCCGTTCGAAGACTGAACGAACACTGTTGCCCCCTGCGCTTGCGCCTTGGCAACAAAAAGATCGCGATCTTTCTGCCAGCGCTCCAATCGCAAGTCATCGATTGCCATACCAATTTTCACCTCTTTGGCAAATCCAGGATGGCTTATTAACGCAAGTGCGGCACAGGCTGACAGTAAAAAGTGTTTAACTTTCATCATGAGTACCTTTCTTTTTTTAACGTTTAACGTGCAGGAAAGAAACGCTACCAAGCAGAAAAAGTGTTGCTGGTAACTGGCGAAGCTTCAATTACAGATTTTCACCAAGCAATTATGTTTTTTGGTTTAATCGTAATTTTATGAAGCCGGTCATGTTTTATTGTTATCACCATCAACCTTCCTCATTATTCATGAATGCGCATTCAGAATATTTTTTTCCGTTATTTTTGCGAGCAGCTGCACACTTAATAATTATCTGAACACAAGTGTGAAATAACATAATTGAGCAAACGGCGATCCCCTCCGAAGATGAATAACAATGACCGCTTACCCGCTGAATGATTTTCTTGAGGAGTTCTCCATGCCAACCTATTTTGAACAAATTGAACGTGTTCGTTATGAAGGCCGCGGCACAACCAATCCCTTCGCATTCCGCCACTACAATCCCGATCAGGAAATTTTGGGGAAACGCATGTCAGAGCATCTGCGTTTCGCCGTCGCCTACTGGCACACCTTCTGTTGGAACGGTGCCGATATGTTTGGCGTCGGCTCCTTTGAGCGCCCTTGGCAAGCGGCAGGGGACCCCCTGGGATTAGCAAAGCAAAAAGCCGATATTGCCTTTGAGTTTTTCCAAAAACTGAACGTGCCTTATTACTGCTTCCACGATGTGGATATCGCCCCAGAAGGCAGTTCATTGAATGACTATCTGTATAATTTCCAAACCATTGTAGAAAAATTTGCCGAAAAGCAGCAGCAAACGGGCGTAAAACTGCTCTGGGGAACCGCCAACTGCTTTACACACCCTCGCTATGCTGCCGGTGCCGCCACCAACCCAGATCCGGAAATTTTTGCCTGGGCAGCGACGCAGGTCTTTTCTGCCATGAATGCCACTCAGAAGCTCGGGGGAGAAAACTACGTACTGTGGGGCGGGCGAGAAGGCTATGAAACCTTGCTCAATACCGATTTGCGTCAAGAACGGGAACAGATCGGCCGCTTTATGCAAATGGTGGTAGAACATAAGCATAAAATCGGTTTTCAGGGCACCCTGCTTATTGAGCCGAAGCCGCAGGAGCCTACCAAGCACCAATATGATTATGATGTGGCAACCGTTTACGGTTTCCTGAAACAGTTCGGTTTAGAAAAAGAGATCAAGGTTAATATTGAAGCAAACCACGCTACACTCGCTGGGCATACGTTCCACCATGAAATCGCTACCGCCATCGCACTGGGGATTTTTGGTTCGGTCGATGCCAACCGTGGCGACCCACAGTTAGGCTGGGATACCGATCAGTTCCCGAACAGTGTGGAAGAGAATGCTTTGATCATGTACGAGATCCTCAAAACGGGCGGCTTCACAACCGGTGGACTGAATTTTGACGCCAAAGTGCGTCGCCAAAGCACTGACCGTTACGATCTGTTCCACGCCCATATCGGTGCCATGGATACGTTGGCGTTGTCGCTAAAAGTCGCCGCCAGGATGCTGGAAGATGACAAGCTAAACCAATGGGTTGCCAAACGCTATGCGGGCTGGAACGGCGAACTCGGACAGCAAATCCTGCAAGGTAAACTCTCCCTTGAGCAATTGGCGAAACACGTCCACGCCAAACAACTCTCACCAAAACATCAAAGCGGGCATCAGGAGATGTTAGAGAATTTGATTAACGACTACCTGTATCAGTAACGGTTAAAAGCCGCCTATTCTCACGGATATTGCTGCGTGTCCGTGGGAATCGCACGGCGGGAAGTACAGCGGTATAGGCAGGTCTCTACACAAGGATTCCACACTATGTATATGGGTATCGATCTCGGCACGTCGGGCGTAAAGACCCTTCTGCTGAATGAAGAAGGCAGCGTCATTGCCGCACAAAGCGCACCGTTAACAGTATCCCGCCCCCATCCACTCTGGTCTGAGCAATCTCCCGAGGCGTGGTGGGCGGCAACCGATGCCACGGTACAGGCGCTGGCAACACAGCACGATTTGCATGCCGTTAAGGCTATTGGCCTGACGGGGCAAATGCATGGCGCCACCTTGCTGGACAAACAGCATAGGGTATTGCGCCCCGCGATGCTGTGGAACGATGGTCGCAGTGCCGCCCAATGCAACACGTTGGAACAACAGGTGCCGGATTCTCGCCAGATTACGGGTAACCTGATGATGCCGGGCTTTACCGCGCCCAAACTGAAATGGGTTCAGGAACATGAGCCCGCATGCTTTCAACATATTGATAAGGTCCTGTTACCCAAAGACTACCTGCGCTGGCGTATGACGGGTGAATTTGCCAGCGACATGTCGGATGCCGCCGGTACGATGTGGCTGGATGTTGGCAAACGAGACTGGAGTGATGCGTTGCTCGCCGCATGTTCACTCGACCGCAGGGCAATGCCTGACTTGTTTGAAGGCAATCAGATAACCGGTTACCTTTCTGGCTCGCTGGCACAGCGCTGGAACATGAAGAGCGTCCCGGTGGTGGCCGGTGGTGGTGATAACGCAGCGGGTGCCGTCGGGGTAGGCCTGTGGCAAACAGGGCAAGCCATGCTGTCACTGGGAACATCCGGCGTCTATTTTGCCGTCAGCGATGGCTTTCTCAGCAACCCGCAGCATGCGGTACACAGCTTCTGCCATGCCCTACCGGGCACCTGGCATTTGATGTCGGTGATGTTGAGCGCGGCATCGTGTCTGGACTGGGCCGCCCGTTTGACCCATGCCGAAAGCGTACCGCAATTACTGGAAGAAGCGGCACAGGCGACTGTCAGCACCAGCGTACCGCCCGTCTGGTTCCTTCCCTACCTTTCAGGCGAGCGTACCCCGCATAATAATCCGCAGGCGAAAGGTGCATTTTGGGGGTTAACCCACCAGCACGGTCGGGCAGAGCTGGCGCGTGCCGTGCTGGAAGGCGTTGGGTTCGCGCTTGCCGATGGCATGGACGTGCTGCACATGACCGGGCTACGTCCCTCCAGTATCACCTTGATTGGTGGTGGTGCACGCAGCGCGTACTGGCGTCAAATGCTGGCGGATATCAGCGGACAGACGTTGGAATACCGCACCGGTGGCGATGTTGGTCCCGCGCTGGGGGCGGCACGGTTGGCCCAAAGCGCCGTGAATCCCGCTATCCCACTGGCCGATCTGTTACCCGCGCTGCCGCTTGAGCAGGTTCACCAGCCCGATGCCGCACAGCACGCCCGCTATACGCAGCAACGAGAAACGTTTCGAATGCTCTACCAGCAGTTGCATCCGTTGATGAACGATACCCATTAACTGACCCAACGCCGGATGTCGCAACGCCGCACCAACAGAGAGAGCAGCATGCTGCACACTACCGCGCAGAGAAAAACGTAAAAGATATCCAGTATTGGCCAGCCTTTCAGGGCCAGATCGCGAGTGCGAATAAAATGAATAATCAGGGCATGGAAGCCATAAATAGCCAGAGAATGGCGGGAGATCAGCGAAAATCCGGGCAAAGGTGCGCTTAATGCGGGAGCTTTGCACAGGATCATCAGGCACACCGCAGCAATAAACACCAACGGGTTGGCATAGAGGTAGAAGGTTTGAGTAAAGTTGTCGTTGGCTAACGTCTGCTGCGAGGTGCCCATCGCAATCAGCAGCACGCAGGCAACAAACAACGGCACGGCACCCAGCGTAACCCAACGCGCAGGCGTTAACGTCCCTAAAGCGCGCCCCACCACCGCATACAGCAGATAGTAAAACGTATCGCCCACAATATACGCATTGACCGGTAACAACGGGGTATGCCCTAGCGTCAGTTCAGGCGTATTGGGATTGGCGACAACGGCCAGAATCAATACCACTACGGCAAGATAACGTCCTGATACTGGAGGAACCCGTATGAGCGGCGATAGCAGATAGATAACCAGAATGGCATAGAAAAACCACAGGTGATAAAAGACCGGCTTTTGCCAGAACAGCCGTAGCGCGTTGCCTGCATGAATAGGCGTCAGCAGCGCCATATACGCCAAGGCCACCGCGCTGTAAAACAGCAGGCAGAGGCCAATACGTAGCAGGTGCTTTTTTTCCGCCCGCCGCTCGCCAAAAAACAGGTAGCCGGAAATCATAAAGAACAGCGGAACCCCCACCCGGCACGCGGAATTTAGCAAGTTTGCCACATCCCAATGGCGCTCTCCCGGCATG
Source organism: uncultured Symbiopectobacterium sp. (assembly GCA_964293225.1). Classification (GTDB taxonomy): domain Bacteria; phylum Pseudomonadota; class Gammaproteobacteria; order Enterobacterales; family Enterobacteriaceae; genus Symbiopectobacterium. The sequence continues at coordinate 44,846 of CAXYYB010000027.1, read as the reverse complement.
CCTGCCGCCGTAATGTAATAGGTGGTGCTATGAATCAACACCACCATCAGGCAGGCGACGGCGCGTAGATTATCGACCCAGCCTATCTTGTCCGACATGAGGCTCCCCTTTTGTTTTTAACAACATAAGGGTAGCCCCACTACGGGTATGCCTCAATGGCAGGGTTTCTGGAAATGCCGTTATGGCGATCGACTAACATCACAACGCGAGTGAGTAAACGCGCGATGACTCACCCCATGGGTGATAACCCTCTCCGGCATAGACAAATCCCACTTGCTCATAGAATCCAACCAGATCGCTAGCAACAAACCCTCAGAACAACCCGAGCGGTTTGTCGGAGTAACTCACCAACAAGCACTTGGTTTGCTGGTAGTGCTCCAGCATCATCTTATGATTTTCACGGCCAATACCTGACTGTTTATAGCCGCCAAAGGCCGCATGTGCTGGATAGGCATGGTAGCAGTTGGTCCACACGCGCCCCGCCTGAATACCGCGCCCCATACGGTAGGCGATGTTGCTGTTACGGCTCCACACCCCTGCGCCCAATCCATAATGGGTATCGTTAGCGATCTCCAGCGCATCATCCATGGTTTTAAACGTGGTAACCGCGAGCACCGGGCCAAAAATTTCCTCCTGAAACACGCGCATGCTGTTTTTTCCGAACAACACGGTCGGCTCCAGATAGTAGCCCTGCGTCAATGCGTCCGGCAACGCTTTACGCCGCCCGCCGGTCAGGATCCGTGCGCCTTCCTGCTTGCCTACCTCAATATAATCAAGGATGGTTTTCAACTGGCCTTCTGATACCTGCGCCCCCATCATGGTCTGGCTGTCCAGTGGGTTGCCAATGCGGATGGCTTCAACCCGCTTTATTGCCCGTTCCATAAAACGGTCGTAGATAGATTCCTGAATCAATGCCCGGCTTGGACAGGTACAGACTTCCCCCTGATTAAAGGCAAACAGCGTGAAGCCTTCCAACACTTTGTCGAAATAGCTGTCTTCTTTGTCCATCACGTCAGCAAAAAAGATATTGGGGGATTTCCCACCCAATTCCAGCGTCACGGGCACCACATTGCGCGCCGCATAGCTCATGATTTGCTGCCCGACTTCGGTGGAGCCGGTAAACGCCACTTTCGCGATGCGCGGCGACGTCGCCAGATACTCACCAATCTCACTGCCAGAGCCGTTCACCACGTTGACCACGCCCGGCGGCAATAAATCCTGAATCAGTTCCATCAGCATCAGCACAGAAAGCGGCGTCAATTTCGCCGGTTTAAGCACGATGCAGTTGCCTGCCGCCAGCGCCGGTGCCATTTTCCAGCAAGCCATCAGCAGGGGGAAATTCCATGGAATAATCTGCCCCACCACGCCCAGCGGTTCGTGAAAGTGGTAAGCGACCGTATCTTTATCGATCTCGCTGATCGCCCCTTCCTGCGCACGGGCACAGGCGGCAAAATAACGGAAATGGTCGATCGCCAGCGGCACGTCAGCCCCTAAGGTTTCACGAATCGGTTTCCCGTTATCCCAGGTTTCCGCATACGCCAGCAGTTCCAGGTTCTCTTCCATGCGATCCGCAATCCGGTTCAGCAGTAAGGCACGCTCCTGTACCGACATCGCTCCCCACTCCGCCTTGGCATTGTGGGCGGCATCCAGCGCATGATCGACATCACGCATGCCGGAGCTGGCGACTTCACACAGGGGTTGCCCGGTGACAGGCGTCAGGTTAACGAAATAGTCGCCACTGACCGGAGGCACCCAGGTACCACCAATAAAGTTGTCATAGCGCTTTTTCAGATTGAGGGGATAAGCATAAGTGCCGGGCGCGACCCGGTCTTCAGCGGTGTGATGTGCCATTGCGGTCTCCTGTTCTTCGCCGTAGGGTTACGCGGCCAGGCCGCGATGAAAACAGAGCCAATATGCAAAAAATTGCTAACATCAAGGACGGTCTACCAAGCGTATACACAAATCGGCTTTCCTGCCGCGCTGTTTAGCGACTCTTCGAGGAAACGCACACTTTGTCCCTCTTTTTGTGCCCTGAACCACAGGCAACACACCGCGTGCCACGATAAAACTCGCATCACACTCGGTGGGGTGAAATAATGGCTTTCTACTCCAGAATGAATATCTTATGGGGATAACACGTGGAAGAAACGATCCCTGCGCTCGAGGGCGCATGCCAGCGAACGGTACGCCATCAAGGCAGCCTGTCTCAGGCCAAAGCTGACTGGCTGGCGGAAGAAGTGCCCGTCGCACTGGTATACAACGGCATTTCCCATGTGGTGATGATGGCTACGCCAAAAGACCTGGAAGCCTTTGCGTTAGGTTTTTCCCTGTCGGAAGGCATCATCACGTCACCACAAGAGATTTACGGCATGGACGTGCAGCCGCTCTGTAATGGTATTGAAGTCCAGATAGAACTCTCCACCCGCCGCTTTACCGGGCTGAAAGCGCGCCGCCGCGCCATGAACGGCCGCACTGGCTGCGGCGTGTGTGGTGTCGAACAGTTGGAAGAGATTGGCAAGCCGGTCACACCGCTGCCCTTTACGCAAACCTTCTCGCTAAACTACCTGGACGGTGCATTAAAACAACTCAAAGACGTGCAGCACATCGGCCAATTGACCGGTTCTACCCATGCGGCGGCCTGGCTTTCCCGTGAAGGGACTATTTTGGGCGGTTGCGAAGATGTTGGCCGCCACGTGGCGCTCGATAAACTGCTGGGCGTGCGCGCGACAAGCCCCTGGCACTCGGGTGCCGTATTGGTTTCCAGCCGTGCCAGCTATGAGATGGTGCAAAAAGCCGCGATGTGCGGCGTCGAAATCCTGTTCGCTGTCTCAGCGGCAACGTCGCTCGCCATTGATGTGGCTGAACGCTGCAATCTGACGCTGGCGGGCTTTTGCCGCCCAGGCCGGGCGACGGTTTATACCCATCCACAGCGCCTGCTCGACAGCGTATGAGGCAAGCGCGGATAGATTAATCTGTTTTTAGCTTAGGCAACAATGATATAACCGTTTGTTTTCCGGGGGTAAACGTGCGAACACCGTGCGATGGCGACGCGAATAATCGTTTTCAAGATCATTTAATTAACTATAATGAACCTCATGATTACGCGACGCTAACAAACGGCTGTTTGTTAACCACTACCGCTTGAGGCGTGCCGTACCTGACTATCACGCGCGCGCCACAACCAAGACCAAGCACGCTCGCGATTATTTAGTAGTACAACTATGGAGATGATAAATATGAGTTATTCACTGCCATCCCTGCCTTACGCTTATGACGCGCTGGAACCGCATTTCGACAAACAAACGATGGAAATCCATCACTCCAAGCACCACCAGGCTTACGTCAATAACGCTAACGCAGCGCTGGAAAGTCTGCCGGAATTCGCTAGCCTCTCCGCAGAAGAGCTGATCGCCAAACTGGATAACGTACCGGCCGAGAAAAAAGCGGTACTGCGTAACAACGCCGGTGGCCATGCTAACCACAGCCTGTTCTGGAAAGGCCTGAAACTCGGCACCACGCTGGGCGGTGCCCTGAAAGCGGCTATCGAACGCGATTTCGGCAGCGTTGATGCTTTCAAAGAAAAATTTGAGCAAGCTGCTGCTACCCGTTTCGGCTCTGGCTGGGCGTGGTTGGTATTGAAAGAAGACGGCAAACTGGCTGTGGTTTCTACCGCTAACCAGGATAGCCCGCTGATGGGTGAAGCGGTATCTGGCGCGTCCGGTTACCCGATCGTCGCGCTTGACGTGTGGGAACACGCTTACTACCTGAAATATCAAAACCGTCGCCCGGACTACATCAAGGCATTCTGGAACGTGGTGAACTGGGACGAAGCGGCTGCGCGTTTTGCTGCTGCCAAATAATTTGTCCTGACGACATAAACGCATAAAACCGAAATAACATTTTGTTATTTCGGTTTTTTTTGCTTTTCACCCGCTGACTCGATTCATCTTTCTTACATTTAAACGATTAAAAAATTTTTTAAAGACGCGTTTTTCATTTATGCTGCCAAGGTTAATTCGCCGAAATCACGCTGTGTTTTGTGCTGCCTCCTTTGCGGCACACGCTGCCTTGTATCCGGATTATGGCGATTAACACCGCATCAGATGGCAGTCCCTGCTGTCTGAAGTAGGCAGTCTATCCCACCCGGATTTTTACCATGGGAAGGTGAATACGGTTTGTACGGTGCAATACGGTACATAGCCATACGCTGACACGGAGCTTGTCTTTCTTTCCTGACGTGCCTTCAGTCTGACACCTCATCGCACAGCGAGAGCTTGTGCGCTCCCCGGATAGACGCCATTGTTTGGCTTCACACACAGTGGAAAACAGAATGGCTATCAAGTTTGAAAATATCAACGTCGGTAAGAAATTAGGACTGGGGTTCTTTTTGGTATTGCTGTTAACCGCGCTGATTGCCGGCGCGGGAATTAACTACATTGAGTCGTTACAAGAGAGTATTCAAAAAGTTAATTTGAGTAATCAGATTAATTCCGAAGTTAATCAGGCGAAGTATTACCGTGCCCGCTTTGGCGCCAATTACGATCTGAACGACATCAAACAAAACAGTATTCATATCGACAACATCAATACGCTGGTCGCCCAGGCCAAGACGCTAAGCTGGTCTACTCAGGATAGCAAAACGCTCGATAGCATCACGACCACGATCAACAGCTACAAGCAGCAGCGTCAAAACTATCTGGATGCTGTTACTACCAAAGATAACGTCAGAAAAAGCTGGAGCCTGGACGGCACCGATCAGGTGATGAGCAAGCTTGACGACCAACTGCGCGCAATGGGCGATAGCCAATCACAGCAACTGCTGCTGGCCGATTTCAAAACCAAACTGATGACAGTGCGCTTCCATCTGGACAATTTGCTGCTGGAACGCACCAAGGCAGCAGAAGAAACGCTGACCGACGCCATCAATGAAGCGCAGACAGCATTGACTTTCCTGAGCCAGAGTCTGTCTGTCGAACAGCGGGAAACGCTGGACCCGGTTCTGAGCACCATGAACCATTATGAGGAACAGGTGCTCTCTTACATGCCGGCTTACCAGAAGGAGATGGAGAGCGTCACACAGATGAACGACATCGCCGTAGCGCTGGGCGATCGCATCACAGAGCTGCTGCACGCACAGCTACAGCAAACCGACCACAACGTGCGCACCTCAGAAATCCAGTTGACCGTGACAGCCTTGATCACCCTGCTGGCGGGTCTGCTGATCGCCTGGTTTATTTCGCGACAAATCACCGCGCCGCTCAACCATACGCTGACCATTGCCGAACGCATTGCCACCGGGGATCTGACCATGAACATGTCGACCTCGCGCCGTGACGAACTGGGCCAGTTGTTGAACGCCATGGCAAAAATGAACGACAATCTGCACCACATGATTGATGGTATCCGCGTTGGCGTCGGCCAAATATCTACCGCTGCCAGCGAGATCGTCGCCGGTAATACCGATCTCTCTTCTCGCACCGAACAGCAAGCGGCAGCCGTTGAGCAAACCGCGGCCAGCATGGAGCAACTGACCGCCACCGTGAAGCAAAATGCGGACAACGCCAACCATGCCAACAAATTGGTGGTGAATGCTTCGCAAACCGCCAAGCAGGGTGGCGAACAGGTAGGTCATGTGGTGCAAACCATGGTGGATATCGAACAAAGCTCCAAGCGTATTGCTGAAATCACGTCGGTTATCAACAGCATTGCCTTCCAGACCAACATTCTGGCGCTGAATGCCGCGGTCGAAGCAGCGCGCGCCGGGGAACAAGGGCGTGGTTTTGCCGTGGTTGCTGGCGAAGTGCGCAATCTGGCACAGCGCAGCTCTCAAGCGGCCAAAGAGATCGAAGGGCTTATCAGTGAGTCCGTCACGCAAATCAGTCAGGGCACCAATCTGGTCACTAACGCGGGCAAGACCATGGATAACATCGTGAAATCGGTGACGCAAGTACACGATATCATGGGCGAAATCGCCACTGCATCTGAAGAGCAGAGCCGTGGTATTGCTCAGGTCAGCCAGGCGATTGCGGAAATGGATGGCACCACGCAGCAGAACGCCGCGTTGGTAGAACAATCCGCCGCCGCCGCTAACTCACTGGAAGAGCAAACGCAGGTGTTAACGGAAGCGGTATCGGTATTTCGCCTTACACAAGCCACAGACGGGGCGACTCCCGCCCTTGGCTATGGCGAACGCCCGGCACAGCTCAACTATCAGCGGTAAATACCCGCGGTAAGCATCAACCGACCTGAAATAAGGTTGATGTTACATTCTGCGTCGTAAAAATTCCGCGTCGTAAAAAAACGGGCGGTGCGCTATCAAAAACGCACCGCCCGTCGACATTCGAAACCGCAAAACCTAGAAGGCTTTCTTAAGGCTAATCTGCGAGATTAATGCCGTCAGAGAAAGCACCAGCGTGGAACGCACCACTTGCTGATAACGCTGCTGCTGCATTGGGATCAGCAAGGGATCGGCTGGCTCCCCCCCCATTGGCCGTTCGGGAGGATGCGGCAACCCGGTGACACAGTGCAGCTCGGTAATCGGCCCGAGAATCTCATCATCGGTAAAGCGATAGTCGTTTTCGTCGTGGAATAGCTCTTCCCCTAACGCCATCACCAACTCGGCATCTTCATACTCTTTACGGCTGATCATACCCAGACCGTAAATCAGCTTTAAACGCACCGAGAGATCCCCTAACGGACCGCTGCTGGTCATTAGCGGCTCTACCGCGTATTTCACCGCATAATCGTCTTTACGGAAGATTTGCAGCATGAGAATACTCGCGGCTTCCGCCAACAGCTCAACCGCTTTCAGCATAAAGCTGCGCACCGTTTTCGCCGCATTGAGGGATTCCAGCACGCGATTCTCAAAGGCTTGAGTTTCTTCCATCATAACGTCCCTGCCTAACGGCGCAAATTATTGCATGGCGTTATACACACTCACTGCTTGCTCCACAACCTTACTCTGCGCATCCAGACCAGAAATTTGCGCCAACGCAGCCTGTGGCCCCAGGCTATCCAACAGCGCCGCCAGTTCCTGCGCCTGCGGGTCCTGCTCGCTGCGGTAATGCATAGCCGCCGCGATACCGATAATCAGGTTGTCATTGGGCAATTGGTATTCCAGTGTGCCCAGCAGCGGTTTGATCAGGCGATCGCCAGCGCTGAGTTTACGCAGCGGCTGACGCCCAACGCGCTCAACATCGTCATGCAAATAAGGATTTTCGAAGCGGCTTAAAATCTTGTTGATGTAGGCAGCATGTTTCTTGGCATCAAAACCGTAACGCTTAATCAGCACCGCCCCGCTCTCTTCCATCGCTCCACGCACCACAGCGCGCACCTCGGTATCCAGAATCGCATCGCGGATCGTCTGATGGCGAGCCTGCTGCCCAAGATACGCAGTAATGGCATGGCCAGTATTGAGTGTAAACAGCTTGCGTTCAACGAATGCCATTAGATTGTCGGTTAATTCCATACCTGCAATCTGCGGGAGCGGCCCGACAAATTGGTTTTGGTCGACAATCCATTCATTGAAGGTTTCTACCGTCACAGCCAACGGGTCGTCCTGGCTCGCCTCCACCGGTGGCACAATGCGGTCTACCGCCGAATCAACAAAACCCACGTGCTCGTTGACCCATGCCTGCTCGTTCTCCGGAAGATGCTTCCACACGTGCTGTTTTAACTGTGTGGTACCGCGCACCATATTTTCACAAGCAATGATATTCAGTGGGCGCGTATTGCCCTGCGCATGGCGCTTTACCAACCCCTGAGCAATGGCACCCGCGATTTTTTCGAGAATCTGTGGCCCTACCGCCGTCGTCACCACATCGGCCTCGGCAATCAACGCCACGGCTTCCGGGCTTGCACTGTGCACCGCGCTGACGTTGCTGACCGTTTCCAACTGCGTCTGCTCACCGACCACTTTCACCTGATACTGCTTACGGCTGTTGATGGCATCCAGCAGCGGCTGGTTCACATCTGCAAAGGTGAGTTCGATGTTGGCATCTGCCAACAGTTTTCCGATAAACCCGCGTCCGATATTTCCGGCACCAAAATGTAAAGCTTTCATCATGCGTTAACCTTTAAAAACAATGGCAAAAAAAGAGGCCGCCCGAAGGCGGCGCTGCCGATGCGTCAGGCACTCTTTTTCTCGGAGAGCAGGTCCAACACGTCCTGCACATCCTGGGTCTGCGCCAAACGGGCAATCACGGTGTCATCGTCCAGCGCATTGGTCAGGCGGGTGATCACCGCAATATGTTCGTTATTACGCGCTGCGATACCGATCACCAATTTTGCAACGTCATCTTCATCCTCACCGAAGCGCACCCCCTGCGGATATTGGCAGAAGACGATGCCGGTTTTCAGCACGCGATCTTTGGCTTCAATGGTGCCGTGCGGCACAGCAATGGATTCGCCCAGATAGGTCGAGGTCAGCTTTTCACGCGCCAGCATCGCATCCACATATTCCGGCTCGACATAGCCACCTTTCACCAGTTGCTCACCGGCAAAGCGAATCGCCTGCTCTTTATCGCTCGCCTGCAAGTTCAGGAATACGTTAGCCGCGCCCAGTTGGAACAAGGTGGCGGCTTGCGGATCAGCAACCGGTGCCGTAGCAACGCTGCCACCCGCAGGCTGAGCGGCGACCAGACGACTCACCAAATCGCTGTACAACTGGCTGTCGAGGAAGTTGGTCAGCGAGATATGCTGCGCTTGTGGCGCATGGCGCAGGGCGCGTTCGGTCAAATCACGGTGTGTAATCACCAGATCGACATCCTCAGGCAAGCTGTTGATGGCGCTATTGGTGACAGATATTTGTGTCAGCCCAGCATCCTGCACTTTCTTGCGCAATACGCCCGCGCCCATGGCGCTGGAACCCATACCGGCATCACAAGCCACGATGATTTTGCGCACGGTGCTCAGGTCGCCGCTGATGCCGGTAGGCACTGAACCACCTTTGGAAGCCGCTTTCATCTCTTGCACACGGCGTGTGGCTTCATCCAGATCGTCACCCTCTTTTACCTTGGTGCTTTTCAGCAGGATTGCTGACAGCACAAAGGAGACAGCAAACGCGGCAGCAATCGCTACGATATTGGCAAAATATGCCCCTTTCGGCGTCATTGCCAACACGGCCAGAATAGAGCCCGGAGAAGCCGGAGCCGCCAGGCCACCGCCCAGCAGGGTCAGCGTGAACACCCCAGTCATGCCGCCCAGAATCACCGCAATCAGCAGGCGCGGGTTCATCAGCACATACGGGAAATAGATTTCGTGGATACCCCCCAGGAAGTGGATGATGGCCGCGCCCGGTGCGGACACTTTGGCATTACCGCGACCAAAGAACATATACGCCATCAGCACACCCATCCCCGGACCGGGGTTGGCTTCAATCAGGAAGAAAATGGATTTGCCCACTTCCGACGCCTGTTGGATACCCAGCGGCGAGAAGATACCGTGGTTAATGGCGTTGTTCAGGAACAGGATTTTTGCAGGTTCAACGAAGATAGAGGTGAGTGGCAGCAGGTTATTCTGCACCATCAGATCTACGCCCGCAGCCAGCCCTTTAGATAAAAACGCCACCGACGGGCCAATTGCCAAAAACGCCAGAATAGCCAACAACATGCCAATGATACCGGCAGAGAAGTTGTTCACCAGCATTTCAAAGCCGCTTTTGATCTTGCCATCAACCATGCGGTCAAAACGTTTAATGGTCCATCCGCCCAACGGACCAACAATCATCGCGCCGAGGAACATCGGCATATCAACACCGACAATCACCCCCATTGTGGTAATGGCACCGACCACGCCACCGCGATCGCCCGCCACCAAACGGCCACCGGTGTAACCGATAAGTAGCGGCAGCAGATAGGTGATCATCGGCCCCACCAGCTTGGCAAGTGTCGCATTCGGCAACCAACCGGTTGGAATGAACAACATGGTAATCAGGCCCCAGGCGATAAACGCCCCGATATTGGGCATTACCATGTTGCTCAGAAAGCGGCCAAAATTCTGAACTTTGACCTTGGTATCTGCTGTGAGCATAAAAACACACCCCTATTCAAACGCGCGATCGCAAGCGCGTGTGGTCATTATCGTGAGACGGTGTGACTGCCTTCCGTCGGTAGAGATCGTGCGGACTCTAGCACGTCGGTTTGATACCGCAACCTCACGGCCACATGTGACAAATGTCACACATAATCCCCACATCATTGCCACATTTTAGTGACTTAGTTCACATAAAATCACCGAATGCGGTCAATTCGACGCATCATCATCCGCATCAACGGCAGCGCAATGTGACCTTAATCACATTACAGCGCCGTGATTTTGTTCTTGTTATGTGACTCAAGTCACTAAATATCATCACCACCTCGCGTTATTGCCCTATAGCGATGGTTTCAACAACGGTAAAAGCGGCGGTAGTCCGTTCATCAAGTCGCGCTGCTGTGTTGCCAGAGGCGTAATCAGCGCGTTGTAACGCGCCGCCTGCTGCGCCGTTTCAAACTGCACCTGATTTCCCACAAAAGTGACCTGCTTGCCCTGAGCCGCAAGGAAGTCACCCACCTGCGCCAACTGCTGTGCCAGCGTGGCGGCGATCGGCACCACGTTCCCTAATGCCGCCGCTGGTTGGATAACCACTTGCGCGTAAACGCGCTCATACAGCACTTGCACCTCTTGCGGCTGATTCAGATTACGGCGGGCGGAATCTGCCTGGGTTTTTGCCGCCTGCACCTGCTGCCCCAGCAGGTTTATCGCGCCGACAGCGCTACGCACGCCGTCACGTTGCGTCAAATAATCCTGTGGCACACGAATCTGAGAAACGTGCTCCAATAACGGTTTGAGGCTCACCGCCAGGCTTTGCCGCAACTGCTGGGAAAAAGTGGTTAAGACGGCGTAATCGTTGGCAAAAGGGCCTAACCGTTTTTTCTGATCGTCACTCAGTGCAGGCGGCACGCTACCCGGTTGCGATGGCACACTTTGCAATACCGTGATAAACGCTTTGCGCTGATCCGCTTCGCTATCACCGCAGGCCGCCAGTTGGAACACCATACCCAACGCCAGCACCGGCAATAGCCAGCGCGAGCGCCACCCCATTGTTATCGTCATGCCATACTCCTTATGCACGTCTTATCCGGTGTAGAAGCGGGCTACATTGCTCCGCCTTATCCCTAAGCATAGTCGAATCAGCGCGATACCCTCGTTTTTCTGCCAAGTCACCGGGATACAGGGGATGCGATGGTCGGACAACAGTGTCCTGCTGCAACATTGAGCAACGTACCCATAACGGTGCAGCGCCACAGCGCAAAATGCGTCTATGGCAGGAATCACTCTATTTCCCGCTGTTTTACAGCATAATTCAGCAAAAACATCACTCACGCACCCAAAATGCAGAGATAAAATCTGCCATTTTTTGCTATTGCGCTGGCGTGATTCTTGCTCAGTGGATATATCCCATCACGGCGCAGGAAAGACAGACGATGACACCCGCATTCCATCTTCGCGATGAAAACCCGCTTGGCGATCAAAACGGTTTTCGTTGCGCATCGCGCATTCAGGAACTGGCGCAACACAGTCAGCTGCTGACGGATTGGGCACTGCGCTATGATCAGATCTCTCACGGGCGGTTTGAAGGTAGCCTCAAAGAGGCTTGGCTGGACGGCGTCCAGTTCTACCAAGAGCAACTGTCGCAGTCGGTGTTTCAACGCGGCCAGGGCCGCACGGGTACGCTTTGTCTCGGGGTGTTTAATGCGCTGTCGGGAGAAGCGCGCTGGATGGGAAACAGCCTGACGCCGCAGGACATTACCTGGTCCTACGACGGCGGCGAACTGATGCTGCAAACGCCGGAAACCTCTTCGCTATTGGTATTGAGCATTCCTCTGGCGCTGTTGTCGGACATCACCGATGAGCTGCCGCACCGGGTCTACGCCATTCATCACGATCGCCTCGCCAACCGGCTGCGCGAACACATCCTGGCCATGCTCCACAGCGTGATGGAGCACCCGCTGCAATTTGCGCAACGACAGGCACGGTTGCAATTTCTCAGCGATATCCGCGAGCTTGCCTTTGCCTTTTTCACTGCCGTCGGCACGCAGACCATCAGCGTGCGCCCTTCTCTGCAAAAGGCGCAGCGTGTGGTCACCAAAGCACAGGACGCGCTGATCGCTCATCGCGATCTCCCACTGACCATGGATGAGCTGTGCCAACTGACCCACACTTCGCGGCGCACCCTACAAAACTGTTTTGAAACGGTCACAGGCCAAAGCCCGGCAGTATTCCTGAAAAACATGCGGCTCAACGGGGTAAAACGCATGCTGGTGATGGAAGGGGAGTACGCGCAGATCAGCGAAATCGCCTCCAAGTGGGGCTTCTGGCATCTGTCACAGTTTACCGCCGACTACAAACGCCTGTTTGGTGAATTGCCTTCTCACACGCGGCGAGCGGTCCATCATTTGATCTGAATGTGATGACTATTCGTCACATTCAGGTTTGCCAGATTTCGATAACGCACACGCCAGAGCCCTTCATAGACTGACCATGAACCATCACGCAGGGGAACGGAACATGGCACAGCACTCTTCATCAGCGCACGCGCTGCCCCAGACGGCATTGCCGCAGGGGAATCAACTCCAAAAAGGCAGCCTTGGCCTTTGGTCGATCATCTTTTTTGTTATTGCCGCCGCATCGCCCTTAACCGGCGTCGTCGGAGGCTTGCCCGTCGCCTTTATGGCAGGCAACGGCGCGGGTGTGCCCGGTGTTTATGTTCTGGCGGGTGCATTGCTGCTTATTTTCAGCTTTGGTTTTATCGCCATGAGCCGTTATGTGGTAAACGCGGGCGCTTTCTACGCCTATATTGCACAAGGCTTGGGCACCCACAGCGGCATCGCCGGGCTCGGCATCGCCCTATTGGCCTACACCGCCATTCAGCTTGCGGTAACCGCCATGTTTGGCTTTTTCTTCGCGCAGTTCGTGCAGATGCACACCGGCATTGCCGTACCCTGGTGGCTGTTCTCACTGCTGATGCAAGCAGCGGTCGTGGCACTCGGCATTGCCAAGGTGGAACTGGGCGGCAAAGTGCTTGGCGTGTTGATGCTGATGGAAGTGGGTATTGTGCTGCTGGTTGACGCCGCCATTGTTACCCAGCCTATTGCTTTTGATATCAGCGCGTTTACCCCTTCTACCGTATTTCATGGCGATGTGGGCATTGCGATGATCTTCGCCATTTGCTCTTTCGTCGGCTTTGAAGCGACCGCTATCTACTCGGAAGAGTGTCGGCAACCGGCCAAGATAATCCCACGCGCCACGCTGCTCGCCGTGGTGTTAATCACCAGCTTTTTCGCCCTCTCCGGCTGGGCATTTGTGCAATATGCGGGTGCGGCTCACGTTGCTGAACTCGCCGCCAAAGATCCTGGGATGTTTGTGTTTACCGTCACCGAACAGGTACTTGGTCCGTGGGCGATACAGGTGATGTCAGTCTTGCTGATCACCAGCCTGTTTGCGGCAACGCAGGCGTTCCATAACACGCTGTCTCGCTACCTGTTTGCCATTAGCCGTGACGGTTTGTTGTGGTCGAAAATGGCAAAAACCCACCACACGCACCAGACACCCTATATCGCCAGTCTGGTGCAAGGCGCGTTTATGCTGTGCGCCACCGCGCTGTTCGCCTTGGCACAGTTAGACCCGATGGCGAACGTTTTCTCCTGGGCTTCCGCCTTGGGCAGCATGTCGATTCTGGTGCTGCAATTCAGCGTCTCGCTCGCCGTTCTCGCCTACTTCCAGCGTAACCCTTCACTGCCGGTATCACGCTGGAGCCGCCTTATCGCACCAGCCCTCTCTGCCCTCGGCATGCTGGCAACGCTGGCGTTAGTGGTCAATAACCTCGACGTACTGAGCGGCTCCTCTTCACCGGTGGTGTCATCGCTGCCCTATCTGGTGCTGATGGTGGCATGTGCCGGGTTCATGAGTGCGCACTTCCTGCGGCGATTGAGCCCCGAGCGCTATTCACGCATCGGCCAGATGGTCGAAACCCTTTAACACCACGCTGATTCGTCCGTTGCCGCTCCGGCGGCAACGGCTCACCGTCATCTGATTTCATGGGGCACACCTAATGACAAAACCCTATAACCACACCGATTACCGTTTTTGGCACCCGATGGCACACCCGAATGACTGGGCGGAACGCGAACCGCTACGCATCGTAAAAGGCGGCGGGCTTTACATCTGGGATGATAAAGGGCGCAAAATGCTCGATGGCTTCGCCGGGCTGTGGTGCGTCAACGTCGGCCACAATCGCCCGGAAGTCAAAGCCGCTATCGCCAAACAGATGGATGAACTGGCTTACTACCAACTGTTTGACGGCGTCAGCCACCCGATGGCAGAAGCGCTGTCTAATCGCCTTATCCAAATGACACAGCAAGAAGATATGCGGCGGGTGCTGTACGGCATGGGCGGCTCAGACGGTGTGGAAACCGCCCTCAAGGTGGCGCGCCAGTATTGGATCTTGCAAGGCAAACCGCAGCGCACGCGTTTTATCTCGCTAAAGAATGCCTATCACGGCGTACACATGGGGGGCACTTCGGTGTCTGGCCTGCCGATTTATCGTCTTAACTATGGTCCAATGCTGGAAGGCTGCACGCAGATCGAATCGCCCTGGCTGTATCGCAACCCGTGGAACTGTGACGATCCCGATACGTTAGGCAAGCTGGTGGCTGAGCAGTTAGAACGTGAAATGCTGTATTACGGCCCGGATACCGTCGCCGCCTTTATCGCCGAGCCGGTGCAGGGCGCAGGCGGCGTGATTGTGCCACCCGCTAACTTCTGGCCGCTGGTGCGCGAGATCTGTGATAAATACGGCGTACTGCTGATCGCCGATGAGGTGGTCACCGGCTTTGGCCGCAGCGGGGCGATGTTTGGCTCACGTGGTTGGGGCGTAAAACCAGACATCATGGTATTTGCCAAAGCCCTCACCGCTGGCTATGTACCGCTGTCGGCGACCGTGCTGAATCAGCGTATCGAAGCAGCCTATCTGGACAACCGCGATGCACGTGGGTTACTGATGACCGGCTTTACCTACGGCGGCCACCCGCTGGCTTGCGCCGCCGGGCTGGCGGTGTTGGATATTGTTGAGCGAGAGAATCTGCCCGCCAATGCCGCTCATCAGGGAGAATATTTGTTAGGTCAGTTGCTGCCGTTTGAGTCACGTTTCCACTCCGTGGGCAACGTGCGGGGTAAAGGGCTGATGCTGGCGCTGGATCTGGTGGAGGACAAAGCGAGCAAGCGCGCATTAGCGCCGGATAACGGCCTGGCATTTCGCATTGCAGAAGCGGCACGCGATGCCGGTGCGGTGGTGCGCCCGGTCGGGCCGAAACTGGTGTTGGCACCACCGTTAACCATCGATAAAGCTGGTTGCGATACGCTGGTGCTGGCACTGCAAACGGCGTTTGAGAAGGAAGATAGATAGCGCGTTACGTAGAATATATACAGCGCCTGATTAAGTCAGGCGCTTCGCTTAGGCACTGGCAAGTACTGAGAACTGAAAACCCGTGGCATGAACGACACGGCGGAGAGTCTTCAACGTTGGATTGCCTGTCGCAGAGAGAGTGCGGTATAACGATTCACGTGAGACACCGGCTTTCTGAGCAACCATAGCCATTCCTCCTCTGGCTTCAACCACATGGCGCAGCGCAAGTAAAAAGGCTTCCTGACCGCCATCTTCATCCATATCAAGAAATGCCTGATGCAAATAGGCCTGAGCAAAGGCCGGATCGTCTCGGAGAGCATCCACCATGACATCGTCATATAAACGTTCTTTAGCCATACATCGCCTCTTTAAAGCCATTTATTTGCTCCGTGGAGTGGTCTTAACTTTCTGAAAATTTCCCAAAACTTCGTACAGAAATTTTTTAAAATTATTCCTCGGGGGTCTACTGCTTGAATTTAACACGCATAAACTAAACCCCTTGCGCTCCCTCAGCGATAAAGCTATCGTCTACTGGCATCTGCAAAATCAGGTGTCGGGATTAGCCTCCTGAATCACTTCACTGACGACACAAAGCGCGTCTGCGCTTTTTTTGTGTCGTGCGCTTAGCTACATCTCAATGGTGGGCCGGGCGGGGGCGTCGCGAGACGCGCCGGTGTCAGTGAGGCCGGTAAGGCTAACCCCGTCCGGTTCCACCACCCGCAAGATTAGCCTCTTCAGTGGTGGAAGATAATTTATTACTCACTGAGGCTGCCTTATGGCTACAACCCCAACCCAGACTTACTCGTTACTCAATACGCCGTTTAGCGCCACCACGGATTTTACCGTTTTAGCCGATCACTGTGAGCGCTTCGCTGATACGTTGATAGAAAGTGACGATCCCGCGATAACGTTGGCGCTATGTGGACGGCTTACGGCTTGTCTTGCGTTGCTAAAATCCACGCTGAATGCACCGGTTCCACCGCATTTAATCGAAAGTCTCACCGTCGATAGTGTCCCTGCCACACGTTCTTATTTTGAGCCGGGTACAGAATTACTCTGCGATTACTGCATCACGTTGGCACAGTTGGTGACGGGTCGAGCACTATCGCAGGAAGCCGAACAGACGTTGATGGGGTTACTGACGGAACTGGTCTGGCTTTTTTCCGCTGAACTCAAAGCCCCGCGTTGGATACGAACGGAGAACGGTGTGGAAAGTATTGGGATGAACAGCAGAGAGGGTCTGTTGCCAAGATAGTGTCTGTTCCCCTCCGCTTGTACGGAGGGGAACCAAAACCACGGGCCTAAAAGCGCTTACTGCAATACAGAAATATCTGCCACTTTCAGGAACAGGTTACGCAGTTGGTTAAGCAGCGTCAGACGGTTCAGGCGCACGTTTTCGTCTTCCGCGTTAACCATCACCTTATCGAAGAAGTTATCAACCGGTTCACGCAGTTCGGCCAGCTCCGCCAACGCGTCCTGATAGCGACCTTCAGCAAACCACGGTGCCAGTTTGCTTTCCAACGCGATAACGTAGGTAGCCAACTGAACTTCCTCTTTCTCTTTGAGCAGAGCAGCATCAACGTTGGCGTTCAGCGTATCGGTGGCTTTCGCCAGAATGTTAGACACGCGCTTGTTGGCCGCCGCCAGCGCAGTGGCAGCCTCCAGCGAACGGAAGTGACTTACCGCTTTCACGCGGGCATCAAAATCTGCCGGGCGAGTCGGGCGACGGGCCAATACCGCCTGAATGGTGTCCACGCTATGACCTTCTTCCTGATACCAGGCGCGGAAACGGCCCAGCATGAATTCGATCACGTCATCGACCACGTTAGCGTTGGTCAGCTTGTCGCCATACAGGCGTACCGCTTCTTCCGTCAGCGTTTGCAGATCGAGCGGCAGCTGTTTCTCAACGATAATGCGCAGCACACCCAGTGCAGCACGGCGCAACGCGAACGGGTCTTTATCCCCTTTCGGGTGTTGACCGATACCGAAAATGCCCGCCAGCGAGTCCATCTTGTCAGCGATCGCCAACGCGCAGGCCACGCCAGACGCAGGCAGTGCATCCCCGGCAAAACGCGGCTGATACTGTTCGTTCAGAGCAACGGCAACGTCTTCGGCTTCGCCGTCGTGACGCGCGTAGTGCATCCCCATTACGCCTTGGGTGTCGGTAAATTCGAACACCATGTTGGTCATCAGGTCACACTTGGAGAGCAAACCGGCGCGTTTTGCGTGTTCAACATCGGCGCCAATCTTCTCAGCCACCCAACCCGCCAAGGCCTGGATGCGATCGGTTTTGTCACGCAGCGTACCCAACTGCTGTTGGAACAGCACGGTTTGCAGACGCGGCAGATGGTCTTCCAGACGTTTTTTGCGGTCGGTGTTGAAGAAGAACTCGGCATCCGCCAGACGCGGGCGCACCACTTTCTCGTTACCCGAAATAATCTGCTGCGGATCTTTGGATTCAATGTTGGCAACAAAGATGAAATTCGGCAGCAGCTTTCCGGCGTTGTCATACACCGGGAAATACTTCTGGTCGCCCTTCATGGTGTAAACCAGCGCTTCAGCAGGCACGGCCAGGAATTTCTCTTCGAAGCGCGCGGTCAGCACCACCGGCCATTCCACCAGCGAGGTCACTTCTTCCAGCAGGCTTTCGCTCAGGTCGGCATTACCACCGATCTGACGCGCCGCCGCTTGCGCATCGGCTTTGATCAATGCCTTACGCGCGTCATAATCGGCGATAACCTTGCCGCGCTCCAGCAGGATGCTGGGGTATTGGTCTGCGTTATCGATGGTGAATTCGGGTTCACCCATAAAGCGATGGCCGCGCACGGTGCGAGCGGATTCAATACCCAGCACCTGACCGGGGATCAGCTCATCACCCAGCAGCATCGTTACCGTATGCACCGGACGCACGAACTGCGTCTCTTTATCACCCCAGTGCATCAGTTTCGGGATCGGCAGTTTCGCCAGCGCGTTAGCGACCATATCCGCCAGCAACGCCTGCGCGCTGCCGCCTTTTACCAGCGCGCGATACAGCAGCCACTCGCCTTTGTCCGTCGTCAAACGTTCTGCCTGATCGACAGTGATACCGCAGCCGCGCGCCCAGCCTTCGGCCGCTTTGGTCGGTTTGCCCTCAGCGTCATACGCCTGAGCAATGGCCGGGCCACGTTTTTCGACTTCACGATCCGGCTGTGCAGCGCTCAGTTGCGCCACTTTCAGCGCCAAACGACGCGGCGCGGCAAACCAGCTCACGTCGCCGTGTGTCAGTCCGGCATTATCCAATTCACTGGTGAAGTTGGCGGCAAAGGACTCCGCCAGAGAACGCAGCGCCTTTGGCGGCAGCTCTTCCGTGCCGATTTCCACCAGAAAAGTCTTGTCAGTCATCGCTGTTAGCTCTCTTTCTTGTTACACATCGGGAAGCCCAGCGCTTCACGGGAAGCGTAGTAGGCTTCGGCCACCGCTTTGGTCAGCGTGCGAATGCGCAGGATGTAGCGCTGACGTTCAGTAACGGAAATGGCTTTACGCGCGTCCAGCAGGTTAAAGCTGTGCGCCGCTTTCAGAATGCGCTCGTAGGCAGGCAGCGGCAGCGGTTTTTCCAGCGCCAGCAGCTGTTGCGCTTCTTTCTCGTACTGCTCAAAGCAGGTAAACAGGAAATCGACGTCGGCGTATTCGAAGTTATAGGTGGATTGTTCCACTTCGTTTTGGTGGAACACGTCACCGTAGGTGGTTTTACCCAGCGGGCCATCGCTCCACACCAGGTCATAGACGCTGTCTACGCCCTGAATGTACATGGCCAGACGCTCCAGACCGTAAGTGATCTCGCCAGTGACCGGCTTGCACTCAAGACCGCCCACCTGCTGGAAGTAGGTAAACTGCGTGACTTCCATACCGTTCAACCACACTTCCCAGCCCAGCCCCCAGGCGCCCAGCGTCGGGTTCTCCCAGTTATCTTCCACGAAACGAATATCGTGGATGGTTGGGTCCAGCCCCAGCGCTTTCAACGAACCGAGATACAGTTCCTGAATGTTGTCCGGTGACGGCTTGATGATGACCTGAAACTGATAATAGTGTTGCAGGCGGTTCGGGTTTTCCCCATAGCGGCCGTCAGTAGGACGACGCGACGGCTGTACATAGGCAGCGGCAATAGGCTCTGGCCCCAGCGCGCGCAGACAGGTCATCGGATGAGAGGTGCCAGCGCCGACTTCCATATCCAAAGGTTGGACAATGGTGCAGCCTTGGCGAGCCCAGTAATCCTGCAACGTCAGGATCAGGCCCTGGAAGGTCTT
Organism: uncultured Symbiopectobacterium sp.; assembly: GCA_964293225.1. Classification (GTDB taxonomy): domain Bacteria; phylum Pseudomonadota; class Gammaproteobacteria; order Enterobacterales; family Enterobacteriaceae; genus Symbiopectobacterium. Next base: position 25,118 of record CAXYYB010000027.1, on the reverse strand, counting down.
GGTATCAAACTTTTGCATGTCAGATTCACGCGATACATGTGGATTTATATGGAATGCGCCAGTATACCCTCTGAGTGCAAGATATACAGCCAGAATGCTGCAACAACTTCACTTCAGCGGCACTTTATTGATGTTGAGGTCAGTTTCAGACGGCGCGGTCCATGACGGGCCGCGCCCATCGGCTCAGGCGGAGAACACCGTTTGCAGCATTTTCAGGCTCAGCACCAGCAGCAATGCAGCAAAGATCTTTTTCAGGGTCGCCACTGGCAAGCGATGCGCCAAACGTGCACCAAACGGCGCGGTAAAGAAGCTCACCGCCGAAATCAGCAGCACGGCAGGCACGGAGACATAGCCCAACGTGTAGGCAGGCATCCCCGCCGTCGACCAGCCATTAATCATGTAACCCAGCGTCCCTGCCAGCGCGATAGGTAGCCCCACCGCCGCCGATGTGCCGATCGCCTGCTGAATGCGCACATTACACCAGGTCAGAAACGGCACGGTGAGCGATCCTCCGCCAATCGCCACCAGCGCGGAAATACCACCGATAATCAGCCCCGCCAGCGATACCCCCGCTACTCCCGGCAGTTGGCGCTGCGCTTTCGGTTTGATGTTGAGCACCATCTGCAATGAAACATAGGCCATAAAGCAGGAAAAGAAGATCGCCAACGCCCGCGTAGGCAGCAGCGTCGCCAACCAGGTAGCGGCAAAGGTGCCAATAAGGATAGCAGGTGTAATACGCAGCACCACGGGCCATAGTACCGCCTGATGCTGGTGATGGGTGCGCAAGCTGGAGATCGCGGTAATGACAATCGCCGCCATTGAGGTGCCCAGCGCCAGATGCACCAGATGCTCACCTTGTACACCCTGTGCAGCAAACAGTGCCGTTAAAATCGGCACCATGATACCGCCGCCGCCAATCCCCAATAGCCCCGCCACGAATCCGATAACGCCGCCCAATGCCAGATAGGCGAAGATCCACTCAATAGCCATATGCTTCCCCTTCCCCGCTTGCAATGTGTAATAGTGTATAACCTGTGCAATGCCTTTCACGCGCCGATCTTATTGATTTCTTGTGAGCACGCACACAAACAACTGGTTGCATATACAGCTTAATTTTGCCATGATCGTGATTGAAACGCGCTTATGTTTAGCAACATCATGATGAAATGACAACTTGACGAAACTGCAATAGCCTCTGCTTATTACAGAAGCGCCACACGCCACAGGAACGCGACCATGAACCGATGCGCATGGGTCACCCAAGACCCGCTTTACCTCGATTATCACGATACGGAATGGGGCAAACCGTGCAAAGAGAGCGTCAAACTGTTCGAACTGCTGTGCCTTGAAGGACAGCAGGCCGGTTTGTCATGGATAACGGTATTGAAAAAGCGGGAAAACTACCGGTCAAGCTTTCATCAGTTTGACCCGAAACGAGTGGCAAGCATGACACAGGAAGACGTCGAGCGCTTGTTACAAGACAGTGGCATTATCCGTCATCGCGGCAAGATTGAAGCCATCATCACCAACGCACGCGTCTGGTGTGATATGGAAGCGCAGGGCGAGTCTTTTTCCGATTTTATCTGGTCTTTCGTTAACCACACGCCGTTGGTCAATAGCCCCAGCACGCTGTCCGATGTGCCCGCTAAAACGGCCGTTTCCGATGCCATGTCAAAAGCGCTGAAAAAACGCGGCTTCAAGTTTATCGGCTCCACCATCTGCTACGCCTTTATGCAAGCCGCGGGTTTGGTCAACGACCACACCACCGACTGCTCCTGCTATCAAGAGGCTACGCGTGATTAGGGACTACCGGCCAGAGGATCTGGCCCTCCTCCTCCCCTTGTGGTTGGAAAGCACAACCCGCTCGCACCCATTCATAAAACCGACCTATTGGCAGGAAAGCGAACCGCTGGTGCGCGAGCAGTATATCCCGAACGCAGAGACCTGGATTTATGAGGTTGAAGGCACGATCGTTGGTTTCATCAGCGTGATGGAACAACGTTTTGTCGGCGCACTGTTTGTCCATCATCGCTGGCATGGCAAAGGCGTGGGTGTCGCGCTGATGACCCATGTGCAGCAACGCTTCCCTGTGTTGAGTCTGGAAGTGTATGAACAAAACCTACGCGCCTGCGCCTTTTACCAGAAGCTGGGTTTCTCTGCGGTAAAACGCACGTTCCCCGCGGAAACCAATGCCCCCGCGCAGATTATGCAATGGGAAAAAACAGCCTGACGCCTCGCCCCCCTTATTGCCCCCACCCCATGCCGATCAACCGCACGAATGGTATCCTGTTCGTAGGATTTTTGTTCAAAGAAACGGCCAATGGTATTATATTGGTATTAGATTAGTGCCACCAATGCATCACCCGCGTTACCTATAACAACAATCAGAGTACAGCTTATGCCATCAACATTAGAGAGTCATATCGCCGGGGCGTTATATGGGCAAATGCTAGGGGATGCGATGGGAATGCCATCGGAGCTGTGGCCGCGAGCACGCATCAAAGCGCATTTTGGGTGGATTGATCGCTTTCTACCAGGACCTGCGGATAACATCGCTGCCTGCTATTTCTCGGCGGCCCAATACACCGATGACACCGCCATGGCGCTGGCACTTGCCGATGCGCTGATTGAATGTGAGGGCGACGTTGTGCCTGAAGTCATTGGTAACCATATCCTCACCTGGGCGCTACAGTTTGGTGCCTTTGAGAAAAATATTCTCGGCCCCAGTTCCAAAACGGCGCTTTTTGCCCTCAAACAGGGTGTCGATATCAGCACGCTGGAAAATAACGGCATCACCAATGGTGCGGCGATGCGTGTTTCTCCGCTAGGCTGCCTGCTGCCGCCCATGCCATTGTCCGATTTCATTGATGCAGTGGCGCTCGCGTCCAGCCCTACTCACAAATCAGATATTGCGGTGGCTGGCGCTACCGTTATCGCCTGGGCAATCTCTCAGGCTATTGCGGAAAAAAGCTGGTCGGAGATTCGGGCTGCATTACCCGCAGTGGCACAAGCTGCGCAGGAAAAGCACATAACCACCTACAGCCCGGCCTTGTCTGCACGTCTGCAACTGGCATTGGAAGCTGTGCAGAATGCACCTGACGACGACACCGCGTTAGAGCGGATTTATCAACTGATTGGCACCGGCACGGAGATCATCCAGTCCGTGCCCGCGGCCATTGCAATGGCCGAGTTGGCGCACACCGAGCCGAATCGTTGTGCCATTCTGTGCGCCAATCTGGGTGGCGATACCGATACCATCGGTGCCATGGCAACGGCTATCTGTGGTGCACTCCACGGTGTCGAAAGCATTGATCCGGAATTCAAACGGCAGTTGGATGAGGTCAACGCGCTGGACATCGACGCGTACAGTTCTACGTTAGCTCGGCTGCGTCAGCGCCGTATGGCGGTTTAAACAGCAACAGATGTGATAATGGCGTTCGTCCAATGGGACAGGTGTTAGTCCTCTGAATAGAAGACATACATATCGGCACGGCAATAGTTGATGCTGTAATCAAGCGGACGCTGATTACTATCAAACGCCAGCGATTTCACCACCAAAACCGGTAGCGTTGCTGACGTATTCACACACTGGATAAACTCGTGCGACGGCGATTGTGCCGATACCCAGTTGCGCGTTCGAACAGGCGCAATGCCCTGGCTACGGAAATACGCATAGAGTGAAATGTCGATCTGTTCGACGTCGGCAATCAGGTGCAGTGGCACGTAGTTCTCTTCGATGGAGACAGGCTCGCCGTCAATGTCACGCACGCGTTTGAGAAGGTAGACGTCACAGCCCGCAGAGAGCTGCAAATGCTTCGCAATTTCCGCCCGACAAGGAACCCGCGTTTTACTGATCCACTGCGTGCCCGGCGTTTTTCCTGTTGCCACCACCTGCTGGGAGAATCCCATTGCTGGCTTCAGGCGATACTCAAGTTGGTGGTTAACATAAGTACCGTAACCGCGACCGCGCACCACAATCTCTTGCTCGGCCAGCAGTTCCAGCGCCTTTCGCACCGTGATACGGGAAATCCCCAGCGCCAGAACAAACTCACGCTCGCTGGGAAGAAAATCTCCGCGCTGAATCTCCCCATGCTGCACCGCCAGTTGCACCACATCAGCGAACTTTACGTACAGCGGGAGTTTGTCCGGCTCCGCCATACGCGCGCGCAACCGCTCGACCAGCCAGGTATTTACGCCCATTACGCTCCATCCATGTCGTATCGAGGGAGCGGAAATCATAACTTTTTTCAGCTCAGGCATCTTTTTTTTCTCAATTTCATTTAACTTTCGATGAGCACTTGCAGTCTCTACCTGCCTACGCGATGATGCAGTGAGGCCTTTTTTTCCTTTAACTTTAGGAGGTTGTGATGAAACCGAGTGTGATTTTGTACAAAAGTATCCCCACTGATTTGTGCAAACGCCTGGAACAACATTTTACCGTCACCGAATGTGATGGGTTGCCCCCTGCGGGACACCCTGCTCTGGCGCAGGCTGAAGGTATCATCGGTTCCGGCGGTAAAGTCGATCGCGCCTTTCTGGCACAGACGCCGCGTCTGCGTGCGGTATCGACCATTTCCGTCGGCTACGACACCTTTGACGTTGAAGCATTAACTGAAAAGGCCATTCCACTCATGCACACGCCAACGGTATTGACCGAAACCGTGGCGGACACCGTTTTCGCATTGATCCTGTCAAGCGCCCGTCGTGTGGTCGAAGTGGCTGAACGCGTCAAAGCTGGCGAATGGAAAAGCGGCATCGGCAGCGACTGGTTCGGGATTGACGTACACCATAAAACGATCGGGATCCTTGGTATGGGCCGTATTGGTTTAGCCGTGGCGCAACGTGCCCATTTCGGTTTCAGCATGGAAGTGTTGTACAACGCGCGACGCCATCATGCCGAAGCCGAAACGCGCTTTAACGCACGCTACTGCGATTTGGATACCTTACTGGCAGAATCCGATTTTCTCTGCGTTACCCTGCCGTTGACCGAAGAAACACGTCATCTGATCGGCCATGAACAACTGGCGAAAATGAAATCCAGCGCCATTCTAATCAACATTGGTCGAGGCGCAGTAGTGGATGAGGCCGCATTAGTCGAAGCCCTCAGCAACGGGACTATCCATGCTGCCGGCCTGGATGTGTTCGTTCAGGAACCGTTGCCGGTTGACTCCCCGTTGTTGAAGCTACCCAATGTCGTTGCGCTGCCGCATATTGGTTCCGCCACTCACGAAACGCGTTACGGCATGGCCGCCTGCGCGGTTGATAATCTTATCGCCGCACTCACTGGCGACGTTAAAGAAAACTGCGTCAACCCACAGGTGCTTAAATAGCCGATTGCGCGCCAACCCGGTTGTGTTGGCGCGCTTATTCCCCTTTAAGGCGCTCGTTCACCGAGTCCACGGCCCGGCAGTGTCTTGCAAACATTGCCGTTGACCGGCGGTGCGGCCGTCGGGAAAACATCATCCGGCGTCACGTAAACCCGGCTGGTCGCAACAAATCCGTCCTTGAACGTGGCTTCCACAAAGGTCGCTTGCCAGCCAGCATGCTGTGAATTTAACGCCAGGTTTACCGGCCCGTGGCTGGGAAGCGTCACGGTGGTTCCCTGATAGCGAACATCACAGGCATAGCGGAAATCCCGTGCCTCAGGGTTATTTGCCGTCCAGCGTTTTACCACGACAGGTTTTTCAGAAAAAGTGACGCTCAGCGCATCGTCTTTGAGTATGGCAGTGAGTTGTGGCAACGGTTTATTTTTCAGAAACCGATTTACAAAGGTAATTAACGTGCGTTCAACGTATTTTAAAATACCGTTATGGCTGGTATTGGGAATCACGCGCAGAGATTTCGCTCCTGGCAATACATCATAATAAAAGCGCGCATTATCAGGTGCATAAAAATCATCACCGCTGGCATTGACGATATATTTTGCTTTATTAAATTGTGCAGACTGGCCCGCGGCTAAATATTGCATTGGGTCTTCAATTTTCATCAACGCCTGAAATTCCGGAGTATTGATGGTTTTGTCTATACCCTGCTGATAATAAGGATAAAATGCGATGGGCCAATTGCCACCGTAAGAGCGATACATATGCGCCAGTGCAGTGCGTGTATCCAGCAAGTCGATAACAAAGGGTACTACGGCATCGACATCAGGATCAGAAATAAAGGTCAACCAAGATGTCCAGCCTCGTTTGGATGCCCCCGTCACAATAAACCGGGAGATACCCTGTGCTTTTAATTCTTCCTTCGCCACTCTAATCGCCTGTGACACCGCCGTCGCCATAGGAATATGCACGGAAGCCCGCGTTCTCAGCGCCGGATTATCCATGAATAATGACCAACTGCGTGCAACATTATCATCCTCTTTCAACGGTTTATTATCCGTATCGTAAGTAAGATATTGGTTCGGTATATTGCTTACAGAGACAACAACTGCTTTGGTTGCGCGGGCAATAGAAGCCAGCATCTCTGGGCTGAATTCATTGTGCACGCTGGTTTTAACAATACCATTCGGGTAGTTGGTGCCGTTATTGACAACCATCAGCGCATGCTGTGATTTAACAGGGTGGGCAGGGAGATAGATATCAACGTTGTGTTGCCATTGTGCGGGTTGCACCAATCCTCCGGGTGACCAGGATTGGGAAACCATGCGGTATTTCTTCACACTGACGTCCGCCTGAATATCATCACCCTCGTAATAATAATTCATCGGCATCGCCGCCAAATCTTCACGATAACACGATATTACTTGTGTTAAATCAGTATCCTTATCATCATGGCATCCCATTTCCAATGCGTTGGCTTGAGATAAAAACCCTATAAATAATAAGAAGAAAATAAAAGTGAGGTTATCAATCTTCATTTATTGTCCTTATTAATGAACTGAGGCTTGATAGTGTATCCGTACGAGATTAAATGAACGAGTAAGTAGAATGCGTATTTTCAATTTCCAGCAGTCTACTTTACCTTTGTATATAGATCTAATACCTGTTATTTTTTGTCTCGGTATTTGAAACTTTTCGGCAACGCGGTAGCATTATCCATTATTTTTTGCCCTTTGGCGCATTGTGGAACAAAAGATGGTCAGCAAGCGGGTTGCCATTGCAGCCACCGGCGGCAAGCGCTATGTTCTTTGTTAACGTTGGCATTACCTTTAAGCGATACATGATGAACTTTTCTCTTTTCGGCAACAAATTCACCCGTCACGCTGGCATCACCCAATTGATGGATGACCTGAACGATGGGTTACGTACGCCAGGTGCCATCATGCTGGGCGGCGGCAACCCCGCACACATCCCGGCGATGGATACCTACTTTCAGCAACTGTGCCAGGAGATGTTGAGTGCCGGTACCTTGACCGAAGCTCTGTGCAATTACGATGGCCCACAAGGGAAAGACACGCTTCTCACCAACCTGTCATCCTTACTCCAGCAAACGTTTGGTTGGGATATTGGGCCGCAAAACATTGCGCTGACCAACGGTAGCCAAAGCGCCTTCTTTTACCTGTTCAACCTGTTTGCAGGCCGTTATGAGGGGGGGGCATCACGCAAAGTGCTGTTCCCGCTCGCGCCTGAATACATCGGTTATGCCGATTCCGGACTGGATGAAGATATGTTTGTCTCCGTGCGCCCTCAGATCGAATTACTGCCTGAAGGCCAATTCAAATACCATGTCGATTTCGATAATTTAACCATCGGTGATAACATCGGGATGATTTGCGTATCACGCCCGACCAACCCTACCGGCAATGTGTTGACAGACGAAGAACTGGTCCATCTGGACCAACTTGCTCAACAGCACGATATACCGTTGGTGATCGATAATGCCTATGGCGTTCCCTTCCCCGGCATCATTTTTAGCGACGCCACGCCACTGTGGAACACCAATACCATTCTCTGCATGAGCTTGTCTAAACTGGGCCTGCCGGGATCGCGATGTGGCATCATCATTGCCAATGAGCAGATTATCTCTGCCATCAGCAACATGAACGGAATAGTTAGCCTGTCGCCCGGCTCAATCGGCCCTGCGATAGCTAACGAAATGATTGTGCGCGGCGATTTGCTACGTTTATCCAAAGACGTTGTGCGTCCGTTTTATCAACAGCGCGTTACGGAAACCATCGCCATGATCCGCCGTTATCTGTCACCAGAACGTTGCCTGATCCATAAACCGGAAGGGGCAATTTTTCTGTGGCTGTGGTTCAAGGATCTGCCCATTTCAACGGAAACGCTCTACCAACGGTTAAAAAAACGCGGCGTATTGATGGTACCTGGCCACTATTTCTTCCCCGGTTTGGCAGAAGACTGGCCCCATGCCCACCAATGTTTGCGCATGAACTATGTACCTGATCCAGAAAAAATCGAACAAGGCATTGCGATTCTGGCTCAAGAGGTCAAGTTAGCGCGACACGAAGTTAACACATCCAAGTAAGAACATATATTACGCCCCATAGACTGACATTCATGGCCTCCATCCCTTAGGATGCCATGATGCAAAACAATCTTAGAGAGCACGTTTTACTCTCGGTTCAGTGACCCGCCGAGGGGGCGTGACATTAGCGGTACCCAACGCAAGTTTTATATCATCACTCATTGATATAAATGCTGTACCTTCACTATCTGTCGGAAGAGAAATACCTTGGTAAAATTTCAAAACACTTCTGTCATCAAAAGCCACATTAAAACCCAGCACTCTTTCTGCATTTTTTGTGTGATATGTTCTAATGAGTCTAGGAAGGTCTGTCAGTGTGATTTCAATTACCCCGCCCTTCTTTGACAAATAATCCTGCACGCTTCTTATCATGTCTTTCACAGATGATGCATGTTTTATTTCATTAGGCGAAATCATTCCTAAGTCATTTTTATATACCTTTACATTTCCATTAAAATTTTTTTTATCAGAGGATTTTATATAATGATAAGCTTCAATATAACGGTTTATCCAAGGAAAGAAAAATCGACTGTGTGGGTTATGGTCAAACATATTAGCCTCATAAATCCATTTATTGTTATTCTTCTTAAACTTGATACTTTCATTCCACTGCAAATTCGGCATATCAATAAAGCTTTTCGACATTGCTTTATACATTAAAGTGAGCGTCACATCAACACGTGAACCAATTGATACGTTGTTAACCACATTCGAACTTTTTATCTTCACCGTTGATAGAGTCCAGGATTTATTTAATACTATATTTTTATTTAATTTCAATCCAGTATTAGAGTTAATAGCACGGGTTAAACGGTCCTCTTCTAGAGTGGACGACAACATTCCCCCATGTGTTATTATATTGTCTGGGTAAAATTTTTCATTTTTAAATATTAAATATAGTTTATCTTCTTTTCTACCCTTTAAGAAAAATCGACCATTATGCTCCTCTACTTTGAAAAATCTATTGCTAATTTTTATATATCGTTGGTTTAATTGATCCATTCTAAGCCCCACCTGATCAGGGAAAGACAACTTACTAATGCTCACATAGGATGTTGGCATATTATAATCGATCCAACGCTTGAGTGCCCATGACACAGGGATTTTGGTTTCTCTATTATATCTTTCTATAGCTTCTTTAAAATGAGAAAGTCTTGCTTTTTTTCCATCCATGATTAATGCCGTAAATCTTTTGTCCATTCTATTAATTGCTTTTTTAATAAAAAAACTTTTCTTATCTGAATCAACTTTCCATTCTATCGCTAAGAAGTCTTGTTTTATCTTTGTATAAAGAGATTTGTACATGGTTTTATAGAGCGAATCAGTCACAACCGATGACATGTCAGCGTAATCAAAATCTATCAAGATGAATTTTTTCTTCGTTGAATCAAATATAATATTACCAACATTAAAGTCTTTAATATTTACATTCAAACTCTGAAGCGTTGTTATTAACCCCTCCACAGGATCTTTCTTTATAAATTCTTTAGCAACCATCACGGCCTTAGTTATATCTTTTTCATCTCTAATATCTGCTAGTGTTGTTCCACTGAGTTTTGGCATATCTACCGCCATAAAGGTTCGCCCCGACTCATCTTGTAAAGAGATAACATAAACAAATTCCCCCTCATAAAGCTTCCTAAATATTTTAGCGTTATTATTCGCTTTTATCTCACTATGTTCTTTTCTATAGAATTTTATTATCCTATTGGGTTCTGACGGATCATAAAAAATCACACCTTCAGCTGAAATAGCCTTGCTTAAAATATTTTCCTTCTGATACCAGACTGGAGGATTATTTAGTTTTGGTAATTTATAATTAGTAAAATAATTTCTATTAGCTGAAGTTTTTGATAAAGAAAAATCATCTGTTTTATCTATATTGTTTATAGTCATACATAACTTTGTTGCTGCAATACCTCGTGCTACTCGGTGACAATGATTATTTTCTTCATCAATATAATATCTGCTCTCTACGCTTTGATACTTTGTGTTTATATTTTTTTCTTCCGTATTGACTGAAAAATGTTCCTCCATATTTATTTTCCCAGAAACTTTATCTATTATAATGAAAGAAATAATATTAATGATATCATCACGTATTTTATCCCACTCCATTCTTTTTTCTTCTAACGTATCACTATCCATTATATGCTCAATATGCATTCCCAGAGATAGAAAAGGTGACACTGGATTAGGAATAATTGCAGATGCATCAATCATATCCTCCCACATATCTCTCTTTACTTCCGCATCAGATTTTACAAAATAGTCCAAATCGGATAACTCTTTATCTTTCATATTAACTGCAAACAAATTAAAAAAATCCCATGGGGAAATACTCTCTTTATTCTCAGCAATAATTCTATATTTACTACTTCCCTGGCTTAATGAAACCAATATTGACTTCACGCCATCTTTAATCAAACCATCCTGTTGATTTTCTAAGGAGAAATGAGAAGCAATCATCTCTCGATTCGATTTATCTTTACTCGAATTTATAATCCATAAATTCATTTCCTTATCATTAGAAAACCATTTAAATTTAAAGTCGCTATTTGGAAAGTAAACAATAAAATTTTTACTTAAATTATCTCTAAATAAAAATGCATTCGAGGATTGATAATCACCTATGTAAAGATTAAATATGAAAAAATTACCACACTTCAATCCTAAAACACATTTTAAAATGTCTCTTTTCTGTTCCCCATCAAGAAGGTCACAAATTGAAATATGAAGAAAAAAATCAACGATAAGTTTATTTGACTGATCTTCACTATTTTCATACTTCTCATTTATCTTATTTTTTGCATAAGTATAAAAATCAATATTCCAAACTAAATTAATAAATGCTGTTGGTTTTATTTTTACTTCTTCAGAAGCATGATACTCCTTTTTTTCAGGAGAAAAGTACATATAAATCCCACACATTGCATCCATGTCTTGCATATTGTCTTGTATACTCCCGCCAAAATTAGTAAAAAGACATTCAGTAAGTGTTTTGTTTATATACGTAGGTGAGAAGTGGATTTTTTCACGGCCATAATACATGGTGTTACTAAACTTAATAAAAAAAACTCGATCGGGGTCAATGTCTAATTTATATTTATAATAAATTTCATTTTTTAATTTCCCACTAGCTAATTGTAATAAGGTTGGGTATTTTGATTGATATTTATTATAATATTCATTAATTTTAGACCATTCTGACTTTATTGAACCATTATTAAACACATCAATTAGGTTATTTCTCTTTGAAAACCATCCTTGATCAGATTCTTCTATGTTATTAGAAAAAACAATATCGTCTTTATATGTTACATTATTTTCTTCACTGATTTGTGATGCTCCCACCGATGGAAATGATAAAGGATCATGGCGAAGTATAAAATCACTAACCTTATGTAACCCATCAATCACCTGCTCAATCACATTCCCCATTTTTCTGTTCATACTCGATATTAACACACGTTGTTTATCCATATCTAAATCGTTTACTTGTGATAACATCTCCGTCTGGTCCGCTTCATTGCTTATTTTACTGCATGCGTTCCGAAAATGGATATCAGTATGCTGATGTGAAATTTCTTGTAAGTTATGATGGATAACGTAACTCTCGGAAGAATAACGCTGTTTTATCAATGGGTAAGTGCTATTGCTTTGAATAGAAGAAAAAAGCGAAAATAATCTCACCATCGCTATAGATATATTTCTTCTCTGTCTATTTTCTGAGTGAAGTCCTTTCTGCTTTGCAAGCCCTGTCACCAGATTATTTTGATATCTATAACTTTTCTGTTTTTGATCTTGTGAACGAATGTAATTTCCAACGGACTCTCTATGATGTACAGCTAATGACACTTTTTTTATCATACTATCATTCCTGATTTTTCAATTAAAACTAGCGTGAAAATAAAATATGAAATTTAAATAAAAATAGGTAATATACTAAAGTAGTTCAAAAAGGCCATGAGACAATACAATTATTTCAGCATAACAACCATTTCATCTTATCAATTTAATCAGAAAAAATAATAAAGACAGTCAGTAAGTTTAGTCATGGTTGTTATTATAGCTGTAGGAATTAAAATAAAAGCACGATACATCCGAAGGGATTTTTTTTGATATTGCAATGAATATGCGGAAATTAATGATACTGCTAAGTGTAATGGGATAAAGCAAGCTCCTGCGCTGCTTGAGCCGTATACCTCTACAAGGCCTGGTAAGTTTTCTCACGTAGTCACTGTATTTCTATTTGTTTATAAGACTGAGGCTCCGAGGATCTAAACCATTTAATGCCACCCATAAAAAAGAAGCTCGTAATCGAGCTTCTTTTTAAGCATAGATCGCCTTACAGATACTGCCTTATTGTCGCACTTAGCGCATCGTCACAAACTCTTCCGATGCGGTCGGGTGAATCGCCACGGTATTGTCGAAGTCGCGTTTGGTCGCGCCCATTTTCACCGCCACGGCAAAGCCTTGCAGCATTTCATCCATGCCAAAACCGATGCCATGTATGCCCACGATCTTCTCTTCCGGCCCGACACACACCAGTTTCATGCGGCACGGTTGGCGGTGCTGGGTGACTGCGGTGTACATCGCGGTGAAAGAAGAAGTGTAGACTTTAACCTGATCATCACCGAATTTTTCCCGCGCTTGCGGTTCGGTCAACCCGACCGTGCCAATCGGCGGATGGCTGAACACCACGGTGGGAATATTGGTGTAATCCAGATGCTCTTCCGGCTTGTTGTTAAACAGCCGTTCTGAGAGGCGGCGCCCCGCCGCAACCGCCACTGGCGTCAGTTCGACGGCACCCGTGTTGTCGCCCACCGCATAAACGCCCGGCACGTTGGTGTTCTGATATTTATCCACCTTGATAAAACCGCGCTCGTCTTTGATGACGCCCGCCGCTTCAATATTGAGGTTATCGGTTGCTGGTTCACGGCCAATCGCCCAAATCAGGCAATCCACGGTATAGGATTCGCCGTTGGTCAGATGCAGCGTCAGGCTACCATCCGCGTTTTTCTCCACGGACTGCGGCGCGGATTCGGTATGCAGCATCGGCCCTTCTGCCTTCATTACTTCCACCAGCGTAGTGAAGATCAGCGGATCGAAACTGCGTAACGGCGCGTGCTTGCGCACAAACAGATGGGTTTCGGAACCGAGCGCGTTCACAACGCCGGCGATCTCAACGGCGATATAGCCCGCACCGACAATTGCCGTGCGCTTTGGCAAACCATCAAGCGCAAAAAAACTGTCGGAATCGATACCGTACTCCGCCCCAGGAATCGAAGGACGCGTCGGTCGCCCACCGGTCGCGATCACAATATGGTCGGCAGTAATGGTTTCGCCATTCACTTCAACGGTATGCGCATCGATAAAACGCGCGAAGCCGTGGATAACGTCCACCTTGTTTTTGCCCAGCACATTGTTGTAGGACTGATGAATGCGATCGATATAGGCACTGCGGTTCTTCACCAGGACATCCCAGTTAAAGGCATTAACAGTGGTATCAAAACCATAGTCTGGCCCATACAGATGGATCGCTTCGGCAATCTGCGCCGCGTGCCACATGACCTTTTTCGGTACGCAGCCAACATTAACGCAGGTGCCGCCCAGATACTTTGCTTCAATCAACGCACATTTTTGCCCATACATTGCCGCACGGTTAATGGACGCAATACCGCCACTGCCGCCACCGATGGCGAGATAGTCATAATGCTTTGTCATGAGAAGATCCATGGTTAAGTGAAGAGAATAAAACGCAGTGTAACCCCTGAACTCGGTCTGCGGCAAAACCGTTAACGTCGGTTTTGCCGATGGGTGCAACAGGTAAAACCTCTCAGGTTATTCCGGCACCACTTGCTCAATCAGCGTATGCCCGGTGCCATTTGGTGCGAGCACACCGTGCAGCCACGGCAGCAGCGTTTGCATTTGCGCGTGCAGTTTCCACGGCGGGTTGATCACAATCATGCCTGACGCCGTCATGCCATAGCGATCGCTATCCGGCAGCATTGCCAGTTCAATTTGCAGTATATTGCGGATACCGGTGGCTTCCAGATCTTTGAGCATACGCTTGATTTGCTGGCGTAATACCACCGGATACCACAGCGCGTACACGCCGGTGGCAAAACGTTTGTAACCTTCCTGAATCCCTTTGACCACTGCCTGATAGTCAGTTTTCAACTCGTAAGGCGGGTCTATCAGGATAAATCCACGACGAGAGGCGGGCGGCAGTTGGGATTTCAACTGCTGATAACCATCTTCACGCACCACTTTCGCCCGCGCGTCACGTTGAAACTCACCGCGCAACAGCGGGAAATCGCTCGGGTGCAATTCCGTCAGGTGAATACTGTCCTGCTCGCGCAGCAGTTGGCGGGCAATCAGCGGTGAACCGGGGTAGAAACGTAGCGTGCCATTACTGTTGTAGGCTTTCACCGCATTCAGGTAAGGGGCCAGCGCTTCGGGAATATCGTCCCGCTGCCACAGTTTGGCAATACCCTCAAGATATTCCCCGGTGCGCTCCGCATGTTCACCGCTAAGCTGATAACGCCCGGCCCCTGCATGGGTATCCAGATACAGAAACGGTTTTTCTTTTTCTTTGAGCGCAGTAATGATCAGGCTCTGAACGGTGTGCTTCAGTACGTCGGCATGGTTGCCGGCATGGAAACTGTGGCGATAACTCAACATAACGGTTTTTGTTCCGGTGAAATAAGCAGGGTGCCCGAAGGCAAGATCATGTCCCGCACAGTATAAACGTTCTGCCGCAGAAAATATCACCGGAAAACCATAACGCAATCCTCTTGCAATCCCTCTTGCCGAAAGGGCCGAATGATCGCTATATTATTAAATATATAGCGATAGTGGGCGGAGAACATCATGGCAAACCCCTTTGGCGACGGCGTTATGGACGGGCTTAAGGCCCAAACGCCACAACCCTTGAGCGAAATTCAGCACCACGGTCTCGAATATCGACGCGGTTATATCTGTGGATATGCGTATAACCTGGCGGAGGCGGTGGGCGATCGGCAAAAAGCCGCGTTTGAAGCTGGTCTGCTCTCACGGCGCTATGGGCTGGAGCGTGACCGTATCGCTGAGTTTTTTAGTGAATACGGCAATCCACAAACCGTGGTCTACTTTTATGCCGGTTATGATACACCGGGAGGGAGTGAAGCAGCACGTATGGCACGTTAAACATCATACCGCTCTCTTCACACTGCCCGTCACACCGCCGTGAAACCTCTGCGCAGTACTCCATGCTAACGAGTGCAATGCGCGCGGTTTTCACATGCTTAGGGAATTTTCCCCCGTTCATTGATTTTTGCCCTTTCTGGCCTCATGTTAATCAATAATTGGCTTTTTTTGCCAGCGCTGCCGCCCGTGCGACTGCCCTTATCGCTGGCTGACACATAACGATAGGACCGTGATATGACGAATCCATTATTGACCCCGTTTACCCTGCCTCCCTTTTCCGCCATCACTGTTGATGACATCGTCCCCGCCGTTCAGTCTGCACTGGCAGACTGTCGCAGTGCGGTTGAGCGCGTGGTCGCGCAGGGCGCACCGTTCACCTGGGAAAATCTGTGTCAACCGCTGGCAGAAAGCGACGATCGTCTGGGCCGTCTGTTCTCCCCGATCGGCCATCTCAATGCCGTGAAAAATAGCCCTGAACTGCGTACTGCCTATGAGCAATGCTTGCCGCTGCTCTCTGAATACAGCACCTGGGTTGGACAACACACCGGGCTGTATCAGGCGTATCGCGACCTGAAAGAAGGATCCCACTACGCCACATTGAGCGTCGCGGAGAAAAAAGCCGTGGATAATGCGCTGCGCGACTTCGAACTGTCCGGTATCGGTTTGCCGCCTGAAAAACAGAAACGCTACGGCGAAATTGCCGCGCGCCTGTCAGAACTCGGCGCGCAGTACAGCAACAACGTGCTCGACGCCACCATGGGTTGGAATAAGCACATCACTGACGTTGCGCAGCTTGAAGGGATGCCGGAAAGCGCACTGGCCGCCGCCGCCGCACAAGCCGAGGCGAAAGGGCTGGAAGGTTGGCTGCTGACGCTGGATATTCCCAGCTATCTGCCGGTGATGACCTACTGTGCCAATCAGGCGCTGCGTGAAGAAATGTACCGCGCCTATGCAACCCGCGCCTCCGATCAGGGGCCGAATGCAGGTAAATGGGATAACAGCGAAGTGATGGCCGAGGCGCTGGCACTGCGCCATGAACTGGCACAGCTGTTGGGCTTTGAAAGCTTCGCGGATAAATCCCTTGCCACCAAAATGGCAGAAAACCCGCAGCAGGTGCTGGATTTTCTCAACGATCTGGCAACGCGCGCTCGCCCACAAGGGGAAGCGGAACTGGCACAGCTGCGCGCCTTCGCCGAAGCACATCATGGCGCTGGCGAACTGCAACCGTGGGACATCACGTACTACAGCGAATTGCAAAAGCAGCACCTCTACACCATCAGCGATGAGCAACTGCGCCCTTATTTCCCAGAACAACGTGTGGTTGAAGGGCTGTTTGAAGTGGTGAAGCGCATTTACGGCATTACCGCCAAAGAGCGCCACGACGTTGACGTGTGGCACCCCGAAGTGCGTTTCTTCGACCTGTTCGATGAAAGCGGCGAGCTGCGTGGCAGTTTCTATCTCGATCTCTATGCACGGGAACACAAGCGTGGCGGTGCCTGGATGGATGACTGCGCAGGACGTCTGCGCAAGAGTAACGGTGAACTGCAAAAGCCGGTAGCCTATCTGGTGTGCAACTTTAACCGTCCCGTTAATGGCAAACCGGCCCTGTTCACCCACGATGAAGTGATAACGCTGTTCCATGAATTCGGGCATGGGCTGCACCATATGCTGACGCAGATCGATACCGCCGGGGTTGCAGGCACCAACGGTGTGCCATGGGATGCCGTCGAACTGCCAAGCCAGTTTATGGAAAACTGGTGCTGGGAGCCGGAAGCGTTGGCGTTTATCTCCGGTCACTACGAAACCGGCGCCCCCCTGCCGCAAGCCATGCTGGACAAGATGCTGGCAGCCAAAAACTATCAGGCGGCGCTGTTTATCCTGCGCCAGCTGGAGTTCGGCCTGTTCGATTTCCGTCTGCATGCAGAATACGATCCGGCCAAAGGGGCACAAATTCTGCCGATGCTGGCCGATGTCAAAGCCAAGGTCGCCGTCGTGCCCAGCCCAAGCTGGAATCGTTTCCCGCACGCCTTCAGTCACATCTTCGCAGGCAGCTATGCCGCAGGTTACTACAGCTACCTGTGGGCGGACGTTCTGGCGGCGGACGCCTACTCGCGCTTTGAAGAAGAAGGCATTTTCAATCGCACGACCGGCCAGTCGTTCCTGGATAACATCCTGTCGCGCGGCGGTTCCGAAGCGCCGATGGACTTGTTCAAACGCTTCCGTGGCCGTGAACCACAGCTTGATGCCATGCTGCACCACTATGGTATTAAAGGGTGAATATCAGCCTGCTGACAGAAGAGGGCGCCGATAGCGGCGCCCTTGATGCATTGGCGGCGCGCTGGGGATTGCAGGACGATCCCAGCGCAATGCTGGCACTGGTGCTCACGCCAGAGCGTCTGGAGTTGCGCAAGCAGGATGAAGAGAAACTCGGCGCTATTTATGTCGATTTCGTCTCTGGCGCAATGGCCCACCGCCGTCGCTTTGGCGGCGGGCGCGGCGAAGCGGTTGCTAAAGCAGTCGGTATCAAAAAGGATTATCTGCCGGACGTCGTGGATGCTACCGCCGGGTTAGGCCGTGACGCCTTTGTACTGGCCTCGTTAGGCTGCCATGTTCGTATGCTAGAACGTAACCCAGTGGTTGCCGCACTGCTCGACGATGGTTTACGACGTGGCTATGACGATGCCGAGATAGGCCCGTGGCTGCGCGAAAGATTGACGCTGATTCACGCCTCAAGCCACACCGCCCTGAGCGATATCACACCGTCACCAGATGTGGTTTACCTCGATCCCATGTTTCCTCATCGGCAAAAAAGTGCGCTGGTGAAGAAAGAGATGCGGGTGTTCCAATCTCTGGTGGGCGCGGATGACGATGCGGATGCCCTGCTGGCTCCCGCGCGGGCGTTAGCGAAAAAGCGCGTGGTGGTAAAACGCCCCGACTACGCCCCGCCGCTGGCGGGCATTGCCGCCCAATCAATGCTGACTACCAAAAGCCACCGCTTTGATTTTTATTTACCGCTGTAATTTATCGATGTTTTTTGCCCACTCATCCGTTAAGCGCTCATCTATAAGCACTTAAGCGAGGGTAACGTGCGACCTGTTAGTCACCTAACAGGCCACACAAAGCCCCTACGCCGACAACGCCTCAACCCGCTCGATAGCACCACGCAGGCTTTCCGCACTCAGCGGCACAGACAGTGCGTGGATCGATTCGAACGGGGCCAGCGTGCGCGCAATGACTTTCTCCACATCGCCGTGATGATGGATATCCACATCCAGTGCCTTCAGGCTGGTGGGCAGGTTGAAACGTGCAAACGCCGCAATCAGTTGCTCGGTCACGTCGCGCTGTCCGAGCAGTTCGCTCTGCACCAGAATGCCATAGGCCACTTTGGTGCCGTGCAGGAAACGCTCGGTTTGCGGTAAGGTAGTCAACCCGTTATGCACCGCATGCGCCGCAGCCACGCGGGTGTAGCGTTCACCCAATCCGCCGACCATACCACCGCCAGCGATAATCGCATCGACCACATCAAAGAAAACCTGCGTCAGTTCGCCACGCCGTTGATCGGCCAGCGCCTGTTCGCTGCTGTTGAGCAGCACATTACGAATAGAGAGCGCCGCCTCAATCCCCAAACGCACCGTCAGCGGCAGATTTTCCGGTTGTGGGCTCAACACCACCGCTTCGTACCATTTCGCCAGCGTATCGCCGATCCCTGCCAGCAAATATTCCTGCGGCGCGCGCAGAATGATAGTGGGCTCCACCAGCACCAGATGGTTGGCATCGTTGAAAATTTCAAAACGCAGCGCCTGACCTTCATCGTTATACCACACGGAAAGCGGCGTCCAGGCGGCACAGGTCGCGGCAATGGTGGGAATCGCCACCAGCGGTACACCGAGGCGACGCGCCACCACTTTAGCCGTATCCAGCAGCGCACCGCCACCCACACCAATCACCACCTGACGATCGTCACCCGCTTGAGCACAGAGTTGCCCCACCGCGCTTTCGCTGCAATGGCCGCCAAAAGCAATGTGCTTTGCACCCGCTACGTTGAATGCCGCGGGCAAAAATGGGGTAGCTGCCGCAATCGCCCGTTCACCATAAATCCAGACCGCGCTTTCCAACTGTGCCGGGGTATAAAGGTTTTCCAGCTCCTGCAATGCGCCGGGGTAGGAGTAATAGTTGGCGGGGCCGGTTACCACGCGAATTGCCGTGCTGGTCATGGTGCTACATCCTGTTGTGTGTTGACTGTCATCGGTGAATAATCACTACCTTATCACAAGCAGACTTCTGGATGGCTATAAACATCGAAAGCACCATGATGCATTTTTTTCATGTTGCTTGGTAAGCGCCTGTTTTATGAATTATCCTCATGTTACGTCTGGACATCTGGACGGCTAATAACATTTTGCTTTATCTTATGCGTTTTCGTTCATTGCCAGGCGTTATCACCCCGTGAAAGATCTGGCCGATCAGATGATTTTTTTCCTGGGATGACCGCCATGACGCACACACATCGGCCAACGCCACACAAACTGGAAATGCATGGAATTTCCATTGCCTTTTCCGGCTTCGCTGCGCTGACACAGGTCGATTTCACGCTGGAAGGCGGCTCTATACACGCGCTGACCGGTGCCAATGGTGCAGGAAAATCTACGCTGATGGCGGTGCTTTCGGGTGCGCATGAGCACTATCAGGGAACCGTTGTCATCGACGAAAAACCCGTTGAGATTCGCTCACCACGTCAGGCCAAGCAACTTGGCATCCATTTGGTACAACAGGAAGTCGACGTCGCGTTAGTACCGGGTCTGAGTGTGGCGGAAAACATTATGCTCGATCAGTTGGCGGAGCCGGGGCATCGCTATCGCTGGCGACAGATCCGCCACAGTGCGCGCAACGCGCTGGCGCTACTGGGCGTCAGTCTGGACGTGCGTCGCCGCATCGAGCAATGCTCACTGGCCGAAAAACAGCAGATTCTCTTGGCGCGCGCGCTCTCCCACCATTGCCGCTTTCTGATCCTTGATGAACCCACGGCACCGCTCGATCAGCATGAAAGCGATCGTCTGTTCAACGTAGTGCGGCGCTTGCAGCACAGCGGTATCGGCGTGGTGTTTATCTCGCACCGTATTCATGAACTAAAAGCGATTTGCGATCGCATGACGGTATTGCGCGATGGTCGCCTGATTGAAAGCAGCCCAATGGACGGGCTAAGCGGCGAAGCGATCGTTGAAAAGATGCTCGGCCATGCGTTGAATGATATCTATCCGCCACGCCGTCCGGCGGTAACCGGCAAGGCGCTGTTGGCGATTGAGGGTCTGCATGACAACACGTTACTGCACGATATCTCGTTGCAACTGCGCAGAGGCGAAATCCTTGGCATTGCCGGGCTGGCAGGCGCAGGAAAAACAGAACTGTGTAAAGCGCTGTTTGGTGCCAATGCCAGCCGCGTGCGATCCGGTGAACTGTGCGGCAAGCCATGGCAGCCGACCACACCGGCGGATGCCGTCGCCGCAGGTATTGCTCTGGTGCCGGAAGAGCGCCGTAAAGAAGGCATTTTTATTGATGAATCGGTGGCGATGAACCTGAGCATCAGCGCCGATGACAGCTTTTCTCGCTGGAGCCTTTTCAATCACCGGCGCGCATGGCGTTGGGCACAGGAGATCATTTCACGACTCGGCGTGCGAACCACCGGGCCAGCACAGACGCTACGCCGCCTGTCAGGCGGCAATCAGCAGAAGGTCGCCATTGGCAAATGGCTGCGCAACGATGCCGACGTGCTGATCTTTGATGAGCCAACCAAAGGTGTTGATGTGAAAGCCAAAACCGATCTCTTTCTTTTGATAGACCAGTTGGCTCGCGAAGGCAAAGGCGTGATTTACGCCTCCGGCGAATTCGCCGAGTTGGTCGGGCTGTGCGATCGCATTTGCGTGCTGTGGGATGGCCGCATTGTGGCGGAGCTAGATGGCCGTAAAGCCAGCGAAGAGACCCTTTTACTTTACTCCACCGGAGGAACCCCTGCGTGAGCAAAGCACTTTCCCTTAAGGCGACAGTGTCGGGCCGCCAACAGCTGTTTGATTTTCTCTACAAGTGGGGAATGCTGCTGACGGTTGTCGCACTGATTGCGCTGTTTGGTATTGCATCCGACAACTTTCTCGATCCGTACAATATCATCAATATTCTACGCTCGATTGCCATCGTTACGGTGATCGCCATCGGCGTCTCTATCTCACTCACGGTGGGGGGGTTCGATCTGTCGGTGGGCTCCACCGCCTCGCTGGCGAACGCGCTAGTGATTTCACTGTTTGTCTGGCACGGATTCGGTACCACAGAAGCGATTCTGGTGACACTGCTGCTGTGTACGCTGGTCGGCCTGTTTAATGCTTTTCTCATCGTAGTGCTGAAAATTCCCGACATGTTAGCAACACTTGCCAGCCTGTTCGTGATTCAAGGTGTCGCGATGACCTACAGCTACGGTGGCTCCATCACGCAAAATATGGTGCTACCCAGCGGGGAGATGGCTGAGGGCGTTATCCCTGACGCTTTCTCACTGCTCGGTCAGGTGCCGACCATCGTGATTATCATGCTGGCTGTCACCGTGGTGGCACAGTTGGGCCTGTCATTGACCAAACACGGTCGCCGCATGTATGCCATCGGCGGCAACGCCGAAGCCGCGCGACTCTCCGGCATCCGCACCACCCGTTACCGCGTGGCAGCCTATATTCTCGCCTCATTGCTGGCAGGATTGGGCGGCATACTGCTGGCATCGCGCATCGGCTCATCGCAGGTCAACGCCGGTGGCGGTTACCTGATGGATGCCGTGGCAGCAGCCTGGATCGGTTTTTCACTCGCTGGCTCCGGCAAACCCAACGCACTGGGTACGCTGGTCGGCGCGGTGATCCTCGGCGTATTGCAGAACGGGCTGGTGATGCTTTCCGTTCCCTATTACGCCATGGACATTATCAAAGGGCTGGTGCTGGCCGCCGCCCTGGCAATCACTTACGTTCAACGCCGTTAATCCCGAAAGACAGGAAACTATAATGAAAAAATTGACGTTTTCACTGCTGGCGCTGAGCCTGCTGACCATCGCCCCCACGTTTGCGGCCACGCCTGCACCGGTGCCGGACGCTATCGCCAAACACGACGGGCCGATTCGCATCGCCGTCATCCGTAACCTTGGCTCCGACGATAACACCACCCAGTTTATTGCGGGCGCCATCCAGCAAGGAAAGAAACTGGGGTTCACCGTCAACACCTTCCTGAGCAACGGCGATGATGCACGCTTTCAGGATTTTGTGAATCAGGCCATCAGCCAGAAGTATGACGGGATTATCCTGTCTCAGGGCCGCGATCCCTACTCAACTGCGCTGGTTCAGCGCATCGTTGACAGCGGCATTGCAGTCTCCACCTTCGATACCGCCGTTAATGGTGCCATTAACGGCGTGACCGTGACTCAACAGGATGACGCGTCGCTGACCGACCTCTCCTTCGGCCAACTGGTGAAAGATTTCAACGGTCAGGCCAACATCATCAAACTGTGGGTAGCTGGGTTCCCGCCGATGGAGCGCCGTCAAGCAGCCTACCAAAACATCCTGAAAGACTATCCTGGCATTAAAGAGCTGGAGTCGATTGGTGCGGTCTCTTCCGACGTACAAGGTGACACCGCCAACAAAGTGGGGGCAGTACTGGCGAAATACCCGAAAGGTAAGATCGACGCTATCTGGGGTACCTGGGATGCCTTCAGCCAAGGCGCTTACAAGGCGCTGAAGGAGAATGGCCGCACCGAAATCAAACTCTACAGCATCGATATCTCCAATCAGGATGTGCAACTGATGCGCGAAGCCAACAGCCCGTGGAAAGTCAGCGTGGCGGTTGACCCGAAACTGATCGGTGCCACCAACGTGCGTCTGATTGCCAACAAGATTGCTGGCGAACCTACCCCGGCAACCTATGATTTCAAAGCCGCTACTATTCCACAGGCGCTGCTGGTAAGCCAACCGGGACAGGTTAACGTCTCTTCACTCGGCAACATAATTCCCGGCTGGGGCCAGAGCGATGATTTCATTGCGCCGTGGTTCGCTACGCTGGAAGCCAAACAGAAAAAATAAGGAACTACAGATGGCAAAGCAGGAACTGCCGCAGCCCGATTACAGCCGCAATATGCGCTTGATCGGGCATAGCGATCAGGGTGGTCGGCCAGACGGCGTACAGGTGATGGTTCATCGCGGCTACGCCTATATCGGGCACATGGTGTCTCAGGGGTTCTCCATCGTCGATGTGCGCGATGTGAAAAACCCCAGGGCGGTGGGCTACGTGCCCGCCCCGCCCGGCACCTGGAATGTGCATTTGCAGGCACATGACGATCTGCTGCTGGTGATTAACGCTCGCGATCTGTTTGCCGACACCCGCTTTGCCGATGAAAAGGTCTATTACACGCGCTCCGTTGCCGATACGGTGAGTGACGTACAAGACAGGGGCTGGAGCGCCGGACTGCGCGTGTTTGATATCTCAACGCCGGACCAGCCACGTGAAATCAGCTTCCTGCCGCTGAACGGTATTGGTATTCACCGTATTTGGTACGTCGGCGGGCGTTGGGCCTACGTCTCCGCCCTGTTGGACGGTTTTAGTGATTATATCTTCCTGACCATCGATCTTGCCGATCCACGTAAACCGGAAGTAGCCGGGCGCTGGTGGTTACCGGGCATGCACAGTGCGGCAGGCGAAACGCCCACCTGGCCGGAAGGAAAACGCTATGCGCTGCACCACGCGATTATCAGCGGTGATACTGCTTATGCCAGTTGGCGTGACGGTGGTCTGACGCTGCTGGACGTGAGCGATCGCCATCAGCCACAGATCATCAGCCACCGCAACTGGAGCCCACCGTTCGGCGGCGGTACCCACACCGCGCTGCCGTTGCCGGATCGCGATCTGCTGGTGGTGCTGGATGAGGCGGTGTTGGACAATCAGGAAGATGGCGAGAAACTGATCTGGCTGTTCGATATTCGCGAACCGAGCAATCCGGTCAGCATTTCCACCTTTCCGCAGCCGGATGAAGTGGATTACGTGGCCAAGGGTGCGCATTTCGGGCCGCATAACCTGCACGAGAACCGGCCGGGCAGCTTTATCAGTTCAACGCTGATTTTCGCCACCTACCAGAACGCAGGTGTACGCGCTTACGATATCAGCAACCCCTATCGCCCCGTGGAAACCGGCGCACTGGTGCCTGCAGCACCAGAGAAAATGATGGACACCCGACCGGGCCGCCCGCGTGTGATTCAGTCCTGTGATGTGTTTGTGGATGCACAAGGCATCATTTACAGCACCGATTACAACGGTGGACTCTCGATAATCGAGTACATGGGCTGAGGCTATGTTACGCTGGGGAAAAGAAGCGACTTTCTGCAAGACGGTTGATGTTTCGTGCGCGTTAACCAACACGGATTTCTGCAACCGTTGCAGCACGCGCCCGACACGAGGCGCTCAATCGCCGCCGCCTCGTGGCTCCAGGCTTT